>JBGANQ010000042.1:0-74101 GCA_044222245.1 Polyangia bacterium | reverse complement strand
CGCCCGCCGCGTCCGCCGCGGCTCCCCCGGGCAAGCTGCCGCCGCTGCCGGCCCTGGTGCTCATGGGAGCCGGGGCCGGGCTGCTCATCGTCGGCATCGGCTGCGGGGCGGGAGCGCTGGCCGCGGCCGGCTCGTTCACCCCCGGCAGCAGCGTGCCCTACTCTAAATATGCGGAAGGCAAGGCCCTGGATGCGGCCGGGATCGCCTTCGACGTGATCGGCGGTGCCGCCCTGGCCGCCGGAGTGGCGTGGACTGGGTACTGGGCCTACCAGCGCAGTAAAGCCAGCAAGCAGGCGCCCGCGGCCGTCTCGCTGATTCCGCTGGGGGCGGGCATCGGAGTAGCCGGCACGTTCTGAGTTCTGATTAGGCAAGAGGCTTAAAATGAAAAATTCGTTGTTTGTCTGTGCACTGCTCGCAACTGGCGCCCTCGCCAGCTGTTTCAACCCCGATCTCACCGGCGTCGTCGTCACCTGCGACCCGCCGGCCGGCAGCTGCCCGAGCGGGCAGGAGTGCAACAGCCAGGGCGTCTGCGTGACCCCCGGCACCCCGGGCGCGACCGACATGGCCACCCCGTCCACCCTGCTCCCCGCCGAGGGGTGCCCGCAGGCAAACGGCAACACGGGGCTCGGCTTCGACGTCACCGCCGCCGGCAAGCCCACGGTCTACGCGTGTCCGGCCAAGTTCCAGAACAAGGCAGGCCAGACCGCCGACATGCAGTGCCGCGCCCCCTACGTCCTGTGCACCAACGCCAACAATATTGATCTGGCCGCCTGCCAGAAGGCGGGGCAGTTCATGAACGGCTACTTCATCTCCGACGTCGTGGCCAACCGCAAGTTCGGCGGCGGCTCGGCGACCTGCGGACCCCCGGGAGGCGGTAGCTACGCCCTGTGGGCCGGCTGCGGGCGCTCGGCGACCGCGGTGAGCTGTCAGGGCTTCGCCTCGGCCCTGGACTGCGGCTTTGGCGCCTTTACCTGCCAGGGCTCGCGGATCGGCGATGTCTCAAACAGCGATGGTGCAAGCGGCGTGCTCTGCTGCAAGCAGTAGCCAGCACCGCGCTTTTCCGGCGGAGCGGCCGGTCAGGCCGGCAGCTTTGTTGCGGCGCGGCCTTTCGGCGGCCGGCGCACCTCGGATATAGTACGGAAAATGGATACGCAACCTAGCTCAGTCACCTCCGCCGCCGCGCCCGCGGCCGCTTCCCCTGCCCCCCGCAAGCTTGGCCCCGAAGATCTCGCCGCGCTCAAGGAGCTGTACCGGCAGATGATGATCATCCGCCGGATCGAAGAGGCGGCGGCCAAGGCCTACGCCCAGGGCAAGATGGGCGGCTTCCTCCACCTCGGCATCGGCCAGGAGTCGGTCTGCGTCGGCGCCATCGCCTCGCTGCGGCCCGAGGACTACGTCGTCGCCACCTACCGCGAGCACGGCCACTGCATCGCCAAGGCGGGCGCCAGCCTGGACGTCTGCAAGGCCGTCCTCGCCGAGCTTATGGGCAAGTCGACCGGCATCAGCAAGGGCATGGGCGGCTCGATGCACCTGTTTGACGCCGCCCACCGCTTCCTCGGCGGCTACGGCATCGTCGGGGGGCATGTGCCGCTGGCCGCCGGCGTCGCCTACGCCAGCAAGTACCGCAGCCTGCCCGAGGTCACCCTGTGCTTCTTCGGCGAGGGCTCGGCCAACCAGGGGGCCTTCTTCGAGGGCATGAGCCTGGCCGGCCTGTGGCAGCTGCCGGTGGTGTTCATCTGCGAGAACAACCAGTACTCGATGGGCACGCCGCTTTACCGCACCCTCGCGGTGCCCGATGTCACCGAGCGCGGCGCCGGCTTCGCCCTGGCGCGCGACCGCTTCAAGGGCGACGACGTGCTGGAGGTGCGCGATCGCATAAGCCGCGCCGTCGAGCGCGCCCGCACCGAGCACATCCCGACGCTCATCGAGGTCGAGACCTACCGCTTCCGCGGCCACTCGATCTCCGACCCCGGCAACTACCGGACCAAGGACGAGATCGAGCAGTGGAAGAAGCGCGACGCGGTGCTCATCGCCCGCGAGCGCCTGGTCGCCGCCCAGGGCGAGGACGAGGTCGTCTCGCTGGAGGCGCACATCAAGGCGCAGGTCCAGGAGGCGGTGCGCTTCGCCGAGCAGTCGCCGCCGGCCGAAGAGGCGACGATCTGGAGCACTGTCTACGCGACGCCGGGCACCGACCCGCGCAAGATGTAGGGCCGGCTAGCGGCTCGGCTTGGCCGGGGCGGCCACGCCGGGCACCGGACCCGCGCAAGATGTAGGGCCGGCTAACGGCTCGGCTTGGCGGGGACGGCCACGCCGGCGAACAGCGGCAGCAGCTCGGCGTCGGCGAGCGAGTCGGCAGCGCTGCCGGTGCCCGCCGGCAGCTCGGCGAGCTCGGGCAGCGAGTCGGGGCGCGCCGACTTGTCCAGATCGAGGATGCGCGACTCGCCGACGTAGGTCTTGGTCTCGTAGCGGGTGATGCGGCCAATCTTGCGGACGATGTCGGCCATCCGCTCGGCCTCTTTGACCAGGATGTCGGCATAGTCGTGGATGTCGCTGTAGCCCTCGGGGATGCGGCGCTTGACCAGCTCCGCGTAGCCCATCACCGAGGTCAGCGGCTGGTTCAGCTCGTGCGCCGCGGTGCCGGCGAGCTCGACGATCAGCGCCTGCCGCTCGCTGGCCGCCAGCTTCTCTTCGGTCTGGATGAGCCGCTGCTCGATGCGCAGCCGCTCGCGCAGGTCGGACAGGATGCCCACCGTCGCTACCTCCCGCCCGTCTTCGTAGATGATCGAGGCGGTCAGCGCCACCGGGATGGTCACGTTGTTCTTGCCCAGGATCGTCCGCCGCGACTGCAAGAGGCGCCCCTTGCCGCCGTCCCCATCGGAGCGCAGCTGCGCCATGATGCGCTGCGCCTCTTTGTCGGGGTACAGCGCCCACACCGGCAGCTTGCCGATCACTTCGTCGGGGGCGTAGCCGGTGATGCGCGCCGCGCCCTGGTTGAAAAGAACGATCTTGCCCTGGATGTCGGCGGCGATGATGCCATCGACCGTCGAGTCGATGAGCCGCTCGAGGAACTCCTTGGTCTTGCGCAGCTCGTTCTCCAGGATGCGCTTCTCGGTCACGTCGCGGAACGACAGGACCACGTAGCGCTCCTCGGCGAGCAGCGGCGAGGTCGACACCGACAGCGCCAGCGTCTCGCTGGACGTCGAGGTGAGCGCCAGATCGAACACCTTGACCGGCCCCCCGGCCAGCACCTGCTCGACGGTGCGAAACACGGTGTCGCGGTACATCGCCGGCACCACCTCGCACAGCAGATGCCCGGCGAGGCCGGCGGTGGCGTAGCCGGTCATCTGCTCGGCGGCGCGGTTGAGCCAGACGATGCGGGCGCTGGCGTCAAGGACGATCACCCCGTCGGCGCTCGACTCGAAGAACTCGCGGTACTGGAGCAGCGGGCGCTTCTGCGGCAGCGGGCTGAGGTGGGTGATGCGGACCCGCCGCGTCCGCTCGCGCAGCGACTCGTCCAGGTGGCGGCTGCGCACCGCCAGGGCGAGCAGCTGCGCGAACGAGCCGAGAAGCTCTGCCGCCGCGGCAACCACAGACGGCGGCGCGCGGTCGCCGGCCGGTGGGCTGGCCTCAAACAGGACCAGCGCCCACCCTGCCCCGCCGGCGCCGCCCGGGACCAGCGGCAGCGGCAGGACCCACGACCGCAGCGCCGGCCCGGAGTGCACCACGCGAGTGAGCGCCAGGCGCTCGCGCTCCTCGGTGATCTCGCACAGGCGGCTGTGCGGCAGGGCGCTGCGCAGCTGCGGGTAGCCATAGCGTGGGCCGGGAAAGCAGGTGTCGTGCGGCTCGCTGCTGGCGGTCACCACGGTCAGGCCGTCGGTGTCGTCGCCGACCAGGACCAGGGCGACGTGGAGGCAGCCGACCGCGGCGCGCACCTGGTCGGTGAAGCGCTGAAAGACGCGCGCGCTCTCGCTGGGGTCGGCGCTGGTCTCGGTGGCGACCGGCTCGGGGGCGTTCTCTTCCCGCGGGCCGCTGGTCACCGCGCCGGCGCGCTCGCCGCCGGCCACCTCGGCTTCGGTCGGCCCGAGCAGCAAAAGCCCCTGGGTCAGCGCCCGCAGCTGGAGCTGGGCCTGCTGGCTGGCGCGCAGCTTCTGTCGCACTCGCCCCGCGGCGCGGGCGCGGTCGAGCAGCTCCACTGCGGCGGGGATGCCCAGCAGCACGTCATCGGCCCCGGCACCGCGCAGGCGCTCGGCGGCCTGCAGCAGGATGGCTGGCAGCGGCGGCTGCTCGGGCAGCAGGCAGAAGAGCACGCTCCTCCCGGGGCCGGCGGTCGCGCGCAGCTGGGCGCACAGCGCCTCCAGCCTCTCCAGGGCCTCCAGCTCCTTGGCGAAGCCGATGACCGTCGTCGCCAGCTCGCCGCTGCTGCCCAAAAGGGGCCCGGCCGCGGCGCGCAGCGAGCCGACGCGCACCGGCAGTCCGGTATTGCGCAGCGCCCGCAAAAGGTGCGGGTCGGCCCACAGCTCCGGCGTCCCCCGCGTCTGCCTGCCCTCCGCCTCGCCGCCCGGCTGCTCGGGATCGACCAGCAGTAGCCAGCCCGCCGGCTCGCCAGCGGGCGTCTCCAGCGCGCTGCTCTGGCCGGCCGCCGCGCCGGTCAGCCAGAGCTTGGGCAGGGCTGCGCTCGGTTCGGCGAGCCCATAGGCGGCGCCGCTCGGCGACGACCCGGACGATGACGAGGGAAATGGCGCGGGCACGAGCGCAGTCTACCGTAGCCCCGGGGGGGCCCGCCAGTTTCCTGCTCACCAGGGAGGCTCGGGACCCTCGCTCACCCTCGCGCGCTGGGGGATGGCCAGGGGGGCCTGGGATCGAGACGCCGGCCGCCGCGATCAGCGCTACAATCCTCGTGCTGTGAGTCCGGTGCCCATCTCTAACACCTTACGGCTCGACTGGCTCGTCGGGCCCGCGGGGCCGCTGCTCGATACCCCCGGCCGGGTCGCCCTCGCCTCGTGCCCGGGACGGCGCGACCTGGGTAGCACGCTGCGCGATGATCTGGAGTGCCTGGCCGCGCAGGGCATCCGCGTCGTGGTCTCGCTGGTCGACGACCGCGAGATGGAGTACGAGGGCCTACGGGCTGCGCACCGCGGTGCGCGAAGCCGGGCTGCGCAGCATCCACTTTCCCATGGTCGATGCCCAGCCCTGGCCTGTTCGACGGCGCGCAGCCTGTGCACGCAGCTGCTCGGCTGGCTGGGCGAAGGGGAGCACACCCTCATCCACTGCATCGGGGGCTGGGGCCGCTCGGGGACCGTCGCGGCGTCGCTGCTCACCCACCAGAGCTATGACGCCGCCAGCGCCATCAAGCTGGTCCGGCAGGCGCGCAGCCCGCGCTGCGTCGAGTCGCGCGCCCAGGAAAGTTTTGTCCACAGCTACGCCGCCAGCCAGCGCGACTTCGAGCGCTACTACCACCCGCACCGCCGAGCGTTCGGGCTGCTGGCCGGCAGCGCCGGAGCGCCGGCGCCCTCACGGGTCGCTGCAGGCGCGCTGCGCACCGCGGACGAGCTGCGCGCCGAGCTCGCCCGGCGCCTTGCCGGCAGCGCCGCGGCAGCCCCGGTCCTGCCGGCGGAGCTGACCATCCTGTCGGGGGAGCTCGACATGGCAGTGCGCCGCCCCCGCCGCGGTGACGCCGCCGCCGAGCTCCCAGCCGTCTACCCGGTCGATCGCGCCTTCGCCTGGCGGGACGGGGTCTGGCGCGCTGTGGCCTTTGGGGATCTTATTAGTTAGTTAGTTAGCTGCTGTCCCGCGGGCTGCCACCGCTGCGCGGTTGCGCTTTGGCTGGCCGCATGTCACAACCGCGACCATGAAGTGGGCTTCTGCGATCTCGACCCAGCCCGAGGCCACGACCGCCATCGCCGAGACCGCTGCCGCAGTGCGCGAACAGCTTGGTGACAAGGCCGCGGAGCTCGTCGTCCTCTTTGCCTCCCCGCACTACCGCGACTCGATGGTCCTTCTGCCCAGCCTGGTGCGGGAGAAGTTCCCCGGGGCGCGGCTTATCGGCTGCACCGGCGGCGGCATCATCGGCGCCGGCCGCGAGATCGAGCACCGCCCGGCGATCTCGCTGACCGCGGCGTCGCTGCCCGGCGTCCAGCTGCAGCCGTTCCACTTTGACCTCGATGAGCTGCCGACCACCCCCGCCGCCTGGCACCGGGTGGTGGACCCGGCTCGCGAGCCGTCTTTTCTGCTGCTGCCCGAGCCGTTCAGCTGCGACCTTGAGCAGCTGATCACCGGCCTGGATGCGGCGTACCCGACGGCGCGCAAGGTCGGCGGGGTGGCCAGCGGCGGTCGCGGCGCCGGCAGCAACGCCCTGTTTCTCGATGGCGAGATGCTGCGCGACGGCGTCGTCGGCCTGGCGCTGTCGGGCGACGTGGTCATCGACACCCTGGTGGCGCAGGGCTGCCGGCCGATCGGGACACCGCTGCTCATCACCCGCTGCGAGGACAACGTCATCCTCGAGCTCGGGGGCCAGCCGGCCCTCACGGTGCTGCGCGGCCTGTTTGACAGCCTCGATGGGCATGATCGCGAGCTGTTTCGCAGCTCGCTGTTTCTCGGCATCCAGATGAAGGACGACCTGATCGAGTACCGCCACGGCGACTTCCTCATCCGCAATATGATGGGCATAAACCCCGACCGCAACGCCGTGGTCGTCGGGGCGATGCTGCAGCCCTACCAGGCCGTGCAGTTCCACCTGCGCGATGCCGAGGCCTCCGCCGAAGACCTGCGGCAGCACCTAGATGCCTACTGCCGCAGCGGCCACAAGCCGGCGGGGGCGCTGCTGTTCTCGTGCCTGGGGCGCGGCGAGCACCTTTATGGTCAGCCGGATCACGACAGCAACCTGGTGCTTAGCTACCTGGGCAAGCTGCCGGTCGGGGGCTTTTTCTGCAACGGCGAGATCGGCCCGGTCGGCGAGACGACCTTCATGCACGGCTACACGAGCTCGTTCGCGCTCTTGCGGCCGCGCTAGCCGCGGCCAAGCGACAGACCGGAGCGGGTCGCTTTCGCTCAGCGAGGCGGGGTGGCGTACAGGCCAAGGAGCCGCTGCTTTTCGCGCTCCCAGCAGAACTCCGACTCGGCGCGGGCGCGGGCGCCGCGCTGCAGGTCGCGCAGCTGCTGGCGATCGGCGGCCAGCTCGGCCAGCACGCCCGCCAGCTCGGCGGCGTCCCCGGGGCGGAAGAAGCGAGCGCAGCGCGCATCCAGGATGTGCCGGTTGCCTTCCTGCTCGGCCGCCACGACGACCAGGCCGGCCATCAGATACTCGAAGACCTTGCTCGAGGTCGCCAGGCGACGGCTGAGGCAGTCGGGCAGGTGGACCGACAGGCCGACATCGTGCTCCTCGGCGATCGCCGCGCGGACCAGCGCGTCGGCCCCGGGCAGCCGCGGCCGCAGGACGACGCGGTCGGCGATCCCGAGCGCGGTGAGCCGCGCCTGCAGGGCCGCCGGGTTGCGCACGCCGCCGCGCAGGGTCAGGCGCGCCGCCGGCAGCCGCGCCACCGCCTGCAGCGCCGCGTCCACCCCCGGCTGCTCCAGTCCGACCCACGAGCCGTGCAGGAGCAGCCGCAGCGAGCCATCGCCATCCCGACTGCTGGCGGTCGCGCTCCCGCGTCCTGCGTTCTGGCCGGCGGCGACGGGCCGCAGCGGGACCAGCGGCGGGACGTTGTGCACCGCGGTCGGCCGCGGGATGCCGTAGCGCCGCGTCAGCTCATCGGCCAACAGATCATTTACAGTCAGCACCGCGCGGGCACCGCGGGCGAGCTTGGCTTCGACCTGCCAGCGCGCCGTCCGCTCGTGGCTGCCGAGCAGCGGGCTCTCATCGGCGTACAGCTCGTGGGCGTCATAGATGTAGGGTCGTCCGCGCAGCTGCGCCGCCCAGCTGGCCGGCACCAGGGTGTCCAGATCGTTGGCGTGGTAGACATCGGCGGCAAAAAAGGCCGCGGCGACCGCCAGCTCGACCGCGCACGGGGCGACCATCAGCTCGGGCAGCGGCGGTCGCGGACCGACCTGCCCGACCAGCCAGCCGGCCAGGTGGCGCCGCGCCGCGGACGACAACCACAGGGCCCGCGGCAAAAGCCCCGCCCGCCGCCGATCGATCCGATAGGCGCGTAGCCGCCCGCCGCCGAGCCGGTCGAGATCCGGCAGCGGCGCCGCTTCGTCGTTAGGGCCGATGACGCCGAGCAGCACGACCT
Organism: Polyangia bacterium; assembly: GCA_044222245.1. Lineage (GTDB taxonomy): Bacteria > Myxococcota_A > Polyangia > Palsa-1104 > JAEUJZ01 > CALFML01. The sequence goes on along the minus strand of JBGANQ010000042.1, from coordinate 65,873 downwards.
CGTGCCCGGCCTCGCCGAGCGCCCCCGCGTGTCGCAGCACGCGTCCGTCGTACGTGAGCGGGTTTCCCGCCAGCATCACTACGCGCATCAGCGCTGTTCCAGCCGCAGAGTGTGCCACAAAAGCCCGCCCGGCTAACTGCCGGGTTGTGACAAAAGCGCTCGTTTGCCGCGCGGGAACGCGGGGCGCTCGTGGTAAAGTGAGCACTCCATGGGCTTCATCGACGATTTGAAAAAAGGTCTCCCCGGAATTCAGCTGGCCGTCCCCGACGCCTGGAAGCGCCAAGAGGAGCACGACCGCCGCGTCGTCCTCGTCGACAGCGCCCATCGCGTGGGCTGGCATATCCTGCACGCCCCCTGGCGGGCCGACCTGCGCCCGACCTCGGCCGAGGTGCGGCGGCGGGACATCGTCCGCCACGCCCGCTTCGGCTTCGAGCAGCACTACCTCCAGGTCCCGGTCCCCAAGGGGGCGCAGCGGCCACCGGCGCGCACCGCCGATCCGGCGTTTTCGCCGCTCATCTTGGTCGAGTACATCGACTTCTGCGGCGTCCCGGCGCTGTTCTGCATCCGCCGCGTCGCCCACGAGCAGCTGATGGAGGCGGTCGTCGGCAACATTCTGGTGCCGCTCGCGACCGGGGTCATCGACATCACCGCCTTCCAGCACACCCAAGAGACCGGCTACCGCGAGACCAACCTGCTCAACATGGCGATGCAGAAGTACCCCGGCGAGGGGCTGCAGAAGCTCGCCCAGCGCCTCGGGCAGGCCTACTTCGACGATCCGCAGTATGACGCCCAGTTCCCCACCCACCCGCTAAGCTGCGTGCGCGCCGCCTTTGCCTGGCTGCGCGCCCTGCCCGCCGAGGCGCTGAAGGTGACCGCGCCGCCGCCGCCGCTGCCCGAGCCGGGCGCCGAGGTCGAGCTGCCGCAGGTCGGCTGCGCCATCAAGCTGCCGCCCGGCTACGCCGCGATCCCGCCCGGGGTGCTGCCGCTGCCCGCCGGGGTGGCGGTGCTGTCGCGGGTCATCCTCGAGGCGGCCGATGATCCGCAGATGCTCGACGTGCGGCAGGTGGCCGGCGTCGCCCTGGCGCCGGAGGATCGGGCCGGGCAGCTGCTCAAGCTCATCCAGCGCCAGATCGCCGAGTGGCAGGCCCAGGGGGCGCAGCAGATCGAGATGAGCCACGAGCCCTTCCCGCTGGACAGCGCGGTCGCCCCCGGCGTCACGGCCACCGGCGAGCGGGTCGCCCTGGCGGTGCAGGTCAAGATGGTGATAAACGGGGCGCCGACGCAGACCGTGGCGCGCTGGATCGCCGACGCCGATGGGCGGGTGTTCCGCATCGGCGTGGCGACGCCGCCCTATGTGCCGGTGGCCGAGGCCGCCGCCGATGTCGACGTGGCAGTGCGGGCGTTCCGTCGCCTGCCCGCCAAGTCCACCGGTGCCTGGCTGACCTCGGACCTCAAGCTGGCGCCGGCCAAGCGCGCGGCCGCGGCGGCGCAGCAGTCCTCGTGAGCCCGCCCCGCGCTCGTCTTTAGTTGACCCCGCGGCATTTCCCTCCAAGTCTGTAGCCCTTCGTCCTTTCTCAACATGCGTACGGATCATGAGCGACCGTGAACAACTGGCGCTGCTTGGCGCGGCGCTGCTGCTCCTTGTCCTGGGGGGGCGGCTGCTGCCGCGCAGCGCCTGGGCCCTGGTCCTGGTCGGGCTCGGGCTGTTCCTGCTGGCGCTGGCGGCGCTCGAGCGCTTTCGCACCCGCGAGCGCCGCACCACCATCGCGCCCCCGCCGGCGGGGCTGCCGCGGCCGCCGCTTGAGGAGGTGTGCGCGCAGCTGCGCCGGGCCGAGCTCGACTCGCCGCGCGCCGTGCTGGTCGCCGGACCTGAAGGCGCTGGCAAGACCACGCTCGTGCACACCGCGGGGTGGCGCCTGCGCGAGGTGTTCCCCGATGGCGTGGCCTATGTAAACGGGCGCACCGACACCGAGCGGCCGTGGTCGCGGGCGACGATCTGCGCCCTGCTCGCCAGCGCCCTGACGCCCACCGCCGCCCTGCCCGCTCTATCCGACGAGGCGGCGGTGGCGGCCCTGGGCGAGCGACTGGCCGGCCGGCGGGTCCTTTTGATCCTCGACCACATAGATGGCACGGGCACCGATTTTGTGCGCTGGCTGCTCGGTCAGCTACCGCCGCAGTCGGCGCTCCTGTTCACCGCCCAGAACTCGCTGGAGGACGGCGCCGCGGCGGCGAGCCTGCCGCAGATGCCGGGCCTGGTCGTGGTGCCGCTGCCGGCGAGCCTGGCGCAGCCGGAGGCGGCCGCCCTGCTGGCCGACTCACCGCTGGCCGGGGAAGCGCCGCAGGTGCTGGAGCTGACCGGCGGCAGCCTGCTGCTGGTTGGCCTGCTCGGGCGGCTGCGGCGGCCGAGGTGGACCGGACAGGAGCTGCTCGGCCGGCTGCGCGAGGCGCTGCGTCCCGCCGCGGGCTCCGAGTCCCAGGGGGAGCCGCAGGGCGCGGTGATCGCGCTTTGTGTCAGCGCCCTGGAGGCGACCAGCCAGCGGTGCCTACGCGTGCTGAGCGTGTTCGACGACGCCTTCACCCTGCCGCAGCTAGAAGCGGCCTTTGGCGGGCGGGCCAGCCGGCAGCGGCGGACGCTGGCGCGCGCCGGGTTCCTGCTCGCCGACCCCCGGTCCGGCCACTTTCGCCTGCACAGCGCGGTGCGCCACGAGCTCGCCGCCAGCCTCTGCACCGAGGAGCGCGACCCGGCGATGCAGCGGCTGACCGCGCACGTCCTTTTCGCCCTGCGCAAGGCCTGCGCGGTGCTCATCACCGGCGATGACGTCAGCCGGATGCAGGCCCACCGCACGGTGCGCAGCCAGTGGCCGCAGCTGCTCACCTGCCAGGCCTGGGCGGCCGGTCGCGCCGCGCAGCACCCGCCGGCGGCCCGGCTGTGCATCGAGCTGGGCCGCGCCACGACCGAGCTTGCGGTGGAGTACTTCGCCGATGAGTCGGCGACCACCCGGCGTTTTCGCGACGATGCGGTGCGGGCGGCGCGCGGCCTCGGCGAGCCGGCGCTGCTGCTAGAGTGCCTGCTCGCCGCCGGGCGGTGCTGCCTGGCGCAGCGCGAGCTGCAGCGCGCCGCCGACTGCTTTGAAGAGTACCGTCAGCTCGCCGCCACCGGCGCGCCGGCGCCGCACCTGCAAGACGCGCTCGCCGGCCTGGCGGCCCTTTACGCCAGTCGCTCCGAGTTTGATCGCGCCGTGCAGCGCGCCGAGCACCGCCTGGAGCTCGCCCGCGCCCAGGCCGCCACCCAGCCGCCGCGGCGGCTCGCCGAGGCGGTCGAGCAGCTCGGCAGCCTGCTCGGGCTGGCCGGCGAGACCGAGCGCGCCGCCGCCGTGCTCGGCGAGCGGCTACAGCTGGCCCGCGAGCCTGAAGAGCGCCTGGGGGCCCTGCTGCCGCTCGCCGAGGCCACGCTGCGGCTAGGTGAGATCGAGCGCGCCCTTGGGCAGTTTGACGAAGCGGTGCGCATCGCCCGCCGCCTGGGCGAGCCGAGCGAGCTTGGGACGGCGCTGTACTGCCTGGGGCGGGCCCACATGCACCTGGGCGCGCCGCGGCAGGCGCAGGCGCTGCTGCTGGAGGCCCGCGCCGCCAGCAAGGCCGCCGGGCAGCCGATCTCGGTGTACGATGAGCGCGAGGCCGAGCTGGTCGGCCGCCTCGGCGACCTGGCGCTGGAGCTCGGCGAAGAGGACCGGGCGATGGCGCTCTACGACGAGCAGCTGCGCCTGGCCGAGGCCGATCCGCGCGCCGATGTCGGGCTGGCCCTGGCCAGCCTGGCGCTGTGGCACGCGCTGCGCGGCGATCTGGCCGCGGCCGACGCGCGGCTGTCGCGATTTCAGGAGCTCGGCGCCTCGCGGGTGCGCCTGGACTCGATCCGGCGGGTTGGCCACCTGTACCTGCAGCTCGGCAACTCCGGCCGCGCCCTGGCGGTGTTCCGCGAAGTGCTGGCGCATGTGCGCAAGGGTCGCCACGCGCTGGAGGAGGCGGTGGCCCTGCTCGATGTCGGGGTGACGCTGCGGCGGGCCGGTGAGACGCGCTCGGCAGTCGCCCACCTGAAGCTGGCGCTGACCCGGGCGCAGGCGCGCAAGGAGCGGCGGATCGAGGCGCTGGCGAGCTGGGAGCTCGGGCTTTATCACGCCGGCGCCGGCGAGATCGGCGCCGCGGTCTCGGCCCTGGAGGTCGGCCTCAACTACCTGGACGCCATCGAGTACCCGCGCCAGGCCAAGGACTACCAGCGCAACCTGGCGCTGCTCAACCAGCTGCGCCTGCAGCTCAACTGAGCAGCGCGCAGCGCAGGCTCGCGACCACCGCGACCCGGGCAATCACTTTGGGGGATCTGCGCCAAGCGCCGGCGCCACCGCCGCGCGAGCCTGGCGCCGGCGACCCCAGCGCCTGTCGGCTCGGGGTCACGCCGGCGGCGGCTCAGATCAGATCTTTGCGCGACAGGGCGCGGCGCATGCGGCTGAGCGCCTGCTCCTGCAGCTGGCGGATGCGCTCGCGCGACAGGTCGTACTTCTCGCCGATCTCCTTGAGCGTCAGCTCCTGGTCGGAGTCGATGCCAAAGCGCAGCCGCAGAATGTCGGCTTCCATCGGCGACAGGCTCGTCAGCTGCTGCTGGACCTCGCTGAGCATGGCCTCGCTGATCAGGCGCTCGCTCATCGTGTAGACCTGGGTGTCGTCCTGCAGGAAGTCGACGAAGCAGCGCTTGTCGTTGTCCGACACCTCGCGGTCGAGCGACACCGCATCCTCGACGAGAAAGTTGTCCATCTTCTCGATCTTGTCGAGGCGGATGTTGGTCGCGGTGGCCAGCTCCTGCCCGGTCGGTTGCCGCCCGAGCTCGCGCGACAGGCGGCGCTTGGCGCGCATGACCGAGTGGACCTCGGTAAGGGTGTGCACCGGCAGGCGCACCACGCGGCTCTTGTCGGCCAGCCCGCGCGAGATGGCGTGGCGGATCCACCACGAGGCATACGTCGAGAAGCGATAGCCGCGGCGGTAGTCAAAGCGCTCGACCGCCTTGATAAGGCCCATGTTGCCTTCCTGAATGAGGTCGGCGAGCGGCATGCGGCCATAGTTGAAGCGGCGCGCGATCGACACCACCAGGCGCAGGTTGGCCTCGACGAAGTCGTCCTTGGCGCGGCCGATGAGCTGCGAGATGACCGACATCCCCTGCACGTAGTTCTGCCACTGCTCGGGGCTCACCTGCGGCGCGCTCTTGCGCAGCACCTCGGGGGTGCTGCCGCTTTTCCACTCGTGATCCAGGTGCTTGATCTCTTCCAGCGCCGAGGTCACGTAGATGCGATCGAGGTCGAGCTGCCGCAGCTTGGCCGCCGCCGGCCCCGCGGCCACCGCCAGCGGCTTGCCGGTCAGCTTGCCCTCGTCGCGCAGCGCCTGCGCCGCCGCCTGCACGGCGACAAACTCGGGCACCGCCTTGCGCAGGTCCGCCTCGACCAGATCGACAAGGTGCGCGGTGAGCGGCGCCAGCGACAGCAGCTGGACCCACAGCACCTCTTCCATGATGCCGATGCGGCGCGCCAGCTCGAACTCCGCCGCCGGGCTGAGCACCGACAGGCGGGTGAGGTCCTTGAAGTAGGTCACCAGGAAGTCGGCCTTGCCGCGCACCGAGTCTCCCTCGGGAACCAGCTCGGCTAGCTCGGCCGGGTCGATGCCTTCCAGACCTTCGATCGGCTCCTCGGCGCCGTCTTCGACCTCGGCCGCCGGAGCCAGAGCCGGCTTGGCCTTGGCCTTGCGCCGCAAGAGCTGCGGCGCGTTGGTGCGGCGCTTGCGCAGCGGCGCCGCGGCACCATCTAGGGCGTCGGCAGGGGGCGGCTCGCCATCGGGCGTGAGGCGGAGCTCGGGCGGCTCGGCGAGCAGCGAGTCGGCCGCCGAGTCGATCGCCCCCGGACTTGTCACCGCCGCCGCGCGCGGCTTCTTGGCACGCGCCGGCCGGGCCTTGGGGGTGCCCGGTGGACGAGCTGGGGGGGGAGAGCGTTTGACCATCGGAACCTCAATACAGCGACTGAATCAAAGCGTCTCTGGCGCTGCAAAACGCGGCAGAATCGACGCTGGCAGCGACGAACGCTATTGCGATTGAAGCAGACCCACCGCGCGCTGGCAAGGCTGCCGTTGCTTCCGTTTTGCGAAAGCCACGCCTCCTGCAAAAGCTGCGCGACCGACTGTGTCACCCGCGCTCACCCTGAGCGGATTTGTCAGAGCGCGCCCCTTGGCGGATGCCAGTGCGCATACAGTCTGCGCATACAGTCTACGGAGGTCACCCGGAGTCGCTGCGCAGCGACTCCGGTGTCTACTTGAGGATCGACAGCTGATCTCCTTTGGGAGTCCGCTCGATGAGCAGACAGGAGGGCGCCCCGCCAAGCGTCCAGCGCGACATCCCGACGTCGATAAGAGCCAGTCGGCCGCCCTCGCGCAGGGTGATGCCGCGCTCCTGAATGGTGTGGCCCATGACGATACGCAGCGCGCCTTGCGCCCGTCCGAGCTCACCCAGGAAGGCCTGCAGGACTTGATCCTGCAGCGACTCCGCCAGGCCGCGGAACCACAGCGGTCCCTCGGGATCGGCGCCGACGCCGGTGCGGGGGTCGCGCAGTCCCGCCAGCTCGGCGCGCACCGAGTCGTTAAGGTCGCGCAGCTTGCGGTTTAGGTAACGCGGACTCAGGCCCCCGTGCATAAAAAGGGTGTCGTTGATCTTCACCACCGCACTATGGCCGAGGATCCACTTGCCATACTTTCCGGTCTTGGCGAAGGCGGCGCTGTAGGCGGGAAACTCGGCCCCCGGGTCGCTGCCCACCGGAGTCGCGCGCGGTCCGGTGCCGAAGGCGGCGAGCTCGCCGTTTGAGACATAGCGGAGGTCGCCGGTCATGGTCATAAACTCGTGGTTGCCGATGAGCGCATGCACCGCGCCGCCGGCCTTGCGCGCCTTTTCCTCCAGCGCCATCAGCAGGTCCATCGCCTTCTTCGAGTCCGGGCCGCGGTCAAGCACATCGCCGGTCTGCACCAGGTGCGTCTTGCCGCCTATCCACTGATCCTGGGCGTCGGTCAGCTTGCACAGCCGCAGCGCCTGCTGCAGGCGCTCGAAGTCGCCGTGGATGTCGCCGATGGCGACCACCCGCGCCACGGCCGAAAAGACATCCGGCGGCGAGGCGATCGCGGCCCCGGCTGCCGCCGCGGGGGTCGGGTTCGGGGCAGAGTCGGCGGCGGCGCGACCGCCCAGCCCGCCCGCCAGCAGCACCCACAGCACGAGCAGCCGCCGGTGCCCGCTCCCCCGGCCCGACCCCGGTCCCTTGTTGTTCACTGGGTTCATCAAGCCAGCCTATCACCGTCCGCCCTGCGCTGAGCGGCAGTCCTGGGGTTGGCGGCCCGACCCGACCCGCTGCTCCGGTCCTCTCCCCCGCCGTCCGGCGCGGCGGCTTGGCAGCACGGGTCGCTGTGTGCTCATATGGCGGCCTCATGGTTTCTTGGTCTGCGACGCAGCGGCTGTGGCGAGACCGGCGAAGCAGTGTCCCGCCGGTCGCCGGACGCCCGGGCGCCAGCGGCGGCGGAGGGCGGGATTGAGGAGCCAGCTGCTGCCCTGCCCCGAAGGGGCGCCGCCGCGAGCCGGCGTGCCGCTGCAGAGCCGGGGGGCGGTGCAGCCGGGCGCGCTTTACATTGCGCGTCCGGCCGACGCGCAGCTTGTCGAGGCGCTGCGCGCCGGCCGCACAGCGGTGGTGCTGGGACCGCGGTTCAGCGGCAAGTCGAGCCTGCGGGCGCGCGCCATGCGGGCCCTCCAGGCGGGGGGCGATGGGGACGGGGGGCCCGCGGACACCCCTCCGATTCGCTGCGCCAGCATCGAGGCGCGCTCGCTGCAGGCCGCCTCGAGCGGCGCGGCCTACCAGGCGCTGTGCGCGGCGCTGGCCCGCGAGCTGCGGCTGCCTGCGATCGGCGCCTTCTGGCAGCGCCACGCCGAGGTGCCGCCGGCCGACCGCTTCCGCCGCTACGTCCAGGAGGAGGTCGTGACCGCGGAGGCCAAGACGGTGCTCTTGCTGGACGATCTGGACGCCCTGGAGGCGCTGCCGCTGGAGGTGGCCGCGGTGCTGGCGGCGCTGCAGCAGGTGCAAGAGTCGCAGGCGGCGGGGGCGCTGACCCTCGGGATCTTCAGCTGCCTGCCGCTGGCGCGGCTCGTCTCGGGGTCGCTGCCGGCGGGACTCCGGGACGCTGTGACCTTGCTGCTGCCGGATTTTGCCCGGGACCAGCTGGCGGCGCTGGGTCCGGCGCTGGCGGCGCTCGTTCGCGAGGGGGAGTCGGTCGACGGCTGGCTGGACGCGGTGTTCGCCTGGACCGGCGGCCACCCGCAGCTCACCCTGCACCTGTGCCAGCAGCTGGTCGCGCGGGCCCCGGCGCCACCGGGCGCGGGGGCGGTCGGCGGTGAGCTGGAGCTCAGCGAGCGCGTCGACCGGCTCGTCCACACCCTGTTTCTCGCCGCGGACGAGCCGCTGCCCGCCGACCCGTGCCTGCGCGAGATGGCCCAAGCCTACGCCCGGAGCCCGCAGGCCGCGGCGCTGCTGGCCCTTTATCGCCGGTTGCTCAGCGGCCAGCCGGTGACCCCGGACCCGCTGGACGAGCTGCAGCGCGAGCTGCGGCTGTGCGGTCTTAGCACCCAGGTCGTCGACGCCGCCGGCACTCCCCGCCTGCGGCCGCGCTGCCGCCTTTTGGCCGCGCGCCTGGGCGAAGACTGGGCCCGCGAGCAGGAGGTCCGCCTCATCCTCCGCGAGGCGCTGGCGCGGGAGGAGCGAGCTGACCCTCGCTCCGTTGGTGCGGGGCTTCTGCGCGGGAGCTCGCTGAAGACCGCGCAGGCGTGGGCCCGCAAGAACCCTGAAGCGCTGGCGCCCTGCGAGATCCGGGTGCTGCTGGCCAGCCTGGAAGCGGCCCGCAGCGAGGTCGAGGCCAAGCACCAATCGAGCGCCGCCGCCCTGCAGCGCGAGCTGCGCGACAAGGCCCTGACGCGGCTCCCGGGCGACCCCGCGCAGCCGCTCGCTGCCGCCGCGCGCGACCGCCCGCTGCCGCCGCGACTCTGGGCGGTCCCGCTGGTCGCGCTGGCGCTGCTGCTTGGCCTCAGCCTGGTGGCCCTGGGAAGCGCCCACAGGCGGCTCGCGCGGCTGGAGCACGCCGCCCGCGAAGCCACCGCGCGGGCCGCGCGCGCCGAGCAGTCCCTGCACCCTCCCCCGCTCGCCCCGGCGCCGGCGCCATCGGGCGGCAGCGGGGCCGGCAGCCCATCGGCCCCTACTCCACCGGCGCTCGCAGCGCCCGCGCAGTCGGCCGGCAGCGGAGTCGGCAGCGTATCGGCCCCTCCCTCGCCGGTAGTCGCAGCGCCGACGCCGTCGGCCGGCAGCGGAGTCGGCCGTCCATCGCTCCGCCCTGCGCCGGTAGTCGCAGCGCCGGCGCCGTCGGGCGGCAGCGGGTCCAGCGGCCCATCGCCCCGCCCCTTGCCGTTAGCCAGGACCGCCGAGCCGCGGACCGCGCTGCGAGCGACGCCGAGTCGCCGCACGGCCTCGCACGAGCGCTGGCTCTGTCCCGACCCGCAGCGGCCGAGGTAGGGGGACGTGGGGCCTTCAGCCAGCCCGGCTGAGGGATCGACGCGGGCGGCCTTCGCCCTTACAATGGTCTTCAGGAGACACGACTCGCGACCCGGTCTCGCGACGGGGGCGGCCTCTTGGGGGCGCCCGGCACGGCGGTGCCGCAAAAGACCGCGGCTAGGCGATCGACTTCGGTAAGACGCAAGCATGCGCTCACTCTTCGAAAGCGGTCTGTTGGTTAGCCGGTGTCGTCATGGCTGAGCGCATAGCGCTAGGGACCCACTGGCTGGAGTTTGAACCTGGGCCTCTACTCGTCGTCCGGTTTGTCGGCCCGTTCGCAGTGGCGGACTCGCTGCGCATGGCCCAGCTGGTCGATGCTCACCTGGGGACCGCCCAGCGCTTCTTCGTCCTCTCCGACACGCTGCAGGCCGGCAGCCTGAGCGCCGATGCGCGCAAGCAGCACTCCCGCTGGCTGGTCCAGCGACCCCCGCTGGCGGTGGCCATGATCAGCACGAGCTTCATCATCAGCACCCTGGGCAGCCTGATGCACAACGCGCACCGGCTGATGACCGGCAGCGACGTCCCTATGTTCGTCTGCAAGACCGAGTCCGCGGCGCGGGCCTGGCTCGCCCGTCAGATGGCAGCGGTGGCCAAGGGCTTGTAGGGCCGGACGCGGGCGCGCCCAGGCCGTGAGCCGCCTTGGCTGCGTCCCCACAGGGCAGCTCGGGCGCCGCGCGGTGCGATGGCGTCGCTTGCTGCTGCGCGGGGCCGGCGGACGGCGGGCGAAACGCAGCGGTTCATTCCGCAACCCAGCCAAGTCGTGGTAGCACCCTGTGAAGCCCCCGCGCTGGAGACCTCATGCCCAACCTGCCTCCTGCCAACGCCGCGCCGCCCGCTGGCGAACCTGTGACCGTGGAAGCGCCGCGCGCTGACGAGCGCCCCGCCTCCGAGGGCCTGACCCGGCGCGGCTTTCTCGGCACGGCCGGTGCGGTCACCGCCTGCGCCCTGCTCGTCCCCGAGGCCCGCGGCGCCACGGCGCCCGCGCCCGGGGGGCCCGCGCCGCTGCCCGCGTCCCCACCGGCGCCGGGCGAGCTCGCGGTCAGGCTGCAGGTCAACCAGGTCGAGCGGGTGCTCAACCTGGACCCGCGGGTCACCCTGCTCGACGCCCTGCGAGATCACCTGCAGCTCACCGGAGCCAAGAAGGGCTGTGACCACGGCCAGTGCGGCGCCTGCACGGTGCTCGTGGACGGGCGACGCGTCTATGCGTGCCTGACGCTGGCGGCGATGAACGACGGCAAGGCAGTCACCACCATCGAAGGTCTCGGCCGCGCCGGCGCGCTGCACCCGCTGCAGGCGGCCTTTATCGAGCATGACGCGCTGCAGTGCGGCTACTGCACCCCGGGGCAGATCCTGTCGGCGGTGGGGCTGCTCAGCGAGCCGGGCGGCGCCCCCGACCTCGATGTTCGTCGGGGTCTCTGCGGCAACCTCTGCCGCTGCGGCGCCTACCCCAACATCGTCGCGGCGGTGCAAGCCGTGCGCGCCGCGCAGCCGCCGGCGAAATGAGCCCGCCGCCAAGGAGCCTAGATGGAGCCCTTTGAGTTCCTCCGCGCCCAGGACCCCGCCGACGCCCTGGCTAAGACCCGCGGGGTGTCCGCGCGCTTTATCGCCGGGGGCACTGGGCTGCTCGATCTGATGAAGCTCGGCGTCGAGCAGCCGGCGCGGCTGGTCGACATCAATGCGCTGCCGCTCGGGCGCATCGAGCTGCAGCCTGGCGGGCTGCGCATCGGCGCCCTGGTGCGCAACAGCGACCTCGCCCACCATCCCGAGGTGGCGCAGCGCTATCCGGTGCTGGCGCAGGCCATCTTAGCCGGAGCCTCGCCGCAGCTGCGCAACATGGCGACGGTCGGCGGCAACCTGCTGCAGCGCACCCGCTGCGCGTACTTTCGCGGCAGCGGCTTCGCCTGTAACAAGCGCGCCGCGGGGGCTGGCTGCGCGGCGCTGCTCGGGCCGCACCGCGCCCACGCCATCCTCGGCGGCAGCCCGAGCTGTATCGCCACCCACCCCTCGGACATGTGCGTCGCGCTCCTGGCGCTCGATGCCACCGTGCAGGTGCTGCCGGCGACGGGCGGCGGCGAGCGGACGGTGCCACTGGAGGAGTTCCACCTTGTGCCGGGGGCGACGCCCGAGCGCGAGACGGTGCTCGCCCCGGGCGATCTGGTCGTCGCGATCACGGTGCCGGCCTCGCCGCGCGCGGCGCGCTCGGTCTACTTCAAGGTGCGGGACCGCGCCGAGTTCGAGTTCGCCCTGGCCGCGGCCGCGGTGGCGGTGGAGCTGAGCGCGGGCCTTGTCAACAGCGTGCGGGTGGCCCTTGGCGGGGTGGCGACGCGGCCGTGGCGCGCGGCGGCCGCCGAGGCGGCGCTGCAGGGCAAGGCGCCGACGCCCGAGCTATTCCGCGCGGCCGCGGCGGCGGCGCTGCAGCAGGCGCAGCCGCGCCGCGACAACGCCTTCAAGGTCGAGCTGGCGCAGCGCTGCATCATCCGCGCCCTGACCCAGGCGTGTGCCCTATGAAGGCCGAAGCGAGCGGAGTCGGGCAGCCGCTGCCGCGGGTCGATGCGCCGCTGAAGGTCACGGGCGCGGCGCGCTATGCGGCGGATCAGCCGGTGTCGGGGGTGCTGCACGGGGTCCCGCTGTGCAGCGCGATCGCCAAGGGGCGGCTGGTCGCCATCGACGCCGCGGCGGCGCTACAGCTGCCGGGCGTGATGGCGGTCCTCACGCGCGAAAACGCGCCGCGGCTGCAGCCGCTCAGCGGCGCCGCGGCCGACGCGGTCCAGCTCGGAGAGGCGCGGCTGCCCCTGGCCGATGACGTCATTCACTATGTCGGCCAGTACCTGGGACTTCTGGTCGCCGACACGGCCGAGCGGGCCGTCGCTGCGGCGGCGCGGGTCGCGCTGCGCTATGCGCCGCTGGAGCCGGCGGCGACCATCGAGTCGGCGATGGCCACCGCCTACACGCCCAGCGGGCCCGCGGGGGCCGAGCAGAGCTACCGGCGCGGGGCTCCCGAGCGCGCCTTCGATGAGGCCCCGGTCAAGCTGAAGCAGACCTACCGTACCCCGACCGAGCACCACCACCCGCTGGAGCCGCCGGCGACCCTGGCGGTGCCGAGCGGCGATGAGCTCGTGCTGTATGACAGCACGCAGTGGGTGGCCAGCACCCGCGCCGGGGTGGCTCACCTCCTAGGCCTGCCGCTGGCCAAGGTGCGCGTCGTGTCGCCGTTTGTCGGCGGCGGCTTTGGCTGCAAGGGGTTCCTGTGGCCGCACACGATCCTGGCCGCGATGGCGGCGCAGCTGCTCAAGCGGCCGGTCAAGGTGGCGCTGTCCCGGCAGCAGATGGCGACCGCCTGCGGGCACCGGCCCGAGACCATCCAGACGCTGCAGCTGGCGGCAACCACCGACGGCACGCTGCGGGCGCTCATGCACTCGACGCTCAGCCGGACCTCGACGGTCGATGAGTACTTCGAGCAGGCCAGCAGCGTCGGGCGCGGGCTGTATGCCTGCGCCAATGTGCGCACCGCGCACCAGTTTGTGCGCACCGACCTGGCCACGCCCACGATCATGCGCGCCCCGGGAGAGGCCCCGGGCCTGTTCGCGCTGGAGTGCGGCCTGGACGAGCTGGCCGGTCACCTCGGCCTGGACCCGGTGCGGCTGCGCCAGCTCAACCACGCCGACCGCGATCCGCTGTCGGGCCGACCGTGGTCGAGCAAGAACCTGCGCGAGTGCTACCGGGTGGGCATGGAAAAGATCGGCTGGACGCGCTGGACGCCCAAGCCGCGCACGCTGCGCAGCGGCCCGCTGCTGGTCGGGCTGGGCATGGCGACCGCGACCTTCCCCGGGACCCGCGACGCGGCGGCGGCACGGGTGCGCCTCCTGGCCGACGGCCGGGTGCTGGTGCAGAGCGCGACCCAGGACCTGGGCACCGGGACCTATACGATCCTGGCGCAGACGGCGGCGCAGGAGCTGGGGGTGGCGGTGGAGGCGGTGACCGTGCAGCTCGGCGACTCGACGCTGCCGCCGGCCCCGCTGTCGGGCGGGTCGGTGACCGCGGCCAGCGTGCCGCCGGCGGTGCAGGCGGCAGCACGGGCGGCGCTGCAGCGGTGGAAGGCGCTCGCCAGCGGCGATCCGCAGTCGCCGCTGCATGGGCGCCGGCCCGAGGAGCTGACGGCCGCCGCCGGGGTGCTGTCCACCACCGCGGCCCCGGCGCGGCGGGAGAGCTTGGCGGCGCTGCTCGGACGCGCCCGGCAGGCGGCGGTCGAGGCCGAGGCGCAGGTCCGGCCGGACCCCACGGCGGACGGCTATGCGGTGCAGTCGTTCGGAGCCCAGTTCTGCGAGGTTCACGTCGACCCCGACAGCGGCGAGGTGCGGGTCGCCCGCCACGTCAGCGTGCTCGACGTCGGACGGGTCCTAAACCCCAAGACGGCGCGGAGCCAGGGCTACAGCGGCGTCGTCATGGGCATCGGCATGGCGCTCCTGGAGCAGACGCGGTACGACCCGCGCAGCGGCCGGCCGCAGAACCCCGACCTGGCCGACTACCTGCTGCCGACCTGCGCCGACGTCGGCGAGATCGAGATCCACTTTGTCGGCCCACCCGACCCGCAGCTTGGCGAGCTGGGCGCGCGCGGCATCGGGGAGCTGGTCCTAACCGGCGTCGCGCCGGCGATTGCCAACGCGGTCTACCACGCCACCGGCGTGCGCGTACGCGAGCTGCCGATCACCCCAGACAAGCTGCTCGCTAGGCGCTGACCAGGCCTTCCTGCCAGTGGATGTACTCGGCCAGCACCGGCTTGGGCTCGCCGTCGCGGACCAGGCGCCCGTCGCGCAGCCACAGCACCCGCTCGCACAGCTCCTCGACGGTGCTGGCCGAGTGGGAGACGAAAAGGATGGTCGTCCCCGAGCGCTGGATCTCGTGGATCCGGGCGATGCACTTCTGGTGGAAGGCGTAGTCGCCCACCGAGAGGACCTCATCGACCAGCAAAAGGTCCGGATCGGTGTGGACCGCTACCGCGAAGCCGAGCCGCGCGAGCATCCCCGAGGAGTAATAGCGCACCGGCGTGTCGAGGAAGTCGAGCAGCTCGGCGAAATGCAGGATGTCGCCCATGCGCTCCTGGATCTCGGTCCGCGACAGTCCGAGCGCCGTGCCGTTGACCTCGACGCACTCGCGCCCGGTCATGTCGGGGTGGAAGCCGGCGCCCAGAGCCAGCAGCGGGGCGATGCGGCCGCGCACCGAGATACAGCCCTCGGTCGGGTAGCAGGCCCCGGCGAGCAGGCGCAAGAGGGTGCTCTTGCCCGAGCCGTTGGAGCCGATGATGCCCACCGTCTCGCCGCGCCGGATGTCGAAGCTGATGTGGCGCAGCGGCCAGAACTCGCGCGGCGGCTTGGCGCGGCCGGTCAGCCGCATCATCAGGTTGCGCAGCAAGAAGGGCTGGAAATCGAACCGGCGGAAGGTCTTGCCGACCTCGGTGAAGCGGACGATCAGCGGCTCGCGGGCTGGGGCCAAGAGCGCCGCCGCCTCGGGGTCGGCGGGGTCGGCGAGGTCCGAGTCGAGGACCACGGGCGGCGCAGCGGGCGCCGAGCTCGGCAGGGAGACAGAAGCCAGGTCAGCCATCGGTTCGATTCCTATATCGCCACAGGGCTACCGCGGGCGGAGCCACGGTAGCCAGGCCTTCAAGCAGGTCCACGACCCCGCGGCCGAGGTTTGTATCGACGCAGCCGCCGATCAGGTAGCCGCCATAGTACGCGCACCCCGACACGCACACCGTGCGCATCGCCGGCGCAGTCGCGGCGCTGGCAAACGGCAACAGCGGCAACAGCGGCAGCAGGTACCAGGTCTGCGCCCAGCCGTGCAGCAGCAGGTAGTAGATAAACAG
The DNA here is from genome assembly GCA_044222245.1 of Polyangia bacterium. Lineage (GTDB taxonomy): Bacteria > Myxococcota_A > Polyangia > Palsa-1104 > JAEUJZ01 > CALFML01. The sequence goes on along the minus strand of JBGANQ010000042.1, from coordinate 50,354 downwards.
CCCGGTCGCCAGCCAGGTCAGCGGCCGCCGCTCGGCGCGCCAGGCGCACCACAGGAGCCACCCCGCCGCCAGGGCGCGAAAGCCCAGCCCGACCTTCCAGGCCGCGGTCGGCCGCAGCAGGAGCCAGCGCAGGATGACGCGCGGCAGGCACTCCAGCGAGCGGGTGCAGTAGTCCCAGGGGTCGGCGGGGCTGCCGATGAGGGCGGTGAACATGTTCAGGCCGCCGGTAGGGGCCCGAAGGAGGGCGATCGCCACCAGGGCGACTGCCAGCGCCACCCCAAGCGCCCACGGCAGCCGGCGCGAGACCGCTGGCCAGCGGCGCCGCACCAGCCCGAACAGCAGCGACAGCCCATACATCCCGAGCAGCAGGCCGGCCGAGGCCTTGACCGCCAGGCAGGCGAGCAGGCAGGCCAGCGCGGGCAGCGGCCGCTGGCGGACCACAAAGCAGGCAAAGCCGGCGCACCCGAGCGCCAGCAGCGCGTCGTTGTGGGCGTTGATGGTGCCTTCGATCACCGCAATCGGGTTCCAGGCCAAAAGCGCCGCCCCCAGCGCCGGCGGCAGCCGAGTGGGCGCGAGCGCGGCCCCGGCCACCCAGGCAGTCAGCAGCATCAGCGACGCCCCGGCCAGCTGATAGAGGCGCAGGTGCAGGGTGAGGCTTGTCCCCGCCAGCCGGCCGATCGCCAGCGCCAGCCAGTGAAATCCAGGGAAGTAGGCGCTGGTGCCGCACTGCCAGCTCGGCGTCAGCACGGTCAGAAATGGATCGCCGGCCGGGAGCGTCTGGCACAGCGGCGTGTAGGCGCTGCCGTGGAAGGCGGCCAGCACGCGGCTCAGCGCCGCATAAAAGAGCGGATCATCCGAGAGAAACGGCGGCACCAGCAGGGCCACCGCGTGCACGAGCGCGGCGTAGACCAGCACCCGGCGCAGGCTCGGCCCCCCCGGCTCGCTCGCCCGCCGCACCAGGCCCAGCCAGGCCACGGTCAGAAGCAGCAGCGCGAGCAGATAGACCGCGGCGTAGCCCAGGCTCTGGCCTACCGGCGGCCACGATGCGCAGCTGCTGCCATCGATGCGGTAGCGCAAGCCCGGCACTGCCAGCAAGGCGACGCCGCACAGGGCGAGCGCGACCAGGCCCTGCTCACCGTAGCCTGCCAGCGCGCCGCGCCGGCGGGGGACAGGCGGGCGAGCGGCTACGCCAGGGCTGTCAGGAGACAGGCAAGTCATCAGCAGATCTGCAGGCGCGAGGCAGCGGGCATCCAGCCAGGGGCCCGCCGCGCCGGGCGATCAGGTCCCGGTGGCTCGCTCGGCAAGGGGCTGCTTGATCCCCTTGGCGCTGAGGTCGACGGGGGCTTCCAGGCGCTCGTCGTCCTCGTCGTCCTGCATATACAGGGCGCGGACCTCCTCGGTCATGACCGACTTGGTGGTCTCGCTCACCTTCCAGATGGTGTGCTTGTCGCGGTTGGTCTGGAAGTCGACCCAGCCGAGTCCACGCGAGAGCACCTCGGCGCCGATGGTGCCGAGCGCGTACAACATGCGGCGCGGGTCCGACAGCGACAGCTCGCCCAGGGTCAGACGGACCAGTCGCCCCACGTTCATGGTCGAGACCGAGTAGCCGCTGACGTCGCGCAGCCAGTAGTGCCCGGCGGCAATTCGCCGGCGCTGGCGAAAAAAGTCGCGCACCGTCTCGGGCCCGTGGTTGTGGACGACCGCCTCGGGCACGTAGGCCAGCCGGTAGCCGGCCTGCACGACCATCTGCTCCAGGCTCGCTTCGTCGACTGCGCTCTCCTGGGGCAGGCGCTTGACGATGCCGGCCCGCACCATGATGAGCTCGCCGAGCTTGGGCGCCTCGATGGCGACCCGGTGGTGCATGTGCCACAGAAAGCGCGTCGCCTCGCCGGGGAAGGTGCCGTGGCCGTTGGTCGGCTCGGGCCGCCCGCCGCACATGCCGACGTCGCGGTTGATGAGGAAGCACTGGCAGAGGCGCTCGACGACCTCGCGGGTGACCAGCAGATCGGCGCTGCACAGGCAGATCGCCTCGACGTGCGGGTTGAACTCGCGCAGGTAGGTGTTGATGGCGTTGACCTTGCCGCGGCGCTCGGGCTCCTCGATGAGGCGGACCGGCACCCCAGGGCGGGCGGCGCGCTCGCGGACGATGCTCGCGGTGCGGTCGGTGCAGCCGCTGGCGACGACGACGATCTCGACTATTTTGGCCCGCTTGGTCCGCTGGGCGCGGAGCGAATCAAGGAGCTGGCCGATGTTGCGCTCCTCATTATATGCGGGGACCGCGATGCTAACCCTCATGGAGAACCTCATAACTAAGCTAGGTGTACGGGAAGCTGACTTCTCAGACAGTCCTGGGCTCGGCGAATAGAAGAGTCAAAAGTCCGAGCTTGCGGTTGATATCTGCGAAAGCCGTACCAATCCTTAGGCGGCACACGGCGTTACGCTACAAGCGGGTCGTCTGCATTGTCAATATAGGCTCACGACGTCCTTGTGCAACCGGCCGCGGCCGCGGCGCGCGCTCCGCCGGCACGGCCCAGCGGGCTCCACGGGCGGCCGCGGGGGCGCAGGGCGGGACGCGGGACGACCGCAAAGCAGCGCTTTTTCGTCGCTGCCAGGGGTCTTGGATTGTCCCGCGATTCTCAGTAGATGCGGCGCCGGATCCGCGCGCTTGACGGTCCCGGTTGACGCCGGGGGTCAGGGATAGTAATGGTTGATTCAAATGAAAATGGTTTTCAATCTCGCTTTTCGCGCTGCCTTTTTGAGTCTGCTGGTGGCTGGAGCCTCAGTTTTTTGGGTCCGCCCGGCGGCTGCGCAGGCAACCTACTTCACGGCGCGCAGCGTGCTTGCCGACTTTTTCCCCAAGAGCCAGGCAGTCACGTTCCAGCGCTTCGAGCTCACCACCGAGCAGCGCGCCCAGCTGGCCCGGCGCCTGGGTTATGAGCTGCCGCGGCCCTCGTACACCATCTACGTCGCCAAGACCGGCGAGACGATCGATGGCTACGCGGTGCTCGATGAGGAGATGGGCCAGCACCAGCCCATCACCTTCGCCGTCAAGCTGTCGCCGCAGGGCCTGCTGCAGCGCCAGGAGATCATGGTCTACCGCGAGCGCTTCGGCGATGAGATCCGCGACCCGCGCTTCCGCCAGCAGTTTGTCGGCAAGAGCGCCGCCTCCACGCTGCGCCCCGGCGAGGAGATCATCGCCGTGTCAGGCGCTACGATCTCCTCGCGGGCGATGGCGATCGGGGTCCGCCGGGCGCTGGTGCTGGTCGATGAGCTTCTGCTGGTGCCGCAGCGGCAGCGCCAGACGGCGATAAGCTCTGCCCAGCTGACCGGCGAGCACGCGGCGCAGCGACTGTAGCTCCCCCCTGCCCCACCCCCCCGAGCCCCCCCCCGAGCCTTGTGATCCGCCGATGAGACAGTTTGCCGCCGCAGGGTTTCGCATCTGGAACCTCTCCCGCGAAGCCAAGATCATCTATTCGTTCTTCTGCGGGCTGTCGCTGCTCGCGCTCTTGTCGTCGCTGCTACTCTACGAGGATCTGGTCGGTCCGTCGCTGCAGTCAGGCAGCCTCGGGCGCATCCGCCAGTACTACCAGACCCAGGCGCCGGCCGAGGCACTGCCCGAGCCGGGTCACGCCGCCGGCGAGCCGCCCGGCACCCCCGCGGGCGGCCCCGCCATCGCCCTGCCCGAGGACGCTCCGGCACCGCGCCTGATCGTCGCCATGCCCTACCGGAAGCTGCTCGAGGTCACCCACTTTCACCTGTTCACGATGCCGGTGTTCTTGCTCATCCTGACCCACCTGTTCATGCTCACCGGCCTGTCGGCACGCGCCAAGCTGGGATGGATCACGCTCGGCTGGAGCGCGGCGACTCTGCACATGCTGGCCCCGTGGCTCTTGCGCCCCGCCGGGCTGAACCTGGCGCTGCTGTTCCCGCTGTCGGGGGCGCTGCTGCTGCTAAGCGGCCTGGTGCTGACGGTCTATCCGGCGTGGGTGATGTGGCGCGCGCCGTCGCGGCCCGCCCGGGGGGCGCGCGGCGAGTCGGGTGGGGCGATCGGCTGATCTAGGAGGGGGCGGGCGAGCCTACTGGTTGTAGGCGGACTCGTTGCGCAGAAGGTGGCGCTTGGACGCGGACTGCTCGAGGCCCTTTTCGGTCGAGAAGTCAGATTCCCGCCCGCAGTCGTCATCGCCGAAGCCGCGCATGCGGCTCGGGCAGGTGCGCAGCACATAGAACGGATCGGGCAGCGCGCTGGAGCTCGGCTGGGACTGGAACCAGCGGGTGTGGCTGATGCAGTGGCCGCCGTCCTGGGCCCACTCCGCCTCGAACGAGAAGTTGCTCTGGACCCGCTGCTGGATGCTCAGGGAATCCCAGACATTGATCGGAGTGCCGTTGCGGGTGTGCGTGCTGCCATCGCCACAGTAGTCGGCGCGGACCATGCGCGTGCACGCCTGCAGCCAGGGCTCCAGAGACTGGCTGCGGCACTTGTTCCCGTTGCACTCGTTCTTCTTGGTCCACGGCTGGTAGCCCCACACGATGCACTTGCCCACCGCGGCGTTGACGCAGGCAAAGGTGAAGGTGCTGTCGTCGTCGACGTGCTCGCCGGTCGCCGAGCTCCACTTGCCCGGGGTGGGAATCGCCGGGATCGGGGCGCCGTTGGCAGTGCCGCACAGCGGGGCCCAGCCGCTGTCGCCGCGCATCGAGACGTTGTACAGGTAGACGTGATCGGTGTCGCTATAGGTCACGCTGTCGATGCGAAGATCGAGCGTGGCGGAGTTTGACAGCTGGCCGCCCAGCGTCGCCCCCCCGAGCTGGGTGCCGGCGAGCTGGCTGCCATCGCTCGGCCTGACCGCCGACAGGCTGCCGGCCATGGCGCTGTTCTGGCCGATGCTGGCGCCGTTGAGGTTGATCCCGTTGAGGTTGATCCCGTTGAGGTTGATCCCGTTGAGATTAATCCCGTTGAGGTTGATCCCGTTGAGGTTGATCCCGTTGAGGTTGATCCCGTTGAGATTAATCCCATTATCGACGATGGCGTCTTTCCAGAAATCCGAAACATCCGAAACGTCTGATACTGGCACCCCACCACCACAAGCCATTGTGAGAACTAGAGGCGCGAAAACAGAAACAATGTTTAGCTTCTGCATAGTTACTTCCTTCGCTAAGCGACCAAAATTCAGATTCCCGACGGGACGATGACTTCTCTCTCCTGCCCTGCGTCCGCTTTTCGGTAATGCGAAAGTCCCACATATTGAGACTAACAAATCAAAATGGAGACACCGAAGCCAGCGCATAACCCTGCATTATCTGGCAACAAAATATACCCCAATAGGGTATGTAGACCCCAGCTCTGGGGTCTGTTGTACCCTGCAGAGCAGCCTTCTGGGCGGCAGCGGAGAGCTCAGGGAGCCGAGGCGATCGGCCAGCTCGCGCAGATGCGGATGCCGACGCCAGGGTCGCGGAAAGTCCGGTCAAATGGGTTGCGATTGGTGCTCCGCTGGGCGATCGCGGAGAAGAAATAACCGCCGCTGCGTACCACCGGCTCGCCCTTGTTGAGGCGCGAGATCGTCCACTCAAAGACATTGCCGATCAGGTCATCGACGCCAAACGGGCTGCGCGAGGCCGGGTAGCTGCCGACCTCGTCCGGACCCATGGCCTGCAGATCCTTGCCGTAGGTCTCGTCGTAGTTGGCGTCGGTGGGCAGCAGGTTGTCGCCGTGCGCCCACTCGCGGCTGTCGGCGCCGCGGGCCGCCCGCTCCCACTCCATTTCATCGCAGAGGCGGGCCCCGGGGAGCTTGCCGGTGTGGGCCAGCCAGGCGGCGTAGGCCTGGGCCTCGTCGAAGGTGACGCCGCCCACGGGCATGCGCAGCCAGTCCTGCTCGCGCCGGACCTTACGACTGCTGTAGATGATCTTTTGCCCGGCCCGGGCGGTGAAGGCCTGGCTCGCCGGCTGCAGCATGAGCTGCCACGACTCGCCGGGCAGCTCGCTGAGCTCCACCGCGCCCGAGAGGCTGCCCTTGCCGACCTTGGCGTTGACCCGCGCCCGCTCGGCCGGCGGCAGCGCATTGAGGTATTCCAGCCACTGGCCGTAGGTGGTCTCGGTGCGCGCGATGAGGTAGCCGCCGAGCTCCACCTCGTGGATGGGAACGGTCGACAGGAACGTCTTGCGCAGCGCCTCATCGCCGGCGGTGCCAAACTGGAAGGCACCGGGCGGGATGAAGACAAACCCCTCGGGGATGGCGGCGGCGGGCGGCAGCGGGACCGAGATCGAGTTCTCACTCGCCCGGGCGATCAAAAGCGGGTAGCGCACCTCGGCGTGGGCGGGCAGCTGGAAGGTGAAAAGATACGACGCCGGCGGCAGCTCGATCCCGGCGATCGGCGTGGCCCCCAGGGCGCGCGCCGGCCCGGTCAGCATCCGCCCGTGCGGATCGCGCTCGAAGCGCACCACCGAGACCTGGGCCCCGGCCGGGGTCGAGGTCAGCTGCAGCCGGCCCGGCGCCGACCAGCGACGGCGGCGGTCGCCGCTTTTGTCGTACAGGGCGAGCCGCTGCAGCAGATCCTCCAGCTGCGAGGTGTGGTAGTCGCGCTCGGCCCCCAGCGCCCGCTCGAACAGCGAGTCGGCGAGCATGGCGCGCGCCTCGACGCTGCTGCTGTCGGCGGTGAGCGCCGCCTCAAAGGTCTGGCTGGCGCGCCCGTAGGCGCGATCGGAGTCCTGCGAATCGGTGAGCACCTGCTGCCACAGCGCCTCGCCGTCGATCTGGTGGTAGCTGTCAAAGGCGGTGAAGGCGTCGCGGCGCAGCTGCTCGATCTCGGCGTTGCGGCGGCGCGCTTCGCCCAGCTGCTGCGCCCCTTGCTGCAGGTAGGCGGTGACGCGGCGCCGCAGCTCCTGATGGGCGATGTACTGCACCGCCCCGTACAGCGACAGAAGCGCCAGCGGCAGCGCCAGGAACGCGGCGTTGCGCAGGTGCCGCCGCCGCTGCGCCCGATTGCGCGAGGCGGCCAGGAACTCTGCCTCGCGCGGGCCGATGTCCACCGCGTCGAGGATGGCGGCCTCGGCGAGCTGGCGGGCCCCCCACAGGGCCTCCTTGACCCGGCCCAGGCGCCGCCACTCCGCGGCCGCCGCCTCCAGGCGCTGGCGCGCCGCCCGGCTCTCGGCGTACTCCTCCAGCCAGCGGCGCAGGGTGTCCCAGCCTTTGATGAGCGCCTCATGCGCCACTTCGTAGGCGGCGCCCTCGGGCGTGTCGCGCGCCACCAGCAGGCGGCCCTTGACCAGGGTCTCCAGCGCCACCCGCGCCGCCGGCTCGCCGCCGGCCACCTCGGCCTCGGTGCGCCGGGCGCGCGTGCCCTCGAGGGTGACCAGGGCGAGCAGGATCCGCCGCGCCGCCTCCCGCTGGGCGTCGGGCAGCCCGCCGAGCACATGATCTGCATGCCGGGCCAGGGCGCCGGTCACGCCGCCGATCGCCTTGAGCGCCGTGGCGGTGATGCACTTGCCGTCGCGGGCCTCCCACAGCTCGGCCAGAGTGAACTGCAAAAGCGGCAGCGCGCCGTCGGTGTTCGCGGTCGACTCGACCAGGCTGGTGACCAGCGCCTGCGACTCGAACAGCACCCCTTTGGCGTGCGCCGGGCCGACGATCGCCTCGCGGATCTTCTCGGCGCCCAGGGGCCGCAGGATGTACAGCGTGCGGGTGACCGCCTCGCCGATGCCCGGCACGGTGGCGATGCGCCCCAAAAAGTCGCTGCGCGCCGTCAACAGCAGCCGCAGCCCCGGCAGCTTGGCGAGCAGCGAGCCGAGCGCCTCGCCGACGACGCGCGCCTCCTCGGGCGGCGCCAGGGTGACCAGCTCCTCCATCTGGTCGATGAAGATGAGCAGGCCGCCGCGCTCGCCCTGGGTACGGACCATCAGCTGGTGCAGGCCACGGCCAAAGCCGGCCGGATCGCTGCGCAACAGGTCAGAGATCTCCGCTTCATTGATGCGCAGGGTGGTCGCCAGCGCTCCCGCCAGCGCCGCCAGCGGCCGTGAGCCGGGCACCAGCACGGCGATCTTGTAGATCCGCCCGCCGCCGAGCGCCCCTTCACTGACCAGCGGCAGCACGCCGGCGCGGCACAGCGACGACTTGCCCACCCCGGACTCGGCGGCGAGCAGCACGCAGGCCTCGGTGCGCAGGCGCTCGACCAGGGTGCCGATCTCGCTGCGCCGGCCAAAGAACAGGGCCCGGTGCTCGGCCTCAAACGGCAGCAGGCCACGGTAGGGGTTGCCCTCGGGGAGCTGCTCGCTCGCCGAGCCTGGGCGCAGCTGCTCCAGGGCCGCGTACAGCTCCTCCGCCGAGGCGAAGCGCTCGGCCGGATCGCGGCGCAGGCAGCGAGCGATGATCGCGGCCAGCCGGGGGTCGGCAAGCGGCGCCACCTTGCTCACCGAGATCGCCTCGTCCCCGCCCTCCACCGGTGCCTTGGCGGTGAGCAGATCATAAAGGACCGCGCCCAGCGAGTAGACGTCCGAGCGCATGGTGGCCGGCTCGCCGCTCTGCACCTCGGGGGCGAGGAAGGTGGTCACCGCTTCGGGCGGGCGGGGCGCCGCCTGGGACGGAGCGGTGAGCAGGCGCACCGGCGCCAGCAGCTCGACATCCCGCGGCGGGGTGATGCCGAAGCGCTGCGCCAGGCTGACGGTGCTGGTGCGCAGATCGGCGGCCGCATCGCCCTCCCCCAGCGCTGCCGCCGCCGCCGTCGCGAGCGGCGGGTCGGTGGGCGGATCGAGCTCGGCGGCATCGAGCAGCCCGGCCAGTCCGAGGTTGAGCAGCTTGACCTCGCCCTCGCCGGTCCCGGTCGCCGGCACGATGATGTTGCGCGGGCGCACCCCCCGGTGCAGCACCCCTCGGCGATGCGCCAGCGCCAGCGCGCTGGCCAGGTTGAGCGCGATGTCCAGCACCTGCCGCGGCGGCACCGGCCGCGCCAGCGCCGACAGCGCCTGACCGCGCACGTACTCGGCAATCAGGTAGAGCCGGCCGTCCACCTCGCCCACCCGGTAGACCGTCACCAGGTTGGGGTGCAGGAGCTTGGCCGCCGCCCGCGCTTCGCCGAGCATCTGCTCGCGCGCCGGCTCGTCCAGCGCATCGATGAAGTAGGCGGTCACCGGCCGGTCGAGCACCGAGTCGTGGCCCAGATACACCGTCCCGCGCCGTCCGCGGCTCAACGTCCACAGCAGCCGGTAGCCATCGAACTCCCGGGGCGGGATCCATGCGGTGGGGGCGGCTTGCGCTGGGTTCTGTAGCATCTTCATTCCTCAGTCGAGAGCCGGCGCGGCCTAACGGCCGGTCCGCGGCAGCTCAATATTCGCAGTCATCGATACGCCGTGACCAACGAGGATCGGGCGATGGATCACCTGCCCCTCGCGCGTGGTCAGCGTCAGCAGATAGGCGCCCGGGAGCAGCGCCCCGGCCACCGCCGGAGTGCCCCCCAGGCGGCGCTCCTGGGTGCGGACGAAGTCGCGTCCCTCCCGGCGCAGGCCGCAGATGCTGACCTGAGCCCCGGCGGGGGTGCTGGAGATGCGCACCGTCGACAGCGCGCTGAACCGCCGCCGCCGTTCGCCCCCTTCGTCGTAGGGCCCCATGCGGTGCAGCAGATCCTCCATCAGGCGCGGCTGCTGCTCCCACTCGGCCAGCACCGCGCGCTCAAACAGGATGTCGCCGAGCAGGGCGCGCAGCTCGGGCCGCTGGCTGTCCAGGTTCAGCGCCTCTTCGGTGATCCGGCCGGCCTCGCTGTAGGCGCGATCGGCGTCGGCGGTGGCCAGCTGCGCCTTCTCCCACAGCGCCGCCGCCCGCTCGCGGTTGTCCGAGTCGAGCACCGACAGCGCCCGCAGCCGGGCCCGCTCGACCTCCGAGGCCCGCGTGCGCGCCTGCGCCAGCGCCAGCTGCGCCTGCTCCATGGTCTCGTGCAGCTGCTGGCGGGTGCGGTACTCACCTAGCTCCAGGCTGCCGAGCACCACCGCCAGGACCACCAGCGGCACGGCGAGCAGCCAGCGCGGCAGCCGCCGCAAGAGGGCCCGCCACTTGCCATCCTTGGCCAGGCTGCCCGAGGCCTGCGACTGCGCCGAGCGGCCGGAGCGGCTGGAGCCGCTCGACGGGCTGGAGCGCGGCACCGGGGCGGTGACCTCCTCGCTCCGCCAGCGCTGCAGCGTCTCCCACTCGGTGGCAAACAGCTCGTGCCCGAGCTCGTAGGCCGCGCCTTCGGCGGTGTTGCGGGCCAGGATGAGCCGGCCCTTGATCAGCGCCTCCAGGGTCGGTCGCGCCGCCTCGCCCAGGCGCTGGACTTCCTCCTCGCCCAGGCGCACCCGCGAGCCGTCCTTGTCGCGCTCGCGGTCGGCCTCGGTCGGCGCGCTCAGCGTCAGCAGCAGCCGGCGCGCGATCAGCCGCTGCGGCGGCGGCAGGCTGCTCACCGCGCGATCGGCGTGGCGGGTGATGAGCCCGCGCAGCCCGCCCTGCGCCGCCAGCGTCTCGGCGGTGATGCAGTTGGTCTGGCGCACCTCCCACAGCTCGGCCAGGGCGACCTGCAGCAGCGGCAGCCCGCCCAGGGAGCGCAGGCCGAACTCGACCAGCGAGCCGATGAGCGCCTGCGACTCGAAGCTGCCGCCGCGGGCGTGCGCCGGGCCGACGATCGCCTCGTGCAGCCCGCCCTCGCCGAGCGGCCGCAGGTTGTACAGCGAGCGCGACACCGCGGCACCGATCCCCGGCAGCGCCGCCACCCGCCCCAGCTGATCGCTGCGCACCGTCAGCAGCAGCCGCACCGCCGGGTGCTTGACCAGCAGCGAGCCGAGCGCCTCGGCGACCTGCGGGGCCTCGGCCGGCGCTGGCGCCACCACCAGATCCTCCAGCTGATCCACCAGCAGCACCAGGCCGCGGTCGGGTCCGAGCAGCTGCTGCAAGGCCGACCCGAGCCGCTCCGGCTCGCTGGTGAGGAGCTGGACCAGGCGCTGCTCTTCGCGAGCCAGCTGGCCGCCCAGGGCGGTGGCGAGCGCGCCGGCCAGGGCGGCGATCGGCCGCCGGCCCGGCACCAGCTCGGCGGCGACGAAGATTCGCTCGCTGCTGAGCGCGCCCTCGCGCAAAAGGGGGATGATGCCGGCCCGGCACAGCGACGACTTGCCCAGGCCCGACTCGGCAGCAATGAGCACGCACGCCTCGGTGCGCAGGCGCTCGACCAGGGTCCCGATCTCGCTGCGGCGGCCAAAGAACAGCGAGCGGTGGTCGCTCTCAAAGGGCAGCAGGCCGCGGTAAGGGTTGCCCTCGGGGACGGCGCTGGCGGCGGCCGCCGGCAAGAGCAGCTCGAGCGCGGTCTTGAGCTCCTCGGCCGAGGCGAAGCGCTCCTTGGGGTTTTGCCGCAGGCAGCGATCGACGATCGCCGCAAAGCGCGAGTCGACCTCGGGGGCGACGTGGCGCAAGGGGGGCGCGGCCCGCCGCGGCACCACTGTGGACAGCGACTCCAGCGGGACGTCGTAGTGAGGCGGCGCGCCGGCGCACAGCTCGAACAGCAGCGCCCCCATCGAGTAGATATCCGACCGCCGCGTCGCCGCCGAGCCGGTCAGGACCTCGGGGGCCATGTACATCGGCGTGCCCTTGACCGAGCTCGCCCGGCTGGCCGCCTTGGGCGTCAGCGTGCTCTCAAAGGGGACGATGCCCGCGGTGGGCGATGGGGGCGGCTGGGGGCGCCCGGTAGCGGGCCCGCCAGACCGCGAGCCGGTCGGGGTGCGCACCGCCTGCCGGCGATCGGTAGGCGTCCACGGCCCTGGCAGCACCGTGCGCCGGCTGCCGGTCGGGGTGCGCGCCGAGACCCGCACCGGGCCGCTGCCCGAGGTGCCGCCCAGCACCGCCGCGACATCGATGGTCGGCGCGGTAGATTCGTGGGCGTCCATACGCGGCGGCGTCGGTGGATCGTCGGGCCGCGACATCGATCCGGTGGTCTCGACGCACTTGGCGAGGCCGAAGTCGAGGAGCTTGATCTCGCCGTCGTCGGCAAAGATCGCGTTGCCCGGCTTGATGTCGCGGTGCAGTACGCCGCGCCGGTGGGCGGCCGCCAGCCCGCGCGCCAGCCCCACCCCCAGCGTCAGCGCTCGCTGCCACGGCACCGGCTTGGCCAGGGTCTCCAGGTTCTGGCCGCGGATGTACTCGGAGATGATGTAGGGCCGACCGTCGATCTCGCCGACGCGGTGGACGGTGACCACGTTGGGGTGCTGCAGCCGCGCCGCCGCCCGCGCCTCGGCGAGAAACTGCTGGCGGTTGTGCTCATCGGACTCGACGGAAAAGATGAACTTGATCGCCACCGGGCGATCGAGCAGGAGGTCGTGCCCGAGGTACACCTCGCCCATGCCGCCGCGCCCCAAGGACCAGAGCAGCTGGTACTCGGCAAATGCCGTGGGCGGCGTCCATCGCGCTCCGCCGTCCTGCGAACTCCCGGCCATCTTCGGTCGCTTGCGTCCCTCTAGGCTCGTCCCGCGGGCTGCGCAGACAGATCCCAGGGTAGCTTCGCATGAGGGTAACTCACGGATCAATTGGGGACAGGCTAAAGTCCCGCGCCCGGCACCCGCCGGCGGCGCGCTGACAAGTCGCCGCCACCGAGGGAAATGATTGATGCTAGGATGAGCTGGCCGCCGCCGCGCGAAGCGCTTGCCGCGCTCACCGAAGATCCCCGCGGGAAGCCCAGGGGAAATGGCCAGGCTGCCGCCGGACACAGGCGGGCTGCCAGGGTCTGCTGCGCCGCTCGGGCCAAGCGGGCCGGTCGGCTGCAAGGTACAAGTCTTTGGAAAAGGGTAGAAGCACATGGTCATGACTGGCTATCAGTTCGATCTGATCACCATCGGCGCCGGCTCCGGGGGGGTCGCGGCCAGCCGGCGCGCCGGCAGCTATGGCGCCAAGGTGGCGCTGTGCGAGTTCGATCGAGTGGGCGGCACCTGCGTGCTGCGCGGCTGCGTGCCCAAGAAGCTGCTCGTGTACGCCTCGCACGTCGCCGAGGAGCTGCGCGATGCGGCGGGCTTTGGCTGGACGATCGGCGCCGCCCACCACGACTGGCCGGCGCTCATCGCCGCCAAGGATCGCGAGCTCGACCGGCTCAACCAGGCCTACCTGCGCATGCTGCGCGAGGCCGGCGTCGCCCTTCACTACGGGCGGGCCGAGCTGCGAGACGCCCACACGGTGCTCGTCCACGGGCCCGACGGCGCCACGCAGCTGACGGCGGCGAACATCCTCATCGCCACCGGCAGCTACCCGATCCGGCCGCCGATCCCCGGCAACGAGCACGCGGTCAGCTCCAACGAGATCCTGAACCTGCCGGCACTGCCGCGCCGGGTGGTCATCATCGGCACCGGCTACATCGGGGTCGAGTTTGCCTGCATGTTCCACTCCCTCGGGGTGGAGGTGACGCTGATGGGCCGCGGGCAGACGCTTTTGCGCGGCTTCGATGAAGAGGTGCGGGCCCACCTCACGCAGACCCTGGCCGACAAGGGAATGCGCCTGGTGCTCGGCTGCGCGCCCACCGCCATCAGCAAGCAGCGCGATGCCTCCTACGTCGTCCACAGCGACAGCGGTGAGTTCGCCGCGGATCTGGTCCTCGCCGCCACCGGCCGGGTGCCGAGCACCAGCAGCCTCGGCCTCGCCGAGGTCGGCGTCCGCCTGACCCCGACCGGCGCGGTGGTCGTCGATGAGCAGTCGCGCACCAGCGTCCCCGGCATCTACGCAGTGGGCGACTGCACCGATCGCAAGAACCTGACCCCGGTGGCGATCGCCGAAGGACGGGCGGTGGCCGAGGGCCTGTTCAACCGCCAGTCGCTGCGCGTCGACTACTCCCAGGTCCCCACCGCGGTGTTCAGCCAGCCGCCGGTGAGCACGGTCGGCCTGACCGAGTCCGAGGCGCGCGAGCTGTACGCCGCGGTCGACGTGTACGCGACCAGATTTCGCCCGATGAAGTACACCCTGGCGCAGCGCGAGGAGCGGACGTTCATCAAGCTCATCGTCGACCGCCAGAGCCAGCGGGTGCTCGGCTGCCACATGGTCGGGCCCGATGCCCCGGAGATCATCCAGGGGATGGCGGTGGCCCTGCGCTGCGGCGCGACCAAGCAGCAGCTCGACGCGACGATCGGCATCCACCCCACCGCCGCCGAGGAGCTGGTCACCCTGCGCGAGCGTCGCCCCGATCCCGCCCCTTAGGGCGGCGATCCCCGCCCGCGCGTTCGCCTGCCGCGCCGAGCTGTGATAGAACGGCCGGGACGGCGCCTTCAGCGCTCCCTGCCGACGACGACAACCTTGCTCAGCCGGAGCGGCGGCCGGCCCTGCAACCGAGGACGGACTAGCCATGACTGGCATGCGCGGACAGACCCTCATCCTGCTTTTCTCGACGGCGATCGCAGTGGTCGCGGTCGTTGGATTTCTGACCCTGCAGCGGGCCCAACACCTGCGCTTTGCCACCAGCATCCACGCCGTGCCCGAGTCGCCCTACCACGATCTGGTGCCGCTCGGGCAGCCGATCAAGGTGCGCATCGACAAGGCCTCGGCAGGGCGCTCGCCGCTCAAGGCGCTGGCGCTGCTGCTCGACGGCGATGGCAGCAAGCTGGCCGACCTGCGGCCGCTTGCTGTCTACAAGCTGCCGACCGGCAAGCTCACCGAGGAGGCCGAGTTTCCGCCGCTCACCCGCCTGCCCGGGCAGCGGCTGCTCGCCACCGCGGTGCTGCGGCTGCCCGTCGACTCGCCCGAGGCGCGCGCCCGTATCGAGGCGGCGATCGTCGCGGGCCAGCAGCGGCACAAGCAGCTGCCGGCGGTGTTCAGCAACATCCTGGCGGCCAGCAAGGAGCTGGGCGGCCACGCCGAGCTGACCCAGGTCGAGGTGCGCGAGAAGCTGTAGACGCGCCGGGGTGACCGGGCCGGCGTAAGGTCGGCGCTGTTGCTAGCGCCCGCCCTCGCCCTCCGGCACCGTCTCCAGCTCGCAGTCGCCCTCGGGCAGCAGCTCCTGGCGGGCGATGCCGCGGTGGTCGGTGACGCCGACCCGGACAAGTCCGTCGGGCAGGACCAGCCGATAGCGAGCATTGGCGAGCGGCCGGTGATCGTAGTCGACCTGGTACATGCCCAGCCAGTGGGTGCGTACGGCCAGCGGCGCCGGGTGTCGTCCCGCCAGCGCCGCCGCCGCGCTCTGCCGGACATGATGATCCGGGTCGACGGCGCCGAGGTTGCGCAGGCGCGCCCCCATGCCCGGTGAGCGCGACTGCAAGGCGCCGACCAGCCAGGTGGCGTTGGCGCGCACCGCCGGGCTGGGATCGGTCAGCCAGAATGCATCGACGAGCTCGGCATTCCCCAGCCGCGCGAGCGCCGCCAGGGCGTTGGCGCGCACCGCGGCCTCGGCCGGGCTGTCGCCGCGCCGGCTCAGCCCCTGGCGCAGGGCGGCCGCGGCGCGCGGCACCAGCGCCGCGGCGCGCGTCGCCGAGAGCTCGCCAAGACCCCAGGCCGCCTCGGCGACCACCCGCGGGTCCCCCTCCTGGGCGATCACTCCCGACAGCGCATCGACTAGCCCCGCCGTCGGTGCGACGGCCAGCAGGGTGCCGAGCGCGGCGACCGCCCGGGCCCGCCGCAGCGGATCGCGGTGGCCGAGCAGGCGCAGCAGCTTGGCCGCCGCCGCCGGATCGCGGATCGCCGCCAGCGCGTCCAGCGCATCCAGCGCGTCGCCGGCTTCCTTGGACATCGGCTCGGCGCTGAGCTGGGCCACCGCGAGCAGGGCGTCGCGCGCCGGCTCGCTGGGGCTGCCGCGCAGCACGCCGCCGAGCGCGGTCAGCACCTCGGACTGCGCCGCGTCCCCGCGCGCCTTGCGCAGCGCCGCGAGCAGGGCAGCTGCCAGGGCGGTCTTCTGGCCGGGGCTGGGCACGACTGCCTGCGTCAGCGCGTTGGCGGCGGCCCGGCGCACCCGCTGCTCGGCAAGCTCCATGCGCCGACCCGACTCGGTGCTGGCCGCCGCGCCGGCGCTCTCGGCCGGGGCGGCGACGGCTGCCAGCAGCGCGCTCCAGGCAGCCTCGGCGAGCGGCACCGCAGGCCGGGCCTGGGCCGCACGCCCCAGGGCCAGCGCCGCCGCCGCGCGCAGCTCGGCCGGCGGGCGCAGCTCGGGGCTGACCTTGGCTCCGGGGGGGCCGCTGCCGCGCAGCAGCTCGGCCAGGCGATCCTGCGCCGCCTGGCTGCCGATCTCGCCCAGGGCATAGGTGGCCTGCAGCCGCACCTCGCTGTCGGCATCGCGGGTTGCCGCGAGCACCGCGTCGCTTGCCCGCTCATCGAGCATGCCCGGCTGGCGCAGCGCCAGGAGCGCCTGCCGCCGCACCGCGGCGTCGCGATCGCTGAGCAGGCCGGCGCACAGGGGCGCGGTGGCGCGATCATGAAGGACGGTCAGCGCCTCCAGCACCTGCTCGCGCGGCACCCGCCGGCGCCACAGCTCGGCGGTCAGCGCCTTGACGATGACGGTCCGCTGCTCGCCGCTGGCGGCGCTCGCCAGATCGCGCAGCAGCTCGACGGCGGCGCCGATCTCGACCTGCCCGCCGGCCTGCTGCAGGCGGGCGCACAAGGCCGGGATGGCGACTGGCCCGGCGGCGAGGAGGGCATCCCGGGCCAGCGCCCGCAGGTCTTCGCGCTCCAGCCCGCGTACAAGCTCGGACAGCGCCGCTTGCGCCGCGGCCAGCTGCTCGGGCCGGGCCCCCGCCTCGGCGCGAGTAATCTGGCCGAGCGCCGCCGCGGCGCTGCCCCGCAGCGGCTCGGCGCTCGACTCCAAAAGCTCGACCAGCGCCGGCACCGCGCCAGCATACTGCAGCCGCCCCAGGCACAGCACCGCCTGCCGCCGGACTTCATCGGTAGGGTCGCGCAGCATGCGCAGCGCGGCGGGCGCTGCCGCGGCGGTGCGCAGCTCACCCAGGCTCGCCAGCGCCTCGGCCCGCACATCGCGCGCGGTGTCTGACAGTTGCCCGAGCAGCGCGACGCTCACCCGCGCCATGAGCTCCTTGGGCAGCGTCAGGCTGCCCAGCCGTCCGAGCACCGCCGCCGCCGCCCGGCGCACCCCGACGTTCTCATCCTCGACCCGCAGCAGCACCGGGCCGAGCAGCGAGCCCACGTCCTCTTTGCGCAGCGCCTGGGCGCGCAGCATGCGACCAAGGGCCCGCAGCACCTCGGTGCGGACTTCATACTGGGTATCGCCCAGCGCTCGCCCAAGCGTCGCCGCGGCGCGCGTCTGCAGCTCGCGCGGCAGCGCGCCGAACTGACCCACGGCATCGGCACAGGCCACTCGCACCGGCGGCTCGGCATCGCTTAGGCAGTCGAGCAGCAGCGGCGCGGCGTCGATCGCCGCGGCCAGCGCCAGCCCCTGCGCGGCGCGCGCCCGCACCCCGGCGTCACCGTCCGCGAGGCGCTGGATGAGGTAGGGCGTGGCCAGCCGCGGCTCCAGTCCCTCGAGGCGCTCGACCCCTTCCCGCCGCCGCGCCGGATCGGTCGCCTGCAGCAGGCCGCGCAGCTCGGTCGGCAGATCGCTGGCCCCGCCGTAGAGATCGCCCGCCCAGGCGGGCGCCGCGGCCAGCGTCCACCCGAGCAGCCAGCCCTGCGGCAGGCGCCGCAAAACCGCCCACCAGCAGCGCTCCAGCGGCTGCCGACCGAGCGGCAGGCGGCTCGCCGGGGTCGGCCCGGGGGCACCGGCCTCGCGCTCTCCCGCTGCCCGCGGCGCCGGGGGGCTGCTGCCCTGGGGTTTGCTCCGGGTCGCCAGATCTCGCCGCTTGGTTTGCACGATACCGCTTTTATATCAACTCACGCGGACCGGCGCAGCCCCTGCCGAGGCGGACTGCGGCGCGGCTAGAGGCGGCGCAGGGCATCGATGACCGCGGCGCGCTCGATCTGCTCGCCGATGCCGCCGGCGCGAAAGTCAAAGCCGTGATCGGCGCCCGGGATGCCGAGCAGGGTGACGGTCTGGCCGTTGCGGACCAGCGCATCGTACAGGTGCTGCGAGTGGTACGGCCGCACCAGCAGATCATCCAGCCCGTGCAGCAAAAGCGTCGTCGGCAGCTGCCGCGCGCCCGCCTTGTCGACCCACGTCATCGGCGTCGCCTGGCGATACAGCTCGAGCTTGTCGAGCGGCGGGCCGCCCAGGTACTTGGTGAGCGTGTCGCGGCTTTCGAGGATGTCGGGCAGCGCGACATTCTCATAGGCATAGGCGAGGTCGGTCGAGGGATACACTCCGATCACTGTGCGCACCGGCTCATCGGCCACCGCACACGCCGGCAAGATCAAGCGGCTGCCCGCTGAGTAGGCCGCCACAAGGACGATCTCCCCGCCTGCCGAGCGACCGATGAGGGCCGCGCGCTGCGGGGCGATGCCGTAGCGGTCGGCCTGCTCGCGCAGCCGGCCGAGCAGGCACTTCACGTCGGCGATCGCGGCCGGAAATGGGTGCTCGGGAGCCAGCCGATAGCGCACATCAAAGACGGTGACGCCGGCCGCCGCGAGCGCCTGCGACACGGTCGGGACCTCGCCCTTGTCGCCGTGCAGCCAGCTGCCGCCGTGCACCACCACCGCCAGCGGTCGCGGCAGATCGCCGCTGCCGCGGTAGACGTCGGTGAGAAGGTCGGGGCGGCTCGGCTCCAGGATCACGTCGCGCTCGATGTGCACCGGCGTCGACGGGGCGCCGGTCAGGTACTCGCCCAGCGAGAAGCTGCCATGCGCCAGCTGGAACAGCGGCCAGGCCGCGACCAGCGAGCGCAGCGCCCAGCAGCCTAGCGACAGCGCCAGCCCGCGCACAAGGTGCGTGCGGGCAAGGACCATCGCCATGACGGCCAGCAGCACCGCCCCGAGCGTCAGCTCCTTGGCGATAAGGCGCGCCTTCCACAGCTCGAAGCTCGGCATCGGCAGGTGGCACAGCGCCAAGTGGACTACAAGCAGCGCGAGGAGCCCGCGACTGATGTTAGCAGAGATGGCTCGGCGAGTCGCGGACGTAGGCACTTGTCCATCATATCACGGCGCTCCGCCCAAGATATCCGTCGCCCGCATCCGTGCCGCCGGGCCTGACCTGGGGACCTGGGGACCTGCAGGTCTGAGGCGCGCCGACTCAAGCTCCCGGCTCGACCCGGACAGCGCCCTATGGCAACTGGCGATGGCAACTGGCGATGGCAACTGGCGATGGCAGCAGCTGATCGCATGCTGGCCGTCCGGCGCGGGTTCGGCTAGAGTGCAACACCATGATCCGAACCTTTGCTCTGGCAGGCGGTTCTTCGCTCTATCGAGGCCGCCGTTGAACCTACCTTCTGCATCAACTCCTGCTACTCCCCGTTTCGCCGATCTCGGCCTCGCCGAGCCGCTGCTGCGGGCGCTCGCCTCCGAGGGCTACGATGAGCCGACGCCCATCCAGATCCACGCCATCCCGCCGCTTCTGGCCGGGCGTGATCTCCTCGGCTGCGCCCAGACCGGCACCGGCAAGACCGCAGCCTTCGCGCTGCCCATCCTGCAGCGACTGGCGGCGGCGCCGCCGGTCCGCCAGCGCGTCATCCGGGCCCTGGTGCTGTCGCCGACCCGCGAGCTGGCCAGCCAGATTGAAGAGCGCTTCCGCGCCTACGGTCGCCACCTGAGCCTGCGCAGCACCGTAATCTTCGGCGGCGTCGGCCAGAGCCCACAGGTCGACCGGCTGCGCGCCGGCGTCGACATCCTGGTCGCGACCCCCGGCCGGCTGCTCGATCTGATGGGCCAGGGGCTGGTCAGCCTGGTCAACCTGTCGTGCTTCGTTCTGGACGAGGCCGATCGCATGCTCGACATGGGCTTTATCCACGATGTCCGCAAGGTCATCGCCGCGCTGCCCAAGCGCCGGCAGTCGCTGTTCTTCTCGGCGACGATGCCGCCCGACATCGAGGCGCTGGCGGCGACGATCCTGACCCAGCCGGCGCGCGTCGCGGTGACGCCGGTGGCATCCACTGTCGAGCGGGTCAACCAGTCGATCTACTTCGTCGAGAAGGGCGACAAGCCCGGCCTGCTGGAGCGCGCCCTGCGCAACCCCGACTACACCCGCGTGCTGGTCTTTACCCGCACCAAGCACGGGGCCAACAAGGTCGCCAAGTTCCTCGGCGGCGTCGGCATTCACGCCGAGGCGATCCACGGCAACAAGTCGCAGAGCGCCCGCGAGACCGCCCTGGCCAACTTCAAGAACGGCCGCACCCGGGTCCTGGTCGCCACCGACATCGCCGCCCGCGGCATCGACGTCGAGGCGGTCAGCCACGTCATCAACTTCGACCTCCCCAACGAGCCCGAGAGCTATGTCCACCGCATCGGCCGCACCGCGCGCGCCGGCGCCGAGGGCACCGCCATCTCGTTCTGCTCGGCCGAGGAGCGCGCCTACCTGCGCGACATCGAGCGTCTCATCCGCCAGCGCGTACCCGTGGCCGGTGAGGTGCCGGCCTCGGCCCGTGCGGTGGATCTGGAAGCGGATCGGCCGCCGCGGCAGTCCCGTCCGGGGCCGCGCTCGCAAAACCGCGGCTCTGATCGGGGCTCTGATCGAGGCTCGGACCGCGGCGGCCAGCGCTCGTCCCGCGGCGACGCCGCCGCTCCGCGCCTCAGCCGTCCCGAAGGCGCTGCTCCCAGCGCCAGCGCAGGGGCCGGCGGTGCCGCCCCAAGCCCCGGCGGCCCCAGCCCCCGCCGCCGCAGCTTCCGACCGAGCCGCTCTCGCTAGTCACCTCCGCCCCTTGCCTGCGACCGGGCCGCTCTCGCTGGTCGCCGCCTCCCCTGTCCTCCGACCGAGCCGTTCTCGCTAGTCGCCGCCTCCCCGCGCCGCGCGCCCGGGGGCCGCTGCGTGTTGCCATTTTCATCGCGCCCCGCCCTGCCGGGTGAGCTCACTGCTCTCCCCGGCCTGGGAGTGACTGCTTACAGAGTTGGGAAAGGAGGGATGAAGGAGGGCGGCGGGCGGGACGGGCGGACCCAGGATGCTACTTGAGGGTCAGGTTGACGGTCGTGGTGCCGTCCTTGTCGACCTTGTCCATCTTGATGTCGGCCAGGAGCCCATCGGCGCTGGTGGCGCGGATCTCCCAGGTGATGCCGGCCGGCACCTGAGCCATGAAGTTGTAGCTGCCCATCGAGTTGGTGGTCATCGTCCACAGGCCGCGATTGATCGTGACCTTGGCGTTGGGCACCGGCTTGCCCATCATGTCGACGACCTGGCCGAGGATGGTGCCCACCCCGGGGTCCGGCCCGACGTGGACGCGGAAGTGGCTGCCGGCTTTGGTCAGGTAGTCGTGCTGATCCACCGAGACCATGTGCATGACCCACACCCCGTTGGCCAGGCCGGCGCGCAGGAGCTTCTTCTGGGTGACCGGAATGAAGGTCCCGGTGCTGGTCGGCATGGTGTCGCCGTAGTGATCGAGCACATAGTAGGCGCCCTTGAAGTTCTTCTCATCGGCCGGGAACGACCACACGTAGTAGACATCGCCGCTCGGGTACCAGGTGCCCGGCGAGGGGTGATCGCTGGAGGACAGGCTCAGCGGCGAGCTGTTGACCGTGACCTGGAAGATGTTCTCGACCGTGCCGACATTGGACATCGCGTCGATGGGGACGATGTGGAACCAGTTGCTGCCGGTGCGCAGCTCGTTGGCGGTGATGTTGATGCTCTCGGTCATGACCACCTTGCCGCCGTTGGCCGGCGTCGGCGGCTCGGACTGCGTCTGGCTGACCTTGTAGTAGTACCCCTGCAGACCCGAGAAGGCCTGGTTCCACGACATCGACAGCGAGGGGAAGCCGTCGTTGTAGATGAGGCTTGTGTTGGGGTGCGAGCTCGAGGAGAGCTGCGTGGGCGGCAAAAGGCCCTGGGTGAGGGTCGCGGTGATCGTCCCGGTCACGGTGATGACACCGCCGTTGAGGACCTTGACCCGGCCCATCCCGCCGGCCCCCGAGACGTAGCCGCCGCTGCCGGCACCGCCGCCGTTGGCCGAGATCGAGCCGCTGACGACGATCTTCTCGGGCGTGGCGAGCAGGATGCCGCCGCCCGAGCCGCCGCCGCCGCCGCCGTAGCCCGAGGTGTTGTTGGCGCCGCTGGCGCCGTTGGCGGTCACCTGGCCGGCCACCGTGATGCTCTTTTGCGCCATCAGCCGCAGCACGCCGCCGCCGTTGCCGCCGGCCACCGTGCCCGAGTAGCTGGCGCCGTAGCCGCCGGGGCTGCCGGCCTGGACGATCACGTCGGTGGTCGAGCCCCAGGCGTAGCCGCCCGTGCTATACCCATTGCCGCCCGCGGTGCCGTAGCCGCCGCCCGAGCCGCCGTAGTAGCTGCCGCCCGAGCGCCCCGCTCCCGACGAGCTGGACCCGGTCGGGTTGACGACGATCGAGGCCCCAGTCTCGACCATGATCGCGCCGCGGGTGCGCAGCGTCAGATCGCCGGTCGGCGAGGTGAGGGTCGCTCCCGAGCGGATGATGATGTCGCCATCGACCAGCTGATCGCCGTCGAGCGTCTTGTTGGTGGCGACATCCAGGCTGGCGATCGCGCAGCGGGCATCTTCACAGAAGGTCGAGCACGACTCGGTGAGCGCGTAGGCGCTGCCGGTCATGTTGCAGGTCTCGACATTTTTGCCGTTGCAGCGCTTCTCGCCGGGGTTGCAGGCGCCGGTGCACAGACCGGCGGTGCACGACACGGTGCAGGTGGCGGAGTACAGCCAGGCGGTGCCGCTGCTGTTGCAGATCTCGACCGCGTTGCCGGTGCCGCAGCGGTAGCTCCCGGGGATGCACGGCAGGCCGACCACCACGGTCATGTCGGGCTTGCCGCCGCCGCCGCCGTCCCCGCCCGACATGCCCCCGTCTCCACCGGTCATGCCCCCGGGCATCGCCAGATCGACATCGGGGTTGTTGTTATTGTTGTTGATGTTGTCGCCTCCTTTGGAACAGGCGGCGAGCAGGGCGAAACACAGGACGAGTTTATTGATGATGGGCGGCTTCATGGGAATCCTCGGGGTCCAAATGCGGTCGCATCATATACCCGACCGCTCGGCCGTTTTGTACCCGAAAATTTCCCGCGATGCCGGCGCCCGCGCTAAACCGAGATGACAAGCTCGCCGCGGCAGCTATCGCCCGGCTCCAGGGTCCGCAGGCCGACTCCGGTGTTCAGGGCGTCGCCGGGGGTGCTCCAGGGCTCCAGGCAGACAAAGTCCTTCATCGCCACGGTCCACAGCACGAGCACCCGATATAGATCTGTGAAAGCCAGCTTGCGCACCGGTCGCCCCGGGACCTGCAGGGTCGCGCCGCCGCCCTGGACGCTCAGCAGGTGGAGGTCGATCTCGGGGGCGGTGAAATCGAGGACTCCGTTCCACGGCTCGTAGCCGCCGCGGGTGTTATTGAAGGCCTCTTCCGCGGTGATCTGCACCCGCACGTCCCCCTTGTCCTTGTCCGCGACCAGGAAGTAGGGGTGCAGGCCAAAGTGAAGCGGCAGCGGCTGGCGCCCGAGGTTCTCGACCTCGGTCTCGATCGCCAGCGAGCGGAACCCGGCCCGCCCGGCGTCGACGGTGAGGCGTAGGGCGAAGTCAAACGGGAAGGTGATCTTGGTGACCGGGCTTGAGCGAAACTCCATCGTCAGGTGGGCCTGAGCGACATCTATGACCGACCAGCGGGCGTGGCGCGCCAGGCCATGCTGGCGCATCGGATAGGAGGCGCCGTCCACCGTATAGCGGTCGCCGGTGAGTCGGCCGGCGCTGGGAAACAGCACCGGGATGCCGCCGCGGACGTTGGCCTTGGGATCGACCAGCGACTTTTCGTCCAGGTACAGGATCTCATCTTTGCCCACCGCAAAGCGGGTCACCAGGCCCCCGCGCGAGGGGGCCACCTCGACCACCGCTTGACCCGCCGAGAGGCGAAACATCTCAAGTCCGCCGGGGCCGCGGAAGGGCTGGGCCCGGGGATGGGTGTCGTGATCATAGGCCATCGCTGCTCAGTATATCGGCTCCACCCGGCGGTTATAGTCCTTTCGCCTGGCCGGCCGGGCCTTGGAGGAGCTGCGAGCTGAGCGCGGCGCGGCGCGGCGGCCCTCGCACCGAGCGGATAACTCGACCCTTATATTGAGAAGATGAGGGATCGCTTGCTATAAGGGCGATATGCCGCGCCCCCCAGAGAAGCACCCCCGCCTCAGCGCTGCCAAGACTCGCGACATCCTCGAGGAGCTGTTCGAGCACCCGCCGGTGAGCCGCGCCGAGCTCGAGCAGCGGCTGGCGCCGGTGAGCCTGCCCTCGGCGCGGCGGCTCCTGGCCGAGCGGCTGGCCGCCCCCGAGCTGACCGAGTCCGATGGCGAGCTCCTGGTCAGCGTGTTTCAGTGCGTCGGCGTCGGCCAGCAGGGGCAGGCCCTGGTGGCGCTGGTCTCCAACCCCAAGGTCGACCAGCGCATCCGGGCGCACGCGCTGACGATCCTCTTGCACGAAGACCCGGCGTATGGGGAGTCGCTGCGGCAGTACGTGTCGGACTCGGAGCTCCTGCTGCTGGCGGCGCAGCCGCTGTGCAACGTCATCGCGACCATCGAGGCCGACCCGGCCGAGGCCGAGGATCTGGCGGCGGCGCTGGAGTCGGTCGCCGAAGATCTGCGGCCGGCGCTGTTCGCCCAGGTCGAGGAGTACCGTCGTCAGGTCGGCACGCCGGCGGCGGTGGCCTACGAGCAGGTGCTGCGGCGGCCGGCGCTGCTGCCGCTGCGGCCGATTGTGATTGCCGCCATGGTCCACGAGGGTGGCCACGATGCCCTTAGCCTGATCGAGGCGCTGCGCAACGAAGAGACCGATGCCACGCGGCGCCGCGCCCTGCAGGGGGCCCTCTTGCGGCTGCACACCCGCAGCCTGGACGGCCACTGGCGCGGCACCGGCGAGGCCTGCGCCTACGTCAGCAGCTGCGATGGCCAGGGCGCCTTCTTCGTGCTCGGGCACCGCGACAACCCGGACGGGCGGTGCACGCTGGCCATGCTGTGCGTGCGCGCCGCCGGCGATGTCCGCGACGGCTACGTCGTGCCGGGTCAGCCGCCCGAGCAAGTCGACCGCCTGCTTCGCAAGTTCGCCGACGACGCCAGCACCGAGTTCGTGCGGGTCACGGTGGCGCAGGCGAGCCCTCTGGTCCAGCAGGCGGTGGCGCGCACCCTGGCGCTGGGGATGGCGGTGCCGCTCGATGCGGTCCCGGCGCTGCGCTTCTTTGAGCGGGTGGAAGGCGCGGCGGCCAAGCCGGGGGCGCCCGAGCCGCCGGGGCGGGCGACGCGGGCGGCGCTGCGCAAGCTGATGCGCCGGCCGGCCTACCGGCGGTCGTGGTTCTTTGACGAGAGCGATCTGAACAGCGCGGGGATCGCGGTGCCGGCCCGGGCGCCGACGGCGCCGGCGCAGTGGCTGGACGAGGCGGCGCGGCGGCTCGCGCGGAGCCCGGCGCTTGCCCAGCGGCTGGTCGCCATGGCCGACCACATGGCGGTCTGGCACGGCCTGGCCGGCGAGCCCGCGGCGCAGGCCGAGCTCGCCGCGGCCCGGCGGGCGACCGCGGCCGACTTTGCCAAAAGCCCACTTGTGCACGTGCTGCTGGAGCGCACCTGGACCGTCTTGCAACCGCGCCCCCGCCCGCTGCGCAGCGCGGCGCCGCCCCGCGGGCTGCGCACGTTCGCGCCCGCCGGCGGCGTGTATGCAGCCGCGGATGCCCCGAGCGACGAGCCAGGCGACGAAATCGTCGCCGCAATGCCCGACGAAGTTCCCGAGGACTGCGAGCCCGACGGCTTTGACGATGAGGCGGATCTGCTGCCCGGCCTCGGTCCGTCCGACCGCCCGCGATCGCCCAGCAAGAGCCGGCTGGTCGATCCGGCGCGCCGGCAGATCTTGAAGGCCCGCTTCTTCGCCGAGCTCACCCGGCCCACCGGCCGCGACCTGGCGCTGCTCGACCTGACCGAGGCGACCCTGGTCGCGCTGCAGTCGAGCCTCGAGCTCGTCCCCAGCGACTGCCTGCCGCGCGAGGAACACCAGCAGGCCGCCGCCCACGGCATCGCCACCGTGTTCCGCGACTACCTGCTGGCGCAAAAGCGGGTCGATATCGGCAAGCTCAGTACCCGGTTCGCCGCCGTGCTGGCCAAGACCTGTCACCTGCCGCCGGCGCTGTGCGACTCGCTGGGGCGGGCGCTCTTGCGCGCCAGCGCGACGTTTGTCGACAAGGTCTGCCACCGCTGTCCGGTCGGCTGCCTGGATCGCCCGCGCTCTGCGGTGAGCGCGGAATTTTTCTCCCCGGAGCACCCGGCGCTGCATTAAGCTCAGCCGCCACCGCGCAGAGCCCAAGCTGCCGTCGCCGCAAGGCGCAAGGCGGGGCGTAAGCCGGCGAATCCCCTGACCAATAATCCGCGGCCGCGCCGTCAGAACTCTTGACAGGCTCGCCGCTCGCCCACTAAAGATAGCGATAGTTTTTCTGTTTTCCTTGGAGGAGCCCCTTGGCCAACGTCCCTTCCGCTCAAAAACGCAACCGCCAACGCCTGAAGCGGCGCACGCGCAATCTTCAACACCTTGTCACGATGCGCACCAAGGTGAAGCGCGCCCGTCAGAACCTCGCCGATACCAAGGTGGACGCCGCGGCGACCTCCGAGAGCGTAGAGACGGCGATCAGCCAGATTGCCCGCGCCGCGACCAAGGGCGTCATTCACAAAAAGACCGCCTCGCGCAAGATCTCGCGCCTGGTGCTGGCGGCCAACAAGGCGGCCAAGGACCACAAGGCGCCGTCGGCCGCGACGCCCAAGAAGCAGCCCAAGGCCAAGCCCGGCGCCAAGGTAGCGGCGGCTCCGGCCAAGGCTGCAGCGGCCCCCGCCAAGGCCGCGGCCAAGCCGGCGGCGACCGCGGCCAAGCCGGCCAAGGCCCCCGCCAAGAAGTAGTGCAAAGGCCCGCGGGTCTCTCGCGGGCTCGGAACCCTGGGTCCCCTGCCTACGTGGCGCACAGCTGGAGCACGAGCTGCTCCATCAGACGCTCGTCATCCAGCTTGGAAATCTTCAGCGCCCGATCGACCTGGTAGATCGCCTCGTGCATCGCCGCCACCCGTCCCGGTGACAGGCGCCGCGCCTGATCCATCAGCTTGGTGGCGATAAACGGCAGCACCCCGAGCGCGCTGGCCACATCCCCCACTCCCGGCCGGCCCTGGCTGAGCAGATCGCGCGTCTGCCACAGCTGGCGGACGTGCCGCGCCAGCATCGCCAAGAGGCGCAGCGCCGGCTCGCGCAGGGCCATCATGCCGCCGAGCAGGGTCAGCGCCGCCGACCGATCGCCGGCCCCCACCGCGTCGATGAGCTCGAACACCGAGTGCTGGCGCGTCGTCGCCACCACCTCCTCGACATCGGCAATGCGGATCGGCGCCCCGGCGGCGACGTAGCAGGACAGCCGCTCCAGCGCGTCGACGAGCTGCCCGAGATCAGGGCCGATCTCCTCGGCGATGCGCGCCGCGGCGCCCGGCTGCAGCGCCACCTTGAGGCGCTTGGCCTCGCTCTCGACAAACGCCGGCAGCTGGCGCTCGGTGAGCGGATCGAGCTTGAGCAGGAGCCCGTGCTTCTTGAAGGCGGTGAAGAACTTGAGCCGGAGGTCGGCCTTGTCGGCGACAAAGCACAGGCAGGCCTCGGGGACCGGCGCCTCCAGGTAGCGCAAAAGGCCCGCCAGCTCGTCGGCGCTCAGCTCATCGGCGTCGCGCACCAGGACCAGCCGGCGCTTGGCCATCATCGGCAGCGTGCGCACGCAGGCAAGGATCTTGGGGACCCCGGCCTCCTTGGCGTGGAGCACGTCGTAGTTGAACTCGCGCGTTGCCGGCTGCAGCATCGCTGCCTTGATCGCCTCGGTGGCGCGGTCGATGAGGAAGCGCTCCTTGCCGCACAGGTACACAAGCGGAAGGGGGGCGCCCGCCTGCAGCGCCTCGAGCAGCGGACCGAGCGGTTCCTGAGACTTTTGCGGGGCAGCCATTGGGACGGCACTTTAGCCCAGCGGGTCGCGCTCGTGTCAACTGCGGCCGGCGAATGCGGCCCGCGGCCCGCGGCGGCCGTCACTTACAGCAGATCGAGCAGCCTTCCGGGGCGCCGCTATCGGCGACATCGAGGTGGCACAGGTCCGTGGTGACCGAGAGCGGACACTGCCGGAAGCCGTTGTCGCAGAGGTTGCCGTCCCCCGGACAGACAAACTGATCGATGGCGATGACGATGCCGCCCTTGGTGCAGGCGCTGGTCTGATAGGTGCAGTGCTTGCCGTCGATGCAGGTCAGGTTGCCCGGGCAGACATAGCCGGGACCGCACTTGTAAAGGACGCGATTGAAGTCCGGGTTGTAGCACGAGCCGCCAAGCGCCAAGGCGGCGAGCAGGCCCCCCCAGCTCAGGCGCCGCCAGCGCCGGCGACCCAAGGCGGCGGCTCCAGTTTGTCTGCGCATCAGAAGCTCCCTCCGACCAGAAGGCCTCCCGGCCTGGGGGCCAGGCTCAGCGTCAGGCCGTCGCGCTGCTGGTTCCACACCAGGGTCCAGATGATCCCCGAGGCCAGGGCCGCCCCGCCGAGCACATCGAAGAAGATCCCCGCCCCCTGCAGCCCGTTGCCGCGGGAGTCCACCGCCTGCAGCCCGGCGTCAAAGACGCGGTTCTGGTTAGTCACATTATCAATCTGCCGCGCCGCTGCCAGCGCACCGCCGCCCAGGCCGACCCCCAACAGCACCGCCCCTAGACCCGCTCCCATGAGCCCGAGCGCCGGCTTGGGGGGATAGCGGTAGACGGTCTTGGGCGGCGGCTTCTCACCCTCCTGGATCGCCTGGGCGATGCGCAGATCGTCCACGCGCGAGCGCGCGGCAAAGGTGTCCGGCGCGTTGGGGCACTCTTCAATGTATTTTTCGAGGAACTTGATCGCGTCCTGATACTGCTTCTGCTTGGCCGCCACGGCGGACAGGTTGATCAGGAACTCGGGGTCCTTGGAGATGTCGTAGGCCCCCTGGAACTCCTCGCGCGCCTTGGGGTACTCCTTTGTGTCGTAATAGATGATGGCGCTCTCGTAGTAGCGGCGCGCCTTCTCGTTGTCGGCCACCGAGGGGTTGATGGGGCTCTTGCACTCATCCTTGGCGCGGACCCGGCGTCCGTACTTGCGCGCCTCGACGTGCGTCACCGACATCGCGTGCGACCCCAGCGCTCCCACAGCGACGACCACTACCCAGCTGCAGCCGCTGCCGGCGCTCCGCTTTTTTGCCCGGCGCGAGCAAATCCTATCCATGGGCCCCCACTACTAAGTTCGGCAACACCAATAGACGCCAATTATATATCGGCGCGGCACCCAAGGAGAAGGCGCAGGAGCTGAGCTGCCCCATGGCGCAAGGGTGGGTCCACAGCGGCAGGGAGCTGAGCTCCCCCTACGTCAGCGCCCGGCCCCGCCGGTGAGCTCACCGGTGGGCGGCGGGCCAAGGGCGAAGCAGGTGGGCCGGGCTACCGCGGCGGCCAGTCGTGAGGCAGCTCGCGGCTGCCGGGGCGAGAAGTCGGAGCGCCGCGGTGCGGACGGGCACTCGACTGCCCGGAGGGACTCGGCGCGAAGCGGTCGCGGGCGGGTGCGCCCTCGCGCCGCGGCGGTCGATCCTCGCTCCACTCGGGCCGGCGCGGCCGGACTGGGGGCGCCCCGCTCGCGTCGCGGCGGCTCCTGGCTCCACTCCGAGCGAGGTGAGCGGTCGGCGGCGGCGCGCCAGCCGCCGGCAGGACGATCGCGCTCGGTCGCGGGGGCGGCGCGGCGCGGAGCGCTCGGCGCTGGCCCCGAGCGCTCCGACTGCCAGGCGCGCGACGGCGACCCCGAGCGCTCCGACTGCCCTGGTTTATCCGACTGCCAGGCGCGCGGCCGCGGCCCCGAGCGCTCCGACTGCCCGGCTCTGTCGGGCTGCCCGGCGCGCGGCGGTGGCCCGGACCTATCGGCCTGGCCGGCTCTGTCGGACTGCCAGGCGCGCGGCGGCGATCCCGAGCGCTCCGACGGCGTGGATCTCTCCGGTGCCTGGCGGCCCGTTCGGCCAGGGGCGCGGGCGCGCGACTCAGCCGCGGCGCCAGAGGCCGGCTCCGACTTGGCGCGCGGCTTCTGCGGACCTTCCTGGGCCGCGAAGGGCCGCAGCCCCACCGACTGCCGCAGCTCCAGCACCTCGCGCGACTGCAGCGGCCGGTACTCGCCGACCGCCAGCTCGCCGAGCGTGAGGCCGGCGTACTCGACGCGCATGAGCTTGAGCAGCGAGCTGCCCACCGCCTCCGCCATGCGGTGGATCTGACGATTTTTGCCCTCGTGGAGGATAAACTGCAGCCAGGTGTGGCGCCCGGTCGTGGTCACCGGGATGACCTGGGCCGGCGCGCTGCGCTCCACCTTGCCCGAGCCGGGCGCGGTGGGCAGCGGCTTGCCAGTCTTGTCCAGCGGCCGCGCCGGTGGTAGCTCGACGCCGCGCCGCAGCATGGTGATCTGCTCGCGGCTGACCACGCCGCGAAACTTGGCGTGATACACCTTGGCCACGCCGCGGCTCGGGTGCATGAGGGCGTGCGCCAGCTCGCCGTCGTTGGTGAGCAGCAGCGCCCCTTCGGTATTGTAGTCGAGCCGACCGACCGAGAACAGGCGCACCGCCATCCCCTTGAGCAGGCTGAACACCGTCGGCCGACCCTCTGGATCTTCGGCGGTGGTGACGTAGCCCTTGGGCTTGTTCATCAGGTAGTAGGCCGGCGCCTCGCGCAGCACCGGGTTGCCATCGACGGTCACGCGGTCGCTCACCGGATCGATCCGGCTGCCCAGCTGGTTTACGATCTTGCCGTTGACCGCGACGCGGCCGGCGACGATCAGCTCCTCGGCGTGGCGGCGCGAGGCCAGCCCGGCCTTGGCCAGGGCGAGTTGCAGGCGGATTCCAGTCATAGCTCCTCCGGTTCGCGATCATCGCTGCCCATGGACGTCGCTGCCGACGCGGGGCTGTCTTCTTCGGGGTTTAGCTCGTCCAGCTCGCCGACCGCAAACGGACCGGCGGGTGAAGGAGCGGGCGGCGGCGGCAGCGTCCCATCGGCGACCATGCCGAGCAGGGTCGGGTCAAGGAGCGGAAACGCCGTGTTCACTGCGCGAATCATCTCGTCAATCTTGGCCAGCTGCTCGGCGTCATCGGCGAGCTGCTGATCGATGAGCTCGCGGCGGCTTGTAAAGGTAGCCCCGGGGGCCGCCGCGGCCAGCTCACCCGGCTCGGCGGCCGGCGTCCCCGGCTCGGAGCCGAGCGCTGCCGCACCTTCAAGGTCGGCGACGGCGGGGACGGACGCCGCTCCTGCCGCTGCTTGCTGAGCGACCGCGGCGCCCGCGGCTCCGGGCGTCTGCAAGAGCACGTCGGCCGCGCCGGTCGGCATGCCCGGCAGCGGCGGCTCATGGCCCAGGGCGCGCATCTTCTCGCGGTTCTCATCGGTGAGGTCGTGGTACTCGCGCAGCGTCGGCAGATCCTTCAGATCGCGGAGGTTGAAAAACTCCAGGAACTCGCGCGTGGTGCCGTATAAGAGCGGTCGCCCGGGCTCTTCCTTTTTGCCGAGCACCCGCACCATCTGCCGGTCGAGCAGGGTCTTCAAGGCGCCGCCCGAGTCGACGCCGCGGATGTCGTCGATCTCCGGCCGCGTCACCGGCTGGCGGTAGGCGACGATGGCCATCGTCTCCAGCTGGGCGCGCGAGAGGCGCACCGGCTTGGCCTGCAAAAGGCGCTGCACCCACGGCGCGTTCTGGGCCGCGGTGCGCAGCTGCCAGCCGCCGGCGACCTCGTGCAGCTCGATGCCGCGACCGCCAGCCTGCAGCTCGCGCCCGAGCTCGGTCAGCACGTCCTTTATCTGCGCCGCCTGGTAAAGCGGCGGCCCGCTCGGCTCGCGCGGCGCGGCGGCCGTCTCCTCCAGGAGCTCGACGATGCGCTGCACGGTAAGGGGCCGCTCGGCGGCGAACAGCAGGCTCTCCAGGACCGAGCGCAGCCGCTCGGGCGACAGGGGACCAAGCGCCTCGGCGGTGTCGCTCCCCTCTTCGGCGGCCGCGCCTTCCTGGGCCCAGGCCGGCGGCGTCGCGTGTTCGGCGAACTCGGCCGTGAACTCGGCCGCGGTCGCGACGCCCTCGCGGTCTGGCGATGCGGGCTCGCTGCTCATGGCCGCCGTCCACAGCTCATGCTCGGCGACGTCGGGCGCGGGCGCCGCGGCGGACTCTTGTTGATCAGGGCCGGGGGAACCGGGGGACGCGGGCGGGCGACTCATGAAGGATTCTCAGCGGGGTCTACATCTACAGAGGCCGGGGACGCCGCGGCCGGCTCGGGCTGCGGCTCGACGCTGCGGCCAAACGGGAGCTCGGGCTGCGCCGGCGGGGCGATCCCGCTCGAAGCGGCAATGTAGATCGAACCCATCTCTTCCGCTTGGTAAATCGAGAGCAGGCGCAGCCGCGCCATCTCGAGCACCGCCATGAACGTAAGGACAATCTGGCCGCCAAAGGGACTGCCCGAGGCGCTCGCCTCTTCTTTGCGCGACAGGTCGCGCAGCAGATCGACAAACTCGACCCGCGGCGCCACGGCCAGCCGCTCGGTCAGCTCGTTGATGCGGTCGGCGAGCGAGAGCCGATCCACAGTGACCTCGTGGCTGAGGCGGCGCCGGGTACGGCCAAGGGTCTTGGCGAGCAGCTCGATGAGCTCCCACACCGGCACCTCGGCCAGCGGCGCCTCGGAGATGATGTCCCCGGCGGCGACGTCGGCGGCGCTGGCCCCGCGGCTCCACACGTTGCGCCCCATCACCGGCCGCAGCGCCAGCTCCTGACCGGCGCGCTTGAACTTCTGGTACTCCAAAAGGCGCTTGAGCAGGGCCTCGCGCGGGTCACCCTGCTCCTCGGGCGCCGCCTCGGGATCTTCCAGCTGCGCCTCGGGCGGCAAGAGCTCGCGCGACTTGATGTACGCCAGCGTCGCCGCCATGAGCAGGTACTCACCGGCCAGGTCCATGTTCAGGGCCTGCATGTAGGCCAGGGTCTGGATGTACTTGGCGGTGATAAACGAGATCGGGATGTTGAAGATATCCAGCTCGTGCTTCTTCACCAGGTGAAGCAGCAGATCGAGCGGTCCTTCAAACTCGGGCAGGACGAGGTTGTATTCGATGATTTCCACGGGAGCGAGTACGCGCGGGCGGCGGTCAACAGCGGCGCACTATAGCGCAGCGCGCCGGCCGCGACAGCTATTACGTTGGGCCTGGCTGCGACCTGGGCCCAGGCGACCAGGCCCTAGCCATGCGGGCCGCGGCTAGGCCGATAGCTCGGCCCCGAGCGTCTCCCACTCGGCGAGCAGCTCGCGCAGGCGGGCGTCGGTGGACTGCTCGTCGCTCACCAGCTTGTTGAGCTTCTGCCAGTCGCCCGAGTGATCCTGGGCCAGCTCGGCGCGCAGCCCGCGCAGCGCCTCTTCGCAGCGGGCGATCTGCTCTTCGACCTGCTGGAAGCGGCGCTGCTTGCGCTGCACGTCGCGGTCGCGATCCTTGCGGGCGCGGTGCTCGGCCTGGCGCTGCTCTTTGTCTTTGTCTTTGTCGCGGTCTTTGTCGGCGGCACTGTCGCTGCTGCTGACGCTGCTCGCGGGTGCCGCGCGGCCGCCGGCTGCCGGCTTGGCGGCCGCGGTCGCCGCAGGGCTCGCTGCCGGCTTGGCGGCTGCCGGCTTGGCGGCCGCCGGCGCCGCGCCCGGCTTCTTGTCGCCGCGCTTGTCGGCGGTCGCCGGCGCCGGTGGCGGCTCGCTGACCCGCCGTCGCCAGTCCGAGTAGTTGCCCACGTGCACATCGATGCGCCCGGTCTGCGGGTCCAGGTGCAGGATCTTGGTCACCACCCGATCGAGGAAGAAGCGGTCGTGGCTGACCAGCAGCACCGTGCCGTCGAAGGCGCACAGCGCCTCTTCCAGCGTCTCGCGCGCCGGGATGTCCAGGTGGTTGGTCGGCTCGTCCATGGCGAGCAGGTTGTAGGGCCGCAGCATCAGCTTGGCCAGGGTCAGCCGGTTGCGCTCGCCGCCCGAGAGGCCCTTGACCTTGCGGAAGCCGTCGTCGCCCGAGAAGCGGAAGCGGCCCAGGTAGCTGCGCGTGGTGTCCTCGTTCCAGTCGCCGCGGACGCTGCGGATCTCGTCGATGAGCGAGTTGTCTTCGCGCAGGTCCTCAAGCTTCTGATCGAAGTAGCCGATCCGCACCTCGTGGCCCAGGGTGATGAGGCCGCGGCGCGGCTGCAGCCTGCCGATGAGCGCCTTGAGCAGCGTGGTCTTGCCGGCGCCGTTAGGCCCGATGATGCCGATGCGCTCGCCGCGATAAAGTGTCAGGTTGAGGTCGCGCACCAGCGCTGGCCCGTCGCCGTAGCCCATCTCGACGCCGTCGATCCGCAGCACCTCCTTGCCGCCGCGGTGCTCGGCCGAGGTGAAGCGCAGGCCGATGCGCCCGGCCTCCTCCCAGGTGTCGCGGTGGCGATCGACGCGATCGAGCTTGTCGAGCATCTTGCGCCGCGACTTGGCCTGCTTGGTCTTCTGGCCGGCGATGTTGCGGCGGATGAAGTCTTCGGTGCGGGCGATCTCGTCCTGCTGGCGGCTGTAGGTGGCCAGCAGCAGCTCGTGCCGCTCCTGCCGCGCCACCAGGTACTTCTCGTAGCTGCCGGGGTAGCGCACGAGCTCGCCGTCTTCGATGTCGACGATCTCGTTGCACACCGCCTGCAGGAAGTAGCGGTCGTGGCTGATGACGATGAAGGCGCGCGTGCTGTCCCACTCGCGCAGGCGCTGCTCCAGGTGCTCGACCGCCTCGACGTCCAGGTGGTTGGTCGGCTCGTCGAGGATCAGCAGATCGGGGGCGTCGAGCAGCACCTTGGCGAGCTCGACCCGGCCGCGCTCGCCGCCCGACAGGGTGCTCACCGCGCGCTCCAGATCGGCGTCGGCGAACCCGACGTCGTGGGCCAGGGCCCGCGCGCGCACCTCCAGGGTGTAGCCCTCGCGGTGCGAGTACTCGTGCTCCAGATCGCCGTAGCGGCGCAGCAGCGCCTTGACCTCGCTGCCGCCCGCGCCGTCGCCGGCCCCGCCGCCCTCGCCCGCTGCCGCATCGCCCCCGGCGGCGGCGATGCGCTGCTCCAGCTCGGTCAGCTCGGCGCGCAGCTTGAGCAGATCGGCAAACGGCAACAGCAGCGTCTCCCACAGCGTGCCCTGGCCGTGGAACTCCTGCGACTGGTGCATGTACTTTAGCCGCTTGCCGCGCGCCCGCACCACCTGGCCGCGGTCGGGCGCAAGCTCGCCGGCAAGGAGCCGCAGCATGGTCGACTTGCCGGCGCCGTTGGGCCCGACCAGGCCAATGCGCTGCCCGGGGTTTACCTGAAACGATACGCCCTCAAAGATCTCGGTGCCCGGGTACCCGAAATAGACGTCGGCAAGCTGCGCCAGCATGGTGGGGCCATTTATATCAAAGGCGGCCGCTGCGCTGCAGGCAAACGCACGGCGCGCCGTCCCGACTTTCTTGCTACAAGCGGCCAAAGCGCCGCGCAGGGCGATTTCAGCGGATTACATTCCGGGCGAGTTTTTCATACACTGCGCGCCAATGAACCTACTAATTACCGGCGGTTGCGGCTTCATCGGTGCGAATCTTGTGCGCTACCAGCGCCAGCACCACCCGGCGGATCGGGTGGTCGTGCTCGACGCGCTGACCTATGCCGGCAACCTGCACAACCTGGATGACTTTCAAGGCGATCCCGGGGTGAAGTTCGTGCCCGGCGACATTCTCGATGGCGAGCTTGTGGCGAGCCTCCTGCGCGACGAGCGCATCGATGCCATCGCCCACCTGGCGGCCGAGAGCCACGTCGACCGGTCGATCCTCGGGCCGATGGCCTTCATCAACACCAACGTGGTCGGCACCGCGACGCTGCTGGAGGCGGCGCGGGCGGCGTCGATCCAGCGCTTCCTGCACGTCTCGACCGACGAGGTGTACGGCTCGCTGGAGCCGCACGACCCGGCGTTTACCGAGCTCACCCCGCTCGCCCCGCGCTCCCCGTACGCGGCCAGCAAGGCGGCCTCGGATCACCTGGTGCTGTCGTACGTGCACACCTATGGCTTCCCGGCGCTGCTCACCCGCTGCTCGAACAACTACGGGCCGTTCCAGTTTCCCGAGAAGCTCATCCCGCTCATGATCCTCAAGGCGCTCGCCGGCGAGCCGCTGCCGGTCTACGGCGACGGTCGCCAGGTGCGCGACTGGATCCATGTCGAAGATCACTGCGCCGGCCTGTCGGCGGTGCTGCGCAAGGGGCGGATCGGCGAGGTCTACAACCTGGGCGGCCGCAGCGAGCGCCCCAACATCGACATCGTGCACGCCATCCTGCGCCTGCTCGACAAGCCGGCGACCCTCATCCGCCACGTCACCGATCGGCCGGGCCATGACCGCCGCTACGCCATCGAGTGCGACAAGGCCGAGCGCGAGCTTGGCTGGCGGCCGCTGCACAACCTCGAAGACGGCCTGCGCGACACGGTGAAGTGGTACCGCGAAAACCCGCTGTGGTGGCAGCGCATCCAGAGCGGCGAGTACCGCACCTGGGTCGAGCGCAACTACGGCGAGCGGCTGGCCCGCCCCGACGTCGAGCTCACCGCGAAAAAAGGACTCGATTCATGCGCGTGAGCGTCGTTGGCGCCAGCGGCAACCTCGGCCGGCACCTGTGCGAGGAGCTCGCCGCCCTGGGCCACCAGGTCGATCCGATCTCGCACGCCGAGTGCGACCTCGCCGAGCCGCACCGCGAGCAGCTGTACCGCCTGCGCGACCGCCTGACCGCGTTTGACTCGCACCTCTGCTATAACGCCGCCGCCTACACCGACGTCGACGGCGCCGAGCGCGAGACCGACCGCGCCTTTTTGATAAACGCCCTGGGGGCCGAGCTCGTCGCCCGCGCCGCCGAGGACGCCGGGGCCACGGTCTGCCACATCTCGACCGACTTCGTCTTTGGCGGCGACGCCAAGCGGCCCTACGACGAGTTCGACATGCCGCAGCCGCTGTCGGCCTACGCCCGCAGCAAGCGCGCCGGCGAGGAGCTGGTCCTGCGCGCAACCCGCCGCTGCTTCGTGGTGCGCGTGGGCGGCCTGTACGGGCACGGCGGAAAAAACTTTTTCTCGACGCTGGTGAAGCGGCTGCGCAGCGGCCAGTTCCTGCGCCTGGACAGCGAGCGCCTGGTGTCGCCGACCTGGACGCGGGCGCTGGCGCAGCAGCTCATCGTGCTGTGCGAGCGCGGCGAGCACGGCATCTACCACGCCACCTGCCAGGGCAGCACCACCTGGCACAGCTTCGCCACCGCCCTGTGCGAAGAAGCGGCGGCCCTGGGGCTGTCGCTGCCGGCGACCTTCACCGCGGTCGCCTCCAGCGAGCTGCCGACGGTGGCGGCGCGCCCGGCGATGTCGCTGCTAGAGCCGCACATGCTGCGGCTGCGCGGCCTTTTGCGCATGCCGGCGTGGCGGGACGCCCTGCGCGGCTACCTGCACGAGCTCATCGCCACCGGCCAGCTGTAGCGACACCGTCCATTTCCGCAGCGAACTACAGAACTAACCTTAAGAAGACCCGGTCAAGGAATCCCCCATGAAAGGCATCGTACTAGCCGGCGGCTCGGGAA
Organism: Polyangia bacterium; assembly: GCA_044222245.1. GTDB lineage: Bacteria > Myxococcota_A > Polyangia > Palsa-1104 > JAEUJZ01 > CALFML01. The sequence goes on along the minus strand of JBGANQ010000042.1, from coordinate 12,802 downwards.
CGCGCCTCATGCCGCTCACCAAGATCACCAACAAGCACCTTCTGCCCGTCGGACGCGAGCCGATGATCTTCCACCCGGTGAAGAAGCTCGTCGCCGCCGGCATCCGCGACATCCTGGTGGTGACCGGCTGCGAGCACATGGGCGACGTGGTTGGGGTGCTTGGCAGCGGCCGCGACTTCGAGTGCGAGTTCACCTACCGGGTGCAGGATGCTGCCGGCGGCATCGCCCAGGCCCTGGGCCTGGCGCGCGACTTTGCCCGCGGCGACAAGGTCGTCGTGCTGCTCGGCGACAACATCTTTCAGGACGAGCTCGGCAGCTCGGTCGAGCGGTTCGCCCGCCAGGGCCGCGGGGCGCGCATTCTGCTCAAGCAGGTGCCCGATCCGCAGCGCTACGGCGTCGCCGAGCTGCGCGGCGAGCGCGTGGTGCGCATCGTCGAAAAGCCGCGCGAGCCGCCCAGCGACTTCGCGGTCACCGGCATCTACTTTTATGACGACCGGGTGTTCGACGTGGTCGCCAGCCTCAAGCCCTCGGGCCGCGGCGAGCTGGAGATCACCGACGTCAACAACGCCTACATCGAAAAGGGCCAGCTCGCCTTCGACGTGCTCACCGGCTACTGGACCGATGCCGGCACCCACGAGTCGCTGCGCCTGGCCAACGAGCTCGTGCTCGGCCTGCCGCTGTCCGAGCCCCACCTGCAGCTTCACGCCGCCAGCCACGCCCTTGTGAGCCATGCCTAACCTCGTACACCAACGGCCCTCCCCGGTAGAGCAGGCGCGCGATGAGATCGCCTGGCTGCGCTTCCTCGTCTCGCGCGAGGCGGTGCAGTTCCTCGCTCGCCACCTGCCGCTCGCCCAGCTGCGCGATCACCTGCCGCACTTTCTCACCGAGCGCCTGCGCCTGGGCCTGTACCCGGCGCGCGTCACCGATCCGCTGCAGGTGACCTGCGCCCGCGACTATCCGCCGTGGGGCACGCCGGTCGAGCTCGATCCCTACCTGCCGGTGCAGTTTGCCGCCAGCGAGCCGACGGTGAGCATCCTCATCGTGACCTACGGCAACCTCGATCTGACGCGACTGTGCCTGGCCAGCGTGCAGCGCGCCGCCGGCATCCTCCCCTTCGAGGTGATCGTCGTCGACAACCACAGCGAGGACGGCACCGCTGAGTACCTCACCGCGGTGCAGGCGCAGGGCCTCTTGCCGCTGCGCGTGGTGCTCAGCCCCCACAACCTCGGCTTTGCCGCCGCCAACAACCAGGCCGCGCGCCTGGCCCGCGGGCGCTACCTGGTGCTGCTCAACAACGACACCGTGGTCCTGCCCGGCTGGCTGGAGGCGCTGACCCGCGCCCTGGCGGCCGACTCCCACGCCGGCATCGTCGGTCCGGTCACCAACTCCTGCGGCAATGAGGCGCAGCTCGGCACGCCCTACCACGACCTCGACGGCATGCGGGTCTTCGCCGCCGACTACACGGGCGCCCACCCCGGCGAGCGCGCCGAGCCGGGCATGCTGGCGCTGTTCTGCGCCGCAATGACCAAAGATCTGTGGAACACCGTGGGCGGCCTGGACGAGGGCTACGGCCTGGGCCTGTTCGAGGATGACGACCTGGCGATGGCGGTGCGCGCCACCGGGCGCAAGCTGGTCCTTCTGCACGACGTGTTCGTCCACCACTACGGCGGCGCCGCGTTCAGCCGCCTGCCCCCCCGCCAGTACCTGCGCCTGTTCTGGCAAAACCGCCGCTACTTCGAGCGCAAGTGGAACACCACCTGGCAGGAGCGGTGAGCTAAGGGGCGAGGGGGCTTGTCGGTAGCTCGAGGTCGGCGAGCATGCCAAAGTGATCGGAGGGAAAGACCCCGCCTTCGTCCTGGTCCAGGCACAGGCGGGCGGCGCTCACCCGCACCGGAGCGATCGGATCGGCGCCGACCATCACGTAGTCGATGCGCCGGCTAAGCGCCACCAGGTCCTTGGCCGCCGCCCGGTTGCGCTGCGCGTCCATGGTCAGCCCCGGGCCATGCCCGGCGGTGGCGAAGCAGTCGGTGAAGTCCGAGTGGGCCAGAAAGTCAAGCAGCTCCGGCGAGTCGGGGGCGGCGTTGAGATCCCCGAGCAGCACCGGCGGCAGGATCGTCACATGTCCCGGCAGCCGCTGCGGCAGCAGCAGCATCTCGGTGCTGATGTAGCGGGCCACATGCTGCAGCTGCTCGCGCCGCACGTGGGCGAGCTCGGGCTCCCACGACAGGTGGGTGACCAGCACTGGCAGCACCCCGACCTTGACGGCGCACAGCGCGTACAAAAGCGACCGCGGCTCGGACCCGGGCGGCGTCGGCAGCGGCTCGGTGCGGTGCTCGCGGATCGGGAAGCGCGACAAGAGGGCGTTGCCGAAGTCCGCCGCGATCGGCCGCTCGAGCTGGCACGCCCGGCTGAACACCACCCGGTAGCCCAGGCCCTCGGCCACCTCGTCGGCCTGCGCGGTGCCGGTGCCGTGCGGCTGCAGCACCTCCTGCAGCCCGACCAGGTCCGGTGCCTCGGCCCGCAGCCCCTTTTGGATCAGCCGGCGGCGGGTCGGCCACGGCGGGTGGTGGCTCCAGATATTCAGCGTCATGAGACGGAGCTTCTGCATCAAGACCCCAGCATACCGCCATCTGCCGGTTGGCGGGGCGCGGCCGCCGCAAGTACGATGAAGTGCCTGATTTCTTCGCCCATTCGCGCGTCCAGCGCGCCCCAACCTCACGAGGAGCCCCATGAACTACCGACGATTAGGCAAGGCCGGGATCAAAGTCAGCGAGCTGTCCTTCGGCGCCTGGGTCACCTTCGGCGGCCCCAAGGCCGAAGAGGTGCAGAGCCAGTGCATGAAGGCCTGCTTCGACGCCGGCATCAACTTCTTCGACAACGCCGAGGCGTACGCCAGCGGCCAGGCCGAGGTGGTGATGGGCAACGTCATAAAGAGCCTCGGCCTGCGCCGGCAGAGCCTGGTCTTGTCGACGAAGATCTTCTGGGGCGGCTCGGGCCCCAACGACAGCGGTCTGTCGCACAAGCACGTGATTGAAGGCACCCACGCGGCGCTGCGCCGGCTGCAGACCGACTACGTCGACCTCCTTTTCTGTCACCGCCCCGATCCCGACACGCCGATCGAGGAGACGGTGCGCGCCATGGACATCCTTATCCGCCAGGGCAAGGCCTTCTACTGGGGCACCTCGGAGTGGAGCGCCGCCGATATCCGCGAGGCGCACACCCTCGCCCGTCAGCATGGGCTGACCCCGCCGGCGATGGAGCAGCCGCAGTACAACCTGTTTAGCCGCCAGCGCGTCGAGCACGAGTACCTGCCGCTGTATCGCGAGCTCGGCTACGGGACCACAATCTGGAGCCCGCTCGCCTCGGGCCTGCTCACCGGCAAGTACAACCACGGCATCCCTGCCGGCAGCCGCCTGGCCGACCCCAAGAACGAGTGGCTGCGCGAGCAGATCCTCATGCCCGGGCGGATCGAGAAGGTGCAGAAGCTGGAGGCCGTGGCCAAGGAGCTCGGCTGCACCGTGGCCCAGCTGGCGCTCGCCTGGTGCGTCAAGAACCCGCACGTCAGCACCGTCATCACCGGCGCCAGCCGCGTCGAGCAGGTGCACGACAACCTCAAGGCGCTGACCGTGGTGCCCAAGCTGACCCCCGAGGTGATGGCGCGCATCGACGCCATCATGGGCAATAACCCCGCGACGGTGACTGCTTAGCACGGCGCACTGCTTGCGCACCGCCGGGCAAGGCCGGGGCGGTGCGGAGGATATCCGAGCTGGGCTCCGCTTCGCGCGGTACGGCTGGGCCCTGCCCGGCGCAGCCCTGGGCGCCAATTGATGGGGCCAGGGCTCAGCAGGCGGGCGGCGCTCAGCCGTCGGCGTGCTCTTTGAGGAGCAGCGCCAGCTGGTATAGCTTGCGCCGCGGCTGGCCTCCGAGCAGCGTCAGCGCGGTGGCGATTTCCTTGGGGCCTTGGCCGGCGGCGAGTCGGCGGCGGATCTCGGCCTCCAGATCGCACAGCGCGGTGGCGTCCTCGGCGGACGGGGCGGCGGTCTGGCTGGCCGCGGCGGCCCCGGCGACTACCAGGGTGACCTCGCCGCGCGGCGGAGCGTCGGCATAGCGGGCCTGCAGCTCGGCCAGCGTCCCGGAGACGTGCTCTTCGTAAAGCTTGGTCAGCTCGCGGGCCAGACACGCCGGGCGCTGCCCGCCCAGCGCCGCCGCCAGGTCGCCCAGGGTGCGGTGGACGCGCTCGGGCGACTCGTAGAACAGCAGGGTGCCGGGCTCGTGGCGCAGCGAGCCGAACAGGGCCAGGCGGTCGCCCTCGCCGCGCGGCGGGAAGCCGACAAACAGAAACCGCTCGGTGCCAAGGCCCGAGCCAATGAGCGCGGTCAGCGAGGCGCTCGGCCCCGGCACCACCTCGACCGGCACCCCACGCTGGCGCGCCGCCGCGACCAGCCGCTGCCCGGGGTCGGAGATGCCGGGCAGCCCGGCCTCCGAGATGAGCGCCACGTCGCGTCCGGCGTGCAGGATCTGCAGCAGCTGCTCGGTGCGCGCTGCCTCGTTGCCGGCAAAGAAGCTGTAGATCTCGGGCCCGCCGCTGCCGGCGCGCACGCGGTGGTGCGAAAGCAGGTGCTGCGCGGCGCGGGTGTCCTCCGCCGCCAGCACCGGCACGCTGCCGAGCACGCGCAGCGCCCGCAAGGTGATGTCCTCGAGGTTGCCGATGGGGGTGCCGACCACGTACAGGCGGCCGCTCGCGGCCGCGGGCTCGCCTGCCGGGGCGTCGTCGGGATCGGGTGCGCGCAGGCTCATGGCAGAGTCCTACCCGATTCCCGGCCCGGAGGGCAGCGGAATCGCCCGCGCTACTGCTTGGAGAAGCTCGGGCAGAGCTTGCCGGTGCGCGCCGCCTTGGCGTAGCGGCCGTGCGGCTTGGGCAGCTCTTTGATCGCCCCCAGGGTCGCCACCAGGCTGCCGTCAAACAGGCTGTTGCCCGAGGCCTCGACGATGCGGAAGCTCACTAGCTTGCCTTCGTCGTCGATCGTCAGGCAGGCGGCGGCCTGCAGCTTGAGCAGATCGCCGGGGGTGAGCAGCGTCGGCACTGTCCAGCGCTCGAGCACCGCCGCCATGATCTCGCGGATGTAGGGGTCGCCCGAGGCCTCGGTCGCCGTGCCGCCGCGGGTGCCAGTCGGATCGCCCTCCTCGGCGGCCTCGCGGGTCAGACGGTCGTCTTCGTCGGCGCGCAGGTTCTTCACGCGGTCGGCGAGCTTGCTCAGGTCCTCGACCCGCTTGGGCTCTTCCTTCTTGGTCGGCTTGTCGGGGTCCTGGGCGAGCTTGAGCGTCTTGGGCTTCTCGACCGTCTTCTGCTGCGCCTGCACGTGCGGCAGGAATGACAGGTCGCGCTTCTTGCCGAACCGGACCAGCTTGGCGTCGACGAAGACCTCGGCGTCCTTGCGCACCTTGTGCGAGTCGTGGTGGTTCATCCACCACAGAAACAGCAGGCCGCCGCCGTTTATCACAAGCGCCAGGCACAGCCCGGCGATGAAGCTGTTGCGATCAAGGCCGCGGTCCAGGCGCTGCGAGCCCGGCTCGCCGCCCGGCGGCGGCCCGGCGTCAGGAGTCGGGCCCTTCTTGGAGCCGGCTGCGGGAGTCGCCACGGCCATGCTAGGGCGCGGCCTCTTCTTTGGTGGCCAGGGGGTCGGTGATAAGGCCCAGCTTCTCGCCGCCGGCCTTGGACGCCACCGACATCACCGCGATCACGTCCTGGTAGCGGAGGTTGCCGTCGGCGTGGATGTAGATTTCGTGCTCGCTCTGCAGCTTGTCGTTGGTCTTTAGCTTGAGCTCAAGCTCGCTGAAGCGCACCGGGTTTTTGCCCAGGTAGACCGTCGCGTCCTTGGGGAACGACTCGGGGATGGTGAGGATGAGCTTGCTCTCCTCGCTGTCGATCGACTGCGTCTCGCCCTTGGGCAGGGTCACGGGCACGCCGCTGGTCGCGATCGGCGCCGCGACCATGAAGATGATCAGCAGCACCAGCATGACGTCGACGAGCGGCGTCACATTGATCTCCGAGAGCATGCCCCCGCTGTCGCGAGGTCCAGACATCGCCATGGGCGCAAGTATACGCGCCCCGCGGCCCTCTGGCTACGCCGCCCGGAAGCTCGGGAAACCGCCGGGAAGTGACGAAGCCCGGGCGGGCAGGTAGGATGACGACATGGCGCGTCGAATAGCTGTGGGCCTTTTGTCGCTGATTTTCGCGCTCGGAGCGCTGGCGGCGCTCGGGCAGTGGCCGCCGAGCGGCTGGGCCCGCCCGGGCGGGGGGCAGAACTACCGCGCCCCCAGCTACTCGCCGCCGCCGCGCAGCTACTCGCCGCCGCCGCGCAGCTATCCGCCGCCTGCGCATAATTACTCGCCGAGCTACCCGTCGAGCCGCGGCTACAACTCGGGACCGAGCACGGTCTACGTGCCCACCGCGGGCGGGTACAGCTCGGACAGCAGTGGCCTGGGCAGCGCGATCGTGCTCGGCTTCTTCATCGTCGCGATCATCGTCATCGTGATCTGGCTGCGGGCGCGCAAGCGGGGGTCGCAGCGCGGCACGATCGCGATCGATCGCGAGCTGCAGAGCCAGGGCCTGGCGGCGCTGCGGCACAACGATCCGGGCTTTGATCCGGCGACGTTCGTCGAGCGCACCAAGTCGGTGGTGGCCAAGGTCAACGAGGCGTGGCTCAAGGGCGACATGGGGCCGGCGCGGCGGGTGATCTCCGACGGCGTGTACGTGCGGTTCCAGACGCAGCTGGAGCTGCTCAAGGCAGACGGGCTGCGCAACATGATGGTCGACTGGCGGGTGGTGGCGGCCGAGCTTCTGGGGGCGGACGCCGACGCGCTGTGGGACACCGTGCACGTCAAGATCGTCGGCGAGGCGCGCGACGCGGACGTGCCGCTGACGCTGCCCGCCGAGGCGGCGGCCAAGCGGGCGCGCAGCGCTGAGCTTGGGCAGTATCAGGAGGTCTGGTCGTTCGTGCGCCGGCGCGGCAAGCGCAGCAAGCAGGGGGTGCCGGCGCTGGAGGGGCACTGCCCGAGCTGCGGCGCCGACCTGCCGCTGTCCGAGGTGGTCAAGTGCGAGTACTGCCAGGCGCTCATCAACTCGGGCGAGCACGACTGGGTGCTGGCGGAGATCACGCAGCCGGAAGAGTGGCGGGCGGCGCCGGCGGTGGGTCAGCTGCCGGGGCTTGAGGAGCTGCGAGCGCGCGACCCGAGCGTGAGCCGGCAGGAGCTGGAGGACCGGGCGTCGGTCATCTTCTGGAAGTGGATCGAGGCGCGCAGCAGCGGCAAGAGCGAGCAGCTGGCGCGCTTCTGCATCCGGCCGCCGAGCGATCCGGCGGTGGCGGCAGAGCTTGACCTCTCGCCGGCGCAGCTGCGGCAGGTGGCGGTGGGCAGCGCCGAGCTGGCGGTGGTCGAGCGTCAGGACGACCTGGACATCGCGGTGGTCGAGATCCGCTGGAGCGCGAGCGTCAACAGGGCAGAGCCAAACACCTTCCAGAACGCCTTTGCGCTGGGGCGGCACTCGGAGGCGCGGAGCAAGCGAGGGCTGTCCTCGCTCGACTGCCCGGTGTGCGGCGGGCAGCTGGCCAAGTCGGACGAGACGACCTGCCGCTACTGCAACGCGACCTTGGGCGGCGGCAAGCACGAGTGGGCGCTGCTCAGCGTCTTGCGGGCGGAGCTTCCCCAGGGCGACCCGGAGGAAGGCTAGCCGAGCGGGCTTCGCCGTCGTGGGGCCCCCCTTCCCTGCGATCTTTTTTTGCCAGCTGGCGCTGACAAAAAAAGATCTCCGGTCGGCCCCACGACTGGGGGTTGGGGGATCGGGCTAAGGGCTAGAAGAAGATGGGGTTGGAGACGGCGAAGGGGTGGCGGCCGGGGTGCAGGGGGGCTAGGTCGGTGGTCGAGGTCGCGTTGAAGATGACCCAGTGCGAGCCGGGGTGGCCGGCGGGCGGATCGACGGCGACGGTCAGCTCGTAGCGGCGGCCTTGGGGGGTGACGGACTCCTGGAGCTCCTTGGTGGCGACGGTCTCGCCATCGACGATGACCTCGACGCGCTTGGCGGCGAGCCACTTGGGGGTCTGGACGACGATCTGGAAGCTCTGCGGGCCGCTGGCCATGGGGATGGTGCCGCCGGGGTGGACGCCACCGGGGCCGGTCACCGTCATGTACAGGCCGCCGCTGACGACGGCGTCGCCAGAGCGCACGGCGTCGCGGACCTTGTCGGCGCTGAGCAGGGTCGGATCGTCATGGCCAAAGCGCAGGCAGGTGCGGGGGTAGCCGACCGGCGAGCTGCGGTAGCGGTGCGAGTCGGAGCTGCCCACGGCCCAGACCTTGCGTCCGTGGTTGAGGATGGCGAACCAGTCGGCGACCGACTTGGTGCGGTTCTCTTCCAGGTCGCCGTCGTTGAAGACCTCGATGGCGCCAAACTCGTCGCTCCACAGGTCGGGGTCGCCGGTGGCGGTGGTGCGGTCGAAGCCGGCGGCCTCGAAGTAGCCCTGGAAGGTCGAGCTGCGCGGGTGGTTGATGATGAGCACGGGGCGCTCGGGGAGGCCGGCGATGTTGTGGAAGACCTCGGCGGGCTTCTTGCCGATCCAGGGGACGGCGCCGTTGTTGACCTGCTCGGGTCGGGGCTGGATGGGGATGATGCCGAAGTGGCCCCAGGCGAAGGTGGTGAACTCCTCGGAGGGCATGCCGAAGGCGAAGGCGGTCATGCCGAGGCGCTGGATGACCGGCTGGAAGTCGATGATCCACTCGTGCTCGCTGGAGATGGGGATCTCCAGGCCGTCGGCGATGGCGCTCTTGACCTTGGTCTCGACGGGGTCGCTGGAGTCGGCGGAGAAGAACGAGTGGATGTGGAAGTCGGCGCACATGACGCCGCTGCTGTCGACGCTGTGGGCCAGGGCGGCGCGGACCTCGGTGGTCTTGCCGGCTTCGATGGTGACGCTCTTGTCGACAAGCTCCCACTCGTAGCCGCGGCTGACCACGACGCGGTGGGTGCCGACGGGCACGCGCAGCTGCGCCTCGCCCTGCAGGGCGAACTCGTTGAGGAGGCGGCCGTTGACCTCGCTGCGCACGCCGAAGCTGGCCGGCGGGTCGACGGTGCCGGCGGTGGGGATCACCTGGACGCGCACCGGCAGCGGGGCCGTGGTGGCGGCGTCCTGGGCGTGGACAATCAGGGTCCCGAAGGCGCCCAGGGTCAGCTGGACGTTGTCCTGGGCGGCAGCGACCTTCTGAGTGGCGGGCGTGGCGAAGCCGGACTGGGTGGGGGTCAGCTGGACCTCGGCCTCGGGGGCGTGCAGGACGTACTCGCCGCTGTCGTTGGTGCTGACGCGGGTGAGGTAGGCGCCGGCGGCGGTGGTGGCGTGCACCTGGGCGCCGACGACCGGCGTGCCATCGGGAAGCTTGACCGTGCCGTGAATGGTGCGCCAGGCGGGCTGGCCCAGGGTCTGGCGCAGCGACTCGGCCACTGCGTCCATGCTGGGGCCGACGGTCAGCTCGACGTAGTCGAAGGCCTTGGTGGCGCAGGCGGCCAGCGCCAGGCCATCGCCGCGGAACAGGGTGAAGCCGGAAGGATCGATGATGTAGTTCAGCACGCCCTTCTGGAAGCGCAGGGCGAAGCTGGCGGGGCCGTTGTCGAAGCCGACCCAGGGCAGCTCGCCCGCGGGGCTGGCGTAGCCGAGCTGCGGGGTGAACAGCTGGCTGCGGCTGGTGTGGAACAGGCCCATGAACTGCACCGTCGACAGATCCTTGAGCTCGGCGGTGGGGTTGATGAGCGACAGGCGCACCTGCACGCGATTGGCGCCGGGCGCCAGCGAGTAGTCCAGGGCGGCGGGAAAGTCGTAGTGCTCGGGGGCGAGCACCATGAAGTTGTCGAGGAAGGGGATGTTGCGCAGGGCGCCGCTCACCCGGACCACGGCGGGCTGGCCGTCCGCGCCATCGTTGAGGATGGTCACCGCCTCGGCCGCCACCGCCTGCAGCCCGAGGGTCAGCAGCGTCTCACCGTACTGTGAGGTGCCGGTCGGGCGGCCCTTCTGGTCCACCGGCTCCAGCGCCAGGAGGTCGCCGCCGTAGGGCATGTAGCCGTCGGAGTCGCCCGGGGCTTCGATGTAGGCGGCAATCTTGTCGTTGATAAGCACGACATCGCCCAGGCGCACCTTCTGCCGCGCATCGGGCCCCTGGACGATCCAGTCGGAGCTGGTGATGCGCGCCGCCCGCGCCTGACCGGCCGCCTTGGCCCCGAGGGGATCGGGGTGGCCGTCGCGGCTGCCCGCGGGGAAGCGGCTCATGGCCGAGACGCCGGCGGCGGCACACGGCCCTGCCTGCGGGGTCGGATCCGGGGGCGGCACTTCCTGATCGGGCGGCTTGTTCGAGCACGTCGCCAGCAGAAGCACCAGCGCCGAGGGTCCGGCCAGGCGACGGGAGGGGCGACTCACGCCGCCCAGCGAGCTGCGGCCTGCGAGGGAAAATCTTGGGTTTGACATGCGGCCTCCGCTTGAGCGTGGGAACCGCAGAATTTTCCAATAGAGTTGGGAACAAAGCTACGCGAAAGACGCGGTCGGCCCGCGGCCCGGCGGGCGGGCGCCGCCTAGGGGTGCTGCTCGACGAAGAACAGGTGCGCGGCATGGCCGTCAAGGAACACCGGCAGCCCCTTTACGCGCAGGACCTCGGCCGTGAACACTGGGGCCACATCGTCGCGTAAAAGGTCGCGGAAGCGCCAGCTCGTGCCATCGGGCAGCGGCGGCAGCATGAGCCGGGCGCTCGCCTGGACGGGGCTCAGGTTTACCACCACCACGCGCAGCGCGTCGGCCAGGCTCCAGGCGTGGCTGATGAGCACCTCGTGGCTGCGATCGCTGCCCAGGTACGAGCGGCAGGCCAGGGCGAAGTAAGTCCCGTGGTGCAGGACGGGATCGCGCTGGGCGAGCAGGAGGCGGGCGTAGAACTCGCTGAGCTCGCGGTGCGGCTCCTCGGCGGGCAGGCGGCCGAGCTGGACCGGCAGCTTGACCGCCCGCCCTTGGAGCTGTCCGTCGTGGACAAGCCGCGCTCCGGGCAAGGTCAGGGTCAGCACCGCCGCCGGGCGCGACTTGTGGACGCCCAGGGCAGTGACGGCGCGCGGCTCGTCGTGGTTCTCGATGAAGCGCAGCGAGCGGTGCTGGTAGTCGAGGTCGGCCAAAAGGTGGTCGCGGGCGCCGGGGAGGTCGGCGTGGCACAGGCGATCGTACAGCCGCTTGTCGTAGGTGTAGTCGAAGCCCTGCGCCTGCAGCTCCGCCTCCATGTCCCAGTACACCTCGGCCAGGAAGATGAAGTCGGGGCGCAGCTGGCGGGTCGCGGCGATGACCTCGGGCCACAGCTCGGTGGCCAGCTCGGCGCCAGAGTCCTGCTGCGCCGGCGCGGCCGCGAGCTCGGCGCGCAGCGCCCCCCAAGTCTGCGCGAAGATGCGCTGCACGAGCAGCATCGCCATGTCGCAGCGCACGCCGTCGCACAGCTCGCTCAGGTAGCGCAGCGTCCGGGTGAGCAGGAGGCGGTAGGTCGGCGACTGCGCGTCGAGCTGGGCGGTGTCGGTCCACGGCGGAAAGTAGGGATCGCGGCCGTGGGCGAAGATCTGGCCGGTGGGGTGGCGGAAAAACAGGTCCGGGCGCTTGTGTAAAAGGGCCTCGCTGCCGCGGACCAGGGCCTCGGGGTGGGTGGTCAGCCACGGGTGATCGATGGCGACGTGGTTGGGGACCAGATCGAGGATGAGGCCCACCCCATGCTCGGCAAGGCGCGCCCGCAGCGCCCGCAGCGCCGGCTCACCGCCAAGCTCGGGGGCTACCTCGTAGCGGTGGATGGCGTACGGCGAGCCGACGACATCGGCGGCCGATACGTCGGGCAGGGCCCGCTGGTACTCGTGCTGGAGGTCGGGGTGGTGCAGGGCCTGCTGGCGCCCCGCCGGGCTGCGCTCCCACACCCCCATCAGCCACACCGCGTCGGCGCCGGTGCCCACAAGCTCGGCAATCGCCACTTCGGGCAGCTCCCCCAGGGTCAGCGGTCGGCCCAGGCGCCGCTGCCAGCCGTGCAGCCAGACCCAGGCGTTGACCTCGTAGAGCAGCGGACAGGCGCGCAGGCGCACAGGCGGGAGCGGCGGAGCGGGCTTCATGGCGGGGACCTCGGGCGGCGCCAAGCGGGCCGACTCCGATCATCGTATCGCAGCGACCTTGCCGTCGGATAAAATGATGGCGGACAGCCGCGTGCGGGCGCAGCCGCGGTCCCACCGGGAGAAGCCATGGCGGCCATCGATCTGCTACTGCACAGCAAGAAGGACTCCGAGCGGCTGCACCAGCTGGTGCTCGCGGCACTGCTCGGGCGCACCCACCTGCTCTCGCGGCTGGTGCCGCTGGAAGGGGCGGCGCGCCTGGACCGCAGCACCCTGCTCTGGGAACCCGAGGGCAAGACCTACAACCTCGGGATGCCCATCGTCAGCAAGGAGCCGGCCGACGGTCGCCCGGGCGCTGCTGCCGACAGCGACGGCCGGCTCGGTCGCGTCCTCATCGAGCTGCGCGTCGATGCGGCGCTCGACGAAGATCAGGTCGACAAGCAGCTCAACCCGCGGCTGTTCCGCCCCGGCGATCACCTGCTCTACCTGCTGCTCGGCTATAGCGAGATCACGCTGCATCGCGGCATGCTGGCCCAGGTGCTGACGCGCATCGCCCGCCGCGATCGCACCCCGGATCTGCCCGGTCGGGTCAGCGTGCGCGGGGCGAGCGATCTCATTCCCCTGTTGGCCGATCCCGAGCTCCTGCCCGACGGC
>JBGANQ010000041.1:0-73726 GCA_044222245.1 Polyangia bacterium | reverse complement strand
TGTCGGGGGTCGCGCCCGCTGCGCCCGCGCCTTCCGCGCCCCCAGCCAGCAGCTGCGGAAGGCTCGGCCGTGCGGGCGCCTGCTACAATCGGGCCGGCCCAGGCAAAGGTTCAAGATGGATGAGCGCAGAGATCCCCTGACTCCCTCCGCGGCCCGCCGGCTGCTCGCCAAGGCGCTGCCCGCCACGCCCGAGTTTGACGCCTTCTGCGTCGACTTCTTCCCCGAGGTGTCGCGCCGCTTTACCGAGGGGATGGATCGCACGACCAAGGTCAACCTGCTGCTCATGCAGGTGCCGCTCGTCGAGCTCATCAACCGCCTGCAGGCCGAGTTCCCGGCGGCAGCAGCGAGCTTGCTGCCGACCGCGGAGGACAGCTCCAGCCACCTGGAGCCGATCGCCGCCGTGCCCGAGGAGCCGGTGCCGAGCGGACGCAGCGCCAACAAGGTGCCGGTGGTCGTGTGCTCGTTCGCGGCGGCGGAGGCGGCGCTGTTCGCCGAGCTCGCCGAGCACCTCGCGGTGCTCGAGCACCAGGGAGTGCTGGCCTTGCGCGCGGCACCCTGCGGCAGCGCCAGCGGTGCGCCCGACAAGGGGGCGGACGGCGGCCTCGGAGCGGCGGCAGCCGAGGCCGACGTCATCGTCCTTCTGCTCAGCCGCCGCTACCTGGCGTGGGCGACCGAGTCGATCCGCCAGGCGCTCGACTACCAGCGCGGGCCGCGCCACCCGACGCTGCTCACCGTGCTCCTGGGTCCGGCGATGTGGCAGTCGACGCCGCTTTTCCACCTGGCGCCGCCGCTTTTGGACGGGCGGCCGGTCAGCGGCTTTGGCGATCGCGACGCCGCCTGGGTGCTGGTCGCCAACGCGGTGCGTCAGGCGATCCTGTTCCCGCCCGCCTCGCAGCGCGAGCTGCCGCCCGAGGCGCCGCTGCCGCCGGGCTCGGTGCGCTCGCTGTCGGACATCTTCGTCTACGCCGGCCCGTCCAAGGTCATCTTCGTCGAGACCGCCCAGAGCCGCGAGCTCGTCCAGCGGCTGCGCCTGCCGACCATCCCCGATGGCCTGGTGGTGGAGGGTCCCTCGGGCACCGGCAAGACCACGGCGGTGCTGCGGGCGCTGGAAGAGCTGCAGGCCGAGCGGCGCTGCCAGTACGTGTCGGCGACCGATGAGAAGGACCTGCTCGAGCTCGACCGCCAGGTGCGCGACAACGTGCCGCAGGGCGGCTACCTGGTGATCGACGACTTCCACCTGCTCTTGTGGGCGCGCAAGGAAGCGGTGGCGCGGCTGGTCAAGCGGCTGTGCGACCGCAACCGCCGCGACATCAAGGTCGTCATCATCGGCATCAACCCCATCGGCGTCTCGCTGGTCGAGGCGCTGCCCGACATCCGCGGCCGCTACTCGGTGATCAGCCTGCAGGGGCGGCAACCCGACGAGAAGATCGACGAGCTCATCGCGCTCGGCGAGCACGCCGCCAACATCGAGTTCCAGCGCCGCAGCCGCTTTGTCGATGAGGCCGAGGGCAGCTTCGCCCTTGCCCAGAGGCTGTGTTACGAGGCGACGCGGCTGGCCGGCATCACCGAGCGCGCCCCCGAGCGGGTGGTCATCCGGGTGCCGGCGCAGGAGGTGGTGACCCAGGTCTATCAGACCTTCGAGCAGTACTACCGGCCGATCCTTCTGGCGTTCGCCGCCGCGGACGAGCAGGCGCCGCCGCGGGGCGCGGCGCTGCTTCTTCTATGGCACCTGTCGCGCGAAAATGAAGGCAGCGTGATGGTCCGCCAGGCGCGGCTGCAGTACCGCCAGCAGCGTGCCATCGACGCCGCCTTTGACTGGCTGCTCGCGGGCAACCTGCACCGCCTGTTTGGCGAGATGCCGCGGCTGCGTCACTTCCTCCACTACCGGCGCATCACCGGCGCGCTCAGCGCCGAAGATCCGCAGCTGTGGTTTTACCTGCGCCACCTGGACTGGCTCAAGTTCGCCCGCGACAGCGGCCACACGGTGGAAGACGTGCCCGAGGCCGACGGCCGGCCGCGCCTGTGCGAGGCGGGGGTGCCGCGGGTGACGGTGCCGCCGCCGCCGCCGGCCACGGCGCCGCTAGTCCTTGTCCACCTGTCCGATCTGCACTTTGGCACCAAGGCGCAGGCCGCCCTGTGGTACGGGCAGCTGGCCGAAGATCTGCGCCGCGAGCTGCGCGTCAGCCGCATCGACGCCCTGGTCCTGTCCGGCGACCTCACCCAGCGCGGCCAGCCCGAGGAGTTCCGCGCCGCGGAGGAGTTCCTCATCGGACTCACCGCGGAGTTTGACCTCAAGCCGCACCAGCTGGTGATCGTCCCCGGCAACCACGACCTCCACTGGGGCATCGCCCGCGAGGCGTACGTGCCGCGGCTGCGCAGCAGCCAGGGCGCAGCGCTGCGCCCCGACATCGACTTCGAAGAGACCCCCGACAGCCGCTACGTCGAGCTGCGCAATGACGAGCAGCACCCGCAGCGCTTCCGTCCGTTTGCCGAGTTCTACCAGCGCGTCTGCCGCCAGCCCTACCCGCTCAACCCCGCCGATCAGGCGACCATCCACCACTTCGGCGAGGCCGGGCTGCTCATCCTCGGGCTGAACTCGGCGTGGCAGATCGACCACAACTTCCGCGAGCGCAGCAGCATCAACGAGCTGGCGCTCAGCCACGCCCTGGACGACATCCGCCGCACGCCGCTTTACGAGCAGTGCGCGCTCAAGCTGGCGCTGTTCCACCACCCGGTGGGCGGCGCCGATGAGGCGCGCCTGCGCGACCTGGGCTTCCTGCAGCGGCTCGCCCAGGCGCGCTTCCAGGTAGCGCTGCACGGCCACGTTCACGAGCCCGGCGACTCCATCTTCCCCTACTACCGCAGCACCGCCGGCTTCCACATTCTCGGGGCCGGCACCTTCGGCGCCCCCGGTCCAGAGCGGCCGCCGAGCGTCCCTTTGCACTACCAGCTGTTGGAGCTGCACGGCGGCCCCGCCGGCTCGGCCCGCGAGCTGCTCGTCCACAGCCGGCGACGCAGCCGCGACAGCGGCGCCTGGGAGCCCGACCACCGCTACCGCCAGGCCCCCGGCCTTCCCAACCACAGCTCGATCAAGATTCCGCTGTGACTACAGCGCCCGACCCTGCGCGGTCGGTGGGACCTCTTCACAGCGGCGCTTGAGGTTACCGAGCAGCCTGCGGTGGGCCGCGCGCGCCGCCGACACGACCAGCGGCCGCAGCACCCGCGGGCAGTCGATGGTGACGGTCAGCCGCACAAGCGTTGCGGACGGCGCCGCGGCAAGCTCGTAGCGGCTGCCCAGCCGGATGCGCGGGAATGAGCGGACGGTGAACTCGACCGCCGGCAGCGCGCGGTCGGCCTGCATGCGGGCGCGGACGCGGTTATTGTAGCCGAGCGGACCGACGAGCTGAAAGTGCTCGGTGAAGATTGCCTCATACGACCTCACGCCGCCGTCCGCATCGACCTCCTTTTCGACGAGCTCACAGCCGACGATGAGCGGCTGCAGCCCGATCATCTTGGTCGGCTCGGTCAGCTGCGCCAGCACCTGCAGGCGCGCCGCGTGCACCACGATCGACTCTGTAAAACAAGCCTCCGGGCCGGGCATTACTACCTAGGTTAGCAGCCGCCGGCGGCGCCGCGAACTTTGCTACGCCGCCTGCCACCGGGCAGAACATCGACAGTCTGCCGGCCGGGCGCGCCAGGCTGGCCTAACTTGCGGGAATCCGTGAGCTCTGCCGTCTTGGGCAGCGATCATGTCATGATAGCAAGTGAGCCATTTTTGATCCACGGCCGCGGGGCTTGGGCCCGATCGGCCAGAAGTGGAAGGTCGAGGTGCGGCGTGCTGAGGAACCGTTACCAGATTCGCGACAAGCTCGGCGAAGGCGGGATGGGCGAGGTCTTCGCCGCCTGGGATCGGCTGACCGGGCAGCTCGTCGCGCTCAAGCGAGTCCTGGTTCGCGAGCCAGCGTCCTCACCGGCCGGTCCGCTCAAGACGCAGCGCGAGGCCGGCGCCCGCCAGGCCGAGGCGACGCAGCGCGCCGGTCGGGCGCGCTACCTGCTGGCGCTAGCGCACGAGTTTCGCACCCTGGCTTCGCTGCGCCATCCCAACATCATCGCCGTGCTCGACTACGGCTTCGACGAAGAGCAGAAGCCCTACTACACGATGGAGCTTTTGCAGTCGCCGCAGACCATCCTCGCCGCCGGCCGCGCCGCGCCGCTGCCCGAGCGCCTGCGCCTACTCGGCAAGCTGCTGCGCGCCCTTTGCTACCTGCACCGGCATGGCATTATTCACCGTGAACAGTACGCTCCGTCGAAAGAGGCCCCCCAGGCTCTCCAGCCGCGGCGCGCAGCAACGGACCGGCGCTGGAAAGCACGAGCCGCGGCTCGGTTCAGCCGGCAGGAGCGCCCGCGAGCACCGCGCTGTAGAGGACCTGCGCGCGCTGGTAGTCCAGGCGGGCGTCAATCTCACGCAGCGCCGCATCGGCGGTAGCCTGCTCGCGCAGATTGACCAGGACCAGCGTGCTGTCGCCAAGCTCGAACCGCTGGTGCTCCGCCGTCTCAACTTTCTGCGCAAGCTGGAGCTCGGCTCGGGCCAGCGCGACGCGCTGCTCTGCCGTCCTCAGCAGCGACTGCACATCCTGGACCTCGGCACAGATCCGATCGCGGACCAGCCGGGCCTGGGCCTGCAGCCGGGCCATCTGCGCCTCGGTCGCGCCGAGCCGCCCCTTGGCGGTGCGATTGGGAATCGGCATATCGAAAAGGACGCTGCCCTCCAGCACCGGCGGGGTGCGCGTCGAGCTGCCGGCCCCCAGATCCTGCGAGAAGGCCAGGCCGACATCCACGGCCGGCGCCAGCTGGTTTTTCGCCAGGTCGCGATCAATGCCCAGCTGCTCCAGCTGCAGGCGCAGGCGCTCGGCCTCGGGGCGGCGCGCCAGCGCAGTCTGGATGTCGGCGGCGAGCCGCTCGCTGGTCAGCGCTCGCGGCTCGGGCAGCGGCAGCTCCCGCGGCAGCCGCTCGGCGGGGACCAGCCAGGGCTCGCCCCGGGCATCGCGCAGGTAGATCGACAGCTCGATCTGCGCTTGCTCCAGCCCGCGCTGGGCGGCGATCAGCAGGCTCTGGCGCGACAAGATGAGCCGCTGGTTGTCGATGCGCTCGATCTCGGGCAGGTCGCCATGGCGCACCCGCTGCGCGAGCGCGGCGTCCCGCTCTGCCGCCAGGCGCTGCAGGCTGTGGGCGATGTGCAAGCGCTGCCCGGCAGCCGTCCACTCCCAGTAGCGCTGGCTGCCCAGCCGCACCGCCTCCAGGCGCTGCTGCGCGACGCCCTGGGCGGCCAGCGTCTGCCCCACTGCCGCCCGCTTGATCGCCGCCCGCGTGCGATCGATGGGTCCATTGCGCCACAGCGGAACCACTGCCCCGACCCGCACTTCCCCATATTCATTGGTCTCGAGCTTGCCATCGTAGTCGGCGAAGCTGCCGGTCCCCAGGCGCCAGCCGGCGAAGAATCGGGTTCCCCACAGCGGCGTCGGCTGCTCTAGCGAGACGTCCAGCCGGCCGTTCTGGTAGTAGCCGAGCACTGCGCCCTCGGCGCGCAGCCGCAGCAGCGGATCAAAGCCGCCGCGGGCGGCGAGCAGCTCGGCCTCCGCGGCGCGCTGCTCCTTCTGCGCGGCGATGATGGCGGGAAAGTGGCGCTGCACGGAGTCGAGCACTTCGCCGAGCAGAAGCGGCGCCGAGCTCCGCGCGGCCGGCGCGGCCGGCGCGACCGGCGCGGCCGGCGCGACCGGCGCGACCGATGCGACCGCCAGCTCCGGGGTCACGGTAGCCGACGCGGACCGCAGGCCCGCCAGCCCCAGCCCGAGCAGCGCCGCGCCGCGCAGCACTCCCAGTAGACCTACAGACAAACGCGCATACTCCCTCACTTGCCGCCTCCCTTTTTGGTCGCGACCTCGGCCGGCTCATGGTCCGCTACTACCGGGGGAAAGCCGTTCCACTGGCGCCACAGCTCATAGCCCAGCTTGACCCGCCCGAGCAGCACCCAGCCCTGGACGCGCACTCCCTGGCGCAGGTAGCTCCCCGCAGGCCACGGCGGGCTGGCGCCCGGCTCGGGGACGACGAGCACGCGGAACTTGCCCTTGCCGTTGTCGGTGGCATCAAGGAGGGCAATCCGCCCGGGGAAGGTGCCCACCGCGACCGCCGGCCAGCCGACGAACTGGACCGCCGGCCAGCCCTCGAACTGCAGCCGCACCGTCCGTCCTTCTGACAGGAGCGGGATGTCGTTGCCGTCCACCCAAAGCTCGACTGCGCGCTCCTGGGTATCGGGCACCAGCACTGCCAGCGGGTCGCCGGCCTTGACCATCTCGCCTCCCTCGGAGGCGAGCAGGCGCAGGATCACGCCGTCGCGCGGGGCGCTTACCGACTGGCTGGCCTGACGCGCCAGCCGGACCTCGATGCGGGCTAGCTCGGCGGTGACATTGGCGACCTCGCCCTGGGCCGCGGCGCGCGCGGCGCGGGCGTCTTCCAGCACGGCGCCGGTGTCGCTGGTGGCGCGGGCCTTGTCGGCGCGCAGGGCCGACTCTTCGCCGCGGGCCGCTTGCAAGGTGGCCAGCGCCCGCGCCTCTTCCGTGGTGGTCCGCACCGCTTCGAGCTCTGCCAGGTCGAGCGCCCGGCGCGAGGTCAGTCCCTTGTCAAACAGCGCCTGCTGCCGCTGCTGATTCAGCTGCGCCGTGCGGCGGGCGGCCTCGCTGGCGGCCAGCGCCTGGGTCGCCGCGCGCATCCGCTCGCGGGCCATGCGCACGCGCGCTCCCGCCCCCGAGATCGCCGCCCCCTGCGCGCCCCCAAGCTGCAACAGCCGCTCCTCCAGAGCCAGCTGGCGGGACTTGGCAGCGGCGAGCCGCGCCTGCACCGCGTCACGCTCCTCCGCAAGCCGCTGCAGGAGCGCAGGATCGTTGTCGGCGATCTCGACCACCCGCTCGCCCGCCTTGACCCGCGAGCCCTCACGGACCAGCCAGCGCACGATGCGCCCCTCGATCGGCGCCTCGAGCGTCTGCTGCCGCTCGGTCGGAGTGTAGGCGACGACGCGCCCGCTGCCGCGCACGCTCTGCTGCCAGGGAAGGACCAGCAGCCCGATGGCCAGCAACACAAAAAGGACGAGCAGCGCGATCGCCAGCTCGCGCACTCCGTAGGGAGTCCGCACCATCGTCGCGGCGCCCTGGCGGTGGCGCCTGGCCGAGTCAGTCTGCCGGCTCATTTTCGACCCTTTCGCGCCACCGCAACCAGCGTGGCATCCTGTATCTGGTAGACCTCATCGCAGCGCGCCAGCAGCGGGTCTCCGGGCGCCGTGCAGAGCACGACCGTGAACGGCAGCTCGGAGTACAGTAGCGCCGCGGTGGCGTCATCCTGCGGGCCGCCGCTCGGGGTCGTCTTGTCGATGACGACAAGCCGCGGCCGCTGCACCAGGACCCGCGCCAGCTGGAGCCGCCACCGCTCATCCCGCGACAGAGACGGCGCGCCATCGCCAAGAGCGGTGTCCAGACCATCCTTGAACGCCCGCCGGGCCGGCCACAGCCCGACGGCGCTGAGTGCCGCGCGCAGCTCACCGCGGCCGGGCGTCCGGCTCACCGGGCCGCTGCGCCGCTCACCGGCACCGCACAGGATCTCGGCCACCGTCCCGGCGAACAGGGCCGGCTCCTCGGCGCAGACCAGCGCGATCTGGGCCCGCAGCGCCGACAGCTGCAGGTCCCGCAGATCGCAGCCGTCGTAGGTCAGGGCGCCCTCGCGCGGCGGCACAAGCCCGGTGAGCAGCTCGCCCATCAGCGTCTTGCCGCTCTGCGGCGCACCGATGATGGCGACGCGCGCGCCGGCGGGCAGCTGCAGGTTGATGTCGCTGATGAGGATGTCGCCGCCCGGATAGCCGGCCGCGACCGCGCTCAGCTGCAGCTGGAGGCCGCCCAGCTGCTCGGGCAGCAGCTCGCCATCGGCACGCTCGTGCTCGAGGTCGGAGAGGTGCCCGAGCTTGTCGAGCGCCGTGAGCAGATCGTAATACGCCTCCAGGTGCTTGCCGAACTTGGCGATGCCGGCGAGCAGCGCGCTGACGATAAGCTCGGCGGCGATGAGCTGGCCCAGCGTCAGCTGGCCGGCGATGACCAGGGCGCCGCCGATGCCGAGCAGGGCCACGCTGGCCACCGCCTGCAGGGTCAGCGAGCCGATGATCTGCCGCAGCAGGATGCGAAAGTGGCCACGCCGGGCGTGCACATAGTCACAAAGGAGTGCGTCGGCCCGCGCGCTGGCCACCTTGGGCCCATCGGCGAACTTGAAGGCCAGCGGGTGCCGGCACAGCGCCGCCAGCCAGTCTGCCACCGCGTACTTGGCCTGCGACTCGGCGATGCTGGTGGGCACCGCGGCGCGGCCAAGGCCGAGCAAGATGAGCGCGACAAATCCTGACAGGACGACGTCAAACGCCAGCAGCAGCGGGTGATAAAAGGCCAGCACGGCCATACCGATGAGCAGCTGCAGCGCAATCGCCAGCCCATCGAGCAAAAGCCCGGCGGCGGCCTTCTGTACCGCCGCGATCTCCAGAAAGCGGCTGGCCAGGTCCGGACCGTGCTCGCGGAGGACCGGCAAAGGAACCCGCGGCAGCAAGCGAGCCAGCCCCAGCCCGCTCCGCACGAGCAGCCGCTGCTGCAAGATCTCGACGGCGATGTTCTGCAAGATGCGCAGCCCACCGGCCAGCCCGAGCAGCACCAGCAGCACCAGCAGCAGCGCCACCAGCGGCTGCAAGAGCTGCCCGAACGCCACCTGATTGACCATGGCCTGGACCGCGATCGGAGTGGCCAGGGACAGCACTCCCAGCGCGAGCGCATAGACGGCAATAATCCAAAGATCGCCGGCCTCCAGCTGCAGCAGCTGGAAGAGCCGCTGCACCGGGGTCGGGTGGTCGCCTGCTCCCGCATGCCCGGAGCTGGCCGCTGCCACCTCCAGCGAGAGCTCTTGCGAGGTCGAGCTGATAGCGGAATCGACTGCGGGCGTGCTGGCGCCGACGACTGCCATCGCGCCCGGTTCGCCCTGCGGGCTGGTTGATTCATTCATTGGCTAATTCCTGGGCTGCCTGATCGCTTCTTACCGAGTGCCTGCGCGGGCGCTGCCTCGCCGCCCCTGGGTGTAAAGATGTCATTGCCGGGAAGAGAAAAACATAGATAATTTGAACGCCTCCTATCGGGAAAACCGATGAATCAGGGGTCGCCGATGCACTGGCTCAACTATCATCACCTATACTACTTCTGGGTCGTCGCTCGCGAGGGCAGCATCTCCAAGGCGACCCAGGAGCTGCGCCTGGCCCAGCCGACCATCAGCGGCCAGCTGCGCGAGCTCGAGCGGCAGCTCGGCGAGCGGCTGTTCAAGCGCCAGGGCCGCTCCCTCGCGCTCACGGATGTAGGAC
Organism: Polyangia bacterium; assembly: GCA_044222245.1. Classification (GTDB taxonomy): domain Bacteria; phylum Myxococcota_A; class Polyangia; order Palsa-1104; family JAEUJZ01; genus CALFML01. The sequence goes on along the minus strand of JBGANQ010000041.1, from coordinate 64,299 downwards.
GGGTCGTCTACCAGTACGCCAGCGAGATCTTCGCCCTCGGGCGCGACCTGCAGCAGGTGCTGCGCGGCCACAGTCAGGAGCGCCTACAGCTGCATGTCGGAGTCACCGATGCGGTGCCCAAGCTGATCGCCCACGAGCTGCTGCGGCCGGCGCTGATGCTCGACAAGCCGCTGCGCATTCACTGCCGGGAAGGCAGCCAGGAGCGCCTGGTCGCCGCCCTGGCGATTCACGAGCTCGATGTAGTCCTGTCGGATACACCGCTCGCCGCCGGGGTCAAGGTCCGCGCTTACAACCACCTGCTCGGTGAGTGTGGGGTGTCCATCTACGGCGCGCCGGCGCTGTGCCACAAGTACAAGCCCCGATTCCCAGGCTCACTCTCGGGGGCGCCGCTCTTGCTCCCCTCGGAGCACGCGGCGCTGCGCCGCTCGCTGGAGCACTGGTTTCGCACCCAGGGGGTGGAGCCGCAGGTTGTCGGTGAGTTTGACGACAGCGCGCTCATGAAAGTATTCGCGCAGTCAGGCGCCGGCATGTTCGCCGGCCCGAGCATCATGGCCGAGCAGATCCGCGACCAGCATGGCTGCCAGCAGATTGGTGAGGCGAGCCCGCTCAGCGAGCGCTTCTACGCCATCTCCGTCGAGCGTCGCATCAAGCACCCGGCCGTCCTGGCCATCTGTCAGGCGGCCCGCGACCAGATCTTCCTGCGTCCCTCATCCTAAGTCCGGTGGGCCCGGGACGGCGCGGCCTTGCTGCGAGCTAGCGACCCGCCGCGGCTCACCCAGGTCGCTGGCCGGGTCGGCGGCGCGGCGGCCGAGCAGCTGCTCGTGACAGAGCTCGACGATGGGGGTCAGCTGCTGCGGCTCCATCATGGTGAAGTGTGTGCCGGCGACCCGCTGCAGCGCGAAGCTCTGCTCGGTCATGGCCAGCCAGAACGCCGCCCGCTGCGCGTCGAGCGGGCCGGGCTCATCGCGGGCCAGCACATAGGTCAGGCGGACCGGCAAGGGTCCCAGCTGCGCCCCGGCCAGGGCCTGCAGCGTCCCGAGCGCGATCGCCCGGAATGGCGTGTCGGCCTGCAGCGCCGCGCGCAGGCTCAGCTGACCCTCGCTCGGCGCGCTGCCGCCGCGATCGAGCTCGGCGAGCAGCTGCGCGAGCGGCAGGGCCGCGGTGCGCCGCATCTGGGGCAGCGAGGCGCTATCGAGCAGCAGCAGCCAGCTCACCTGCTCACCCTCCGCCAGGAGCTGCGCGGCGATGGCAAAGGCGATGATGCCGCCAGCGGAGTGACCACCCAGGCGGTAGGGACCGCGCGGCTGCACGGCGCGCAGGCTCTCCAGGTAGCGGGCGACGATCTGCGGCAGCGCGGTGAGCACCTCCTCACCGGCCTCCATGCCCGAGGCGCGCACCCCGTAGACCGGCAGGCTGGGATGCAGGGCGCGGGCCAGGGCGGCGTAGGTAAACACGGTGCCGCCGATCGGCTGGATGAGAAACAGCGGCAGCTGCGTGGCGGCGCCGCGGTTGAACTCGACCAGCAGGGAGGCGGCAGCAGGCGCGGGCTCGGGCGCGGGCAGCTCGCGGCGGCCCGCCGGCCCGCCGGCGGCGCTGGGCAGCGCGCGCACGTACTCCAGCAGCGCCGCGAAGGTCGGGTGCTGGACCAGGGTGTGCAGCGGCAGAGCGATGTTCAGCTCATCGCGCACCTTGGAGCTCAGCTGGACGGCGACAAAGGAGTTGCCTCCGTGATCAAAGAAGTTGTCGCCATCGCGCGGGCTGAACCCGAGCGCCTCGGACCACAGCGCGGCCAGCCGCTGCGCCAGCGCATCCCGGGGGGCGAGCGGCGGCAGCGAACGCAGCACCGCGGTCCCGACGGCGCGAGCAAGCGGCGGCACCGCCGGCAGCGCCGCCCCGGTCCGCACCGCGCGCGTTCCCAGGTCGTATAAAGTCCGCTCAAACGGATACGTGGGCAGCGGCACCCGGCGGCGCTGCTCGGTGGCAGAGAAGCGCTGCCAGTCCACCGCCACCCCTGTGCAGTGCAGCTGCCCCAGCGCCAACAGCAGCACCTCCAGATCCGAGCGGCCCGAGCCGGCGCTGGCCAGGCTGGCCACCGCCACCCGCTCGGCCCCGGCGTCGGGATGGCGGCGGCACAGGGTGCTCAGCGTCCAGCCGGGCCCGACCTCCAGGAACACCGCGTCCGGGTCGGCGAGCAAGGTCGCAAGTCCGGCGGCAAAGCGCACCGTCCCACGCAGGTGGGCGGCCCAGTGCGCTGGGTCGCGCGCCTGCTTCTCGCTCAGGTAGCCGCCGGTGAGGTTGGACACGATGGGAATGCGCGGCGCCTGCAGGTCCAGGGTCGCCGCCCGCGCGGTGAGGCGCGGCAGGTGGGGCTCGACGCTCGAGCAGTGCGCCGCGCAGTCGATCGCCAGCAGGCGCGCCTCATGCCCCTCCGCAGCGAGCTCCGCCTGCAGCCGCAGCACGGCGGCGCGCTCGCCGGCGACCACACAGGAAGCCGGACCGTTGACTGCCGCGAGCTCGACCCCGCTGCCCAGCCGCGCGCGCAGGGTCGCCTCGGGCAGCAGCACGCTCATTGTCGCCCCGCCGGTCAGCTCGTCATAGATGCGCCCGCGCAGGGCGACCAGGGCCACCGCGTCCTCCAGGCGCAGCACCCCCGACAGGCACGCCGCCGCGTACTCGCCCAGGCTGTGACCGGTCACCGCAGCCGGCCGCAGCCCCCAGGATTGGAGCAGCTCGGTCAGCGCAAACTCGGTGGCGAAGATCGCCGCGTTGTTCAGCGAGGGGCGCAGCAGCGCCGCCGCCGCCGCCGGCTCGTCGCCCGGCGGCGGGAACAGCAGCGCGAGCAGGTCGCAGCCAAGCTCGTTTTGAAACAGCCGCGCGCAGCGCGCCAGCGCCTCCCGGTAGACCGGCTCCTGCTCATAGAGCTCCCTTCCCATCTGCACCCGCTGCGTGCCGCCGCCGGGGAACATGAACACCAGCTTGGGCGGCCGCGCCGGCACGCTGCCGGTCGCTACCAGCGTCGGCTCCGCCGCGCTCAGCCGGGCGCTGGCAGCAGCGGCGTCGCTGGCGATGACCGCCCGCCGGTGCTGCAGGTGGGCGCGGCCGCGCTGCAGCGTATAGGCGACATCGGGCAGGGGCTGCTCGGGGTGCTGCTGCAGGTGCGCGGCGAGCCGCCGCGTCGCCTCGTCCAGCGCCCAGGGGGTGCGCGCCGACAAGAGCAGCAGCTGCACGCCGCGGGCGCGGCCCGCCGCCGGGATCGCCGGCGCTTGCTCCAGCACGACGTGGGCGTTGGTGCCGCCGACCCCGAAGGCGCTGACCCCGGCGCGGCGCGGCTGCGCTGCCGCCGGCCAGGGGCGCGGCTGCGCATGGACGAAAAACGGACTGTCCTGCAGCTCGAGCTCGGCCGGCGGTGCGGTAAAGTGAAGGGTGGGCGGAATGAGCCCGCGCTCCAGCGCCAGCGTCGCCTTGATAAGACCGGTCACACCTGCCGCGGCACCCAGGTGACCCAGGTTGCTCTTGACCGAGCCGAGCGCGCAGAACTGCCGCCGCTCGGTGCGCTCCGCGAAGGCGCGGCGCAGCGCCGTAAACTCGACCAGATCGCCCAGCCGGGTCGCTGTGCCGTGCGCCTCTATGTACGACACGGTCGCGGGATCGACGTCCGCCGAAGCGTAGGCCTTGCGCAGCACCGCCAGCTGGCCCTCGACGCTCGGCGCCAGGTAGCTGGCCTTGTTGCCGCCGTCGTTGTTGATCGCCGAGCCGCGGATCACCGCTCTTATGTGATCGCCATCGCGCAGCGCATCTTCGAGCCGCTTGAGCACCACCACCGCGACCCCGCTGCCGCTGACGATGCCCTCGGCGGCGGCGTCAAAGGGGCGGCAGTGACCGCTGCGCGACATCAGGCCGCCGTCCTGATACAGGTGCCCCGGCGCGAACGGCGAGTGGACTCCCACGCCGCCGGCCAGCGCCAGGTCGCACTGCGCCGCCAGCAGCTGCTGGCAGGCCAGGTGGATGGCGACCAGCGAGGTCGAGCAAGCAGTGGCCACCGTGATCGCCGGGCCGCGCAGGCCAAGCTGGTCGGCCACCCGCGTGGTGAGGTTGTCGGGCAGGTTGCCGTGCACCGCCTGATAGTCCTCGGCGTTCCACGGTCCGCCGTGCAGGCCGAGCCGCTCCAGCCAGTAGCGCGGGGCCTCGGCGCCAGCAAACACGCCGATCGCGCCATCATAGGTCGGCGCGGTGTACCCCGCATCCTCCAGTCCGGCCCACGCGCACTCAAGAAACGCGCGGTGCTGCGGGTCCATGTACAGCGCCTCTTTGGGACCGCAGCCGAAAAAGCCCGCGTCAAAGCCCATCGCCTCCTCTAGTACGCCGCAGGCAGGCACCAGGCGCGGCGAGCGGAGCAGCTCCGGCTCGATGCCCTGCTCTGCCAGCTCGGCCGGCGTAAAGAAGGTCAGGCACTCCCGCCCGCTGGCCAGGTTCTGCCACAGCTCCTCGACATCGGCGGCTTGGGGGAACCGCCCGGCAAGACCTATCACGGCCACCGCGCGGCTCGCGGCGGCGGACGCGGCGACCTCGGGGCGCGGCGGCGGCACGGCCGGCGCCTCCGGCTCGGCGCTCGCCTGCAGGTATGCGGCAAGCGCGCTCACGGTCGCGCACTGCAGCAGCTTGATGACCGGCACCTGGATACCCAGCCGGGTCGCGATGGCCGCGCGCACCTGCGGCAGCAGCAGGGAGTGACCGCCCAGCTCGAAGAACGGATCATGAATTCCGATGCGCTCGACTCCCAGCACCGTGCGCCAGATCGCGACAAGCTCGCTGTGCAAGGCGGTCGTCGGGGCGACATAGTCGCGCCCGAGCTCGGGGCGGAGCTCGGCGGGGGCGCGCAGGCGCTTGCGATCCAGCTTGCCGCTGGCGGTCAGCGGCAGCTCATCGAGCACGACGAAGGCGGCGGGAATCATATACGCAGGCAGCTTGCGCAAGAGGGCCTCGCGCACCTGCGGGATGAGATCCCGGTCCTGTTTGGCGCGCAGCGGATCGTTGGCATAGTCGTCCGCGCGCTCGCGGGCGGCCGGCTGCCGGGGGGCGGGTCGCCACGGGCGCGGGTAGGGAGCAGCCGCCGCGCGCTCGAACAGTACGTCCATGCAGGCGGGGCCGCCGGTTGCCGAGTAGGTGATGCGCACGGCGTAGCCGAGCTGCTCCCCGAGCTGCCACAGATCCTCGGGGGCCACCGCGGCCGCCACCGCCGGCGCCAGGGCGGCCGCAAGCTCGTCGCAGCTGCAGTCGGGCGCCTGCTGCAGCCGCTGCAGCGCCTGCCAGTCGCCAGCGAGCCGCGCGTTGGGAATCGCCAGGATCTCGGCGACCTGCGGCCTGGCCTGCGTGAGCCACGCCTGCAGCCCGGCAACCGAGGCGTCCACCGCGGCCCAGTGGCGCGTGGCGCTCGGCTCGACCGCCGGCGCCGCGCAGCCGACAAACAGCACCACATCGTAGCGGTAGCGCGTCATCTCATCGCTGCCGCGGCCGCGCTTGAGCCAGACCTCGGCATGCACCTGCGGTCCCAGCTCGGACGCCAGCGCGGTGAAGAACTCGGGCGCAAGCAGCAGCTCGCGGTCACTGCTGGCAGCGCGGCTGGTCTTGTCGCGCAGGGCCGCGGCGGCGGTCTGCGGCGCCGCCTGGTAGAGCTGCACCGCAGCGTGAAACGCCTCGCGCAGCGGCAGGCTGCGCACATCGCCAATGAAGATCACCCCCGGCGCGGTCAGGGCGCGCACGGCGCCGCCCAGCACCTCGCGCAGGTAGGCGAGCCCGGGAAAGTACTGCACGACCGAGTTCAGGATGATGGTGTCAAAGCTCTTCTCGGGCAGGTCGGCCAGCTGGTTCGCCTCGCGCTGCTGCAGCGTCACCTGGGTCAGCCCGCGCGCCGCCACCAGCTGCCCAAGGCGCGCCACCGCGGCCGGCGAGAAATCCGTCCCCAGATACTGCGCGCAGCTCGGGGCCACCTTGAACAAGAGCAGGCCGCTGCCGCTGCCAAGCTCCAGCACCCGCCGCGGCGCCAGCGCCTGCAGCCGCGCCACCGTGCTCGCCACCCAGGCGCTCATCTGCGCCGCCGGGATCGGCTGGCCGGTGAAGCTGCTGTTCCAGCCTTCGATATTGAAGGTCGGGTCGCCGGCGGCGTCGGCCCGCTTGTAGACGTCTTCATAGAGGCGCAGCCAGTCGCCGACCAGCTGCTCCTTCAGCGTGGCGGGGGCTGCCGCCGGGGCGGCGGTCGGCGCGCCGGCGCGCGGGACCAGGTAGGCGACCAGCCGCCGATCACCGTCCCGCTCCTCGCGCAGGACCACCGCCGCCGCCGCGATCAGCGGCTGCTCGCGCAGGACGGACTCGATCTCACCGAGCTCGATGCGCAAGCCGCGCAGCTTGATCTGATCATCCAGGCGGCCCAAAAACTCCAGGCTCCCATCGGCGCGCCACCGCCCCAGGTCGCCGGTCCGGTACATGCGGGCGCCGGGCGCCGCAAAGGGATCGGGGAGAAACCGCTGCGCCGTCAGCTCGGGCTGGTTCAGGTAGCCGCGGGCGAGGCTCGCACCGCCAAGGTAGAGCTCTCCGGGAACGCCGGTGGGAAGCAGCTGGCCGGCGGCATCCAGGACGTACACGCGCGCGTTGGTCAGCGGCACGCCGATGGCCGGCGCCTCGGGGCCCGGGGTGCACACCTGCATCGTCGCGCAGACCGTGGCCTCGGTGGGTCCGTAGGCGTTGATGAAGCGGCGCCCGGGGGCCCAGCGCTGGACCTGCGCAGCGGGACAGGCCTCGCCACCGGTGAGCAGGGTGGTCAGCTCGGGCAGCTCCTCCCGCGGCAGCTGCGCCAGCGCCGCCGGCGCCAGGAAGGCGATCGAGATGCGGTGCTGGCGCAGGAACCGACACAGCTCGGGCCCGGGGAGCGTCGCCGCCACCGGCACCGGGAACAGCGCGGCGCCGGCGGTCAGCGCCAGCAGCAGCTCCCATACCGAGGCGTCGAAGCTCGGCGAGGCCAGGTGTAGGACTCGTGACTCTGCGGTGACCCCGACCACCGCCTGCTGGGCGCGGACAAAGGCGACCGCGCTGCGGTGCTCGATGACCACTCCCTTGGGCCGGCCGGAGGAGCCCGAGGTATAGATCAGGTAGGCGGCCTGACCTGGCGCCACCGGGGGCGGACGGCGCTCGGCCGTCGCGGCAAGCGCCGCGGCCGGCGTGTCCAGACACAGGACCCGAGCTCCAGCGCCGGCGAGCAGCTCGGCATGGCGGGCCGAGGTGAGGACCACGGGCGCGGCGCTGTCAGCGAGCATGTAGTGCAGTCGGCTCTGGGGGTAGCCGGGGTCGAGCGGCGTGTACACCCCGCCAGCCTTGAGGATGCCCAGAAACGCCACGATCAGATCCACAGAGCGCTCCAGGCACACCCCAATCGGCGTCTCTGCAGGCAGCTCCAGCGCCTGCAGCAGCTGCGCCAGCTGGCTCGCCCGCTGGTCGAGCTCCCCGTAGGTCACCGTGACTGCATCCATCACCACCGCCGGCGCCGCGGGCGCGCGCGCCGCCTGCGCCGCAAACAGCTCATACAGGCTCGGCGCGGCCGCCGGGGCGCTGGGGGGCGGGTTCCACTGCTGCAGGATCTTGTCGCGCTCTGCAGCGGACAGCAGCGGCAGGGCCGCGACCTGCTGCTGCGCGTCCTTTAGCGCGGCACGCAGCAGCAGGACATACTGCTCGGCGAGGCGGGCGATCGTTGCAGGCGTGAACAGGTCGGTGCTGTACTCAAAGAGGGCGGCGGTGCGGGTCGGCTCCTCCCAAAGGTAAAGGGTCAGATCGAAGACCGTCTTCTGGGCATCGACCTCTACGTGCTCGGCCTGCAGCCCGGGCAGCGCCAGGGCGCGCTCGGCCGGCGGCTGCGGCGCAAAGCCGAGCTGCACCACCGGGTTGTAGGCGGGATCGCGCTCGGGGCGCAGCTCCTTGACGATCTGCTCAAACGGGGCTGCGTCGCGCTCGTAGGCCTCGATCGCGGTGGCGCGCACCCGACCGAGCAGCTCGGCAAAAGAAGGCCCGCCCGACAGATCGATGCGCAGCGGCAGGGTGTTGATGAAAAATCCCAGCACTCCTTCCAGCTCGACGCGATGGCGGCTGGCACTGGGGATGCCGATGAGCAGGTCTTCGCTGCGGGTGTAGCGATGCAAGAGCGCCGCGTACGCGGCCAGCAGCACCATGGACAGGGTCATGCCGCTGCGCGCCGCCAGCTCGCGCAGCGCCGCGGTCAGCGGGGCGTCGATGGCAAATGCCACCGTGGCGCCGCGGAAGCTTTGCACTGCGGGGCGCCGATGATCGGTGGGCAGCTGGAGGAGCGGCGCCGCGCCCTGCAGCTTCTGCTTCCACCAGCCGACAAGCTCGCGCTGGGCGGCGCTGTCGGCCTGCTGCAGCTGCCACGCCGCGTAGTCGGCATACTGGATGGGAAGCGGGGCGAGCGCCGGCGGCGTGTGCGTGACCCAGGCTTTGTAATACAGCGCCAGCTCGCGCAGCGCGACCTCGATCGACCAGCCATCGATGATGATGTGGTGGAAGTTGAGCAGCAGGAAGTGCTCGCCCGGTCCGAGGCGCCACAGCGTGGCCCGGAACAGCGGCCCCTGCTCCAGGTTGAACAGGTGCTGCGTCTCCTTTTCCAGCTGCCGGCGGGCGGCCAGCGGGCGCTCGGCTTCGGGCAGCGCCTGCAGATCCACCACCGCCAGGGTGCGCGACGGCGGCGGCGGCGGCGGCGGTGAATCGATAAGCTGCAGCGGCCGTCCGTCGCGCTGGCTGAAGCGGGTGCGCAGGATCTCATGCCGCGCCACCAGCGCTTGCAGGCTGCGCTCCAGCCCCTGCTCATCCAGCGTGCCGCGCAGGTGAAAGCAGGAAGCACAGTTATAGGCGCGGCTTTCGGGAGCGAGCTGGTACAGATAATATAGCCGCTCCTGAGCCAGCGAGAGCGCCAGCCCGCCCTCGCGCGGCACCATGGGTATCGTCGCCGCGGCGGGCCCTTCCGGCCGCTGCTCTTGCAGCGCCGCGGCGAGCGCCGCCACCGTCGGCTGGGCGAAGAAGCGCGCAAAGGTCAGCTCAATGCCGTAGGCGCTGCGCACCCGGGCCAGGAACTGCGCCGCGTGGATCGAGCTGCCGCCCAGATCGAAGAAGCTGTCCTCGACCCCGATGCCGTCCAGGTGCAGGAGCTGCTCCCACAGCGCCGTCACCTCCCGCTCCAGCGCGGTGCGCGGCGCGCGATAGGCGGTGGCCAGCTCGGGGCGGGCGGGGCCGGGCGGCGGCAGCGCGCGGCGATCCAGCTTGCCGTTGGGGGTCAGCGGCAGCGCCGCCAGCATGACGAGCGCGGAGGGGATCATGTAGTCGGGCAGCTTCTCGCGCAGCCGGGCGCGGAGGTCAGCGCCCAGGGCGCGCACCGGCTCGCCGTGCAGCGGCTCGCCGTGCAGCGGCGCGGCTCCCGAGGTGGCGGCGGCGAAGTCCGGCACGACATAGGCCACCAGGCGCTTTTCCCCCGGCGCATCCTCGCGCGCCAGCACCGCAACCTCGCGCACCCCCGGGTGCTGGCTGAGCACCGTCTCGACTTCACCCAGCTCGATGCGGAAGCCGCGGATCTTGACCTGGTGATCGATGCGGCCTAGATACTCCAGGCAGCCATCGGGCCGGTAGCGCGCCAGATCGCCGGTGCGGTAAAGCCGGGTCTCGCCAGCGGGCAGCTCGCCGGTGGCGACAAAGCGGCTGGCGGTGAGCTCGGGCTGACCGAGGTAGCAGCGCGCCAGGCACACGCCTCCTATATACAGCTCGCCCGTGGCGCCTACCGGCACTGGGCGGCGCTGCTCGTCCAGCAGATAGATGCGGGTGTTGGCAATCGGCCGCCCGATCGGCGGGTGGGTCACCCAGGCGTCGGGATCGGCGGGCAGGGTGTAGGCGGTCACCACATGGCTCTCGGAAGGTCCGTAGTGGTTGTGAAACGCGCAGCCGGGAAGCCGGCGGAAGAGCTGGATGATCGGCCCGGTAATCTGCAGCTGCTCGCCGGTGGTGGTGAGCTCCTTGAGGCTGCCGAGCAGCTGCTCCTGACCGCGCACCTGCTCGGCGAGCTGCGACAGGACGATGACCGGGAGGATGACCTTTTCGATCTGGTGGGCGTGGATGAAGCGCGCCAGCGCCCCGAGATCGTGGCGGACCTCTTCGCTGAGCAGGAACAGCGTCCCGCCCGAGCACCAGGCAGCGAACATCTCGTGGAAGCTGGCGTCAAAGCTCAGCGAGGCGTACTGCAGGGTGTTGACGCCGCACAGGAGCGTGCGCTCGTGCCAGACGATCAGGTTCACCAGCGCGCGGTGGGGCAGACAGATCCCTTTGGGACGACCGGTCGATCCGGAGGTGTAGATGACGTAGCCCAGAGAGTCGGCGCTCATCGCCACTGCCGGCGCATCCTGCGGCCACGGGTCGGCTGTCGGCTCGTCCAGCAGCAAGAGCGCGCCCGCCGGCTGCGGCAGGCGACCCAGGAGCGCCCGCTGCGTCAGCAGCACCGCCGCCTGCGAGTCCCCATGCAGCTGCGCCAGGCGCTCTGCCGGGTAGGCCGGGTCCAGGGGTACGTAGGCGCCGCCCGCCTTCAAGATTCCCAGCACGCCCACCGCCAAGTGCAGCGAGCGCTCCACGCACAGGCTGACCAGCGTATCGGGCCCGACGCCGCTGGCGCGCAGCCGGTGCGCCAGCTGGTTGGCCCGGCGATCGAGCTCGGCATAGGTCAGGGCCGCATCGCCATAGACCACCGCCACCGCGTCCGGGGTGCGGCGGACCTGGTCCGCGAACAGCTCGTGGACGCAGCGGTCGTGGGGGAAGTCGGCCGCAGTCTCGTTCCACGCGGCGGGGGGCAGGCTAGTGGTGCTCATGGTTCCCCCGGCCAAGCGGGCGTGCCACGGCGCAGCTCAGGAGGTGGCCGAGCTCCTCATCTACCTCCTGGATCGGATGGGTATCGGCGCTCGACAAGAAGTCGGGCCGCCGGCGCAGCGACTCGGGGGGGGCGTTGCTGATGTGATTGTAGGAAAAGAGCAGAGTAGAGCGCTCCAGCGGCGTAATGTTGGGAGGAGAGGCGTGGACGATGTTGCTGTGAAATACCAGCACCGAGCCCGCCGGCCCCTTGGCGGCGGTGAGGCCGTGACTCTTTACCAGCTCGGCGACGCGGTCGCGCTCGACCACATACTTGAGCTTCGCCGTCAGGTTCGAGATCCACTCGGGTGACTGCTCATATCCTTCCGGCCGGCCAGTGAGCTCGGAGTGATCCTGGATGCCGTCCTTTTGCGAGCCGGGGACCAGATACAGGGGTCCCTTAAAGTCAAATACAACAGTTATCATCTATCATCGGCCATGATGCCGGCCTCCAGGTAGCGGCGGGCCAGTCCCTGCATCCGCTTGCGCACGATCCGACTGGCCAGCTTTCCCATCAGCGCATCGCGGCTGACTCGGTCCAAGAATTCTTCCACAGCGACGTCGACCACGCAGTCTCTGGGTTTGCGCGCTCTGTCCACCCTGGGCGTTACTGCGCAGGCGTAGAGCGTGGTGTGCAGCTTGTCACTTCGCTGAGCAGCTGCTGCTGCAGCGGAGGTGGCACTCCGGTGGCAGCGACGCGCTGCGCAGCGGTAAGCAGCTCTGCGTCACAGCTCGGCAGGGGCAACAGCAGAAGAGCCGCCCCGACTTCATCCCGCGCCGCGAGCAGCGCCGACACCGCGGCCGTGATAGCGGCGGCCCTTGCCGGCCGCGGAGCTTGCCGCTCGCGCTGCACCCGCATGAAGCGGTCCAGGGCCTGCCAGTTTTCACACGCGGTCTGGGGCCTGGTGGGAAAGCCCGGCAGCGGCTCGCCATCGCCGCCCAGAGAGAGCGCCAGCGCGAGCGGGTACTCAGCGCAGGTGACCACCTTGGCCGCCAAGGGGGGCTGCCCGCGGCGGCGGCAAGGCAGGTCGCGGGCAAGCTGACGCAGCGACGCCTGCACGCGCGGCAGCAGCGGCGGCACAGCGGCCACGCCAGCCAGTCCGGTGGGCAGCGGGCTGAGGATCGACAGCACGGTCGCCTCATCATCGTGATCGAAAAAACCGCCGTAGACCTTGGCCCACAGGCGACCGGCCAGAATCGGCCGTCCGGCCTCAGCCAACAGCTGCGCCGCCACCGCGAACACGGCGCGGGAATCATGTGCCAGGTTCACGTTCCCCGCTGGCAGCGGACGCCGGCCGAGCCGGGTGCGCCCCTCGCTGCCAATAAGCGCCCGCGCCGCAGCTTGCTCGGCCGCCGCAGTGTGACCGTCAAGCAGCTCATAGACGGCGAGCAGCGCCGCGCCATAAACGTAATACCGGGTTGCCTCTTGGTTGGCCTTGTCGTTGTCGTGGCTGGCGAAGCTGGTCGTGAGCTTGCTCTCCGAGTGCGGGGTTGTGCTGGCACCCAGGCCGAGCTTGAAGTCCTTGCCGGCGTTGAGCACGCCCAGCCCATAAGACAGCGAGTAGCCCAGCTGGAAGGTCAGGGTGCCAACCTTCTCCTCAAACTGGTAGGTGACGCGCGGCACGCTGAGTCCGTGCTCTTCGGCGTCCTGCAGCCAGGCGCGCAGGCTGCTGCGGGCGCGCCCGCGCTTGCCGTGACTGAAGTCGCTGGCCGCCTGCAGCAGCGTCAACACCTGCGCGGTTCCGCTCTCCTGGCAGACCGACTCGGCATCGCTGCGCAGGGCCGCGGCGTAGGCAGAGGGAGCGGGCGCGCGGCCCTGAAGGTGAGACTGGCTGTCCAGGAGGAACCGCACCATGGCGACCAGGGGACGATCCTGCCGCTCTGCTGCGGCGAGCACTGCCCGCGTCGCCGCAGCGTCCCCGCTGTCGAGGAGGGCGGCGGTCAGGAGCAGGATGCCGGCCTGCTGCGGCTGCTCGTGCAAGTACAGGCCCTGCGCCAGCCCGGCGGCGGCCTGCGCCAGGTTGTCGCTGCGCAGCTTGCTGAAGTCCAGCTGCGACAGCGCGGCGACCAGCTGTGAGCCCGTGCCGGCCCGCGCCGCCGCCCGGACGAGCTCCTGGAGCTGCGCCAGCAGCGCCTGCGTCTGGGCCGGGCTGAGCGGCACCTTGCGCAGCTCCGCGGCCTGCGCCAGATAGTCGCGCAGCAGGCGGTAGCTCTGACCCAGCAGCGCCGCGCCGGTGCCGAGCGGCCAGGTGCGCAGCCCGTCGCGCACGTTCCTCTCCGCGGCATCGCTGGCAGTCGCGAAGCGAATCGGCTGACCATCGCGCGCCCCGTAGTCCAGAAGATCCGACAAGATCTGCAGCAGCAGCCGGGTGCGCAGCTGTCCGCTGGTCGCGGTGGTCGGAGAAATCGCCGGCCCAATAAGCTGCAGCCGCAGCGCCCGCAGCTTGTCGAGCGCGGTGCGCAGCTGTGGCGACTGCGCCGCCGCCTCGTCTTTGCACTGGGGCTCCCAGCCGGGCTTACTGTGCACAGCGGCGGCAAGGACAGTAAAGAGGCCATCGGCGACTGCGGCCAGGTCGCGGGCCTCGCTGCTCGCGGCCGCCGCCGCATCACTTGTGCCAAGGGTCTGCAGGGCGCGCTGCAGCAGCTGATAGGCTTCAAGCCGCTGGCTGGGGAATCCGGCGGGATTGCCGACCAGCGCGGCGTCCAAGGCGTTGTCAAGGACCAGCCCCAGATATAGCGCCGCGGCCTGCACGAGCCCGGCGAGCTCCGGATACGCCACCCCCGGGTCGGCGAGCGCGCGCACCAGGTGGTGGGTGTCTGTCGCCAGCTGGGATGGCGCTCCAGTCAGCCGTCGGTACAGCTCATCAAGCGCGTACAGGCCCGCCACCGCCCACCCGGTCTGGCTCTGCAGATCGCCGCCCAGCCGGCTGCTCAGCACCGCGTGGAGGCCGTTGAAATAGCTCGCCCGCGCCGCATCGGGGTAGCCGAGGCCGGCCAGGGCCGCCCACAGCACGCCTTCCAGGACCGCCGCCGGGCTCGCCGGAGGTGCCAGACGGGACTTGACGCTCGCGTCGCTGAGAAAGAGCATCTCGCGAAACAGCGGCGGATCGGCGCGCAGGCCGGCGCACAGCAGGAGCTCGAACTGGGACAGGACCTGATACCGAGCGGGGGCCGCCTGCTGGAGCTCCTGACTGGCGTGCAGGTGAGCCAGCGCCAGCTCGGTCACGCGAGCCTGGGTGCGGCCTGGGGGAGAAGGCGAAATCGGAGCGGGACCGCGCTGACGCAGCAGGGCGGGCAGGTAGGACCAGGCGCTGCCGGTGGCGGACACCAGCTCGACCAGGGTGTCATAGCGCTGCTGCCACTGTCTCAGCGGGAGCTGGCCCGCCGCCGGAGTCGCCCCCTCTGGGGCCAGGGTGTCTGCCAGGCGCTGGCTGAACGCCAGGTCGCGCACCGACTCCATGGGCAGCAGGCGCTGGCTGCGGCAGGCCGGTGCCGGCGCCATGAGATCGGCGAAGTCGTCGCGACGGTCGGCGGCAATCCCGCGCAAGATGTTGGTGCGGCGCGCCGTCCACTCGTCCGTGCGGGCCTTGCTGGTGGCCAGGCGCACCCGGAGCAGATCCCCGTAGGGGGTGTCGGCCGGGGAAGCGGAAAAAGTAAGGTCCGGGGTGGAGTCGCCCGCGCCCGCTCGCGATAGGACAATCCCGGCCGCCCTGAGCAGCTGCAGCCCGTAGCGGGCCCGCAGCACCGGCTCATCGGGTGTCGCCTCGCGGCCCGCCTGCGCGACGAGGCGATCGGCCAGGGCCGCGGCTTCGACGTAATGAAAGCCGCTGGCGGCAGAAAATGCCGCGCGCAGCGTCTGCGCCAGCGCCACCGTCTCTGTCAGATGGGTGAGCGCGGCGTCATCGCGCACCACCGGGGCAAGGCCCGCCATGAAAGGCTGCAGCGGGTCCAGGGGGAAAAGCTGCCACGCTGCCTGCCCGCGCACCCACAGCACATGATCGAAGCGCGCGGCCGCGGCCAGCCAGGTCAGAAGCTCGGCGGCCGGGAGGGATGCCGGCTCCTTGAGGTCCTGGACCACGACCGCCACCCTGGCCCGAGCCGCCGCCGCCAAGACCTGGGGCGCGACGGCCAGCTCGGCGACGATCACGGTCGCTGGCCCATCGCTCGGCAGGGTGCTGCGCTGGCGCTGCAGGGCGGCAAACAGCTGCGCCCACGGATCGCCCTGGTCGTGCTCGCGGGCGAGCGCGGCATACTTGGCCGCCCGCTCGCGCAGCGCGGTGGCATCAGCCGCCTCCCCGGCCGCTTGCAGCGCCCGCGCGCACGGCGCAAGCTGCGGTCCGCTGCAGGTCAGGGGTCCATTGGCTGAAACAACGCCGCCATGGCACCCGCCGACCAGCGCAAGTCCAAAGCCCAGGGCCAGGCAGACCAGCAAGACTGCGCACCGGGGCCGAGTCCGCATCGTAGTCATGCGGCGCTCATCCGCCCGCGCTGCAGCGGCGTGAGGTGCACCCACACCGGCGACAACCTCCAGCGCGCAGCGCTCCCTCAGCAGCCGCGGGGGCATCAACTGCGTCTTGGCTGACACCGGCAGGAGCACCGTAGCATCCTCCACGCGCTGCAACATCAGCCCCCGGTGATTACCGCCACGATGACGGCGACGATAAAGAGCAGGGCGAGGGCGGCCAAGACCACCGGGACCACCAGGGCGCAGGCCCCGCTGGCGATTCCAACCGCCCACAGCCACCGCGACCCTTCGCCGCGGGCGCGGGCGATGACGGCGGCGATCAAGCTGAGCAGAAACAGGACAATGGGAGCGGGTCCCACTTGTTGCAGGCCTTGCGTCACGGCCTCGCTCCACGAGGCGAGCGTCATATGGTCTGGGAGAGGCAGGGAGGAAGCGCGCTGCCCCGAGAGAAGCAAGATCAAAGAAGTGCCTAGCGCCGCTACCCCGAGGGCACACGAGGTCAGCCCGGCAAGGTGGCGGGCGAGCCATTCAGACATCGCGATTCAGGCCTCGAAGAGTGGTTCTATGGTTCATTTTGCCATGACCGGGGGACATAGGGCGTGGGAGACTCGAGCGTTTGCCTCTACCGGCAGTGAGCAGGCAGGCTCGCTTTGGCCGGCGCGCGCTCCGTAGCATCCCGAAGCGCTGGAGATTGCTCGCCAAAGGTGTCACCGCGAAAGACAGCGCGGGCCCGGGCGGAAAGCGGACCGCGAGGCCGGACTACATGACCCGACTGCACAGGTCGCGCAAATTGGCGAGCCCAAGGTCGCTTTATCAGAGACAAGCTCCGCCGGCGGTCGCCGCGGTCGCGGCTAGCTGGGGCTGGCCTTCCCCCTCAAGCGCCCTTGGTGACGACCACGAAGCCCTGATCGTCAAGCGCGACCGCGCGCTCCTTCAGTAGTCGGCCGACGGCGCGCTTGAAGGCCTTCTTGCTGAGGCCAAACAGCGCGCGCAGCTTGTCGGGGTCGGAGCGATCGCCGACGCGCGGTGCCCCGGGGCGGCCGAGCACGGCGAGGACGTGCTCGGCGTCGGCGGCGAGCTCGTGGTGCGCGTGCTGGCGGAGCGATAGCACGAGCTTGCCGTCGGGCAGGATGTTCGCGATGCGGAAGCGCGCGGACTCGCCGCGCTGGAGGCGGTGCGGCTCGGACGCCGGCATCAGACCGACATACGAGCGCTCGAGGATCACGAACAGCCCGATGTCGGGGTCGTTGCGCCACGCCTCGCCCTGGACCCAATCGTCGAGCGCGAGGTCATCGGGCGGCGTGCGCTCGATGAGCGCGCCGACAAACATCGTCCCGGCGAGCCGGCCAGTGCTGTCGAGGTAGAGGCCGATGGGCTGGCGCTCGCCGACGAACAGCTCCTTGGCCTGCTCGGCGAACGGCACGAGCAGCTCCTTGCCAAGGCCCCAGTCCACGAACGCGCCGATCGGCGTGACGGCGGTGACCTTGAGGAAGGCCACCTCCCCGAGCACGAGCCGCGGCCTGCGAGTGGTCGCGATCGGCCGCTGCTCGGAGTCGAGGTACACGAACACCGCGAGCTCGTCGCCGACCTTCGCGCCGGCCGGCAGCTCGGCGATGGGCAGCAGGAGGACCTCGTCGGCGATCGCGTCATCGTCGAGCGCGAGGCAGGCGCCGAGCGCGGTCAGGCGGAGGATTCGGAGGTGGGCGCGGCGGCCAAGGAGCGAGGCGGGCGACATCGAGCGCACCATGCCACGTCGCGGGCGATCTGGGCTAACAGAATTTGACAGGTTGCGCACTCTGCCACCGCCCGGCCCACGCCCGCTCGCGGCCCGCTCTCCCTACGACCGCGCAATCACGCCAGCGCCCCGTTGTGCAGTCGCCACAGGACTTATTGCGGCGTGATAAAATCACGGTCAGGTGATAGCGGAGCGAAGATGCCCAGCAGTAGCTTTAAGGTTCATAAGAGCGCGCAAAAAACCGTCGTCAGTTATACGCAAGGGTTCTGGACGTTTAGTGTCTCGTCTCTGCTGTCGCTGTTCGCCACGGGGATGCTGTGCCTCTGCTTGTTCCTCATCTTCAGTGATACTCCATTCGCTGCCGGCGGACCTAATGAAGAAAGTCAGGTATCTTTCATATTTGGCAAAATTCTGCCTCTAGTCGGACTGGGCCTCTGGGTTCTGCACAGATACTTCAGGGGCCCCAAGTGGCGAGTCGAAATAAGTCGCGACGATCCCAGGGGCATCGTGGTCCGTTATCGTGCCGGGCAGATCGTAAAGCCCAACCGCCTCTCCATGACCATCCGGTCCACCGCTGAGGGGAAGCCCGAGTCCGAAGCTGAAAACCCAGGCTACTGGGCTGAGGTCGAGATCGCGGGAGCCGAACAGCAGCCGATCTGCATCACCACAGCGATGGGATTTCCCTGGACTGCGGATCGCGAAGGGAGTGCGTTGGAGTCTATCCTTGCTAGTGAGCTCAACCTGCAAAGTCGTCTTGAGCGAGCGCTTCCAAGTGGGTACAAGTCAAAATAGCCGCGCCGCGAGCCCCCCCCTACCCTGCGATGTTTCCATCGGGGAGCAAGCCGCCCCGCAAAGACACCTCCGGTAGACACCTCCGGTCGGCTCACGGCCAAGGCTCCCGCTGGAGTTAGCAGATGTGACCAGCCCAAAGGTGTAGGTGTTTGCCGGCGAGCTGTCGTAAAGGAGCTTGCCGTCCGTTGAACTCGCTGACGTCGTCGAGAAACACGGCGATGTTGACCGCCAGCGGGGCCGGCATCGCGTCCTCGTTGTGCCAGTAGGTGTAGTCCTGGTGCCAGTCCCAGGCGGTTCCGGCAAACGCCGGCTTCAGGTTCAGCTTACTCTGATACAGATACACCTCGCCGCCGAGCAGCTGGCGGGCGGCGTTGACCAGCAGCGGGTGGCGAGACAGGCGGGCCACCAGCTCACAGTCCTTATGCACCGCGTACACCGAGCGCACGGTGTGCCCGTCGGGCTCAAAGATGGTCCGCTCGGTCTTCGCCGACAAGATGTGCGGCAGGCACGACTTGAGAGCCAGGACCTCGTCTTGAGAAAAGTACTCTGGCAGCATCAGGAAGCCCTGCTGCTGATAGGTGCTCACGGCTTGTGAATTGAGCTGGGATGATCTTTCGAATTTCATATCCGTATGCTTCCTCTTTGGCATTGAAAACTTGTCAAATACGAATACTGCCTCATTCGGGGGGAGCCGGCGGCGCGCCGCAGATTGATGCTGCGCGCTCCTTTGGATAGAAGCCCTCCCTTACAACAGTAAGCAATAGGGCGCAGACCCGGCGGCGCCGATTAGCTCACTATCGGTTTTTTATCGGCTCAGCCGGAACCTGAGCCAGCCGCTGCGGGCGGCTATTATTAGCGCCTGCGCAAGGACCCCAAGATAGGCCATCTTGGGGTCACCGCGACCAGCGATAGGCGCAAACGATGGCGCACGATGAGCTCGCAGCGCCTCAGAGTTAAAGAGCTCGCCTACGAGCTCTTATTTATACCGCGCTAGCGGTTGGTTCACCCCGGCCACTGCGGGGTGAACTGGGCAAACGCGGCGAGGTTGTCCGCGGTGAGAAAGGCCGGCAGATTCCGATTTACCACCGGATCAATGCCGCGCACCTTAAGCCGCTGCCTGCGAGCGGCGCGAATGGCCATCTGCGCCGCCAGCTCCCCCTCATCAAACGGCAGGGTCACAAACGTTCCATACCACCGCCCGGCGCGCACCGCATCCACCGCATAGGCACCGGCGCCGCCGCCGATGATCTTCACCGGATTGGGCAGCGGCCCGGCTGCCGCCAGCGCTTCCTCGGCCCCGCGCGCCATCTGGTCGCCGCCGGCGATCACGACCTGGATGTCGTGGGTCTGGGCCAGGATTCCCTGCATGATGGTACGCGCCGTAGCCTGGTCATAGAGGGCCTCCTGAATGGAGACAATCTGGATGTTCTGGTGGGTCGGCAAGAGTCCCTGCAGACCCTGAATCGCGATGATGTCGTAGTTTATTCCCAGCGAGCCCGCCAGGTAGACCAGGTTGCACTTGCCGAGCCGGCCGCACAGGTCGCTGACGACGGTAACCAAGGTGTCACCGAACTTCGCCGCCGGGGTCAGCACGGCGCCGTCCTGCCCGCGCACCTGGGGCTGAATCGAGGCCGGGTCCGAGCCGATGGGAAGATCGACGGCGACCACCGAGATTCCGCGGCTGGCGGCGCTCTGTACGCAGGGAATGATCCCGACCCCGTCATTGGCGTCGATCAGAAACGCGTCAAAGCTGCGCGAGCGCACCGCGCTCAGACACTGATCAAGCTGAGTCTTCGGGTCGTACTGACAATAGAACGGACGGACCGTAGAGTGCCCGCGGCGCGCCCCATCGATGGCTCCGTTCAGGCTGGCATTGTCATAATTGTTGTCGGGGGTATTGCCGAACCAGGCAATGCGCACAGACCCGCCAAAGGAATCATCTGACTCGGCATCCGCAGCGAGACTGTCTTGCGTAATATTCTGCAGCTCCGGCCCAGCCGACTCCCCCGACCCACACCCCGTAGCGCTAGAAGTGAATAGTAAGGAGACCGATGCCAGTGCCAGAAAAAGCTGCACTTTCATGAAAAACTCCATTTTCGATAGAGCGCGATATGAACCAACGTGATCCAGATCGCTTCAGTTAATTAAGACAGACAAAGTCGAGGGTGCAAGCGTCACATTGCCAATCTTTTTGTGTGTGAAGGCCCACGTTGGATAGTATCGGTTTATTTGTAGACACGCGTCGCATAACTACTCACTAAACTGGCACTCTGGATGAAAAATATCTCTCTGCGCCAAGACAGCGGAGCAAAAGCAGAAAAGCGCTCTGTATGATACCGCGGCGCGCGCCGTGACAAGCGCGTTATCAGCGAAGGTCTTCTCCTGACCGCGGGCCCGCCGGTGCGTGCTGGCGACACTCTGTAGTGAAGGCGCAGCCGCGGAAGCGAAGTCGGGACTGCAGCCACTTCAGTCCCTGTGCGCCCTTCCTGACCGCCCAGAATCCCTACATGCAAGCTCTGTCGGCGATCGCTTCTTCTACTCTGCCCCTAGGACAAACTCTGGTCTACAGAGAGGTGCCGACTGGGAAGAGGCTAATTTCTCTGCGCACGAAGTCCCAAATTTTATACAATGTCGGTCTATAGTGAACTGTCGCGTGTGCGCCCTTTAATCACCGGTCACACCCGGTGCCGTGAACATCCACATGTCCTACAAGTTCTCCGAGTCTTTTCATGGCGATGCCGACAACCTCTATCATCGCGGCGTCTACGGCGAGGATGGGATCTCGGCCATCATCAAGCTGCCTCGGGCGGAGCGCCCGAGCGTGCGCGCGCTGGCCCAGCTGCGGCATGAGTACAGCCTGCTGCGCAGCCTCCGCCTGCCCGGCGTCCCGGTGGCACGGGCGCTGGTCCGCCATGGTGAGGATAGCCTGGCGCTCATCTGCGAGGACATCCCTGGACAGCCGCTCTCGCAGCTCATCGCCCGTCAGAGGCTCGGCTGGGCGCAGGCGCTGCGCATCGGCTCGGCGGTCGCGGGAATCCTGGCCAAGCTCCATCAGCGCCGGATCATCCACCAGGGAGTCCGCCCGGCCAGCATCTTCAGCGATGGCTCGGGTCAGCGGGTTCACCTCATCGACTTCCGCGCCGCCTCGCGACTGGGCGTCGAAGCCGCCAGCGCCGGGGAGGTTGGTCTCGATCCCGAGCGCCTGGCCTACATGTCGCCCGAGCAGACCGGGCGCATGAATCGCGTCGTCGACTCGCGCACCGATCTATACTCGCTGGGCATTACCCTCTATGAGCTGATCACCGGCGCGGTGCCCTTCCAGTCGGCCGATCCGATCGAGCTGGTGCACAGCCACCTGGCCCGTCGTCCTGCCCCCCCGCATGAGCTTCTCGCCGAGCTTCCCGAGTCGGTCAGCACGATCCTGCTCAAGCTGCTCGCCAAGGCTCCGGAGGACCGCTATCAGACGGCCCGCGGCCTGAAGGCCGACATCGATGAGTGCCTGCAGCAGGCGGCCAGCGGTCAGCCGGCGCGGGTCTTCCCGCTCGCCCGCAGTGACCATGATGGGCAGCTGCGCGCCTCGCAGCGGCTGTATGGTCGCGAAGCCGAGACCGAGACCCTGATGGCGGCGTTTGAGCGCGTCGGCCGCGGCGCCTGCGAGCTGGTCCTGGTGTCCGGCTACTCGGGCGTGGGAAAGTCCGTCCTGGTCCATGAAATAAGCAAGCCCATCGCCATCCGCGGCGGCTACTTCATCGGCGGCAAGTTTGATCAGTACAACCGGAACATTCCCTATGACTCCCTGGTCCAGGCCTTCCGCGAGCTCGTCCGCCTGATCCTGGCCGAGAAGGCGGAGACGCTGGCGGCGTGGAAGGTCAAGCTGGAAGCCGCAGTCGCCCCCAATGGCGAGCTGCTGACAGACCTGATTCCCGAGCTGGAGCTTATCATCGGCCGCCAGCCGAGCGTGCCGACGCTCGGCCCCACCGAGTCGCAGAATCGCTTCCGCCTGGTGCTGCAGAACTTTGTGCGCGCGCTGGCCACCGCGCAGCACCCGCTGGTGATATTCCTCGACGATCTGCAGTGGATCGACTCCGCCTCGCTCAAGGTGCTGGAGGCGGTGCTGACCGATCCCGAGCGCGCCCACCTTTTGGTCATCGGCGCCTATCGCGACAACGAGGTCGACTCGGCGCACCTGCTGGCCCTGGCCCTGGATGTCCTGAAAAAGACCGACCTCGTCCTGCACGAGATCAGGCTGGCACCCCTGGAGGTGGGCAGCGTGAACGCGATGCTGGCCGATATGCTCAGCCAGTCCGAGGAGCAGCTCGCACCGCTGGCCGCGGTGGTGCACAAAAAGACCAGCGGCAACCCGTTCTTCGTCAGTCAGTTTGTCGCCTCGCTGCACGCAGAGCGACTGCTCACGTTTGACGAGCCAAGTGGACGCTGGCAGTGGGACCTGGGCGCCATCCAAGACCGGATGGTCACGGACAACGTAGTCTTCTTCCTGACCGCGAAGCTCAAGCAGCTGCCCGCCGAGACCCAGCGGGTCCTGCACCTGGCGGCGGCCATCGGCCACCGCTTCGACTGTAAGACGCTCGCCACGGTCCTGGAAAAGAGTCTGGCCGAGACCGGCGCCCTTTTGTGGCCGGCGCTGGAGGGAGGGTTCCTGTGGCCCCTCCATGGCGACTATCAGTTTCTCTATCCGGGCGAGGCCGGCGCCACCGAAAACCTCGCCGAGACCGGCGCGCAAGTCGCCTTCAAGTTCCTCCACGACCGCGTCCAGCAGGCCGCCTACGCGCTGGGTCCCCAGGACCAGCGCGCGCAGCTGCACCTGCGCATCGGCAGGCTGATGCTGGCCAGTCGGCTGCCGCCGGGACCGAGCGACCAGCTGCTCGATATCACCAAGCACCTCAATCTCGGCGTGCAGCTGATGACTGTGGAGAGCGAGCGCCTGGAGCTCGCGCAGCTGAACCTCCAGGCCGGCCGGCGGGCCAAGGCGTCCTCGGCTCCGGAGGCAGCGGCGGCCTACTTCGGCGCCGGCCTGGCCACGCTCGCGCCACCTGACTGGGAACACCACCCCGATCTTTGGTTCAGCCTGGCCAGCGAGTACGCCGAGTGCGAGAGCCTCAACGGCAGGTTCGCCCAGGTGGACACCACCCTCGGCGAGCTGCTTAGCCGCAGCCGCACCAGCGTGGAGTATGCCCAGGCCTGCAGCTTGCGCATGCTCGCCTGCGGCATGCAGGGCCAGCACGGTGAAGCGATGGCCTACGGCTACCGCGCCCTGCAGCGCCTGGGCATCACCCTGCCCGAAGATCCACAGGAGGTCGCCGCCGCATTCGCCGCCGAGCTGGCCGCCAGCGAGAAGTACCTGGGCCAGCGCCGGATCGCCGATCTGGTGAGCGAAGAGGTGGTCAGCGACCCGGCGATCAACCTCGCCCTGAAGCTGCTAAACCTCATGGCCACCGCCGCCTACCTGGTGGCGCCGCAGTCGTACGGCCTCATCATCCTCAAGCAGGTCAACGTCTCGCTGCAGCACGGCAACTCCAACACCTCGGCGTACGGCTTTGTCTCTTATGGGCTCATCCTGATTAGCTTCCTTGGCCAGTATGAAAAGGGCCGCGCGTTTGGTCAGCTGGCGCTGGCCCTCAACGACAAGTTCAACAACGTCCTTTTGACGGGACAGATTCACGCCGTGTATGCGATGTCGCTGCACTTCAGCGCGCCGCTGCGGCAGTCGATCGACTCGTACGGCCGCGCCTATCGGGCGGGCCTTGAGGTCGGCGACTTCATCTGGCTGTCCTATTCCTGCTTCAGCATCATCCTTTTGCGGCTCAACCTCGGCGATGACCTGCAGGAGGTCGCGGCCGAGGTCAGCTGGTTTCTGAAGATGGCCAACCGGACCAAGGACGCGACTGCCGCGCCGCAGCTCTTGCTCTGCCGCCAGGTGATCGAGTGCCTGCAGGGACGCACCCGCGACCGCTGCAGCCTGAGCGATGCCAGCTTTGACGAAGAGAAGTTCCGCATCGAACAGGAGGAGAGCCGCGTCGCGCCCAACGTCTGCCGCTACTACCTGAACAAGCTACAGCTGCTCTACCTGTACGGCGACTACGACGGAGCGCTGGCGGCCGCGGCCGAGATCGACAAGCGGGCCGACAGCATCACCGGACTTTATGAAAAGTGCAGCTACATATTCTACAAAGGACTGACCCTGTTCGCGCGCGCCGCGGCGCTGCCGGCGGCCGAGCGCTCGCAGCACAGCGAGCTATTGACCTCCTATCAAGAGAGTCTGGCCGTCTGGGCCGAGCAGTGCCCGGCCAACTACGCCCACAAGCTCGCCCTGTTTCGCGCGGAGGCGGCGGCGCTGGCCGGGATGCCCGAGGCGGGACCGCTCTATGAAGAGGCGATCCGGGAGGCGGTGGCCAGCGACTTCAAGCGCGAGCAGGCGCTCACCTGGGAGCGGGCGGCCAAGTACTACCTCGCCCTGGGACAGCTCGAGTCAGCGGCGGCGCGCATGCAGAGCGCTCGCCACGCCTACCTGCGCTGGGGCGCGACCGCCAAGGTCGCTGACCTGGACGCCACCTATGCCCAGCTGCTGCAGCGCGAGCCGACGCCGCCGCGCGGGGTGCCCATGGCCGAGAGTCCCGCCGGCGAGCCAGGGCGCGCGGCGACCGACTCGACGCTCGACCTGAGCACGGTGCTGCGGGTGGCGCAGGCGCTGGCCAGCCAGATCGTCCTCGATCAGGTGCTGGAGCAGATCCTGCAGGCGGTGGTGACCAACTCCGGGGCGCAGCGCGGCTGCCTGGTCCTTGAGCGCGGCGGGACCCTGTTTATCGAGGCCATGCTCGGCCCCGAGGGCGCGGTGCGCACCAAGCTCGCCCTGCCCGTCGAAACGAGCACCGAGCTTGCGACCTCGGTGGTGCAGTATGTTGCGCGCACCCATGAGACCGTGGTCCTGGCCGACGCCAGCGGTCGCAACAGCTTCGTCAGCGATCCGTACATCGTGGCGCAGAAGCCGCGGTCCCTGCTCTGCCTGGCCCTTATGCACCAGGGCCGCCTGGCGGGCATCCTGTACCTGGAGAACAACCTCGCCGCCAACGTCTTTACCGAGAGCCGCGTCGAGCTTTTGCGCCTGCTGTCCTCTCACGCCGCGGTCTCGGTGCAGAACGCCCTGCTCTACTCCGAGCTCAACGCCCTCACCGAGCAGCTGCGGGTCAAAAACCGCGAGCTGAGCGAGACCAACACGCAGCTGCAGCGCGAGCTTGTGGAGCGCGCGCGCGCCGAGCAGGAGCGCCTGCAGGCGCAGCAGGCCCAGGCCGCGCTGCGCGAAGAGATCATCACCGCGCAAAGAGTTCGCCTCGCCGAGCTATCGACGCCGCTTATTCCGATCACCGACCAGATCATGGTCATGCCGATCATCGGCACCGTGGATGAGCAGCGGGCGCAGCAGGTCGTCGAGGCGGCGCTGGCCGGGGCCCAGGCGCACCGGACGACGACCGTGATCATCGACATCACCGGCATCAAGCACATCGACACGCATGTCGCCCGCACGCTGATGCAGGCCGCCAGCGCGCTGCGCCTACTCGGCACCCAGGCGGTGCTCACCGGCATCCGCTCGGAGGTCGCGCAGACCCTGATTCGCCTGGGCATCGACCTCGGCTCGATCGTCACCCTGGGCACCCTGCAGAGCGGCATCGCCTACGCCCTCAATCGCACCGCGCAGTCTAGCCGCAGTCAGGAAAGCGGCGCCGAGCGGCTGTCGCGCAAGCTTCCCAAAAAAGACTGAAGCCCCGCGCGCGCAGCGCCGGAGCCGGGCCCAAGACGCACGCGGCGACAAAGGCCTTGATCCGGGCGCCGCCTTTCACAGACTATCCGGCCTCATGAAGCCCAAGGCGGACCGAGGCGGCACGCAGGCAGCGGTGCCAGCGGCCAGGCGCCCGACCGCAAGCACAGGAGGTCGTGGTGAAGCTGCTCGCTGAGATCCTGGGCATGACCAACTTCTGCAACCTGCGCTGCACCTACTGCGACTGGAAGATGCGGCCGATCGAGCGCCTGGATGAAGCCGGTCGCGCCGCCGCCGCCGCCCGCATCGGCCGCATCGGCCAGCTCGTCGCCAGCGACTACCCCTCGGTGGTCTTTGTCGAGTACTCCGGCGGCGAGCCCTTCGTCTACCCGGCGATCGTCGAAGCCCTGCTCGACACCTTCCCCGACCGCTGGGTGCGGATCTCGACCAACGGCACCCTCATCCGGCCGCAGCATATCGCCCGGCTCGCCGGCCGCAAGGCCTACCTGGCGATGAGCCTGGACGGACACACCCAGCTTGCCAACCTGCCGCGCTTCGGCAACAGCGCGATGCTGCTCGCGCGGGTGCAGGACACCTTGAGCGCGCTGCTCGAAGCGGGCGTGCCGACCATGCTGCTGTGCACCCTGAACCAAGCCAACATCGACGGCTTCCCCGACTTTGTCGAGCACCTTTGGGCGACCTACCCCGAGGCAATCCGCAGCGGGCTGCTCATGCTGCCGGCCCACTGCGTCTCCGAGTATGATAAGGAAAACGGCAAGCCGACCATCACCCAGGCCTACGCCTTTTTGACCTACGTGCTGACGCGCGCGACCGACAGCCCGCTCATCGCGCCGATCTGGCCGCACTATCTGCGGCTGGCCGAGTTCATCATCGCCACCACCTGCAAGGCCTACCGCGAGAGCGGCCGCAGCGACGCGCTGCCGCCGGCGTGGCGGGCCCGCTTCCCGCACAGCGGCAGCTTCGCCCGCACCTGCTTCCTGCACGACTGGCAGGTCTGCTTCCACTTCCTCGACGACGCGATCGCGACCAGCGGCAGCTACAAGAGCTTCGGCTGCGGCATGCGCGGGGTGGGTGAGCTGGGCCTGTACCAGATCGACAAACAGGAGTCCGTAGCGGCGCACCAGCAGGCGGTGCAGCAGGGCAGCCCGAGCTTCCCGGCGGCGCGCCCCAAAGGTGCGCAGTGTCCGCTGCTGGAGGACTGCCTGGTCGACTGGAACGCCATCGACATGATCTTCTCGGGGCAGATTCCGCTTGAGAGCGCGCAGACCTGGAGCCTGATGTTCCGCGATCCACTGGTGAGCGAGGCGGTCCGCCTCGCCCAGGCAGAGTACGCAGCGCCACCATCGGCCCTTTTGGACCCGCCGGCCCGCAAGCCCGCTGCCTGATGCGCCAGAGTCCCTTTGGCTATCCGTGGCCGGGCGGCCCCTTCATCGACCAGGACGAGGCGCGGCTCGTGGTCGAGGTGCTGGCGGCGCGCTCGCCCTCGCGCTTCTTTGGGCCCGAGCCGCTGCGCCTGTGCGACCGCTTCGAGCAGGAGTTCAGCGCCCAGGTCGGCGCCCGCTACGGCGTCGCGGTGGGCAGCGGCACCGGCGCCCTGCACGTAGCGCTGACCGCGCTCGGCCTGGGACCGGGGCAGGAGGCGCTCATCCCCGCCTATCTGTGGGTGAGCGTCGCCGCCGCGGTGATCCACCGCGGGGCGATTCCGGTGCTCTGCGAGGTCGATGACAGCTACTGCCTGGAGCCGGCCGACGTGCGGCGCAAGCTGACCGCGCGCACCCGCGTCATCATCCACGTCCACATGAGCGGCGCGACCGGCAACCTCATCGAGGTGCGCGCCATCGCCCGGCAGCACGGCATCGCCCTTGTCGAAGACTGCGCGCAGGCGGTGGGCGGCGCGTACAAGGGCCGGCCGCTCGGCAGCTTCGGCGACCTTGCGATCTTCAGCTTCCAGCACAGCAAGGCCCTGAGCACCGGCGAGGGCGGCATGGTGGTGACCAGCGACTACGCCCTTTACAAGCGCTGCCAGGCCGCCTACGACGTCGGCCACAGCGTCGATTTCGCGCGCGGCGGCGCGCCGACCGTACTGTGGGGGCTGGGCACGGTGATGACCGAGCTGCAGGCGGCGCTTGGTCTCATCCAGCTGCGCAAGCTGCCGGCGATTACCGGGGCGATGCGCGCCGCCAAGCAGCTCTTGCGCCGCGAGCTCGCCCAGATCCCCGGGCTCACGCTGCGGCGGCTGGAAGACCCGCAAGGCGACAACGGCGCGTTCCTGCTCACCCGCTACCCGGACGCCGCCACCGCGGCGGCGATGGCGCGGCGCCTGGTCGAGCTGGGCCTTGTCTGCGGCCCCCAGGGCCAGCTTGTGCACTACCTGCCCGACTGGGGATTTCACATCTACTACAACATCCAGCAGCTCACCCGGAAGCTGAGCAACAGCGCGGACGGATTTCCCTGGACCCACCCGGAAAACCAGCACGCGCCGGCGCGCTATGACCGCGGGACCCTGCCGCGCAGCGACGAGCTGTTCGCCTGCTCGGTGCTCCAGGCGGTGCCCTCGGACACCACCGCGCAGGATGCGGCGGACATGGCGGGCATCTACCGGCAGGCGGCGGCAGAGCTGCTCGGCGGCGACGCGCCGTCCCCGTCATCCGGACCGCAGACCCGCTAGTCGGGAAGGGGATACTTCAGCTGGAGCTCGGGCGGAATCGCCTTGCGCGTGGCGATCTGGCGAAAGACCTCCACCGCCAGCCGCGGCACGCGCGTCTTTTGCGGGTCTTGCAGCAGCTGGTACAGCCCGTAGCTTAGCTGCAGGCCGTGGTTCCACTCGTAGTTGTCGACCAGCGTCCAGTAGAAGTAGCCGCGCACCCGGGCGCCGGTGGCCACGGCGCGCTGCAGCCAGCCCAAGTGCTCGGCCAGGTAGCGCGGCGCGGTCATCAAGTCGCTCGGATCGGCGCTGCCGTTCTCGGTAATGATCGCCGGGTAGCCGCGCTCGTTGACGTAGGCCACCATGTCGTAGATGCCCTTAGGATACTCGGTATACAGGGTCGAGGTCAGCGGGTTGAAGGTCGACAGCGGCGACAGGTCGGGCAGGAACGGCTTGGCGGTGCCATCGACGATGGCGCGGGTGTAGTAGTTGATTCCTACGTAGTCCATGCGCTGCAGCTCGGGCCGCGCCACCCGGTTGCCGTCCAGGTTCTCGTCCAGCTCACCGCGCAGCACGGCGTTGAGGAACACCTCGTTGTAAAGGTAGAACAGCCGCTCGGCGCCGAGCACGTCGAGCGGGTTTTGCGGATCGCGCGGCGCCGCCGGGGTCATGTTGTAGACCAGGCCCACCTGACTCGGTCGCCCATCGCCATCGGCATCACTCTGGTCCGCTGCCTTGACGGCGTCGTACATGCGCGCGTGGGCCTTTATCATCGCCAGCAGCGCGGTGCGCGCCTCGGTCAGGGCGAGCAGCGCGGCGGGCGGGTTGGTGCGGTCGGCGGTGGGGGCGATAAAGCCGGGCAGGATCACCGCGAACGGCTCGTTCAGCGTCGCCCACAGGTCGACCTCGGCGGCGAACTCCTGCGCCGCGAAGCCGGCGTATTTGGTGATCTCGTGCACCGCGCGCTCATCGAGCCAGCCGCGCGGCTGGCAGGTAGTCAGATCCTTGTGGCACCCCACGGCGTCGTGCAGCCAGGCCGGCAAGGTGTAGTGATGCAGGGTGACAAGCGGCGTCAGGCCCCGCTGCTTGAGCGCCCGCAGCACGGCGTGATAGTGAGCCAGCGCCTTGCCATCGGCCTGCGCCCGCAGGGCGGCGAAGCCCTCGACGCCGAAGGTGGCGCGGGGGAAGATGCGCGACCACTCCAGGCTCAGGCGGACGGCGTTGCCAGAGAGGCCATCCTTTACCAGATCGAAGTCTTTTTCATAAAGCTCATAGCTGCCCGGGCCCAGGCTGAGCGGATCGCCGCTGAGGTAGCTCCGCCTGGAGGCGCGGACCTCCGGCGAGGTGACAAACTGATACCAGTCACTGCCCGCGTCGATGCACTCCGAAGCGGGCAGGGTCGGGCAGCCGGGATCGTTCTGGAACCCCGCGGTGGCGACACCGAACAGGAAGTCATCTGGGAACGCCGGCTCATCCGAGCCCTGGCGGCAGCCAGTGGCCGCAGCCAGCAGGGTGACCGCGGCCAGCAGGGTGGCCGCGGCGGCGACGGGCAAGGAGCGAGAGAGGGTGCGCATGGCGCATCTTACACAGCCAGCCGGCGGCGCGAGCAAAAGCGCGTGCAATCCGGCGCCCAAAGCAGGTAGGGTGCACGCCACAAGCTCTCATATGAAGCCGCTGCAGCCTCCGGAAGGGCTAGTTGAAAGGGACTCCTTGCGATACCTCACCGCACGCAACCCGGCCGCGCTAACGCTTCGGCGCCGATCCCGGCTCTGGCTCGGCGGCCTTGTGGTCGGTCTCCTGCTCGTGCTCGGAGCCGGGTCCGGCTGCGGCAGCGGCGCCGCGCTGCCCGATGCTGGCACCGCAGATGGCGCCCCTATTGACGCCGCCGCCCCGCCGCCCGATGGCGGGGAGCCGCCGCCGCCGGTCTGCAACAGCGGCGGCTGGTGCTGGGAACATCCGCTGCCGCACGGCAACTCGCACTACGCGGTCTGGGGCAGCTCGGCCAGCGACGTCTGGATGGTCGGCTCGCTGGGAGGCATCGTCCACTCCGACGGCCAGCGCCTGACGGTGGTGGACAGCGGCACCGCGCAGTCGCTGACCAGCGTCTGGGGGACCGGGCCGAGCGACGTCTGGGCGGTGGGCAACGGCGGAGCCGTGCTGCACTGGAACGGCACCGCCATTAGCGCCGTGAGCTCGGCGACCACCACAACGCTCAACGGCGTCTGGGGCAGCGGCGCCAGCGACGTCTGGGCCGTGGGGCAGAGCGGCACCATCGTCCACTGGGACGGCGCCGCCTGGAGCAGCGTGAAGAGCCCCGCCACCGCGGCCCTT
The DNA here is from genome assembly GCA_044222245.1 of Polyangia bacterium. GTDB lineage: Bacteria > Myxococcota_A > Polyangia > Palsa-1104 > JAEUJZ01 > CALFML01. The sequence goes on along the minus strand of JBGANQ010000041.1, from coordinate 33,602 downwards.
AACGGAGTCTGGGGGAGCAGCGCCCGCGATGTCTGGGCGGTGGGCGATGACGGACTCCTGCTCCACTATGACGGGACTGCCTGGGCCCCGGTCGCCTCGGGGGCCACCAGCATCCTGGTCAGCGCCTGGGGCAGCGCCGCCGATGACGTGTGGGTAGTCGGCGATGCGGGCACCTTGTTGCACTGGGATGGCGCGGCCTGGAGCACCGTGACCAGCGGCACCGCCGAGACCCTCTACACCGTCTGGGGCAGTGGCCGCAGCGAGGTCTTCGCGGCCGGCGATGCCGGCGTCGTGCTGCACTGGGACGGCACCGCGTGGAGCGCGGTCGCCGGGGCGCCCGCAGTCTCGCTGTTCGCGCTGTGGGGCAGCAGCGCCAGCGACTTGTGGGTGGTCGGCAGCCACGGCCTCCGGCTGCGCTGGAACCGGACCCAGTGGTCGCTGCTCGGCAGCCTGAGCGCCCAGGATCTGCTCGGCGTGTGGGGCAGCGATGCCGACTCTGCCTGGGCCGTCGGCGCCGGCGGCACCCTCCTGCACTGGGACGGCAGCCGCTTTGGCGCGGTGCCGAGCGGCACCACCGCCGACCTGCGGGCGCTGTGGGGCAGCGGCGCCAGCGACCTCTGGGCGGTCGGCGACAGCGGGACCATCCTGCGCTGGAACGGCAGCGCGTGGCGGAGCTTCTCCGGAGTCACCGTCACGCTGCGCGGCGTGTGGGGGCGCGGCGCCAGCGACCTCTGGGCGGTCGGCGACGGCGGCGCCATCTGGCACTTTGACGGGACCCGCTGGGCGCCGACCGCAAGCGGCGTCACCACGCGGCTCTTGGGAGTCTGGGGCAGCGCCGCCGGCGCGGTCTGGGCGGTGGGAGACGGAGGCGTCATCCTGCGCTGGGACGGAACCAGCTGGTCGCGCAGCCCGAGCGGCACCACGCAGGGGCTGCGCAGCGTCTGGGGCAGCGCCGCCAGCGACGTCTGGGCCATCGGCGAGATGGGTGTCATCTTACGCTGGAACGGCAGCAGCTGGTCCGCGGTCGCCAGCGGAACCACCTCGGCGTTGACCGCCGTAGGGGGCAGCGGGGCGAGCGACCTGTGGATCGGCGGTCCGCTAGGACTCCTTTTGCACTGGGACGGCGCCACCTGGTCGCGCGCGCCGAGCGGCACCAACAACAGCTTCCTCGCGGTGTCGGGCAGCGGCGGCGTGCTGCGCGCCGCCGGCGTCGGCGGGATGCTGCTGCGCCACCGCTAGCCACCGGTCTTCAGCCAGGAGCCAGGAGTCAGGGGCCGGGCGCCGGGCACCGGGCGGGATGGCGGGATGGAGCCACTTCGGGTTTGAATGATGAGGTCGCGGCCGCGGGAGAGCGCCGGCTGCCTCAGGTTCACCAACCGCTCACTCCGATGGAGCACCCATGGATCTTGAAGAACTCAGAGCCCTGCTGGCGGTGGCGGACACCGGCTCGTTTCTGACCGCAGCCAAGTCCCTGCGCCTCTCGCGCGCGACCTTGCGGCGGCGGATCGATCAGCTGGAGGCGCGCGCCGGCGTGCTGCTGGTCGATAGGACCCGCGTCGGCGTCTCGCTCACCACGGCGGGCTCGGTGCTGGCGGCGCGCGGGCGGCTGATGGTCCAGGAGGTAAACGCCCTCATCCAGTCGGTGCGCGAGGTGGGGGCCGAGCCCTCCGGGGTGCTGCGCATCCTGCTGCCGGTGGGCCTGCCGCCGCACGTGCTGACGCCGATGCTCGGCTACGTCCACAGTCGCTACCCACGGCTGACCTTCCGCCTGCACTTCAGCGATGACCCTGCCGGGGGTCTGGTCGAGGACGTGGACCTGGCGGTGCACTTTGGCGAGACCAGCCCCAAGGGGCCGTGGGTGGCGCGCGAGCTCGTGCGGATCCGGGTCTGGCTGGTCGCCAGCGCCGCGTATCTGGCGCAGCGCGGCACGCCGCGCACCCTCTCTGACCTCGCCCAGCACGATCTGCTGGCCTGGGAGTGCCCGGGAGCCGACGGCAAGCTCTGGCCGCTGCGCGGCGGCGGGACCTTGTCCGTCAGTCCGCTTCTGATCACCAGGCACATTCACCTTATCCGCCAGTTCGCGCTCGCCGGCCACGGCATCGCGCTGGTGCCCGATGCGATGCTCCCCGACCCCGGGGTCCCCGAGGGGACGCTGGTCCCGGTGCTGCCCGAGCTGGTGTGCCGCGATATCGGACTGCGGGTGATGGTACCGGCCGTCCTGTCCGAGATCCCGCGCATCCGCGCCCTGCTCGACCTGATCAAGCCCTTCATTGGCGACTTTGGCCTGTAAAGGACGGGCGGCCGCGCCCCAGCCTCACGCCGGGTACAGCCCCGCAAGTTCGTGACCGCCGCGGCCCGGGCGCCCAGTTGTGCGGGCCTGCCTTAGCCGGGCGGGCCAGCGGCCAGCGCCTGAACCAGCGGGACCTTGTCCGGGTAGGCCAGGCGCAGCAGGCCAAGCCCGACACCGGCCAGCCCGTCCATCAGGCCGGGCGCCGCGGCGGCGAAGGCGAGCGAGCCGCGCGGACCGCTGCGGTGCAGCACCTGCAGCACCGCGCGCCCCTTGTGCTGCACCTGCGCGGCCAGGTCGGCGCGACCCAGCCGGCGCGCCGCCTCATCGGCGATGACCAGGTTGCCGAGCTGACCGTGACACAGGCCGTGGCCGAGCAGCGGCGGCGCCGCCAGGGTGCGGGTGATCGCCTCGGCCACCTCGGTCCGCGCCTGCGGATCGAGGTCGAGCAGCGGCAGCCGGCCGAGCGCCACCCCGGGGGCGCCGTGGCACCAGGCCAGCGGGTACTGCGCCGGCGCCTGGCGCAGATCCGGCCAGCCGCGCGCCGCATCGTAGCTCGCGCGCTCGAAGGCGAGCGCCTCGCGGGCCAGCCCCAGGAAGCCGGCCGCCTCGGCGCCGAACTCGTCGTGGTCGGCCACCAGGCGCGCCAGGCGCGCCAGCGCCGCAGCGATGCCCGCGGCGCCGTGGGCAAACCCGAGCAGCGGCTGCGTCGCCACCTGTACCGGCCAGCAGGCCCCCGCCGCGCCGCGCCGCGCCTTGGCGGCCAGGTGGCGCCCGCAGGCCACCGCCACCGCCAGCGGTGCCTCCGCGCGCGTCATCTCATGGGCGGTCAGGAGCACCAGCAGCGCGCCCGCGGCACCGTACATGACATCAAGACGCTCGTCCCGGTCAAGCTCCGCCGCGATGATCCGCAGCGCATCGTCCAGCGTCGAGAGCAGGCCGCGGTCGCCGAGCACCGCCTGCAGGTGCAAAAGGGCGTAGAGCTGGGACGGCAGGCCGCCGAAGCCCCCGAGCGGCGCCCCCGGCTTTTGCGCGAGCAGTCCGGCGTGCAGGGCGCGGCCGGCCCGCTGCGCCAGCTCCAGGTAGCGCGCCTCCCCGCTCAGCCGCCCCAGGTAGCCCAGAAACAGCGCCACCCCCGCCGTCCCGTCGTATAGATCCGGGTGCAGCGGCGCCAGCTCGGAGGCGGTCTCGCTGATCGCCATGGCGCCGATCCAGCTGACGTCAAGCTCCCCGCGCACCGCATCGCGGCTCAGCCGCTCGGCGAGCCAGCGCGGCGCCCAGTCCACTTCGCCCGCCAGCTCGCCGGCCCCGTCCCCGGACCCCGCGCTGGCTGCATCGTCGCCCGCCGCGCCGGCGCGCCTGGGGGCGGAGTCGACGGCCGCAGCGCGGGCTGCAGCCGCCAGCTGGTCGTGGGCCGCGACCGCAGCGGCTCCCGGCGGCGGCAGCGCCGGCGCCCCGCCCAGGCTCGGCTCCACGGGGCGGTGGGCCAGCGGCGCGGTCGGCGCGGTCACCCCCAGGCTCAGCCCCGCCACGGCGAGCGCGGCGCGGATGATGAAGACCTGCTGCCCGACTGCCCGCTCGTCGAGCGTCGCGACCCGCCGCAGCACCGCGGCGAGCGCCGGCTCGTCCAGATAGCCCGCTGCCTTCACCCCCCGCGAATCGGCAAGCAAGGTGCTGGCGGGACGGCTGAGGAACAGCGGGACATCCCCTTGCTCCAGGTCCGTCCGCTCGACCTCCAGGGCCCACGGCGGCAGGGCCGGCACCGTCGGAACATCGGTGAGCACCGCGATAAGCTGCTCGCGCGCCAGGCGCTCCCGCTGGTGGTCGGGGTGGGTGAGGACGTCGAGGATCTCGGCGTACACCACGGTCGGTCGCACCAGCCGGCGGACCTCATCGTGGGCAAAGGCCCACAGCGGTCCGTCGGGGGTCAGCCAGCGCTCGCGCTCGCTCAGCACCAGGCGCAGCACGGCCTCAAAGCCGGCCACCACCGCCTCGGCGTGGTGCGACACTGGGGCCACCGCCCCATTCAGGCGCGGCAGGTTGTCGCCCGGCGGCAGCGAGCCGGGTCCGGTGGCCAGGCGCATCTCATCGGTCCCGGCGTCGGCCCAGCAGCTCACCGGCTGCGGCACCGGCTGCTCGCCGCCGTTGCCCAGCCCGCCCAGGTTGACCCCGGCCCGCTCGCGGTCGCCCCACGAGCGGCCCGGCAGCAGCATGGTGCGCATCACCGACTCGCGCAGCAGCGCCTCGGCGCGCTCGCGGGCCCCGGCCGCAGGGGCGGGTCCGGTCCACGGATGAAACAGCATCTCGAGGTCCACCAGCATCGGGTGCTCGCCGTGGGCGATGATGTTCTCGTGGTGCAGGTCGGCGCCGTCCAGCAGGTGCAGCAGCGCCAGGAAGCCGCCCTGGCGGGCGTAGAAGCGCGCCACCTCCTCCGGACTCTGGCACGGCGCGGCGGCTACGAACTCGACCCAGCCGTGATCGCCGCAGTCGATGCTGCGCAGCGTGCGGAAGCGCGGGAACTCGCAGCCGAGCAGCGGCGGGGCGGCGTAGCGCAGGCCGCGCAGGCTGAGGGTGCCGCAGGCGGCCGCCTGGTTGCACGCGGCGAGCAGCTGCTGGAAGTGCGCGTCCACGGTCAGCGACCGCGGCTTGTAGACCACCCGCGCCTGCTGGGGCGTCGCGCCGGCATCCTGAAAAGTGAGGTGAAAGACGCCGCGCCCACCGCGGTGAGGGTCCGAGAGCCCGCCCTTGACCGCCACCAGAGTCGGCCGCTGCAGCGCCGGCTGCAGCAGGGTGGCGACCTGCGCGAAGTCTGCGGTGAGGGAGCAAAACAGCTCGCACCACACGCGCGTCCAGCGCTCGATGGCGGCCGCCAGCTGCTGCGCCAGCACCTTGTACTCGGCAGCAAGCTCGGCCCAGGCGGCGGGGTCCTGGAGGATGCGGCGGGTGTAGTCCTGGAAGCGCTGCTCGGGGGTGTCACCGCGCAAAAGCTCGCGCAGCCGCGCCACGTTGAGCTCGAGCACCAGGGTGCGCCGGCAGAGCCGGTGAAGCTGCTCGCCAAGGTGCGTCAGGCAGTCGCGCTCGACGGCGATCCAGTCCAGCTCATAGCCGACCGGCGGCAAAAGGCGAGCGCGCAGGGCGCTGACCGCGGGCCGGACAAAACCGTACAGCGCCGGAATAAACGGCAGCGTCCCAGGCGGCGGCGGCGCCTCTGGGGCAAGCGGCAGGAAGCGCTGCAGGAGCTCCGCGAAGCTCAAGGGAGTCATGGTCGGGAGCGAGGGAGTCGCCACCGGGGTGGCGCCAGCGAGCGAGCAGATCATGAGAGCCTCCTGGGTGCAAGACGCGCCGCCCGGCGGACCGGCCGCCGGGACGCTGCGGGACTAGCGGACAAAAAGCCTGCTTCAGAACCGTCGCGAGGCGCCCCGAGCCGCGTGGCACCCGCCCGCAGCGGCCTCGGGGCCGTGAGGACGGACGCCACCTGGCTCGGGGTCCGCAGTGGGTCCTGAATCAGACTTCTAGCCGCACTGGCAGTGCGAGCCGATGCTGCAGTACGACTGCGGCGAGGTGCTCATCACGCTCTCCTTCAGTACCTGCTCGGCCGGGGTCGACCGACCGGCGGGGTGGGCGGGCGCCTGGGCGCCGAGCTGCGAGCGGAACTGCTGATCTTTCCAGGCGCGGATGATGAGTTCGGTCTTCATGATGGTTCCCTTTCTTTGTGGGCCGGATGAAGGCCGCTGTCGGCAAGAGCCGGAGGCGCAGCGGCGCGGTCGGCGAGTCGCCGCCCGGCCCGGAGGCGGCGGCTCGCTGGGAAGCGGAGAGGACTGACGGTCCGCGAAGGCTGTCTCGTCCTCGGCGCGTGCCAGAAGGACAAAGCAACCTGCGTGCCACTTCCGAAACCGACCGCCGCCCGCGCCGGGGTGGCGGCTTTCTCGTCGTGAGTACGGATTTCCGAGCGGACGCGGCGTCCAGTCTGGGCGGCGCCAGCAGGCAAGAGTTGCCTGCGCAGGCAACTCTTGCCTGCCCGGCCGGGCTGGAGCGGGCAAGAGCTGCGCGCCTCGCGCTGGGCTCGGGCGCGCCGACCCGCTGCGGCTCAGCCGGCGAGCGCGGCGAGGCGGCGCAGCTGGGCGGGCAGAGCCTCGCGGCTCGCGAAGGGAAGCAGCTCGATCGACGTCAGGCCGCGCAGCCGCTGGCGCGCCAGCCCGAGATTGGACTGCTCTACGAGCACATAGTGCGGCCCGACAGCGCCGCGGAAGACCTCATCGAGGAAGCGGACCTGCTCGGCAAACGCATGATCGGTGAAGCTGAAGCCGACAAACAAGAGCGTGCGAGAGGACAGCACGGCGCGCAGGGTCAGCAGTGAGGCATCATAGGTGTTCTTTATATGCGAGCTGTCGGGGTAGAGCCGCTGATAGCCGTCCGGCGTGAGGATGATGTTGGCGAGGTTGCCGACGTAGCCGTGCAGGTGCCAGACCGTCGCCCGATCGAGCCCGCCGCTCAGCAGCTGGGCAAACTCCGCGGGGGCCGAGATGTCCCAGGTGTGCTGGTCCCGGCGCAGGCTGTCGGGGCAAGCCCAGCGCAGGACGTGATCGTAGTTGGTCGTGATGATCAGCCGACTGCCGAACGTCCACAGCGCCTGAGCGAGCGCCAGGCTCTCTGGCCTGGCCCGGCTGAAAGGGGGATCGAGCGCCTCGCGCAGATACTGAAACCACACCGGCCCCAGACCCTGCTGCGCGCGCTTGGCGGCGTCGAGCAGGGAGTCCCCCTCGCCGATGTCGACCAGGCCGGAGACGGTGCGCGCGTAGCCGTCCTTGCCGGCTTCTTTGAGGCGCTCGGCAGCCCCCAGGAGCAGCTCCTTCCAGTCGGGAAACAGCGGCCGGTTGGTCTCGCGATCTGCGACTGCGCGCGACACCCCGGCGCCGGCGAAGGGCACCACCGCGTGGCGCTGCAGCGCCTGCGCGAGCAGCTTGGGAACAAACAGGTCATCGTCGCTAACCTTGACGCTGAGCTTCGGCGCAGCAGCGGTAGCGGCGGCCGCGCTCGGGCTGGGGGCGGCCGCCTGGGAGCTAGCCCAGTCGGGCACCTCTTGAACTGGCGGGGCGGCGCCGACTCCGCTGCTCGGGGGGACGAGGCCCGCATCGCGCAGCGGCCGATGCTGCAGCGCCTGCGACAGGCCCTCGACCACCTCGACCCAGGCCGAGTCGCGATCCTTGCGCGAGCGGATCGGCACGCCGTCGCGCGGCACCGGCTGCAGCGAGCCAAAGTGGCTGTTCTTCCAGTCGACGGCGACGACCAGCACCGGCACCACCACGCAGCGCCCTTGGGTCCGCCGCTTGAGCACCCCCTTGACCAGCTCATCGAGCTCCGCATCGGCGAGGAAGTCCGGGCTGACGAGCAAGACCACGACAGCCGCGTTCTGCAGGTGGTGGGCGCGGACCAGCTCCAGGTGCTCGCCGGGCAGCGCGTCTTCCCGGCTCCACAGGGTCAGCGCGCCGGCGCGCAGCTTGGGGCTCAGATACTTGCGCAGCTCGAGGAAGGCAGCGCGGTCGACGCTAGAGCCGTCCGCGTAGAGGCAGACCAGGTGCGGGACCGTGGGGTCGGGCAGCGGTTTGGGGGTGGGCGCCGCTTCTGGGGTACCGAGCGATGCCTGGGAGGAGCTGCGCTGCGATAGGAACTTGCGGACCTCGGTCGGCTTATGCTGCTCCAGCGCTTGCAGGATCTCGTCGCCATCAACCTGTTCAAAGAGCAGGTTGATCTTCTGGGTGCGATCCATGCCGGCGGCGAAGAGCCGGTAGACCTCGTGAAAGTAATCGAGCACAAAGGCGTCTTGATCGCTGTCGGTGCGCAGCAGCCGACCGATAAGCTGGCGCAGCTCGCTGCGCGTCACCACTGGCGTTGAGCCCATGGGGCGCATGCTCCCATGCCAGCCGGCAGCCAGCCAGCCCCTTATTTTGCGGTGGAGGACCCTTTCGCCCAAGGGTCCTGCGGGAGCTGCGCGCGGCACGCTGGCGCGACGCGCTTTCCAGCCAGTGTCCAGAGGGCCGGTCAGGACTCGACTTGTCGCGGCAGCGCGGGGGGCGGATCAGTCACCGTGATCTGAAGCCGGCCAACGTGCTGTGCGTAGACGGCGAGATCAAGGTGGTGGACTTCGGCATCGCCGCGCAGGCAGTGCAGGCGGCCAAGCTGCGCGGGACCGCCGCTGGCACCGTGCTGTACATGGCACCGGAGCTGCTGCTCGGGCAGCAGCCCTCGGTCGAGTCCGACCTGTACGCGGTCGGGGTGCTCGGCTACGAGCTGCTCACCGGGCACTTCCCCTTTGACCACGCCAACCGCACCCGCCTGCTGGCGCAGGTGCTGGGCACCAGCGCCGATGTCACCCTGGCCGATGACCTCGCCGAGATGTTCAACTCGGTGCCGCACGTCGACGAGGACGAGCACGAACCAAGCGACTCGCAGGTGGCGCGCTTCGAGGCCCGGCTGCAGGTGCTGGAGCCGCCGCTGCAGGCGCTCCTGCGCCGGCTGCTGGCGCGCAACCCGGCGCAGCGCTACCAGGATGCGGCGACCGTACTTTTGGATCTGAACCAGCTGCTCGACGAGCCGCTGGCGGTCGAGACGGCGCAGCTGCGCGAGAGCTTCCTGCGCGCCTCGCGGCTGGTCGGTCGCGACGCCGAGGTGGCGCGCCTGCTAGCGGCCATCGGCGAAGCGGTCGCGGGTCGCGGCAGCGGCTTCCTGCTTGCCGGCGAGAGCGGCGTCGGCAAGTCGCGGCTGCTCGCCGAGGCGCGCGCCGCGGCGCTGGTGGCCGGCATGCTGGTGGTGCGCGGTCAGGCGGTGGCGGCCGGCGGCCAGCCGCTGCAGCTGTTTATCAGCGTGCTGCGGCACCTGGCCCTGTATAGCGAGCTGTCGGATCTGGCGGCGGGGGTGCTCAAGACGGTGCTGCCCGAGCTGCCAGCACTGCTCGGGCGGGCGATCCCCGAGGCGCCGGTCCTGGACGCTCAGGCGACGCAGAGCCGGCTGCGCGCGGTCGCCGAGGGGCTGCTGCTGCAGGTCGCGCAGCCGACGCTGCTCGTGCTGGAGGATCTGCAGTGGGCCGACAGCGAGAGCCTGGCGCTGCTGCGCCGCATCGCCGGCGCGCTCGGCGGGCGGCCGCTGCTGCTCGTCGGCAGCTACCGCAGCGATGAGCGGCCGCTGCTGCCGGGCGAGCTGCCGCAGCTCACCGTGCTGCCCCTGGCGCGCCTCAACGCCGAGGGAGTCGGCGAGCTCACGCGGGCCATCGTCGGGTCGGCGGCCGACAACGCCGAGCTTACCGCGCTGCTCTTGCAGGAGACGGCCGGCAACCCGCACTTCGTCATCGAGGCGGTGCGCGTGCTCGCGGACTCCGCAGGGCGCCTGGCCGCCGTTGGCCAGCACGACCTGCCGGCGGCGCAGATCATCGCCGCCTGGGGCGGCATGAAGGAGGTACTGCGGCAGCGGCTCGAGCGCGTGCCCGAGCCGGCGCGCCCGCTGCTGCGCCTGGCCGCGGCGCTCGGCACCCGCCTGGACCTGCGGGTGCTGCAGGTGCTGGTGCCGGCACCCGAGCCGGGGCTCTTGGCGCTCCTTATGGCCGCCGCCGCGGTGGCGGTGCTCGAGGTCGAGGACGGCAGCTGGCGCTTCGCCCACGACCGCCTGCGCGAGCGGCTGCTCGCCGACCTCACGGCCGAGGCGCGGCAGGAGCTGCACCGCCAGCTCGCCGGCGCCCTGGAGCAGGTCTACGGCAGCGAGCCCGGACACGCCGCCCAGCTGGCCTACCATTTCGCGCAGGCAGCCGACCCGGCCCGCTGCGCCCACTACGCCGCGCTGGCCGGCGCCGAGGCGCTGCAGGCCGGCGCGCTCACCGAGGCGGTGGCGCTGTTGACCAAGGCGCGCGAGCTGCACGCGCGCCTGGACCCGCCGCCCCTGGAGCGCGCCCGCGTGCTGCGCCTGCTGGCGAGCGCGCTGTGGGGGCTTGGCCGCATCGGCGACAGCCTGCCGCTCATGGAGAGCGCCCTGGCGCTGCTCGGGGCGCCGCTGCCGCCGACCGGGCTGCGCCTGGGCGCGGCGCTGCTCGGTCAGTCGGCGCGGCAGCTGTGGCACCGGCTGCGGCCAGCCGGCGCCCTGTCGGCGCTACCCTCCGGTGAGAGACGGCAGCTCCTGCACGAGCTGCTCCAGGTGATCCTCGGCTCGGGGGAGATGTACGCCTGGACCGGCGAGCAGGAAAAGGTCCTGCTCGGCACCCTGCTCAGCGTCAACCTGGCCGAGGAGCTCGACGATGCGCCGGCGCTCGTGATGCTCTACGCGGTGATGGGCTTCCTCGGCGCGGTGCTCGGGCTGCCGGCGCTGCGCGAGCGCTACCTGGCGATGGCCGAGGCGCGCCTTGGCGGCCTGCGCGATGCCAAGGCGGAGCTCGAGCTGCACCGCATCACCGCGGCGCTGCACCTGATGACCGGAGAGTGGGGTCCGGCGCGGCTGCGCTACGACAAGGCGATGGTGCTGGCGCGCACGCTGGGCAACTCTCCCCTTTACTTGTTCTGTCTGCTGCAGCGCGCCACGGTCGCCTACTGGCAGGCGGAGTACGCGGCCGCCGAGGCCGACGCCACGGCGCTCCTTGGCGAGGCGCAGCGCGACGGCTTCCCGCAGTATGAGGTGTGGGCGCTCGGCACGCTCGGCAGCGTCCTGCTGCGCCGCGGAGCCTGGGCCCAGGCGCGGCGGCAGCTGGATGCGGCGCACGCGCTGGCGCAGCTGGATCAGGCCAAGACCGCGCGCATCTTCGTCGCCGGGCAGCGCGCCTGGGTCGCCCTGCAGCAGGGCGAGCGGAGCACCGCGCAGCAGCTGGCGGAGGCGGCGCTGCACGAGATCCGCGCCACCGCGCAGACCGGCCACGGCGCGCTCGAAGGCTACTTCGGCGTCGTCACGACCTACCTCGAGCTGGCGGCGGACGCCGCGCCCGCCGCCCGCCGCCGCGAGCTGTTGCAGGTGGTGCAGCAGGCGCTGCCGGGTCTGCACCGCTACGCCCGCCTTGTGCCCATCGGCACCGCCCGCGCCGCGCTGTGCCAGGCCCGTTTTGCGGAGCTGCAGGGTCACTGGCCGCTGGCCCTCAAGTGGCTGCGCCGCGCCCTGCGGGCCGCGCAGTCGCACGGCCTGCCCTACGATCAGGCGCTGGCCCACCTGGCCATCGGCCGCCTCGCGAGCACCGCGGCGCTGCCGGCCCGCGAAAGGCCCGAGCCGCGCCTGCACCTCGACGCTGCCGAGCGGCTGCTCGCCCGCTGCGGGGCGGTCGCCGAGCGGCCGCGCTGAGCCGCTGACCGGCGCCCCGGCCGCGCCGCGACCGCATTGACTCTTGTGGCGATTCAAGCATCTTTACTCCGCCCGCGCCTCCACGCGGGTCACCCAGGTAAGGACCAAAAAAGAGATGAATCTGCCGATCGTCATCGTCGGGGCCGGGCACGCCGGGAGCGAGCTTGCAAACACCCTGCGCAAGCGCGGCCACGCCGGCCGCATCGTCCTTGTCGGCGAGGAGCCCCACCTGCCCTACCAGCGGCCGCCGCTGTCCAAGGGCTTCCTGCTCGGCAAGACGAGCCAGGCGCAGCTCGGCTTCCGCCCGCAGACCGCTTACGAGCAGGCGAGCATCGAGCTGCGACCGGCGACGCGCGTGGTGGCCATCGACCGCAGCCAGAAGGAGCTGACGCTGGCCGCGGGAGCGCCGCTAGCCTACGACAAGCTGGTGCTGGCCACCGGCAGCCGGCCGCGCCAGCTGAGCCTTGCCGGGGTCGAGCTCGCGCGCCTTGAGAACCTTTTGTGCCTGCGCACGCTGGACGATGCCGAGGCGCTGCGCAGCCAGCTTCTGCCCGGACGTCACCTGGTGGTCGTCGGCGGCGGCTACATCGGCCTGGAGGTGGCGGCGGCGGCGGTGCAGCTCGGGCTGACGGTCACGGTGGTCGAGGCTCTGCCGCGCCTGCTCGCCCGGGTGACGGGCGCCGAGGTCGCTGCCTTCATCGAAAAGACCCATCGCGCGCACGGGGTCGGCTTCCGGCTGGCGACCCAGGTCAGCGAGCTCGAGCTCGACCCCGAGCGGCGCCGGGTGCGCGCGGTGGTGACCGCGGGCCCGAGCGGCCCCGAGCGCCTCGCCGCCGACCTGATCCTGGTCGGCATCGGCATCGTTCCCAACAGCGAGCTCGCCAGCGCCGCCAGCCTTGCGGTGGAAAACGGCATCGTCGTAGACGAGTACGCGCGGACCAGCGACCCGGACATCCTCGCCATCGGCGACTGCACCAGCCAGCCGAGCTCGCACACCGGCGGCCGCGTCCGCCTGGAGTCGGTGCCAAACGCCATGGAGCAGGCCCGGCTCGCCGCCGCCACCCTGCTGGGCCAGCCGGAGGCTTCGACCAGCGTCCCCTGGTTCTGGTCCGAGCAGTACGGCTTCAAGCTGCAGATGGTCGGCCTGTCCGCCGGCCACGACTGCTGCATCACCCGTCAGTCGGCGGATGGCAAGGAGCTTGTCGCCTTCTACCTCAAGGAGGGCCGCATCCAGGCCGCCGATGTCATCGGCAAGCCGGCCGACTTCGGCATCGCCCGGCGCCTGGTCGGTAGCCGCGCCGCCCTCGATCCCGCGCGCCTGGCCGACCTCAGCGTCCCCTTGGCCGAGCTGGCGTCTTAGCGGAGGGCGGCCGCGCCACGGTCGTTTAGCGCAGCTCGCGTCCGAACGGCAGAAGCGAAAGAGGAATGAGCTTTAGGTGCTGGACCGCGAAGGGAATGCCGATGATCGTCACCGCGCAGACGATCGCCGAGGCCAGGTGGGCCATGGCGATCTCCCAGCCAAATAGCACAATCCAGATCAGGTTGAAGATCACCCGCAGGGTGCTGTTGGCGTCGGGTCCCTCGACGATCTTTTTGCCAAACGGGGCGAAGGTGGCAAAGCCGATGCGGATGGCCACAAGCCCAAAAGGAATGCCGACGATAGTAAGGCACAGGGCGATGCCGCCCAGGATATATCCGCACCCTGCAAAGAAGCCGCCAAAGATCAGCCACAGGATGTTGCCAAGGAAGCTCATGCCGAAAGTATACACGCGCCCCCTGGGGTTTCACCTCGACCCGGACTTGGGCTAGACTCGCCGCCGATGACCCTACCGTTTACTGTACTTGCCCGGGATCCCGGCTCCCGGGCGCGCCGCGGCACGCTGCTCACGCCGCATGGTCGGGTCGAGACGCCGGTGTTCATGGCCGTCGGCACGCGCGCGACCGTCACCGGCTTTGGTCCGCCCGACCTGGCCGAGATCGGCGTCCAGGTAGTCCTTGGCAACACCTATCACCTGATGCTGCGCCCGGGACCCGAGCTATTCCGCCGGGTCGGCGGCATTCACAAGTTCATGGGCTGGTCGGGACCGGTGCTCACCGACTCGGGAGGATTTCAGATCTTCTCGCTGCCCGGACAGCGGACGATCACCGAGCAGGGGGCGCGCTTCCGCAGCTATGTCGATCAGCGGGTGCACCTTTTGTCTCCCGAGCGCTCGATCGAGGTGCAGACCGCCATCGGCTCGGACATCATGATGGTGCTCGATGAGTGCATCGACTCGACCTCGGATCTGGCGGCGACGCGCGCCGCGATGGAGCGCACCCACCGCTGGGCGCTGCGCAGCTTGGCGGCGCGCCAGAATCCCGCGCAGTCGCTGTTCGCGATCGTGCAGGGCGGGGTGATTCCCGAGCTGCGCCGCGAGTCCGCGGCGTTTCTCACCAGCCACCCCTTTGACGGCTTCGCCATCGGCGGCCTGGCGGTGGGCGAGGGACGCGGCGAGCGCGAAGACATGACGGCGCTGGCGGCCGAGCTTCTGCCCGCCGATCGCCCGCGCTACCTGATGGGCGTCGGCACCCCGCCCGATCTGCTGGCGGCGATCGGCGCCGGCGTCGACATGTTCGACTGCATCCTGCCGACCAACTTCGCCTGGCAGAGCACCGCCTTCACCTCCACCGGCCGGGTGCGGCTGCTGCGCCAGGCCAACGCCGCGGTCGACGACTCGCTGGACCCGGCGTGCAGCTGCAGCACCTGCACGAGCTTCAGCCGCGCCTACCTCCACCACCTGTTCAAGTGCCGCGAGCCGCTCGGGCCGCGGCTGGTCGCCAAGCACAACCTGCACCACTACCACTGCCTGATGGCCGAGGCGCGGGCGGCGATCGAGGCCGGGACCTACGCTGCCTTTGCCCGCGCCAAGCTGGAGGCGATCGATCGCCACGAGCACAGCGACCGACGGCACGGCAGCGCCGGGGCGCAAGCCAGCGCCGGCCTGTAGCGCCAGGCGCGGACTGGCGCTGCGTTAAATTTTGTGCGACCTCCAGGCGCCGGCGGCGTCTTGCAGGTATGAAGAGCTCAGGTTGGTCCCTCCGGCGGCTCGCGCGCGCCGGGTTGCTTGGCCTTGGCGCGCTGCTCGCGCTAGCGCTCGGGTTACTCTTGATCGCGGCCACCTGGAACGCGCTGTGCAATGCCCGCGATCGGCGACGCTTTCAGCCGCCGGGAAAGCTCTATGAAGTGGCCGGCCACAAGCTGCACCTGCACTGCACGGGTCAGGGGCAGCCGACGGTGGTTCTCGACACCGGCTTTGGCATGCCGGCGCTTGGCTGGGTGCGGGTACAGACCGAGCTGGCCCGCCACCACCGCGTCTGTTCCTATGACCGCGCCGGGCTCGGCTACAGCGAGCCGGAGCCGACGCTGACCCCGCGCCCGGCGGCGCTCCTGGCCGCAGAGCTGCAGCTCTTGCTGCAGCGCGCGCAGGAGCCGGGGCCCTATGTCCTGGTCGGGCACTCCAATGGCGGCTACCTGATTCGCGCGTACTACGAGCGCTTTCCCGCGGAGATCGCCGCCGCGGTGCTGGTCGACTCCTCTTCAGAGTACATGGACGAGCGCTTCATGGCGACGCTCGGCCGAGACTGGCGGGCCGAGGCGGCGGCCGAGCTGCGGCAGGCCCAGCGGCTGCAGCCGGTGATCCGGCTGCTCATCTGGAGCGGCGTGCTGCGCTGGCAGCTTGGGCAGGCGGCCAAGCAGCAGGACTTCAACCTGGGTCCGCAGGTGGTGGCCGAGGCGATCTATCTGCTGAACCGGCCGACCTGGTATCCGGCGTCGGTGGCAGAGCTGGCCGGGGTGACGCCGACCTGCGACGCGATGCGCGCCGGCAAGGGGCTGGGCAGCCTGCCGCTTATCGTACTGACCGCAGAGGACTTTACTCCCAACGGCGGGCCCGAGCACATGAAGCAGCAGTGGAACCGCCTGTGGGTCCACGAGCTGCAGCCGCAGCTGGCGCGGCTGTCCACCCGCGGCCGTCAGGTCCTGGCCAAAAGCGGACACATGATTCCCTTTGAGGCCCCCGAGGCGGTCGTAAGCGCGGTCGCGGAAGTGCTGGCGATGCGCGCTGCGGCGCCCTAACAGAAGGGGCGGCGGCTCAGCGCACGGCGGCGCGGCGCAGCGCCTCGGCCAGCGGACGGAAGCGGCGGAAAAAGTCGCCGGCGCCCGCGTTGCCGTTGGTCACCACGGCGGCGGCGAGGCCCGTGACGCGGTCGGCGAAGGCCAGGGTCGAGAAGCCGCCGGCGTGACCAAAGCAGCCCGAGCTGCCCCACAGCCCGTAGATGCTGGGCCATGGGGTGCCGGTCAGAAATCCGCGCGCCACGGCCAGCGGCACCCGGTTGGCGCGGTCAAAGCCAAACGCCGCCCGGCTGGTGTAGGCGGCCACCGTCTCTTCCCGCAGCAGCCGCTGGCCATCGGCGGTCAACCCGCCGCGCAGCAGCAGCTCGTACAGCGCCGCAAGGTGCGCCGCATCGGTGAGCAGGCTGGCTCCGGGGGCCGGCGCGGCGAGCGTCGCCGGGTCGTTCCAGGTCTTCTCGAACTGCTCGCGCAGATCGACCCCGTGCAGCAGCGCCGTCTTGCTGCCGACCCAGTAGCAGCGCGCCGCGGCGGCGAGCTCCTCGGCGGTGGCGGTGAAGGCGAGCCCGCGCAGGCCCGCCGGCAAGAGCAGCCGCTGGCGCAGAAAGTCATCGAAGCGCTGGCCGGTGATGCGATGCACAATCTCGGCCAGGATCCAGCCAAACTCCACCGGCAAGTAGGCCAGGGTGCCACGCGGGTAGCGGGGCGTCGCCGCCGCCAGCGCGGCGCGCACCGCCGCGGGATCGCCCCAGCGCTCGGGGTGGCTGATGAGCTCGGGCATCGGCACCCCGGCGCGGTGGGTCAGCACATCGAGCACGGTAATCTGATCGCGGCCGCGCCCGGCGAACTCCGGCAGGTAGCGGGCCACAGGCAGCTCGACCGCGAGCCGCCCGTCTTCCCCGAGCGCCGCCACCGCCAGCGCCACCAGCGGCTTGCTGGCAGAGTGGACGTTGAAAAAGGTGTGCGGCGTGGCGGCGCGCTCGGGCTCACCGGGGCGCAGGCCGCGGGCCAGACCCACCGCCACATCGGCAGCCAGCCGACCGCCGCGCCGCACCGCCAGCTGCCCGCCGGGGAAGTCGCCGCGCGCCTGCTGGGCGGTGAACAGCGCGACCGCGCGCGCCAGGCGCTGCGGATCAAGTCCCGCCGCCGCCGCATCCGGCGACCCGTCATGAGGAAACTGGCTCACCATCATGAAATTACAGTACTAAGGAGCCAAGTAAGAGGTCAATGCCGCCGTCCTGACCAGAGCAAGCCAGTGCCGGCCTAGCGGATTATGGCTGCGCGGAAGACGGGCCGGCGCGGCCAGACTGGGACTGCGGCGCCGCTGCCGGCTGGCTCACCGGACGCGCCGGCGCCTCGGAGGTCACCAGCCGCTGGGGAGTGTCCAGGAGCTGGCTGTAATCACACTTGTCCAGGAGCTCGGGTGCCTCTTGCTCGGTCATCAGGCTCAGCCGATCATTCGCCAGCCCGACCCGGTGGTGAAAAAACAGGCGCTGTCCCGCCGCCAGCGGAAACTCCACCGCCGACGGCGGTGAGTCATCGAGCACCTCTAGGCGGTGCAATCCGGGCTGCGCCGCATAGCAGAAGTAGCTCGGGCCGCGCGTCGCCCCGACCAGGTTGCCGTTATCCCGAAACAGCGAGGTGCGAGCCATCGCCCAGGTGTGCGGACGAACAACACAGATCTGCCCCATTCCGTACACCGGCGTCGCCAGCGGATCGATGGGCGGCAGATCCGGATAGATAAGGTCCGAGCGAATGCAGCCGCCCAGCGCCACGGCAGCGCCCAGGGCGGCCGCGCAGCATCGCCCCCATCGCGGCGACCGGGCGGTGGGAGTCTTCACTCTCATCTTAGGCATCTTTTTCATAGGGTGGCTCCCTCCCTCAGAACGCCAGCAGGGTGGCGCCGAGCGCAAAGCTGGAGCGCAGATCGCCGCTCCGCTGGTTCATCTGCAGGGCAAGGTAGCCATCGATGCTCAGCCAGCGGTTCAGGTGAAACTGGACCAGCGGCAGCGCCCGCATTCCCAGCGCCTGCACCGAGCCGACCTGCAGCGTCAGGTCGAGCTGCTCGCCGTCGGCGTCCGCATCCGGCCGCCGGCCGTGATAGACGGCGTTGAGCTCCACTCCCATGGCCAGGTTGAAGGTGACCTTGCGCGCCACCGTGGTGCGATAGCCAAGGTCCAGCTTGACCCGCCAGGTGGTCGGCAGCACGCTGTACTCCTGCGAGGCCAGCCCGCTGCTGTGGGCGCTGGCGCCGAGCAGGATGGACTGCGTCTGGGCAACCGGCAGGCGGAGGTCCAGCCCCAGGCCCAGCCGGTATCCGAAGGCCAGGTTGCCGCCGAAGTCCCTGCTGGGACCCCAGCCGACCATCCCGCCCCACAGGACCAGCTCCGGTCGGCCGCGCTGTCCCAGCCGGTAGGCGAAGGCGCCGGTGCCGATGAGCCACTGCAGGCGGCTGGTGATGCCCAGGTAGGCGTTGAGCTGCGTCGTAAAGAGCGAATGCGGCTCCTCGGTGAGGCTGGTTGAGTCGAGGGCGATGACGCCTAGCAGGCTCTGGCTCATCGGCAGGATGCTGGGGAGGAAGCTGAGGCCCAGGCCGACGCGCACCTCGACCACTCCACTCTCAACGGTGGTGGCGTCCAGCGGCAGCCGCGAGACGTAGCCGCCCTTGGGGCGCAGGCCGCGGCCGCCGTTGGCGATCGGCTGCAGGTCGCGCTCGCGGACGACCACTGCGCTGCCCACCGCCACGTCAAACTCGTCGGCGCTGTACAAGGTTCGTAGCGGCCGCCGCGCCAGGTAGTGGCCCGGCGGCAGCGCCAGCGTCACCGCGCGCCGCCCGGGCTGGGTCTCGGCCAGCACCTGCCCGGACTGCAGCGCCACGATCTCCAGCGGTCCGTGCTCCTGCTCCAGGCGCACCGCGGTCAGGCTGGCGCGCAGTCGCGACAGCACCAGATCGCGGCGCCCGCGCAGCTGCACCTCGAAGCTTGGGTGCTGCGGCGCGCTGGCCAGACGGGCGGTGTCGCGGATGGTCAGCTGCTTGGCATACTCGAAGGCCTCGTTGAGCGAGACCTCGCCGTCGCCGGTCTGGTCGGCGGCACCGAGCAGGGCGGCCATGAAGTGGTGGCTGAAGAACGAGCCGCGCAGCTGCTCTGACTCGTGGGCGTTCTCGACCCCGGAGCTGGAGGAGATGAGCACCGTGCCCTCGCTGCTCAGCACCGCCGGCAGCTCGAACACCGCGGCCTCTGACAGCCCCTTGGTGCGCGTCCAGCCGCCGCCGCGGCAGGCATCGATGAGACCGACCCGCACCGTCACCCGGCTGTCGCCAAGCAGCGCCCGCAGCCGCTGCAGCGGCAGCGCCAGGCCGCCCGGATAGATCGCCTCGGCATCGGCGTGGCCAGAGTAGTAGAAGAACAGCAGGGTCTCGCCGCCCGCGGCGTCCCTCTGGCTCAGCTGCGCGCTCTCTTTTTCAAGCAGCGCCACCACCGCTTCCGGCGGCGGATCATTTAAGACGTGGACGTCGGCGGCGGCAAATCCGCCCACCTGCAAGAGCACCTGGCCAAGCTGCGCGGCATCGCGGTGGGCGTAGCGCAGCGGCTGCCGCCCGAGCGCCGGCGCGTTGGCCCCCACCAGCACCGCAACTCGCCGCGGCGCGGCCGCCCGCGCCGTCGCGACCGCAATAAACAGCGGCAAGAGGGCAAAGACGACGCGCGCCGCCGCGCCGCGCCGGCATCCGAATCCCAGTCGCTTGCCTCTCATCGCAGCTCCTCCTTGGGCAGAACCAGCTCGGTGACAACTATCCCCGGCCGGCGCCGCAGCGCGGCTACGTCCAGGGGCCGCGCCGCCTCGGCCAGCGGCCCGGTGCTGAGGATGACGGTCAGCACTTCCGCCGCGCCTTGCCCGCTCACCTCCCAGCTCACCGGCAGCGCGGTCGGCGCGGTCGGCGGCAGCGCGCCGGCGTACAGCACCTGATACAGCATCTGATCATGCGACGGGCCGCCCGGCGGCGGCACCGCCACCGTGACCTGCGAGTAGCCGGCCGCCATGACCTGCAGGCGGATGCGATCCTGCGGCCGCAGCCGCAGCTGGCCGTCCCACTGGGTGACTCGCTCGCCGCGCTTGATGTACACGCTGATGCTGGGACCGCCCTTGGCGCGTACTTCCGGCGGCGGCGGCGGCGGCAGCGGGCCGCCCTTGAGCGCCAGCAGGAGCGCCAGTCCCGCCGCGGCGGCCGGCAAGGGGAAGAGCAGGAGCGGCCGCGCCCAGCGCTGGCGCAGCCGCTCCCAATGGCCCGCGCGGCGCTCCTGCAGGGCGCTCGCCCACAGCGGCACCGGCGCCGCCGCCCGGCGCTGCAGGTCCTGCAGGTAGCGCTGGCAGTGGACACAGTCGCGGCAGTGGGCCGCCCACGGCTCTGCGGCGCGGCCCTGGCCTTGAGTCGCCAGGAACAGTCTGTCGAGCTCCAGGAAGGAAGGGTGCAGCGGACCCGCTGGTTCTTGGCTCATCTTAAAAGCTCCTTCTTGCGTCCGGCCACGCGCTCATCAAAGCGGCTGAGGTGGCGGCGGACTGTCCTCTCCGAGGTCTTAAGCACCGCCGCGCTCTGCTCGTGGGTCAGCCGATCGACGCGGCACAGGATGGCCGCCTCCAGCTCGGCGGCCGGCACCTCCTGCGACAGCGCCGCCATCACCCGCCGGGCGTCCACCGAACCCTCGCCGAGCTGATTGCCCAGCTCGGGCGCAAACAGACTCTCGCTGAGCAGCGCCGCGCGCCGCTTGCGTGTGCGCACGTAGTCAATCGCCACCCGTCCGCTTACCCGGTAGATCCACCCAAGCAGGGTCTCGGCGGCCACCGCGTCAAGGCGCGCGGCGAGCTCGCTCTCAAGCAGCCGCGCAAATACCTCCTGCGCGACATCTTGCGCCTCGGCGCCGCTGTGAAACATCCGGCGGCACTTGGCCTCGATTACCGGAAAGCAGCGACGGTAGATCGACTCGATGCGCTCGGTCGGCCGCCGGCAAACTCCTTGAGCATCGGGAGCCGCTGGAGGTTCTGCAGGGCAGGGCCTGGGAGTATGGGTCAGCATGCATTTTGGCGGCTAAGTGGCTAGCAACATATGTAAAGACGCGCAAGCGCAGAAAATCCGGCCACCGCCGTCTGCTATAGGCGCGGCCCGCGCCGCCGGTCCGATCCTTGTCTTGGGCGCCGCCCGTGCCGTATAATAAAAAGGCGGCTTTATAGTCAAAGTCCAGCGCTGGGGGCCCACTTTTTCACGATGCAGGACTGGCTTGAGCGAATCCACGGCACGCTGGCCCAGCACCTGGTGCAGGTCCTGAAGCTCAATGCGGTGCACAACCGCAGCGCGCTGCCGCCGTTCCGCTTTGCTGCCATCGCCCAGCAGTTCCTCGCGACGCTCAAGGAGTTTGCCGGCAGCCGCGATGGCGACGCGGTGCGCGCGGTGGGGCGCAGCCTGGCCGAGCAGGGGCTCGGGCTGCGCACCGTGCTGGCCCTGGGCCGCAGCTTGCTCGACGATGCGCTCGGTGCGCCGGCGCCGGAGTCGACGACCGCCCAGGAGCCCGCCAGCCGCGAGCGCATCCTCGGGCTCAACGATTTCATGACCGCCATCCTGGAAGGAATCACCGAAGGAGAGACGCAGACCATCACCCGCCAGCGCGACGACATCCAGGGCGCCCTGGAGCGCATGATCGCCGAGCGCGAGAAGGCGCTGCGCCGCATGATCCAGGAGCTGTCGACGCCGATCATGCCGGTCTTTGACCGCATCCTGGTGCTGCCGCTCATCGGCGAGATCGACGATGAGCGAGCGCAGCGCATCGCCGAGCGGGTGCTGGAAGAGATTGTCCTTAAAAAGGCGCGCGTCATCCTGATCGATGTCACCGGCATCGTGACCCTCAGCGAGCAAGCGGCGATGGCGCTGCTGCGCACCGCCAACGCAGTGCGACTGCTTGGCGCGCGACCGATCCTGGTCGGTCTCAGCCCGATGAGCGCGCGCCTTCTGGCCCAGCATGAGCTCGACCTGGCCGGCCTGGTGGTCGAGGCCGATCTGCAGCACGGCATCGAGCAGGCGCTGCAGCTGTCCGGAGCGCCGCGGCCACGGCCGCGCAGCTCCACCCCCGCAGGGAGCAAGGCATGACGATAGACAGCACCCGTCCGCACGTCGGCCGCATCTATGACTTCGTGCTCGGCGGCCACCACAACTTCGAGGTCGACCGCCAGGCGGTAGCCGAGATCCTCAAGCTGGTTCCCTACTACCCCGAGCTGGCGCGCCTGAACCGCTGGTTCCTGCAGCTGGTCGCCGCCCGCTGGTCGGCCGAGGGCGCGACCAACGTCCTCGACCTCGCCTCGGGACTGCCGACCCAGGGGCACTTCAACGAGTACCTGCCGGCGGCGCGCATCCTGTTTTCGGACAACGACCCGCTGTCGGTCTCCTACGGACAGGAGATCCTGCAGGGGCGTCCGCACCAGCAGTACATACAGGCCGACCTGCGTCAGCCAGAGCCGCTGCTCGCCCAGGCCCGGCAGTTCTTCCCAAGCCCGCGCAAGCTATGTGTGGGCGCGATCGGGATCATTTATTTTCTGAGCGATGAAGTCGTGCGCAGCCTGCTGACCCAGCTGCACGAGCTGTGCGCCCCCGGCAGCACGCTGGCGCTGAGCTTCCAGGCGTGGCCGACCGACCGCGAGCCGATGAGCCAGGCGGCGCGGCAGGACTCGGCGCAGGCCGCCAAGCTCGCCAACATCCAGCACTTCCTGCGGCAGCCGCCGGAGCTGGCGGCGCTGGTGGCGCCCTGGCGCATCCTGGAGATGCGGTCGCTGGAAGACTGGCTCGAGATGCCAGGCTTTGTCCGCAACGCCGCCAAGGTCGAGCTGGACATCGAGATGTTCGGCCTCATCGCCACCCGCGACTGAGCCGCGGCGCGAGCTCACTCGGGCGACGGTTTCGCGGCGTCGGCGGGCGGCGCGGTGAGCCACTGCGCGAGCACCTGGAGCAGGCCCTCGGGAGAAAACGGCTTGCTCAGGTAGTCGTCCATGCCGGCGGCAAGGCAGCGCTGCCGCTCCTCGCCCAGGGCGTGGGCGGTGAGGGCGATGATGGGCGTGCGCGGCCCCGAGCCCTCGCGGGCGCGGATGAGGCGCGTGCTGTCCAGGCCATCGAGCTCGGGCATCTGGCAGTCCATCAGGATCGCGTCATAGTGCCCCGCGGCGCTGGCGCTGGCTGCCGCCCGGCCGTCGCCGACACAGTCGACGACGAAGCCGTAGGCCTCCAGAGTGCGGCGGGCGATAAACTGGTTGAGCGGGTTATCCTCGGCCAGCAGGATGCGGCGCCCGGCCAGCTGGTGGTGCGGCTGCGCGGTCGCCGCCGGACTCGCCGCCGCCGGTTGCGGCCGCAGAGCCAGCCGCAGGGCCTCGCGCAGCGCGGCGCGGCGGACCGGCTTGAGCACGCACTGCACCGCGCCCTGCCGCGCCGCCGCGCCGACCAGCTCGGGGTTCCCCAGGGGGTGAAACAGGACAAAGGGGGTGGCGCGCAGCGCCTCGTCGCCGCGCACCTTTTGCAGCAGCTTCATACTGGCCGCGCCCGTCCACTGCGTATCGAGCAGGACCAGCGGCAGCGGCTGGCCCGCCGCCACCGCCTGGCGCAGGCGCTCGGGCACTGCCCCGGCGTCGGCCACCGCTTCCGCGCTAAGTCCCATCGCGGTCAGCCAGCGCAGCAGGATCGCGGTGGCGGTGGCGCGGGTCTGCACGAGCAGGACTTTGGTGCGCTGCAGCTGCTGCCACGACTCGGTGGCCCAGGCGCTGGCGCCGGCGGCCATCGTCAGCGGCAAGGTAAGTCCGAACGAGCTGCCGCGGTCGGGCTGGGTGACGACCTTGATGTCGCCGCCCATGGCGGTGGCCAGCTGCTTGGTGATGGCGAGCCCGAGGCCGCTGCCGGTAAACCGCCGGGTGTTCGAGGAGTCGGCCTGCGAGAACGGCCGGAACAGCTGCTGCACCTGCTCTGCCGTCATGCCGATGCCGGTATCGGCGACCTCGATCTGGACGGTAGCGCGGCCGACCTGGCGGTTTTTGACGCTGGCGCGCAGGATCACCTCCCCGTGGTCGGTGAACTTGATCGCGTTGCCAAGGAGGTTGATGACGATCTGGCGCAGCCGCAGCCGGTCGCACAGGACGGCCGAGGGCAGGCTCTCTTCGAGATCGAGCAAGAGCTCCAGACCCTTGGTGTAGGCGCGCTCGGCCAGCATCACCGCCACGTCCTCCAGCAGGACCCGCAAGTCGACGGTCTCGGTATGCAGCTCGATCTTGCCCGCTTCGATGCGCGAAAAATCGATGACGTCGTTTATGACCCCAAGCAGGGCGTCGCCGGCCAGGCGCGAGATGTCTAGCAGCTGCCGCTGCTCGGGGGTGAGCGTGGTCTTGTCGAGCAGGTTGATGGTGCCCATGAGTCCATTTAACGGGGTGCGCAGCTCGTGGCTCATGTTGGACAGAAAGCGGCTCTTGGCCTGGCTTGCCGCCTCGGCCGCCTCCTTGGCTTCCGAGAGCTCGGCGGTGCGCAGGCGGACCCGCTCCTCCAGCTCCGAGTTGAGCTGGGTGATCTCGGTCTCGCGCTGACGCAGGGTCCGCTCTACCTCGGCGCGCACCGCGAGCTGGCGGCGAGCCTCGGTCAGCGACTCGTCAAAGATCCGCAGGCTCACCCGCAGAAGCGCGGTCACCGTCACCATGGCCATCGTCAGCACCACCCAGCTGGCCAGCGCCGTCGGCGGCCGCACCGGCGGCGGCAGTAGCCCCCGCTGCTCAGCCACCACCAGGACCAGACCCGAGACCACGGCGAGCAGGCCCACCACGACGCTGGAGCGGCGCCCGAGCAGAAATCCGGTCGAGACTGCAAACGCCGGATACAGCAGCACCACCGGCGCCCGCATGCCGCCGTTGCTCCAGGCGGCCAGCCCGATCAGGCCCAGGGTGAGGACCAGCCCAAGGCGCGTGGCGAACCGGATAAAGCCCAGGCGTAGAATGAGCAGGATGAGCGAAGAGACCGCCAGTCGTCCGTAGGCCACAGCGTCGGTGCGCAGGCCCAGCCGCGGCACCAGGTTGCCGAGCGTCAGATAGCACAGCGAGCTGCCGATGCCGATGGCGAGCAGCGCCCGCAGGATGCGCGCCTTGCGGGCGTCGTCCTCACTGAGGACCGCCCCGGCGCGAAATCGCTGCAGCACTCCCCAGTCCATCACTGACTCGGCAGATCGAGCTGGCGGATGCCGCGGACCCGCCCCGAGCGGCCCCACAGCCAGATGACCGCCGCGGCGAACAGGACATGCACCAGCATGGCCACAAGTCCGGCGTCCTGCGGCGAGTACAGAAGATAGCCGATCGCGCCGAGCACCACCGGAATGCCCACCCAGCCGCGGCGGAAAAAGAAATAGGTAAGCGAGACGATGACCGCGACCAGCGCCGCCAGCTCCATCGCCACTGCCTGCGCCACCGTGGCGTTCATCAGGTAGGCGATGGCGCTGATCAGCGCCTCCTGCCCGGCCAGGCTGAGGATCAGGATGACGATGCCGCGATGGAAGGCATTGCGTAAGAGAATCTTGCGCAGGACAAGAGTCGCCAGGCCGAGCCCGAAGAACAGGATCACCGAAGAGGCCAGCGCCATGCGCACCGTGTTCTGGTTGCGCAGCGTCGGGCCGAGAAACAGCGACACCAGCCCCACGCTCAACGCGAGCAGGATGGCGCTGAACGCCCGCCGGATGAGCGGCAGCGCCGCCGGGTTCTGCCCGGGATCGAAGGTGAGCGCCGCGAGCAGCTCGGCCATGCTGGCAAACCGCTGCTCGGGATCGAGCGCCATGCCGCGCACGATGGTCTCGTGAACAAACGGCGGCACCGCGGTCCCCGCAGGCCGCGGGCGCACCCGATGTAGAAGGACGTTGGCGCGCAGCGCCTCGAACGTGCTGCCGTCAAACGGCGGCACGCCATACAGCGCTTCATATAAGGCGACACAGAAGCTGAACTGGTCGCTGCGCGGGCCGGCCAGCTCACCGCGGTACTGCTCGGGCGACATGTACATCGGCGTCCCCAGGATCGCGCCCGCCTGGGTCAGCGGCGACCGCAAGAGGAAGCCGGCGCTGCGCTCGGGCGCAGGGGCGACCGGCGGGGTCTTGTCGGCAGCGTCGTCACCGCCGCGCGCCAGTCCGAAGTCGGCCACCCGCGGTCGGCCGTCACTTCCCACAAGCACGTTGTCGGGCTTGAAATCGCGGTGGACCAGCCCCGAGTCGTGCGCCGCCCGCAGCCCCTGGCCGGCCGCCAGGTAGACGCCGAGGATTTCCTCCCAGGCGCGGCCGTCCTGCCGCTGCCAGTCATACAGGGTGACGCCATCTATGAACTCCATGGCGATGAACACCTGGCTTTCGCGGCTTCCAGGCGGGCTGAACTCCCCGACCTCGTAGACCTGCACGACGTTGGGGTGGGACACCCGCGCCATGGCCTGCGCCTCGCGGAAGATGCGCATGCGGTGCTCGAAGGCGTGGGCACCGTGCTCGCGTAGGAGCTTGACCGCGACCCGGCGGTCGAGCTCTTCATCGTAGGCGGCGAGCACGACCCCCATGCCGCCCTCCCCGAGCTGGCGCAGCACTGCATAGCGGCCGATGCGCTGCGCCGCCGGCGGCGCGCTCGCCCCGGCTACCGGCACCGGGGACGATGGCGGACCGAGGTCGGCCGGCCGCTCCACCGTATCGGTGAGCATGCTCGCCTCGCCGCTCGCCGCTCGGCTGCCAGTTGTTTGCTCCGTGGACAAGCTATCACTCCCAGGGTCTGGCTCAGGCTCGGGCTCGGCCTGCTGGCGCTGCGCACCGCGCTAGCTGGCGCCGCCAGCCCCCAAGGTTAGGATGCAGCACACGCGCCCCGGACTACACCGAAAAGTGCGTGGCGGGGCAGCCGGCGGCGTCCCCAGTCCCAAAAGTGCGGGTGCGCTCCTGTAGTGAGCTGTCGGAATTGCCGGCGGCGGCGGCGCCCAGTGCCTCCCGAGCCGGCGCTCGGGCAGCCCTTCTGTAGGCATCTCTCCGACGATACTTGGCATTTTCTTACAGCTTGGCGGAGGCCGCCCGAGCCCATACAATATTGGCGGTATTGGGGGGTGCCATCTGCGGCTCGGATTGCGAGCGGCGCCGCCCGACCATCTTTGCTTAGTTTGTTAGCGGGAGGCTGCGATGAGCACTTATGAAGTCAGGCCACGGCCTGCCCAGTCGCCGTTTGGTCATGAGCCAGCCGCCGCGACCCCGGCGGTGCACCCGGCAGCGAACGACCACGCCGCGCTGCCGGCGTCCGGAGCGGGTGGGACGCTGCTGACCCACGCCGCCAATCCGGACACTGCGCTCGGCGGGCAGCTAAACAAGCCGGGCTCCTTTTTGGCCCAGAACCTGGCGCACTGGGCTTCCGGGGCGGCCAGCCAGCCGGCGGCGGCGGGAGTCCAGCTCAAGGAGTCGCTCTCGCACCCCGGTTCCAAGACCGCGGAGGAGCTGAGCAAGCCGGGCATGCTCCTCGCCTCCGCCCCCGGCACGACCCGCGGCGCCACCCCGGAGGTCGCCCCCGGGCAGCCCGCCATCAACTGGCGCACCGACAGCGAGCACCCAGCCGGCGAGAAGACCGCCGCCGACTACAATATCCACTCGGTGTTCGACTCCCAAAAAGGAGTCTATGTGGTGACCTCGAACAACATCCGGGTCGAGGTCAAGGACGTCCAGCTGAACCTGCCGCTGGACAACCCGGTGGCGATGAACAAGCTGCTCGATGAGTGGCGGGCCAAGAAGAACGCGGACGACCAGCTGGCCTATGGCAAGACCACCAACCAGATGCTCGCCGACACCAAGCAGGGGGGGCCGGGCAGCCGCTACTACGACTCCGAGCAGCACCTGGTCTGGGCCTACGCCGCCGCCGCGCGCACCGGGGGCAAGATCCCGCCCGAGTTCTTCCTGGAGTTTGATCCCAACGGCGGCACCGCCGGCAACGGACCCGAGGTGCTGCCGCTCGGTCACGCTGGCGAGCCGCTGTCGACCATCGCCATGGGCCACGACACCGATTGGAATCTGGGCCGCTACATGAATGCCGGCCCGCTGCAGGGGCTCTATGGTCTGCACCCGACCGACCAGACGCAGATGAAGCGCATGGGCAACGCCGGCCTGTTCAACTCCGGCGCCTCCAAGCTCATCGCGCCGCGCGGCCCGACGATCGGCGACTGGCGCAACGGCTTTCAGCGCAGCCCCGAGCAGGTGGCGCGCGATGCGGAGGACGACCGCATCGGCAGCGTCCTCGACAACGTACCGTTTTTCTACAACGGCAGCGTGAGCGACAATGTCCTCGGTTCGGCCTTCAACAATCCCCACAATCCCGACTGGAAGACCAGCTACCGCAGGGAGTACGCGAGCTTTGGCCACGGCGGCGATCTGAATCCGCTCAACGGCTACCCGCAGCAGTACTACTGGGACGGCAGCAACCCGGCGACCGGCAACGTCATCCACGATCCGACGCGCTGAACTCCCGAGCTCTGGATCGCCGCGCGCTCCTGCAAGTCGCCGCTGATCCGGAGGCAGGAACCAAGGAGACTCCCGTGGCCGTCCCTGGCAAGACGCAAGAAGTCCGCTCGCGGCAGACGCCGGCGGCGACCATCGACGCGTCGATCCCAAGTGAAGCCACTACCGATGAGACGCGCGTGGTGGTGCAGACCACGCGCGTGGGTCGCTTCGCGCTGATTCGCGAGCTCGGCTCGGGCGGCATGGGCACGGTGTTCGCTGCCTACGATGAGCAGCTCGATCGCAAGGTCGCGCTGAAGCTACTGCGTCACGTCCCATCGGGAATTCATAAAAAGCGCGCCCAGACCCTGCGCGAGGCGCGCGCGGCGGCCCGGGTCTCACATCCCAACATCATCTCGGTCTACGAGGTCGGCGAGGTCGATGGCCACATCTACATCGCCATGGAGTACATAGAGGGCAGCACGCTCCTGCAGTGGCAGACCCAGCCCGGTCGCAGCTGGCACGAGATCGTCTCCATGTACCTGCAGGCCGGTGAGGCGCTGCTGGCCGCGCACGAGGCCGGGGTGGTGCACCGCGACTTCAAGCCGGACAACGTCCTTGTCGGCCCGGATGAGCGGCCGCGGGTGGTCGACTTCGGCCTGGCTCGGCTCGACTGGCAGCCGGACTCCGGAGGGAGCGAGCCGGAGCCCGAGTCCGCCGCGCCCCACCCCGCCCCGGGCCTGACCTTGCCCGGCATCATCGCCGGCACGCCGGGCTACATGTCTCCCGAGCAGTATCAGGGCGGCGATGTGGGCAGCAGCAGCGATCAGTGGAGCTTCTGTGCAGCGCTGTTCGAGGCGCTGTACGGCTACCTGCCCTTCTCCGGCAAGACCCTGCACTCCCAGGCCGAGCACGTAGCCGGGACGCCACGGCCGCGCCCGCCGGACACCCGGGTCCCCGATGAGATCCACCGGGCGCTGCTGCGCGGGCTTGGGACCACTCCCGAGCAGCGCTTCCCGTCCATGGCCGAGCTGCTCGCCATTCTCGCCCAGGAGCAGCGCGGGGACGTGGCGGCCGGGGGGCTGCTCCGGCAGCGCTTCACCCGCGGTCTGCTCGTACTGGCGGGGCTGGTGATGCTGTTTATTCAGCTGCGCCACGGACCGCGCGGGGTCAGGGCCGGCGACACCGTCGCGGCCTCGGTGGTGATGCTCGCGGCGGTGCTGCTCGGCGGACTTTGGCAGCGCCGCACCCTGCGCGCCAACCCCTTCCACCGCAACCTCTGGTACATCATCGTGGTGACCGTGGGGCAGAACCTGGCGCAGCGCCTGCTCGGGGTCGCGCTCGGCATTCCCACGCTGCGGCTGTTCCCTTTCGAGATGGTGGTGTTCGCCGGCAGCGCGGCGCTCATGTCGCTGATCATGAGCCGCTCGCTGGCGATCGTCGCGGTGCTGCCGCTTGTGGCCGGGCTGCTCTCTGCCGCCGATCTGGTCTCCCACCGGGTACTGTCACTGGTGTATCCGGCGACCCTGCTCGTGCTGGTGCTCGGCTGGCGACGCGCCGCGCAGGCTCTCCCCCCTTACAGCGCCGACAAGGGCGCGGGCGGAGGGGTGACGCTGCGCGGCCGCCGCACTCCCTCCCGGCCTGCTACTCCGAGCTCCAGCCGGCGTGGCCGGCGTCTGACTCCGCTGTCTTCACCCCCCTCAGTCACCCGGTAGTTCAAGCCCAAGAGATTACCGCCATCCGACCGGCACTCCTGAGGGGTCACTGCATCAGGAGTCCCTGGTAGGTATTTGACACCCGCGGTCCCCAGGCCACGCGCTTGGTGAAACTCTGACAAATCCCGCGCCGCATGGGTGCGCTGGCCGACGAGGCAGCCCGTGGCATGAGCATTGCTCGCTTGGCGTTTATTAAATAATACCCTGTAGTTCCCGTCGCTCTGAAGCCAACCGCAGTGCTTACCCCTTATGCGCACCCGCGGTCCCAACCCGAAGGAGCTTAAACTTATGAAGCGCTACAAGATCGCAATCGTCAGCGACTCCTACCTACCTAAAGTGGGCGGCCTGGAAGTGCACATGCACGATCTGGCGCACGAGCTGACCCTGCGCGGGCACGAGCCGCACGTGATCTGCGTCGCCCCGGGCGGACCGGATCGCGAGATCTTCCCCGTGCACCGCATCGCGGCGCCGCTTTTGCCGCGCATCGGCTACATCCGCAACGGACAGTCGATCCCGGTCCTGGAAGAGCTGCTGCGCTCGGGCGGCTATGACGTGGTGCACTCGCACTGCATCTTCTCGCCGCTCGGCCACGCCGCGGCGTACCTCGCCAAGAAGCTGCAGCTGCCCAGCGTGTTCACCCTGCACTCGGTGCTGCGCGGGGTCGGCGGCGTCGCCCTGCGCGCCCTCGATCACCTGTACCCGTGGTCGGCGCAGCCGACGATCTGGACCGGGGTGTCGAGCTTTGTCGCCGACGAGCTGCGCGCGGTCACCGGCCGCCGCGACGTCCAGATCCTGCTCAACGCCACCCGCACCGAAGAGTGGCGGCTGCCGCGGCGCGAGGAGCAGCGGGTGGTGAGCGTGCTGCGCTTCGCCAGGCGCAAGCGTCCCATGGATCTTATCCGCATGGTGCCGCAGGTGCTGCGCCAGCTGCCGCGCGACAAGTGGCCGATCTTCACCCTGGTCGGCGATGGCCCCGAGCGCCCGCGCGTCGAGCGCGAGGTGGCGCGCCTCGGCCTCGCAGCGCACGTCGAGTTCACCGGCATCCTGCCCCGCCCGCAGGTGCAGAAGCTGCTGGCGCGCTCCGCGGTGTTCGCCCTGCCGAGCTACCTGGAGGCGCTGCCGATCGCCATCATTGAGGCGCGCGCGGCCGGGCTGCCGGTGGTCGCCCGTACCCCCAACGGGGTCGCAGAGATCATCGAGCACGGCGAGCACGGCTACCTGGCCGCCGATACCGGGGAGTTTGTGAAGTATCTGGTGCGGCTGTTGGTGAGTCCGGAGCTGCGGCTGCGGATGTCCGCCAAGGCGCAGCTCGACCTGGAGCGCTTCACCTGGGCGCGCTCGATCGAGCGCCATGTGCAGATCTACGCGCAGGCGCTGCAGCGCCTCGGCACCCACCAGCCCGAGGCCGCTCACTACGCCCAGGCCGCGTAAGCTGATTCCCTGGGTTGCCAGGCCGGCTTGCGACCCTGCAGCAAATCGGCGGCGCTGCCGCTTGGGCTCTTGTCGCGGGGCCCGCGCCGGTGCTGCCGCCGAGCGCGTGCCCTGGGTCTTGCTATCGCGTGTCTACTGCCGCGATCAGGTGCTTGCCGCGCTGGCGAAACGTGACGCCGTTGCGCTGGCAGACATAGACCAGGTACTGCCGCCCGGGCGCGTCGAGGTGGCGGTACGCGGTGCGCAGGCACTCCAGATCGTGCAGGACGCAGCTCGCCGCGCCGATGATCCGCATGGAGCGCACCGGCGCGACATCGGTGCACAGCTCGGCCAGATCGATGGCCTCGGCGTAGTCGCCGTTGACGTAGGCGGTCTGAGCCTGGCTCAGCGTCGCATCGGGGTCGAAGCAGTCGCTGGCGACCGCGGGCTCGGCGGGCAGCGGGTCGGGCGCCGGGGTGGGCGGCGGCGCCACCACGGACTGCACGCGGGCCGGCACCGGCGGATCGCTTGCAAACAGCGGGCTTGGGCGCTGGTGTGCAAGGTAGGCGCTGGTGCACAGGACACAGCCGAACAAGACTCCCGAAGCGGCGGCGATGAGCGGGTGGTTCATACTGACCAGCGTACCACCGGCGCCGCGGGGCGCTGGCGACCGCCCGCCAGGCGCGGAACACCATTTAGCTAATCCGCAGCGCGGGCAAAAAAAGACACCGGCCAGATTCGTCCCAGTGACGTCTCCACCGCAGCCGGCGCGGCGCGGGCGAGCCGCGGCGCCGCCCCTTCCGGCTCCGTTCCGCAGACCGCCCGGGTTGCCGGTGCGGCGAGGGTGAGCGCCTGCGGATTCACTAAAGGGAATTATGACCGCGGGCGCTCAAGTCAGGCAGCTGGGGTGGGGGCAACCGCGGCCGGCAGGGTCACTTCCAATAGCTCCAGATCCGCTGAGCAGGCGGCGAGCGCGTGGCCGAGCGCCGCCGGAATCACGCAGCAGTCCCCCGCCTGCAGCCGCTGCTCCGGCTGGCCATCGGCGCGCACCGTCATCGCTCCGCTTAGCACAAACAGGAAGACCAGCTCCGCGGCGTGACAGAATCGCCGCTCGTCCGCCGCGCCGTGCCGGCGGACAACCCCGACGCCGGCGAGTCCACAGGTGGCCGCGGCGATGCCGAAGTCGCGGTAGTCAAAGCCGCCGAGCCGCCAGGGGCCCCAGGGCGCACCGGCGGCGATGTGGCGGACAAAGCGCTGCCCGCCAAACTCGCGCTGCGGGGCCAGCGTCACGGTGGGCAGCTGCAGCTCCAGATCGGCGCAGGTCTCGTGCTCGGCCGGGCAGCCGAGCTCGATGACCTCCAGGCCCGGTGAGCTCTCCAGCACGCGGTGGCGGATCTGCGGCGGCTGCAGCACGCAGTCGCCCGCCTGCAGCACGAACGGCGGCCCCTGATCCTCATAGACCACGCGCACCCAGCCCTTGTAGCAGTAGATCATCTGGAAGCGGATCTTGTGGAAGTGCACATAGTCGGGCACCGGGCCGCCGTCGGGAATCTGGATATGCGAGGCGATGAAGCGCCCGCCCTGGCGGCCGGGGATGAGGTCGCGGTAGCGCATCCCCGCCCGGCCCAGGTGAAACGGCGCGTCGCCGGCCAGCCGGCTGACCACAAAGCTCGGCTGCAGCGGCGGCAGCCCCAGCGCGGCCGCGTCCTCCACAAGCACGATGCGGGTGCCGTTGGGAGCCAGCAGCTCGCGCTGTCCGCCGGCCACCGCTGCCGGGTTGCGGCAGCGCAGGCGCAGCGTCCCCGCCCCGCCCGCCGCGGTCCCATCGAGCCGCAGCCGCAGCCCGTGCCCGCGAAGGACCGCCACCACCGGGGCGTCGGCCGGGTAGATCGACTCGACTCGGAACCCGAGCCGCTCGGTGAACAGGCGCAGCGTGTCATCCAGGTGGCTCCCCGGCAGGACGACTTCCGCCGCCAGAATCGTGTCCGCGTGGTCTTGCGTCATGGCCTGCGCACTATACCCGCTGCGCCCCCTTTTCGGCGCACCGCATGCGAGCCGGCCGTCGCTCCATGGGCGAGCGCGCGGGCTGCTGGTCGCGGCGCCGGGCTGAATTAAGTCCGCTCCTATTGCCGGGGGGCAGGTCTTATACCTGGACCTCAACGGCGATGGCCGCGCCGACATCGTGTTTGCCGACACCGCGAACTCGCTGAATGTGCTGATCAGCAAAGGGGATGGGACCTTCGCCGCCGGGGTCAGCTATCCCCTGGAGGTCATCGGCAATCAGGCGGCGC
>JBGANQ010000040.1:0-74174 GCA_044222245.1 Polyangia bacterium | reverse complement strand
CTTGGACGCGGCGCTCCTTGGACGCGGCGCTCCTTGGACGCGGCGCTCCTTGGACGCGGCGCTCCTTGGGCGCGGCGCTCCTTGGGCGCGGCGCTCCTTGGGTGCGGTGCTCCTTGGGTGCGGTGCGCGGCGCTCCTGTGGCGCGGCGCGCGGTGCTCCTTGGGCGCGGTGCGCGGCGCTACTGCGGCGCTACGCGCAGCAGGATGGCGGTGGTGTTGTCGATGCCGCCGAAGCTCAGCGCGGCGCGGATGAGGGCGTCGCACGCCTCGTCGAGGTTGGCGGCGACGGCGGCGTCGGACATCACCTCGCGCAGGATCCAGTCGTCGACCATGTCGGTCAGGCCGTCGCAGCACAGGAGGTAAACGTCGCCGGGTGACAGCGCCGCGCTCTGGTACTCGACCTCGACCGCCTCGTGCAGGCCGACAGCGCGCACGATGACGTTGTCGTTGGGCGGCCCGTAGCGCTTGGCGAGCTCGGGGTTGTCCTCGTACAGGTTCACCAGCGAGTGATCGCGGGTCACCTGGATGAGCTCGCCGCTGTGGTACGCTAGCCTGTAGATCCGGCTGTCCCCGACGTGACAGATGTGGAGCAGATCGCCTTGCTGGCGGACCCCGACGACGGTGGTGCCCATGTTATGGAGGCTCGGGTCCTGACGCGCCTGGGTGAAGATGGCGTAGTTGGCGCAGCGGATCGCGGTCACCAGCGGATCGCGATCTTCGGGGGCCGGGGCCGGCTGGCCGGTGCGGACCACCTGATCGATCGTGCGCACCGCCAGCTGGGACGCCACCTGGCCGCCGACGTGGCCGCCCATGCCGTCGCACACGACGAAGAGTCCCAGGTCGGGGGAGAGGAGCATGGAGTCCTCATTCTTCTCTCGGACATGCCCTACGTGGGTGCGGCCTGCTTGCTCTAGACGCATCATTCAGTATTTTCGACGATATTCCGATAGAAGGTGCCCTGTCAAATGCGACGAATCCGCTTCACGGTAAATGGCCAGCAAGGCTCCGATGTAGGCCAGACTCCGCATTCAGCGACGGACGCAGCGGAACCCCCGGGACCTTTTGGCGATCGCCAACTGGAGGCCGACAACAAGCGCAGTCAAGACCTGGACTTAGGCGGCGGCGGGCCTTCTTCCCGGGCTCAACCGGCGCGGCTTGGGGTCCTGTCGCTCCACTTTGAGGGCGGCCGCTGTCGGATAAACTGCCCCTTCTGCTACCTTGGCAAGCGAGCCGGGACCGCGCTGCCGCCGCCGTTTGGCGAGAGTATGGACGTAGACGTGGCCGGGGCCTACGAAGCGCTGCTTACCACCGCGCTCGCCGAGCTCCCCTACAGCGAGGTGGCGGTGGCGCTGAGCGAGCCGGTGGAGCCGGTGCTGCCGGTGCTGGCGCGGCTTTCGGCGGTGGCGGCGCGACGCCAGCGGCCGCTGGCGCTTACCACCACCGTCGCCGTTGCCATGGCGCTGCCGGCGGCGGTGCTGGGGCAGTCTGCGCGGCTCAACTTGTCCATTGATCCGTTCAAGGGGCAGCTGCAGGGGCCGGCGGGGCAGGTCGCGGCGGCCGAGGTGGCGAGCGTGCTGGCGGCGGTGCGGGCGCGGGCGCGGCTTGAGCATGTGCTCATCGTCACGCTGTCGACGCCGCGCTTTGCGCAGCAGCTGTGGGACGGGCTCTTGACCGAGCTCGTGGCGCTGCCGGAGGTCGACCGGGTGGCCCTCAACGCCCTCAAGCCGCCGCCGCCGTGGTGCGATCGGGCGTTCTGGCTGGCCGCCCTGCACCGCATCCGACCGCTGCTGCGCGAGCACCTGGACCGCCGGCTGTTTCTCGACTGCTACGTCGCGGCGCGCATCCTCGGCATCGGCGGCTGCCCGGCCCGCCCGGATCTGTCGCCGGCCAGCGCCGAGGAGTCGGCCCTGGTCCAGCTCGGCCGCGGCGCGAACCTGGGGAGCGCCGCGCTGGCCTTCCGCGCTTGCGTGTATCAGCCGGCCGCCGACTTTGTCGTGCGCAGCGGCGCCGACTTGCAGCGCCGTCTGCACAACTTCACCGCCCCGGCCAGCTGTCCGTTCCCGATCGACTAGTTAAGACCAGGTGTCGTACTTGGAGAAGGTCATGACGAAGTCGGCGCGGCCCTGGGTGGCCGAGCGCACCGCGGTCGAGTAGCCAAACAGCGAGCGCAGCGGCAGCTCGGCGACGACGCAGCGGCGGTTGCCGCGCACGCCGACATCGAGGATCTGCGCCCGCCGCTGGTTCAGATCGCCCAGCACCTCGCCGACAAACTCGTCGGGCACAAGGACATCCAGGTGCATGATCGGCTCGAGCAGGGCGGTGCCGGCGGCCTGGCAGGCCTTGACCAGGGCCCGCGAGCCGGCGATGCGCCAGCCGACGTCCGAGGCGACATCGAGCCGCGGCTCGACCGCGACCAGCACCGCCTCGATGTCCTCCAGGCGGTTGCCCTGCGGTCCCGAGCCGGTGGCCTCGCGCACGCCGGTGAGCGCCGCCTCGACGGCCTGCGGGTACTGGCGCTGCAGCGGCGGCGGCCACTCAGGGGACGGCGGCGGCGCGATGCTGCGCACGAGCAGGCCGCTGCCGCGCGGACGGGCGGTGACCCGCACCACGGCCTTGCCGAACAGCGACTCGTCCTCGGTGGCGCGCTCGAAGATGTGCTCGGCCTCACCGCTGCCGGTGACCGTCTCGCGGTAGACGACCTGCGGCCGGCCGGTGCGCGCCACCACGTTGTACTCGCGCTCCAGGCGGTCGCGGATGATCTCCAGGTGCAGCTCGCCCATGCCCGAGATCAGGGTCTGCCCGGTCTCGGCGTCCTCGCGGGCGTGGAAGGTCGGGTCCTCGTCGGCCATCTTGGCCAGCGCCGCCTGCATCTTCTCGGCGTCGACGCTGGTGCTGGCCTCGATCGCCTGCGAGATCACCGCCTGGTAGGTGTCGATGGACTCCAGCACGATCGGCGCCCGCGGGTCGCACAGGGTGTCGCCGGTCGCGGTGTCCTTGAGGCCCACCGCCAGGACGATGGTGCCGGCGCCGGCCTGCTCGAGCTTCTCGCGCGAGGCGGCGTGCACCGAGAACAGGCGCGCCACCTTCTCCAGCCGGCCCTGCGGCTTCTTGTTCGGGTCGGCCTTTTCGCCGCGCTCAGCGCGCTCGCCGCGCTCCTTGTCCTTGCCGGCCGGCCCGAGGCGCGGGTTTAGCACGTCGTCGCCGGCGTGCAGGATGCCCGAGTAGATGCGCAGGTAGACCGCCTTGCGACCGTCGACCATGATCACCTTGAAGGCGAGCGCGCACAGCGGCGCCTTGTCATCCGAGGGGCGCTGCTGCGGCTCGCTGGTGCGCGGGTTGAGCCCGGCGATCGGCGGCACCTCGGTGGGCGCCGGCAGGTAGTCGACCACCGCGTCAAGCAGCGGCTGGATGCCGCGGTTGCGCAGCGCCGCCCCGTACAGCACCGGCACCCCCTTGCCGGCCAGGGTCACCCGCCGCAGCGCCTGCTTGAGCGTCGGCGCATCCACCGCCGTGCCGGCCAGGTACAGCTCGGCCAGGGCGTCGTCGACATCGGCGACGCGCTCGATCAGCCGCTCGCGGGCGGGGCCGATGATCTCAAGGTCGGCGGCGGTCGGCTCGCTGACCTCGGGCGGGTCGTCCTCCTCGCCGGTGAAGACGATGCGCTTCTGCTCGACCAGATCGTAGACGCCGACGAAGGTCTCCTCGGCGCCGATCGGCTCCTGGATCGGGATCGGGTAGGCGCTGAGGATCTTCTTGATGCCCTCGACCACGCCCTCGCCGTTGGCGCCGACGCGGTCCATCTTGTTGACGAAGGTGACGCGCGGGACGTGGAACTTGTCGGCCTGGTGCCACACCGTCTCGGTCTGCGGCTCGACCCCGTCCACCGCCGACATGACCACGACCGCGCCATCGAGCACGCGCAGCGAGCGCTCGACCTCGATGGTGAAGTCGACGTGGCCGGGGGTGTCGATGAGGTGCACCTCGTGGTTGCGCCAGCTGAACGAGGTCGCGGCGGCGGTGATGGTGATGCCGCGCTTGCGCTCCTCGGGCATCCAGTCGAGCTGGGTCTGGCCCTCGTGGACTTCGCCGATCTTGTGGATGCGGCCCGAGTAGAACAGGAACCGCTCGCTGACCGTGGTCTTGCCGGCGTCGATGTGGGCGATGACGCCGATGTTGCGGACGCGATCGAGCTTCTTCTTCGCACCGCCGCCGCCACCCGGTGGTGACGCGGCACCGGGGCCCGCCGCTGCGGCCCCGCCTGTAGCGCTCGCTGGCGCGCCTGGATTCGCTGAAGTCGCTGCGGAAGATGTAGTAGACGACATGGGGCGCAGATTATAAGCATCCAGAAAAGAACCGGTGCTAGGATTGCGAGCCCGATGATGGACTGCACGTCGATAAACGGTGTTCAGCGACGGAAACTGCGCAGCTGCGCGCCGCCTCGCCGCGGCTTGACCCGGAGCGTCGGGCTGGGGCTTGCCTCGGCCCTTTTGATCCTTGGGTTTTTCGCCGGCCAGGTCGAGCCGGGCGGCCCGGCGCTGACGCTGCGCGCCGCCTACGGCCAGGATTTCGCGGCGGCCGGGCAGCACTTTGCCAGCGCCCAGGACGCCTTCGCCCAGGGCCAGTTCGAGCTGGCGGCCAAGGAGTTCCAGGCCGCCTACGACATCACCCGCGACCCGGCGATGCTGCTCAACATCGGCGAGTCGTGGCAGCGCGCGGGTAACGGCAAAAAGGCCCTGGAGGGCTACCAGGCCTACCTGGTGGCCCAGCCCCAGGCGCCCGATCGCGCTGAGGTGGAAGGTCGCATCAAGGCGATCGAGGCGGCGCTCGCCGGTCCCAGTCCCGGAACGCCCGGAACGCCGGCCCCGGGCAGCCCGACCGGCCCCGCGACCCCGGCGGGCAGCCAGCCGGGCGCCGGCCCGACGACCGCTCCGGCGGCGGGCCAGCCCGCGACCGACGTCCCGGCGACCGGCGCGGTGCCGGTGCTGACCCCCAAGAGCCCGCCGGCGCCCAAGCCGGACGGCGACAAGACGGCTCCCGAGGGCAAAGCGACCCCCGACAAGGCGGCGGCCGCGCAGCCGCAGATCACCCCGCCCGAGCGCCCGGCGAGCCGCCTGCGCACCGCGGCCTGGGTCACGGTCGCCCTGGCGATTGCGCTTTCGACCAGCGGCGCCATCGTCGGCCTCGGCGCCCAGGATCGCGCGGACGAGCTGCGCCGCCGCACCACGCTCCTTGTCGGGACCCAGCCGCCGATCTACGACGCCGGCCAGGCCGAGGCCTACACCACCCTGACCAGCGAGGGCAACGCCTACAACCAGGCGGCGATCGCGCTGCTCAGCACCGCCGGCGCGGTGGCAGTGACCGCCGGAATCTTGTTCATCGCCGACTATGTCCGTCGTCCCCGGGTCGAGCCGAAAAAGGGCGGCTGGGCCGTGGTGCCTTCGCTCGCTCCCGGGCTGACGGGTCTGGCGACGGGCGGCGGGCTGGTCGCAAGGGGGAGCTTCTGATGGCCACTTTATCTGCCAGGGGCTGGATTCTGTTTTCGACCAGCGCCGCCCTGGGCGCCGCCCTTTTGCTGTCGCGGTGCTTTTCGCCCGAGCTGCCGACCTGCGCCTATATCTGCAACAAGACCGAGCCGCGCTGCCCCGAGCAGTACGAGTGCCGCGACGACTGCTACTGCCACCTCAAGGGCTCGGTCGAGGCGTGCGACTTCCCCCAGGACATGAACGGCTGCGACCTCGCCTCGCGGCCGCCCGATCTGGCCGCGCCGCGCCCGGACATGGCGATGTCCGCCGGCGATCTGGCCGGAACCGACTGAGCGCCAGCGCGGCGGCGAGCCCCCCGGCCCGCGCCGCGCTGCCAGCTTACTGCAGCAGCTGCTTGCCGCGCAGGTAGGGCTGCAGGACCTTGGGGACGCGCACCGAGCCGTCGGCGTTCTGGTAGTTCTCCAGCACCGCGATCACCGTGCGCGGCAGCGCCAGGCCCGAGCCGTTGAGGGTGTGGACAAAGCGCGGCTTGTCTTTCTTGCCGCCGCTCTCGCCGCGGAAGCGGATCTGGGCCCGCCGGGCCTGGAAGTCGCCGAAGTTGCTGCACGAGGAGACCTCGAGCCACTCGTTGACGCCGGGGGCGAAGACCTCGAGGTCGAACTTCTCGCAGGCGGCAAACGACAGGTCGCCGGTGCACATCTGCACCACGCGGTAGGGCAGCTCGAGGCCGCGCAGGATCGCCTCGGCGTCACCGAGGAGGCCCCGCAGGGCGGCGGCACTGTCCTCGGGGCGGACAAACTGCACCATTTCGACCTTGTCAAACTGGTGGCCGCGCTTCATGCCGCGGGTGTCGCGGCCGGCGGCCAGCTTCTCGCGGCGGAAGCAGGCGCTGTAGGCGACGTGGCGCAGCGGCAGCTTGTCGCCGTCGAGGATCTCGTCGCGGTACAGGTTGGTGACCGGGACCTCGGCGGTGGGGATGAAGTAGAAATCCTCCTCGGCGTCGCGGTACAGGTTGTCGCCGAACTTGGGCAGCTGCGCGGTGCCGTACAGGCACTGCTGCTTGACCATGTACGGCGGGTAGATTTCGCTGTAGCCCTGGTCGACGTGGACGTCGATCATCCAGCTGATGAGCGCCCGCTGCAGCGCGGCCCCGGCGCCCTTGAGGACGTAAAACCGCGAGCCGGAGATCTTCACCCCGCGCTCGAAGTCGATGATGCCCAGCGCCTCGCCAAGCTCCCAGTGCGGCCGCGGCGTGAAGTCGAACTTGTAAAGCTCGCCCTCGGTGCGGGCGACCCGGTTCTCGGCGTCGCTGCGGCCGGTGGGCACGCCCTCGGCGGGGAGGTTTGGCAGCTGCAGTAGCAGCTGGTCGAGCGCCGCCTCCACCTCGGTGAGCTGGGCATCCAGGCCGGCGATCTCCTGCTTGACCGCCTCCATCTCCTTGATCGCCCCGGCGCGCTTGGCCTCGTCCTTCTCGCGGCCGATCGCCTGCGAGGCGGTGTTGCGGCGGGCCTTGAGCTCGTCGGCGCGCCCGCCGAGCTGGCGGCGCCGGCCGTCCAGCTCCAGGGCCTGCTCGAAGAGGGCCGCGGCGGCGTCATCAAAGAGCCGCTGGCGGTAGATCTGCAGCACATTTTCGGGCTGTTCACGCAGGTTTTTCACGTCGAGCATGAGAGGCATTTTTCCCTTCGCAGCGACGCGGTGTCAAGTTCCGCTGACAGCGCCGCGGTGGCGCCGCCGCCAGCCCTGTCGCTGATCGCGATTTCATGCCAGTCTGGGTCCCAGCGCCTTGTCTGCCCTCGGAGCCCTGCGATGAAAGTCCTGACCTCTGCCTCTGCCACCTCTCCACTTGAGTTTGTCGAGCTTGCCGAGCCCAGGCTGGCGGCGCGCGAGGTCCGCGTGGCGGTGCGGGCGGTGGGCGTCAACCCCGTCGACTGGAAGATGCGCCAGGGGGACCTGCTCGGCATCGCCCAGCGCATCATCGGTCCGTCCGGGCCGCTTGTGTGCGGCGTCGACTTCGCCGGCGAGGTGACGGCGGTGGGCCCGGCGGTGACCGACGTCAAGGTGGGCGATCGGGTGGTCGGCGGGACCGATTTCTCGCGCCGCCAGTACGGCAGCTACGCCACCCAGGTGCAGGTGCGCGCCGATCAGGTGGCGCTGCTGCCGCCGTCTGTGCCCTTTGACGCCGCGGCCTGCCTGCCGGTGGCCGGGGTGACGGCGCGGCTGGCGCTTATCAAGCTGGGCCAGCTCGATTGCCGGCCGGAGCCGCGGGCGCTCGTCCTCAACGCCGCGGGCGGCGTCGGGCACTTCGCGGTGCAGCTCGGCCGCATCGCCGGCGCGGTGGCGGTGGGAGTGTGCTCGGCGCGCAACGTCCAGCTGGTCGAGCGGCTGGGCGGCATCGCCGTCGACTATGGCCAGGGAGACGTCGCCGCGGCCGCCGCCGCCCACGGGCCCTATGATGTGATCGTCGATGCCGCCGGCACCGCGGCCTATCCGCTGTCGATGTGCCGCAAGCTGCTCAAAAAAGGCGGCGTCCATGTGCTGGTCATGCCGCGCCCGCGCGACTACCTGTGCCTCGCCCTGCCCGGGCCGGTAAAGACGGTGCTCGGCCGGCCCGATCGCGCCACGCTGGAGCCGCTGGTCGCCGAGCTCGCCGCCGGTCGGCTGCAGGTGGTGATCGCCGAGCGCATCCCGCTGGCCGAGGCCGAGCGCGCGCACCAGCTGTCGCGCACCGGCAAGGTCGCCGGCAAGCTGGTCCTGATCGCGTAAGGGGCCTGAGAGCGCCGGCGCTCAGCTCCGGTACATGCTGCGCATGGTCTTGCCCATGAACTGGACGGCAGTGCGACGGGGGAGCAGGCGCCCAAGGAAGAACGCGGCGAGGCCGTTGACCAGGCCGGGGACGACCGTCGGCCGGCGGCCGAGCGCCTCCAGGGTGGCGCGCACCACCGGGCCGGTCTCGCCGACGATGCCGTCG
Organism: Polyangia bacterium; assembly: GCA_044222245.1. Classification (GTDB taxonomy): domain Bacteria; phylum Myxococcota_A; class Polyangia; order Palsa-1104; family JAEUJZ01; genus CALFML01. The sequence goes on along the minus strand of JBGANQ010000040.1, from coordinate 65,724 downwards.
CCGCTCTGCGGGCGCGCCCGCTCGTAGCCGGGGGTGCGGGTGGCGCCGGCGCGGCAGCCGACCACGTCGATGCCCAGGCGGCCGAGCTCCTCCCACAGGCCCTCGGCGAGGATCAGGTCGAAGGCCTTGGTCGCCGCGTAGGTCGCCACCAGCGGCACCCCCTGGCTGGCCGCCAGCGAGGCCATAAGGATGATGCCGCCGCGCCGCCGCGCCGCCATCTGCCGGCCGAGCACATGGCTCAGGATCACCGGGCCCCGGCAGTTGACCTCGATCGAGCGCAGCTTGGGGGCGAGCTCCTGGTCGAGGAAGCCGCCGAGGGTGGAGTAGGCGGCGTTATAGACCAGGAGGCCAATCTCGAGGTCGGCCACCGCGGCCCGCAGCTGCGCTTCGAGCTCGGGGGCGGCCAGGTCGATGACCGCGACGCGCGCCTTGACCGGGTAGCGCTGCATGAGCTCTGTCGCCAGCTGCTGCAGCGGCTCGGCGCGGCGCGACAGGAGCAGCACCGACAGGCCGCGCGCCGCCAGCTGGCGGGCGAACTCGGCGCCCAGGCCCTCGGAGGCGCCGGCGACGAGCGCCCACGGGCCGTAGCGCTCGACAAAGGTCCCCGGAGCGCGGCTCATCGGGACACCTCGCCGCGGCGGGCAAACGGGTCGCCGCAGCCGCCCATCCGCCACAGCATGAGCAGCGGGAACAGCAGCCACGGCGCGTTGACCAGCAGCACCAGGCCGCGCGCCGGCGTCGCGTGCGGGCCGATCATCTCCTCAAACAGGATGATCGTCACGTTGGTCATCATCACCCCCGCCCACAGCAGGCTCGGCAGGCGGATGAAGCGCCGGCCCTTGATGAAGGCGTAAAGGGCCACCGCGTAATACGGCCCAAAGAAGAGCGCGTCGATCCAGATCGTCGCCCGCCACCACACCGGCCGCGCCATCAGCACCGGGTCGAAGTTGCGCCCCCACCAGTGCACCAGATCCACCAGCGCCGCCGGCGGCCACAGCGGATAGGCGAACCGGCCCGGCGTCGGGTCGGCGATGACCAGCTGCTCTAGATCAACGATGTAGGTGATAAAAAACAGGTTGATCAGGAAAAAACCAATAAACAGCCAGTCGAGCCGGCGCGCCGCCAGCGGCAGGCTGTCCGCCGTCCCCGCCGCGCTCGGCCCTCCTGGCCCGTCCGCTGCTGCCGAAGCTCCGCTTTTCACACTGGTCGTCATCAAGGGCCAAGTCCTTTCGTGTCAGGCGGGCCCGCGTCTTGGCTCCCCGAGGGCCCGAGGTCGGTCCGCAGGACCCGGGTGTAGTCTGCGCGCCCGGGCCGCGGGGCCGGGACCTTGGGTTGGGGGTGAGGTCGGGGACATAAGACCGCGGAAGCGGTTGCCAGCGCAGGCGCCGCGCCATAAGGGCGCGATTATGTTCGGCGCGCCCGCGCGGCGAAAGAGCTGTGTGCAGGCAGTCGCGGCGCTCCGCCGCATGCTAAGCTGAGCCGCCAGACCCTTTTCGCCACCTTTCGCCGCCCCGATCGCTACCCCGATCGCCACCGGCTTGACTACCGGCGCGCCGCGCCCGAGTGTTGCCATGAAGCCCGCCCCACCCCCGGCCGAACCCGAGATCCCCGCTGAGCTGAGCCTGCCGCCGGTGCTGGCGCACGAGGTGCCCGGCCTTTCCGCCGTCGCCCCCGGGCAGCTCGTCGAGCTCGCCGATGGCGAGCAGCTCCTGGTCATGAGCGTGAGCGTCAACGCCAGCCAGGGCGGTGCCCACGCCACCGCGCTGCGCGTCGGCTGGCCGCGCCACGGGACGCTGCCGCTCGGCGAGCTGGTGGCGCTGGAGGAGCCGAGCGCGCGGCTGCAGGGGCCGCTGCGGGTGGTCGGCGCCTGGTATGCGCCGGCAGCGGTGCCGCGGCCCGAGCGGGTCGTGCTCGAGGCGATCCGCCGCGGCTTCATCACCGCCCGCACCTGCGGCGTGCCGTGGCCGCTGGCCCCGACCTGGCAGCTGTCGCCGCAGGCCGCCGAGCAGATCGAGAAGTACCTGTTCCAGGTCGCCCGCAGCACCGGCACCGCCTTCCCCTTCCACGACATCACCCGCGCCATGCAGCGCATGCACCTGCAGGTGAGCCTGGACAACCCCGGCCAGTGCGACATCGTCGCCGGCGAGAGCCCGGGCCGCCACCCGAGCTCGGACGAAGAGATGCTGGCGGTGTGGGCGCGCGAGCTGCAGCGCCGCGTCCACTCCTCGGAGCTCGTGCTGCGCGGCGACGAGCGGACGGGCCCGCCGCCGGCCGAGCGCGAGGCCGCCCCGCCGGGGGCATCCCAGTCCGCTCCACCAGTGGCTTCACAGTCCGCCCCCGCGGCCACCCCGCCGGTCGCCTGAGCCGCTACAGGGGGTTGTTGATCAGGACGTAAACCTGGTGCGTAGCGCCGTCCTGGAAGCCGTGCGCGTAGCCGAGCTGCAGGGTAAACGGCAGAAAGTAGCCGAGCAGGCCGTCCAGGCGCAGCTCGCCGCCGAGGCTAGTCTTTACCTGCTCGAGCGTCAGCCGGCCAAACAGCGCGGTGCCGATGTCCGAGTAGATCGCCCCGTGCAGGCGGGTGAGGAAGCCGGGCAGGGTGCCGTAGCCGCGCTCGATCCACAGGATCGGGAAGCGGTACTCCAGGTTGATGACGTGCCGCTGGTCGCCGTAAAAGGCCCCCGGCTCATAGCCGCGCAGGCGCGGCTGACCGGGGCGAGCGCCGAGCAGGGCGGCGCGCAGGTAGTCCTCGCTGGTCGGGAACCCGCCGAGGTAGAAAAACCCCCGCCGCTGCAGGTCGCCGCCGGAGAAGCCGCCCTGGTAGCTCATGAGCAAGGTGTGGTTTTTCGCCCACTGCCACGGCCACGGGATGCCAACATACTGCGCCAGCGTCAGCTGCACCGAGTAGACGCGAAACTCCGAGCCGAGCGCCGGGTGCGCCGCCGTCACCCCCAGCGACAGGTAGCGACCCGCCTCGGGCCCGACCGAGAAGACGTAGCGCCGCGAGTCGTTGTAGGTAAACGTCGCGCTCACCTGGGCGTAGCGCCCGACCTCGGGCAGCTTCAGCGAGATGTCGTCCGGGCCTGCCGGCGCCTGCGGGGTCTGGTTGCGCCAAAAGGTCAGGCCGTACGAAAACGACAGCGTCGCCGAGCGCGCCGCGTCGCGCAGCACCGGCAGATCGGTGCCGGCGGTGGCGGCCAGCGCTTCCTCATCGTAGGCGCGGTTCTGGCCGTTGACGATGAGGCCCCCGCGCGGGTAAAGGCTGCGCGAGATGTCCAGGTACAGCGAGTTCCACAGCCGCCCGTAGGTGTAGCGGGCGAAGAACCCGGTGGCGTCGGCGCGCCCGCTGTTAATGGTCAGGCCCATGACCAGGGTGTGGAGGCCCGCCAGATCGCTGGTCGAAAACTGCAGCCCGAACGACTGCCCGTACGGCCCGGGGGCCGAGATCGGCAGCTGCAGGTTGAGAAACGACAGCGGCGTGCGGAAGAACGTCCGCGCCGGGTTGTAGCGCTGCACCGGCAGGCGGCCGGCGGCGCTCTGGTCGACCGCGGGGACCAGCCGCGGCTCGGGACGGTCGTCGATCGCCGGCGGCGCCAGCACGAAGCGGGTGCGATCGATGGGCGTGACCTCCAGGCGGTAGCCCTCGGCGACAAAGCCGATGTAGGCGGCCAGGGTGCCGTCGGGTGAGACGGCGGGGCTGAACACGCCCGACAGGACGCTGGTGACCTGGAACGTGGTGTCGCTGGCGAGGTGGTGCGCGTACAGGTTGTAGACGCCGGTCCGATCCGAGACGAAGTACAGGTACTGCCCGTCGCTGGAGTAGTGCGGCTCGAGGTCCAGGGCGCGATCGCGGGTGATGTAGCGCAGCTCGCCGGTGGCAAGGTCCAGGGTGACGATGTCGCGGAAGCCGCCCTCCTGCCAGTACGACAGCGCCAGCTGCTTGCCGTCTGGAGACCAGGCCGGCGTGTAGACCTGGCTCCACTCGCGCTGCGGCAGCGGGAAGCTCACCGCCGAGGCGGCGCGGGCCCGCCAGACCTCGGGGACCGCCACCGCCCGCGGGTCGACCTGCCGCTGGCTGCCCGGCCGGCTGAGGTCGGGCAGGGCCATGATGCCCAGTCGCCGGGTGCCGAGCGAGTTGACCTCGAAGGCGACCTTCTTGCCGTCGGGCGAGATGGCGGGGTTGTCGGCGCGCAGGCCATCGGTGAGGGCGACCAGCTCGCGGCGATCGCGGCGGTAGGCGACCAGGTCCTGGTAGGCGTAGCTCTGGCGGTAGAAGTTGACCCGCGACAGGATCGCCGTCTGTCCGTCGGCGGCCAGCGCGAAGCCGTTGGTGCCGTCCAGCTTGAGCTCGATGGTGGTCTTGCCGGTGCGCATGTCATAGCGGCGCAGGGCGGTGCGCTGGTTGGGATCGCTGTCGACCCACAAGATGGTCTTGCCGCCCTCGGCAAACTGCGGCCGATCGATGTCGACCTTCCAGCCGGTGAGCGGGCGGCCGCTGGTCAGCCCGAGCGGCGAGCGCTCGATCGCCTCCCGCTGGGCGCGGTAGCGCTGCTCCATCGCGCGGCGGAAGTCGAGGTAGACCTCGTCGTAGGTGTGGCCGGTCAGGCGCCGCAGCACCCGGCTCATCCCCCACGGCACCCAGCAGTCCGGCGACCAGCAGCCGCCGTAGCGCTGCGAGATCTGCTGCAGGGTGTCCTGGCCGAAACGCCCGGCCAGGTAGCGCAGGAACGTCGAGCCGTACAGGTAAGGCACGTTGCCGCGCGGGAACAGGTGGCTCTGGTTTGTCACCCGATCGAGGCCAAGGAACTTGCCCTCCAGCGTGTGGCTGCGCAGGTACATGTCAAACAGCGTCGAGCGCAGCCGGCCGGCGCTCGTCCGCTCGGTCTCCTCGAAGACCGCCAGGCCCTCGATGAACCAGCGCGGCTGGATCTGGTTGGGGGCGTAGATCGTGTTTACCCCGAAGCCGAGCAGGTAGTTCACCCACCGCGGCAGGCCGTTGATCGTGTCAAGGTGCAGGATGTGGGTGTACTCGTGCACAAACAGCGCGTACAGCCAGTCGTCGAAGTCGTTGAGCTCGGAGCGATCGTCGGGGGCGGTCAGGTACAGCCGCACCGTGGTGAACGGCAGCGCGGTGGCCGAGCCGTTGCTGGAGTCGGTGTCGTCGGTGAGCAGCACCTCGGTGCGCAGCCGCGGGGTGTGCTTGAGCACCGGGCCGAGCGTGCTGAGCGCCGACTCTGCCACCACCGCCAGGCGCTGGGCGACGCGGCCGAGCGGCTCGTGGTAGGTGATGCGGAAGTGCGCGGTCTCGAGCGAGCGGTACACGAGCTCGGGATCCCCGGCGCGCGCCGCCCGGCTGCCTAGGCCCAGCATGAGCACGACGAGCAGCGCCCCCAGCCCGCCGCCCCGCCTGCCCCAGCCCGCCAAGCGCCCCCAGGGACTGCGGCGCCGGAAGCGGCGAAAGGGCGCAGAGCGGGCTGAGCGCATGGGTTCCGCGGTTTTATCACTGCTTCAGCTGGCGACAAAGCTCCGCTCGCGCCCGCGCGCCCTGGCCGCCGCTGCGCCCGGCCGCCGCGCTGGTGCGCCCGCGACCGGCCGGTGCCCGAGGCGGCGCGGGCAGCGACCTCCCAGCGTGGGATATCAGCGGTATACTGGTGACGTGAGCACAAACAAGCCGCCCGACCTGCCGGCGGTCAGGCCCCCGCTTGACGCCACGACGGCACCCGGCGGCCAGCCGGCGCGCCCGGGGCCGGGGGTCTCGGGTGCTTACGACGCGGTCCCCCAGGAGGTCCACGGGACCGACAGCGAGAGCGTGCGCAACAGCTACCCGCCGGACCTGGTCGTCGGCGGCCGCTACATCATCGAGGAGCGCCTGGGCGAGGGCGGCATGGGCCGCATCTTCAAGGTCCGCCACCGCGACCTCGGCAAGCTGTTCGCGCTGAAGATCATCCACCACAACCTGGCCCAGCAGCCGCACATCCGCGACGCCTTCTACCGCGAGGCGCGCATGGCGGCGGCGATGAGCCACCCGGGCATCGTCTCGGTGATCGACTTCGGCGTCGATCCGTTCCACGGCGCCTTTATCGTCATGGACTACCTGGAGGGCGAGACGCTGGCCGAGCGCCTGGTGCGCGAGGAGGTGATCGAGCCCAAGGTGACCTGCGACATCATGCTGCAGTGCGCCGAGGCGCTGCACTTTATCCACAGCCTGGGCGTCATCCACTGCGACATCAAGCCCGAGAACGTGTTCCTGTGCCGCCGCACCAACGCCAACCCCGACGAGCGGCGGCACCTGGTGCGCCTGCTCGACTTTGGCCTGGCCAGCCGGCCGGCGGTCGACACCAAGGAGATCGTCGCCGCCACCACCGTCGCCGGCACCCCGACCTACCTGTCGCCCGAGCGCATCCGCGCCGAGCCGCCGACGCCGGCCTCGGACATCTACGCCCTGGGGGTGCTGTTCTACGAGTGCCTGACCGGCCAGCCGCCGTTTGAGGGCCGCCTGCAGGACGTGCTGACCGGCCACCTGCGCCGCGCCCCGACGCCGCCCAGCCAGCTGATGGAGAAGCTTTTCGGCGACCGGCCGCCGCTCGACAAGCACCTGGAGGCGCTGGTGCTGCGCGCCCTGGCCAAGGAGCCGGCGGCCCGCCAGCGCAGCGCCTCCGAGTTCGCCTTCGACCTCCGCCAGGTGATGCGCGAGCTCGGCCTGACTCGCCGCCTGGAGTCGCTGGGCCACGTCACCTCGCCGCGCGCCGACCTGTGCGAGGCGCTGGTCGACGCCTGCCCGCTGCCGATGTTCGTCGCCTCGCCCACCGGCGAGCTGCTCTTTGGCAACATTGCCCTGGGGAGCTTGCTCGGGATCCCCTGGGCGGAGCTGCGCGGCAAGCTCAGCTCGACGCTGCTCGGGCGCTGGTGCCCGCGCATCGAGCGCGACGTGCGCATGGTCCTGGCGCGCCGCCGCCCGAGCCGCCACACCCTGGTCGTGCACAACCCGCAGGGCGAGGCGCGCGGCGGCTGGCTGACCCTGGCCCCCTACCGCCGCGACGGCGAGGTGGTCGGCGTGTGCGGCGTGGTGGCGATCATGGGCGACGACTCGGTGGCGGACAAATGAGCGCCGCGGCGCTGCCCCCCGGCGTGCGGCCGCCCGCGGTGGCCGGCCTGTTCTACCCCGCCGACCCCGGCGCCCTGGGCGAGCTGTGCGACCAGCTCCTCGACGCCGCGGCGGGGCCGGCAGGACCTTGGCCCAAGGCGCTGGTCGTGCCCCACGCGGGGCTCATCTACTCGGGGCCGATCGCCGCCAGCGCCTACGCCCGGGTGCGCGGCGCGCCGGCCATCACGCGGGTGGTCCTGCTCGGGCCGGCGCACCGGGTCTATGTAGCCGGCGTCGGCGCCTCCGGGGCGACCGCGCTGCAGACGCCGCTCGGCCCGGTGGCGGTGGACGAGTCGGGGCTGCCGCTGGAGGTCCGGTCGCAGCCGCGCGCCCACGCGCCCGAGCACAGCCTGGAGGTGCAGCTGCCATTCCTGCAGCGGGTGCTGCCGCAGGCGCGGGTGACGCCGCTTCTGACCTGTGACGCCCCGCCCGCCGAGGTGGGAGCGGTGCTCGCCGCGCTGTGGGGCGGGCCGGAGACGCTGGTGGTGATCAGCACCGATCTGTCGCACTACCACCCGTACGCGGTCGCGCAGAAGCTCGATCGCGACACCGCGGCGCAGGTGCTGGCCCTGGACGAGACGGCGCTCACCCCCGAGCGGGCGTGCGGCGCCGCCGGCCTGCAGGGCCTTCTGTGGCTGGCGCGGCAAAAGGGTCTGCGGCCGGTGCAGCTGGACCTACGCAGCTCGGGCGACACCGCGGGGGACAAGGCGCGCGTGGTCGGCTACGGCGCCTTCGCGTTCTATTAGAGGGACGGCACCGATGCAGGCGCTCACCGACATCCAGGGTCAGGCGCTGTGCCGCTGGGCGCGCGCGAGCATCGCCTTTGCCCTGGGCGCGCCGCCCGCCGTCCCGCCGCCCGCCGAGCTGCCGGGCCAGCGCGGGGCATCGTTTGTGACCCTGCGCTGGGCGCGCGCCGCGGGCTCGGGCGCCGAGACTCCCGAGTCCGAGCTGCAGGGCTGCATCGGCACCCTCGAGGCGCACCGCAGCCTCGCCGACGATGTGGCCAAAAACGCGGTGGCGGCAGCGCTGCGCGACCCGCGCGGCCGACCGCTGCGGCTCGCCGACCTGGAGGCGCTCGATGTCGAGGTCTCGGTGCTCGGTCCGCTGGTGCTTCTGCCGGTGCGCAGCGAAGAGGAGGCGCTCGCCGCCCTGCGCCCGGGCAGCGGCGCGGTGCTGCGCTGCGGCGCCCGGCGCGGCACGTTCCTACCCCAGGTCTGGGAGAGCCTGCCCGAGCCGCGCGAGTTCCTCCGGCAGCTCAAGCGCAAGGCCGGCCTGCCGGCGCTCGGCTGGGAGCCTTCCTACGAGCTTTTCGGCTACACGGTGCAGAAGTGGAAGCAAGAAGGGCGTTGCCCGCAGCGCTAGCGCTAGCTAGAGCATCTCCTTGAACTGGCCGGGCACCGAGATCTGGATCACTCCGCCCCAGGCGCAGGTCTGTTTGCTATTGCTGTCAAGGGCCGGCATGCCGCTCACCAGGACCTTGGGCGTGCCGGGGGCCCATGGGGCCGGCGTCACCGGCACGCACGGCATCGGCGTCAGCACGCCCAGCGCCGCCGCGGTGGCCGCCGCCACGGTGGGGTTGCTCAGCGAGGTGCACACCCCAAAGGGCGGGATGTTGGCGATCGGCGCCATGTCCATGATGTTGGCCGCGGGCATCGCCGAGGTGACATTGGTCGGCCGCACCACCACGAGCGAGCTCGGAGCGGCGCCGAAGCTGCACATCATCATCGCTCCCATGCACACTTGGGCTCCCATGGCTTAGCCTCCACCTGGAAGTTTGGGCACCGCCGCGCCGACATCCGGGGCCGCTGGGGCGGCCGGGGCGGCCGGAGCGGCCGGAGCAGCCGGAGCGGCCGGCAGCGTCGGCGCGGCCGGCAGCTCCGGCGCCTTGACCTCGGGCACCTTGGGCATGCCCAGCGGGCCGCGCAGCATGCCTTTGGAATCGGTGTGCTGGATGCTGCTGTGACCCAGCTGCACCTTGATCTCGGAGGGCAGCGGCCGCTCGAACAGCAGCCGCCAGCTGCCGCTCGGCGCGGTAAACAGGAAGTAAAGTCCGATCCCGCCTTCCTTGGGCGGGAGGATCTTGAGCTTGCGCTGCAGGCTCTGCCCACCGGTCGTATATAGGACCTCGGTGGAAAGGACTGTCGCGTCGGCCTGCGCGACCAGGTGCGCGGCGGCGGCATAGCTGTCGCTGCGGAACCGCCGGGTGTCGGCGCTGCGCACCAGCAGGTGGAACGGCAGCCCGCGGTTGAGGCCCGCCGGCCCGCTCACCTCCAGGCGCACGCTCTGCGGCGCGCACCCCGCGCCAAGCATCGCCGCCGCTACTGCCAGAAGTACCCGCCCCCGCATCATCACCTGGTCCTTAAGGTCCAATAAAGCAGATCTCGGAGGTCATGACCAATAGTGTCCGCTTCTAGAATCACCGTCGACAAATTGGCTTCCTGCGCGCCTTCGGGAACGGATGGGGGAAGCTGGGTTGGGCCTTTAGGGTCGCGGAGCCGCCACTTGCAGGGATAGAAGTGATGCCATGCTGGAACGGATCCGCCTGGTCGGGCAAACCCGCGAGCGGATGCTCAGCGGCTGGGCCCTGCGCCAAAAGCCGGGTGGTTCTGTTGTCTTGCCGGGCCGTCGCCGACCGAGTCGCTGCGTGGGAGGAGAAATGTGATATCCTATCTCGAACGATTTTGCGGCAATAGCATTTATGAACTCGGAGAGATAAATGCCAAAGATTCCAACTTATTCTGAATGGTACGCCAAGACTAAAATGACCGGTTTCAAGCGGCCCCAAGACTCCTATCTGGCCTACATTGATAAAGTCTTACTGGCGCAGCGCAGCTATCCGAAGTTCTACTCGGCGGAGCAGTTCCACCAGGATGTGCATGAAGCCCTCGACGGCCTCGCCGGCACCCTGAGCGGCCGGCTGACCAAGCCAGCCCCTGTGAAAAAGGAGCCTGGCAGCAAGCCCGGTCCGGGGCCCAGCAGCGGCAAGCCTGCCCCGGGACCCAGCAGCGGCAAGCCCGGGCCGGGACCCAGCAGCGGCGGCAAGTCAGTGACCGTGACCGGCGATGACGACTCGCCCGGCGTGGGCAACGGGATTAGCGGCAAGAAGGGGGAGAAACCAAAAGAATACGATGGCAAGCCGGAGTTTGGCGACATGGAGCTGCGCAAGCAGCTCTTCACGATGGCCAAAAACCCCGACTTGAAGCTGAGCCATGAAGACGACAACAAGGTGATGGAGAGCGATGTTGGAAAGTGGGGAATGGTAAGGCTTTCCAGCGCTATGTCAATACAGAAGGCGAATCTCGAAGAGTTCAGGGCGGCTGCTCCCGGCTCGCTCTGGCTCGGGTTTGTGCGTATTGGCCGGCGAATCGATCGGAATGAGGATAAGGTCTATCTTATAGAGCTCGCGCAGACCGTGGAGCCCGGTCGCAAGTTCGCGCAGAAGACCAGCACCCTGGTGGCTGGGGAGCCCTGGCACAGCGTCTGCCTGGACAAGTGGTTCGCGGCCAACCGCTCTCCGGATATCAAAGTCTGGAACGGCTTTGGCGGACCGGCGGCAAAAGACAAACCCCAGCTGTCCACGGTGGGGTGCTTCTTCGGCTTCTTTCTTATCAAAAGTCTGACCGAAAATCCGGCCAATCATTACTGGAACTTCCGCTGCGCCTCCCTGAACAAGTGGGCCAATTCTCTGTACTCGGACTTTGTCCCTAATCTAGCGCTGAGCAAGATGACCAGCGACCAGCGCGCCGTCTACACGAGCGTGATCGAGGCGGCCCGCAGCGGCTTCAGGCCTCCCGAGGAGGACCTCCACGAGCAGTTTGTAAAAAAGGGCATCTCTCTGTCGCGCGCCGCCCTGACTCAGCAGAGCGCGTCGAAGAAAGTTCCGCTGAGCTGGGCCAAGCGGATCTTTGAGACCGTCATGAAGAAATAGTGCTACCCGGCACGCAGCCAAGGTGCGCCCGCCCTGCTCCCCCAGCTGGATGCCGCGCCGGATGGCTCAAGCGTTCCCCCGCCTTCCTCCTCGGTCGAGGGAATGTTTGCCCGCACTTCTCGACGACCCGGACATGATGACCAATGAGAACCCAGCGTCGTACAAGCGGTCCTACCTTGGCCGAATGTGAAAGATCGCCGCCGGGTCCTTCTCCAGCTCGAAGCGCACCTCGCAGGTCTGGGCGCCTTCGCTGGGCAGGGCAAAGCTGCGCAGGTTGCGCGCCGGGCTGGTGCTCTTTTCCAGCAGCCGGAAGAAGCTCCACGGCGAGTCGGCCACCTCGATCGACAGGCCGCGGCGCTGCCCGAGCTTGCCGGGGAACTCCAGGCCCACCGCCGCGACCTCCTGCTGCCACCAGGGCACCTCGAGCACGACGCTGGTCGGGGTGCCGTTGACCCCGAACACGCGCGCCTTGCCCACCGCCAAAAAGCTCAGCGCGGCGGGGTTCTGGGCATCGCAGACCTGCACCGGCAGCGGCTTGAGCACGACGTCCAGCGGCCGCCGCGCGCCATCGCGGGTAAACAGCGCCGCCGACAGCTTGTTCAGCTGGCTGAGCAGCGGCAGCATCCCCTTGGGCAGGCTGATCGCGCCGCGCTCCCACTTGCGCGCCGTCCACTCCCCGTTCTGCTCCAGCGCCACCGGGCCAAGGAGCTGCCGCACCGTCAGCCAGAAGGTCCCGTCGGTGGGCCGGAGGATGTCCAGCTCGGTCGGCTGCAGCTCGCGATCGGACTTGAGGTCAAAGGGGTAGCGGGCCAGCAGCGGCCGCACCGCCGGCTGCAGCGTCATCTCCCACTGCGCCGCGACCACGCGCTCGATCTCGGCGATGCCAAGCCGCGTCACGTGCCGGGTCGGGGCGAGAAACGGCGGCGCCAGCGGTCCGCCGAGCCCCGCCACCTCCAGAAACTGCTCGACCTTGCGCTCGGGCGAGCTCTCCTTCTCGGTCAGCACCGCCAGGCCGAGGCGCCCGACCGGCGAGAGCAGGTCGCCGAGCGCCGGCATCTTGCCGTCCTCTTTGACCTCGGCGGGCTTGCCGGTATCCAGGTCCTTGACCACCGCGCCGACGATCCCGGCGTAGGGCTTAAGGCCCGGGTAGCCGCCCTCCTTGTCCGGGGTCATGAGCATGAGCAGCGGCTTGAACTGGGTGAGACACGCCGCGATCGGCTGCATGAAGCGCCCATCGAGCCCGGTCAGGTTGGCGTTGTCGGCGACGCTCTTTAAGTGCACCAGCAGCGAGCCGCTCGGGGCCAAGAGCTCGATGAGGCTGGCCCGGGTCGAGCCGAGCTCGCCCCCCGGGAACACGTAGCTCTTGTGCTGGGCGACGAGCGCCGCGCAGTAGCGCGCCGCGTAGCGCTTGGCCTCGGCCTGCACGTAATTGGTCAGGTACTGCTTCTGCGGCGCGGGCAGGCCGCTGTCATCGCCGAGCGCCTTGTCGAGCTTCTGCAGGAGCTTGCGCATGTCCTGCTCATAGCTGGCGCGGGTGTACTGCCCGCCTTCGGGCAAGAGCGACTCATCGCGGCGCAGCTTGGGCAGCGCATCGTCAAGCTCGCGCCGGCCGTGCCGCCCGTGGCGCCGGTGCGCGGGGCGCCGCTGCTCGGCGAGCTCGCCGGCGGGCTCGGAGTCGCGGTGGCGATGGCGGCGGTGGTGGCGGCGCGAAGGCGCGTCGGCAGATGCGCCCGACTCGCCGGACTTGTACAGCGCCCCGAGCACCAGCTGGTTGCGCCCGCGCAGCAGCATGTCCTGCCAGACGTGGCTGCTAAACGAGAAGGTCTCTTCATCGATCTCGAACGAGTACACCACGTCGTCCCCGTGCTTGCGATCATCAAGGTCGGTGAGCAGCCGCAGCACCTGCACCAGGCTCAGCTGACCGGCCTTGACCGCGTTCTGATCCGTGTCGTGCACAAGGTGCAAGACGGCGCTGATCGCCCCCTGCTGATCGCGCAGCCACTGCGGCGGAAGCAGCTCCATGTGGCGGCGCCCGACGTTGCTCTCGATCTCGACCAGCGGCGACTCCTCGGCGATGCAGTTTAGGATCTGCGCCAGCTTGCGCTTGGTGCGCACCGCATCGGCGATGCGCATGAGCGGTGTCGCCTCGGTCTGCAGGCGCCGCAGCTGCTCGGTGGTCACCCCCTGCTGGCGGTAGATCTGCTGCAGCTGGCGGAAAAAATGCAGCCAGGTCGCGGTCTGGTGGGCCGGCGGGATGTTGCCGCTCACCAGGCGCGACCACGGCACGGCGGCGCCGCTCTTCCACGGCTTGTCCGAGAGCTGGACGTAGTCGGTGATCACCGCCTCGGAGACATTGAGGGCCTGCGAGATGTCGCGCAGCTCGCTGGACACCACGCTGCCGAGCGCGCTGTCGCGCGCCGCGTAGATCACCGCCAGCGTATACAGCGTGCACTCGATGTCGCGGTTGGCGCCAAAGCTGGCGAGCAGCGGCAGGAAGTAGGCGGTGCGGATCGTCTCCAGGAAGCGCAGGGTGAGGATGCGCTTGGTGCCGCGATAAAGGATCCGGTGCAGCGCCCACGAGCGCTCGATGATCTGCAGCGTCTCCAGGGCGTCGCGCGCCTCGTGCCCGGCGGCGCGCACCGCCGGCGACTCGCGCACATCGCCGAGCGTCGCCTGCGCCCGGTGGACCACCTGGGCGAGGTTCTCTACCGCGTTCTCGGCGTTCTCCAGCGCCTGCGCGTGCCGCTGCGCCGACAGCACGCAGATCGTCGCCGCCAGCGCCACCGCCGCCAGCGCGGCCAAGAGGTGCCAGGGGGCGCTGCGGACAAACGACGGCAACAGCGACCGCACCCGGCTCGCCCACGCGGTGGCGGCGATGAAGCGGCGGGCGACAAACGGGCTGTTGCCGCTGGCGCCGGGCTGCGAGGAGTAGAAATAAAGCCGCTCCAGCGACGGCGGCTGCGAGGCGACGCTCCACTCGGTCAGGGGCTTTAGGAACCCGTCAAGCGACTGCACGATGCGAGGAATCTCGTGCAGGAAGGCGACCACCTCGCAGAACTCGGCCGAGGACAGCTTGGCCAGCGCCAGCGGCAGGTACTTGCTGAACTCGTCGATCGCCGGCGTGAGCTCTTTGGGATGGGAGATGCCCTGCAGCGGCAGCGTCACCGGGATGCGGTGGGTGGCGCAGAAGCGGGCAAACTCGACGAAGCCGCGCACCTGATCGAGCCGGGTCAGGCTGATTCGCACCTCGACCGGCGCCCCCACCAGGCGCCCGAGCAGGGCCAGCTTGCCGCGCAGCCGGTGCGCCATCTCGACCCGGTCGGCGACCGCCATCGACTCCAGGGTGACGAAGTTAAGGACGATCAGGCACAGCGGCGCCCGCTCGCGGCACAGCGGCTTCCACAGCCGCTCCAGCGCCCCCTGCGCGGTGGTCGAGTTGTTGTTGAGCAGCTGCGCCCCCAGCTCCTCCACCAGGATGCGACCGCCGAGGTAGATCTGGACGAGCGGGCTGTCAGTCAGACTCGGCAGGAACTGATTGGACTGCCCCTGCCAGTCGATGAAGCTGCGGATCACCTGGCTCTTGCCGCCGCCCACCGGCCCCATCACGATCACCGATGGGTAGCGCAGCACCGCCGGCCGCGCGCCCTTGGGCAGGCGGGCGAGGAAGCGCTGCCACAGCCGCTCCAGGGTATAGACCTTGAGCGCCGGCGCCCCGGCGATCGTCGCATCGCCGCGCAGCCGGCGGATGGTCGCGTTGGCGCGCACCAGCACGGCGATGAGCAGACAGGTAAGCGCCAGGAAAGCCAGGAGCGAGATCGGAATCCACGGAATCCGATACAGGAACGTGGGCACCGCCACGGCCAGCAAGGGAGAGAGTGAGTTCGAGGGCATTAGCATGGACCCGCTCACCTATTGCTCACGCAGGCTGAGCGCGAACAGGATGTCTTCCATCTCGTCAAACAGGGCGGTGAGCCGGACCTGCACCGCGTCCTGCTCCTTCTCGCTAAGCTCGCACGGCCCGGCGGCTGGGAACAGGCTCAGGATATGCTCCTGCGCCTTGGCGAGCAGCGGCTCGGTCAGCTCGAGGTGGGCGCCCAGCCGCTCGGCCACGCACTCGCGCAGCCGGCCAAGCACAATGGGCGCCTGCTCGATCGGCGCAGTCTCGGGCGCGGCGGCGGCAGGCGCCTTGGCGAGCCGGTCCAGCCGATCGAACAGCCGCGCCGAGTCGAGCACCAGGCTCGCGCTCTTGGGTCTGCCGCTGGGCTGCGTCATCACTTTTCCACCGTCTCCGGTCATAGGTTGGTGAACACCGCGGTCAGGCCGACCAGGGTCATGATGGCGAGCAGCGCGCCGAGGTAGTACCAGCGCGCGCTTACCGGTGGCGCCAGCTCCTCGCCCTCGCCTTCCTCCTTCCCACGTCGCCGCTTGCCGGGTGAAGCAGGCAGCGGCGGCAGCGGGATCTTTTCGTTTAGCAGCTGCTTGAACTGATCGATGCGCGCCGGCTCGGAGGCGTAGCGGCCGATGAAGCCGTCGGCGAGACAGAAGTAAAGGACCTCAAAGACGATCGGCGGCGTGTCGGGCTTGCTCAGCCGCTCGGTGGCAAAATCGAAGAACGCCTCGCCGCCATCGATGATGTCAAACAGCTCCTTCTGGAGCAGCGACCACTGGGTCTGCTCCTGCTTGGACAGGCGGCGCATCACCAGCTCATCTATGTGAATGATGAGCGGGTAGATGACCAGCGCGACGTCCTTGTCAGTCAGCACCAGGTTGAGGCTGGCCCGCAGCTCGTTTAGCTTGGTGAGCAGCTCGCCGCGCAGCCGGGTGCGCACGGCGGGACTGACCGGCAGCTGGACGCTGCCGATGACCGTCGTCTCGCCGCCCTTGGGAGTCAGCGCGTTGTCAAGGAGCTTGCGCACCTCCAGCGTCGTCGAGATGATGGTGTACCAGACGTTGAGCGTCATCGCCATGGGCTCACCCTGCCACCGGAGTCTCGGGCAGCCGCCCGGGTAAAGGACTGCTGAGGATAAGGCCGCCAGCGTCGACGGTAAGCTCGACCGAGGCCTCGGCGTTCCAGTAGTCTAGAAGCTCCTGCAGGCGGGTGCAGAAGTGCCAGACCAGGGCCTCCTCATGCTCGGCATAGCGGTTCAGGGTCGCCCGGTAGCGGTGGCACAGACCCGAGCCGCGCAGCGCGCTGTCGAGCACGATCTCGACGTTCAGCTCGCGCAGCAGCGAGGGCATGCGCTGATACGGGCTGCCAGAGATGGTGCCAAGGACATCGAGCACGCGGAGCAGCTCGGGCCGGGTGAGCTGCGACTTCATGCGCAGCGCCAGAAGGACCAGCAGGCCCTGGGTGTCGCGGCGCAGCAGCGTCTCCTGCGGCGGCCGCACCGGCACCAGCGTCTGTAGCGACAGCCCTTCCAGGCTGCGGTAGGGGGCGGCGATGCGCAGCTTGCCCACCGCCTCGCGGGCAAACCACGGCTGGTGCCACTCGGCATCGACCAGGAGCTTGACCGGCGACAGCAGGGCGCGCGGCATGCGCACGAGCAGAAACGAGCCGCTCTGCGCGTCGTCCTCGCGCTCCTCGACCTCGAAGGTCTCTTCGCTGTCGGCCGCGGTCAGGTACGCCGGGCGCAGCGGGACAAGGCCCGTCTTTTCCATGCGCGAGACGCCGTTTACTCGCACGAGCGAGGTCTGCTGCGCCGGGTCAACCTCGCGGATCGCATACTCCGAGGCGGTGCCGGTGCACAGGATCGGCGCGGCGGGCTGGCGGAAGCGGTTCTCGATCGGCACCGCGAACAGCTGAAAGGTGTCGGTCGCCGGGACCTGCTCGGGGGCAAAGTCGGGGTCGAGCTTCAAAGACAGGGTGAAGCTTGTCCACGGGCCCTGGCTGCGCGGCACCTTGACGTCGATGAACAGCTCCTGCTCGGGGAAGTTGAAGAAGCGGCGCACCTGCTCGACAGGGTTCAGCGGCGGGGTGTCAAAGGGCTGCTCGGCGTACTCGCTGAACCGCGCCTCGCACTCCATCAGGCTCGGCGTCGCCGGTCGCGGCTCGTAGGAGACGGTGATCTGCTTGAGGTAGGAGCGCAGCTGGTAGTGCAGGAGCACCGCCGCGTTGTACGAGCCGGCGCAGTGCACAAACAGCCGTAGCACCTCGACCGCATCGGTGCGCGGGAAGCGGGTGGTGAAGCGCAGGACGAGCTCACTATAGGAGTCAAACCGCTTGAGCTCCAGGCTGTCCAGGCGTATCGGCAGCACGCGCAGATCGGCGAGCGTGGTGAAGCTGGCGGTCTTGCCGCTGGTCGTGGTCAGCCGCAGCAGCGTCCCGCGCTCGATCGTCACCGTCTCGACCAGGCGCGGCGTCACCACCGCCTGCAGCACAGCGCAGCTCGGCAGCGGCGCCAGCAGGAAATCGAAGTAGCTGGCAAACAGCCGCCGCCAGGTTGACTGGATGTTGCGCTGCTGCGACAGCCGCGAGCGCACCGAGAACAGCGCCAGCGCCTCGATGATGCGCTGGATGTCGGGGTCCTCGCGCTCCAGCCCCGAGGCCGGGTGGCGGGCGACATAGCTGCGCCGCAGCTCCTCGAGCACGCGCAGCTCGCTGACCAGCAGCTGATCGATATCGGCCCGGCTCATGGCGCAGCTCCTCCCACGGCGCCCTCCTCAGCCCACCTGGATGAGGGAGCCGGAGATGCTGACCAGGCTCCCTTTGAAAGTAGCGCTTCCGCTCGATTCACAGGTCAGCGTACCGCTGCCCTTGACGCTGGTGCTGGCCCCGCTGATGCTGACGGTGGTGTCGCCCTTGACGGTGACGCTCGGCGCCTTGGCGGTGAGCGAGCTTGAGCCCTGGGTCGTCACATCCATCCCTTTCAAAGTGGCGGCGCTCTGCGCTTCCAGGGTGAGGTTCTTGGCCTTGACCGTGCCGTCGCCGTCCGCGGTGGCATTGAGCGCCGCCGCGGTCTTGATGGTGAAGTCCTTCTGGCTGCTCTGCGACAGGGTGTCCTGGCTTTGCCACTGCGAGGCCTTGCTCGACTTGAGGGTGAAGGTCTCGGTATCGAGCAGGAAGTCCTTCACCTTGACCGTGATCTGGCCGGCGATCTGGGTGATCGTGCTGGTGTTCTGATCGTCTTTGACCTCGGTCTTTATCTGGGTGCCATCCAGGTGCACCGTCTGCGTCACCTTGCCATCGGGGTTCTCGACGATCAGCTTGGTGCCGTCTTTTTTGTCCACGGTCAGCGTGGTCGTGATGACGCCCGCCGGGGCGCTTGTGCCATCGCCCTCTTTCTCCGAGATGCGCAGCCGCAGGAAGCCCTCCTTGAGCTGGACGATCTGCCAGTCTTTGTCGGAGATCCGCTCGATGGTGAACGCCGGCTTGCCGTCTTCGTAGACGGTGCGCAGCGAGACGCTGCTCTCGGGCTTTTTGCCCATGAGCAGGTGGTTGCCCTGCGCCTCATCGGGCAGCGGCGCCCCGACCCGCCAGTCGAGCTGGGCGCGGATAAGGGCGGTGTCAAAGCCGAGCGCGCACAGCACGCGGGCGTTTTTGTACAGCGGAAAGTACATGTGCCCATGCAGGGATGCCGGCTCAAACGGAGCCTTCACGATCTGATCGGCGAACAGCGGCAGCTTCACCTTGTAGCGGCGCAGCTTGGTGTCCTCCGCGGTCTCGATCTGGTAGGTGTCTTCGTCGTCGGCGCCCTCCTCGCTGACGATCTTGCCTTCGACCATGCGCGGGTAGACCGGGTTTATGTAGGCGGGCAGCGCCGGGGCGGTCTCGCTCACCGGCTCCAGCGTCACCTGCATGGTGCCGCGGAAGCCGCCCTTGTCGCCGCCGCCGTGGACGCGGAAGTCGGGATCGAGGGCGCGCAGGGCGAGCTCGACCCGCAAAACCCGCAGCTGCTCGGCCAGCGCCGGCGCCGGCAGGGCGACGCTCACCTTGTCCCAGCGCGGGTCGTGGCGCAGATCGATGAAGTCGCCCGGGCGCAGCGGATAAAGCGGCAGCTTGGCCATCGCCATCTGCACCTGCGGCATGGGCGTGCGCAGCCGCTTGCCTTCCAGAGTCGCGCGGGCGTCAAAGTCGGCCCCGATCGGCGTGCGGATCAGGTTGTCGGCGAAAAGCGGCGACAGCGCCGGCGTCACCGCGGTGGCCTGGGTGCGCGGATCTTCGGTGTAGGCGTTTAGCACCCGCGCCTGAAAGCGCGGAATCGGCGCGTAGCGCGTCCACACCCGATGCAGGTCGCGGGTGTGGATGCGCACCAGCTGCTCGCCCGGCTGCGGCTTCTCATCGGCGAGCTGGTAGCTGCCGTCATCATAGCTGTAGGTCAGCACCACCTCCTTTCGGTCGCACAGCCAGATCACGAAATCGTAGAAGCTCGGCGCGCCGGGCGCGTCGACGGTGTGGCCGAGGAAGATCTGCGGCCGCTTGGCCGACAGCACCTGGCTCTGGTAGTTGAGGGTGATCTTGTCGCCCTTGTGCTCATCGAGCACGTCCTGCAGCGTCTTGTCCGTGTACATGGCGCACGGGTGGTGCTGCTGCCAGCTGAGCGCCGCCGGGTCGCTGAAGCGCACGCCGTAAAGGCGCGCCATGACCGCCGCGCTGCCGATCTCGTAGAACGCCTGGTCGTAGATCATGCGCTCGCTGACCAGGCCCTTTATGGCCAGCGGGACGTTCTTCTGATCCGGCTCCCACTCGCCGGGCCGCATGGCGAGCAGGCTCAGGCTGACCTCGATGAGGTCGGGCTTTACAAACTCGGCAAAAAGCTTGTCTTCCTGCGTCCCGCCGTGTTCCTTGTCGTTGACCACCCAGAACATGAGCCGTCCCGACAGCCCGTAGGTGGTCATCGTCAGCTCCACCAGCTTGAGGTGGCTGCCCGGGACCGCGATCGTCTGACCGGCGATGGTCAGGCTCAGCTTGGCCTCGACCAGCTCTTCGAGCTGCGGTAGCTCGTCGGGCCAGCGAGAAAAATCTTTAGCCGTCATGGGCCGCCTCTACTTCGACGCTGCCGTAGGCCTGATGGTAGCGCAGCTTGAAGCGCTGCGGGCGGCCATCGACCGTGCCGACGAGCTCGATGTGCAGCACCAGGTTGGCATCGCGGTGGCCGGTGCGCAGCGCCGGGTTTTCGATCCGCTTTTCGAACCGCACGACATCGGCCAGCATGTTGGCGAGAACGCCGCGCGCCGCGCTCAGCGCGTCACCGCCGGCGTCGCCGACCTCCAGCCCGAAGTCGCGGATGGTCGAGCCGTAGCCGCGCCGGGCGTTGAACAGCTGGCGCAGGTGCTCGACGATGTGCTCCAGCTGCTGGTCGCCGTGCGGTATCTCGCGGTAGCGGTTGAGGAATCCCATCGCAGCTCCTAGCGCCAGAACAGGTAGGCCTGCGCCTTGGCCAGCACCGCGGTCTCGTAGAACGCCAGCGAGCCTTCGCGCGCCGCCAGCGCCCACTCTTCGTTGAGGGTCAGCTGGTAGAAATCCACCTCGGGCCCGAACGAGTGCTGGAAGTGCACCCGCTCGATGGCGGAAAACGGGATGCCGCGCAGCACCAGTCGCTGCACGAGCGCCAGGCGGCTGGTGGCAGAGATCTTGACCTCATCGATCGCGATCCGCTCGTGCAGGCTCGGCCGCTGGATGAGCAGGTAGACCTCCTGGGCTTTTTTCACCTCATCGGTCATGCCGCTTAAGACAAACAGCCCGCTGTTGCGGACAAACTTCATGTGGCTGTGGTGGACCACCGTTTGAATCCAATACAACAAGCCACGGAGGTCGTGACCAATGAGACTACAGCGGCCGACAAAGGTGGTTGGATATGTGAGGGTGAGCAGTAAGCAGCAGGCGCAAGAGGACGAAGCTATTTGACCAGCCACCTGCTGCGACAGTATGGTTCGCGCATAAAGCAGGCAACGCTTCTTTGCATTTCTATTGAGTTGATTGTCGCTGCAGGTGTGCGTGATGTCTATATACAGCTCCGCGATGCATAAAAAACACCTCGGAATAGCCACCACTGCGATCCTTGTCCTTGGTGGATGCGTCACTCTTGGCGCGAACGGCGAATCGCCTTCGACGCCTGCCACGATAAGCGACCCTTTAGATAGCGCCATCTCTGTTACCGTCGCTGCGAGCTTGGCTGCTACCCTCGTTTCAAGCGGTGAGTCGCCCTCAACGCCTGTCGCGACAAGC
This sequence comes from Polyangia bacterium, assembly GCA_044222245.1. Taxonomy (GTDB): domain Bacteria; phylum Myxococcota_A; class Polyangia; order Palsa-1104; family JAEUJZ01; genus CALFML01. Next base: position 44,490 of record JBGANQ010000040.1, on the reverse strand, counting down.
GATTGTTCGGATGGCGTTATCTCCATCGCTGTGAGCCCTGTCGAACTCCTCCGCTGCCAGACGGCTTGCAACAGTGGGAAGGAGGCAATGTTCTCGTTCTGCCGTAGCGTACCCGATCCGCGACTGAAGCAACCTTGCCGGATTGCCGCCGCCGGAACGGTGATTGTCTGTGTGAACTGGTGCTACTGGGCTTATGGGAGATAGCATGAAGGCGTTAGCGACGCGAGTCCTCCAAGACGTTGAGACCGGGGCAGAGCTAGTGGTCTCGATGGCCGCTCCTGAGGAAATGTCCGACGGTGTCTGGCAGTGCCGCTTTTGCCTCGCCGAACCCGGCGTTGTCGCTGTCGAAGAACGGGGGATGGGCAGTGATGCCTTCCAGGCCTTGGCACTGGCGCTGGAGGGGATTCGCGTCAGGCTCAGCGAGCGCTCCCGTTCACTCACATGGCTGGGCATGGAGCCCGGTCTTACAGGGTTTCATCGAGTCAACTACGCCTTCGGCCGAAAGATCGTGGACGAGTTGGAGGCGCACATAGATCGACGCCTCGAAGAATATGCCGCCGAGTGCGCCGCTGGCCTTCACGGTCGCCCATTCGGTGCACCCTGACATTGGCAGTTGGAGCTTCGTCCATAGCAGAGGTCTCCCGCAATGCGGCTGGCCCGCGAGGCGCGCTGCCGCGGATATCGACATAGCAACCGGCACACAGCCATTCGACGTGACCACGCGCGCGCGATCTCCGTAGGGGCATGCAGTACATCCGCGCGCGGTTGCCACACGCGAGCTGCGTTCGGCGCGAGTGGAGTGGTTATAGGCGCCATGCGCCTGATGCGGCGCACGGTCTATCGGCAGCCCACAACAACACGCTCACCGACGAGGCGATTCTTTTTCTTGTAACGACCCCCAGGCGCAGCCGCGGCCCGAGCAGGGTAAAAAGGCGGCTGAACACCGAGCCAAGCTCGGCGTGGTTGAAGGGAAAGGTCGACTGCTCGGGAAGCACCTCGTGGAAGGTGCACAAGGAGAAGAACAGCGACCGCAGGAGGACAAACAGCTCGTAGGGGTGGCGGCCGACGCCGAAACGGATATCGGCCAGCACCGAGAGCACCTCGTAGATCGCCGCCAGGGTCTGGCGGGTCACGGCGATGCGCTCAAGGCGCAGGAAGGTATCCTGCAGCTGGGCGACGAGCTTGGGTTCGAGCTCGCTGAGCTGCTGCTCCAGCTCAGCGAGCTGCTCGACCAGAAACGGGTTCTCACCAACGCGCAGAAGCGGCGGCAGGTACGCCGGGCTAAGCGCCCAGCGGCCGCTTGACAGCTTCTCGAACTCGGCCAGCTTGACGAAGTCCAGCGAGCGGTCGACCTTCTCCATGGTCGACAGCTGGGTCTTGCGCATGACCCGCTGCACCACCGCCGGCTCGCCCGCGTACAGCGGGTTGCCGGCGGCGGTCTCTGTATGCTCCAAAAGGTGCAGATAGACCGGGACGCGCGCCGTACCGGTCATCGCTAGGGTGAGCGGCACCGAGGTCGCATTGCGCGGCACATCGACCAGCGTGCCTTCCCGCAGCACCAGGGTGAGCTGCATGATGCTGAGCACCCCGCTGGCCAGGAGCTCCTCGTTCCAGCGCAGCCGCGCCACCCCGTACTCGGGCAGACCGTACAGGGCGGAGCGGACGTGCGACTCATTGCTCAGCGACTGCTCACTGGCCAAAAGGTGCTCGGGCAGGAGCGACTGCCCGAGATACCAGCGGACCCGCGCCAGCCTGTTTTGCTCCTTCATCCTGCGCGCTCCTTCATGATCTCACTCGCTCCTTGGGTCAGCGCCGCCGCCCGTTGGGGGTCGCCGCTAGAAGTTCGGCAGCCCGAAGCCCTTGACCAGCTTGTTGGTCACCGAGGTCTGCATCTTGATCTGCTGGGTGTCCTGGGCGATGCACGGGGCGACCTTGATCGTGAAGCCGTAGTTGCGCTGCCCCGGCACCCCGTCCTCGGACGGCTTGTGCTCGACGGTCAACTGGAAGACCTGACCCTCCTTGGCGAGCAGGCCGTTGATCGGCCGGAACGAGGCCGACTTGTCCGGACCGAAGGCCCCTTCGACCTTGGCCGGCTTGGTGCCGATCGGATCGAAGCCCTTAAGCGACGAGAAGCAGTCAAAGTAGTCGTTATTGACCGGATCGTACTCGTAGATCACAAACGACAGCTGGACGATGATCTTGGCCAGCGCCTGCATGCGCAGCATGCTGACAAGCTGCATGTTGGCGGCCGAGACGCGGCCCTCGAACTCGATGATATCGGTCGGCGCGGTGTTCCACTTGGCCTTGCTGAGGACGACCGCCACGGGCTTTGTGAAGATGTTGCTGAACTCGCCGCCGCTGGTGCCGCCGGCGCCGGCGTTGGAGAACTTGATGCCGCTGCGCCCGGTCGGCTCGGCGACCTTGAGGTCGGGGGCCAGCACCGAGTCGCCGATGACCAGTCCGTTTATATAGCCGAAGGTGTGGTGCTCATCCTGGCGGAAGTTAAAGCCCTGCTCCACACTGCATTCTTTTTCAAAATCAAATCCCATGAGTAATGCCTCCTAATTTTTTGTCGTCTCGGATTAGCCGAGGCGGGACTCCAAACGCAGCTCCACGTCCATGCCCTCGAACTGCACATGAGGGAGAACCGAAATCGTGCTCTTGTACCAGCCGATCTGGCCCGGCTTGGGCACGACGGTGATATCCGCCGCTTTGAAGGGGAAGGCGCGCAGGGTCAGGTCGTCGGGATTTACCGTCGTGGTGACAAACTGCATGATCCAGTTGTTGAGCGCCTTTTTGATGTACGCGGCATCGGCCGTAGTACCGATGTTGTCGCGCATGATGCTCTTTACGTAGTGGGCGATGCGGGTGATCGAGAAGGTGTACGAGAGGTTGGTCACCAGCTGCGAGTTCTCGGCATCCTTGGGATCCTTGAGCTTGCGCGGCGCCTTGACCGACTGAACGCTGAAGAACGTCGCATCCGCGCTCGACTTGCGGTACACAAGCGGGATAAAGCCGCTCTTGGCAAACTCCAGCTCGCGGTAGTCGGGGATGACCAGCTCGACCGGGACCATCATCTCGTCTTCGCCGCGGATGTTGAAGGTGTCCACCGGCAGGCCGGAGATGATGCCGCCGCCCTTGGGACCGCGGATGTACTGGCACCACCCGGACTCGGCGAACGAGCGGCCGAGGTTTCTGCCAAACAGCCACACCGCGTTGCCCCACAGATACTTGCTGCTGTCGCCGCTGGCGACCTCGGTGAAGTTCATGCCCGGCACGGGGTTGGTGTCGGGGTGCCAGGGCTTGCGGAGGATAAAGCGCGGGAAGGTCAGGCCCAGGTAGCAGGCTTCCTCGCTGTCGCGGAAGGCGTTCCAGGCGCCGTACTTGGGATGGTTGAGGATGCCTTCAAGGCTCCGCACCGCCTCGACCTCCTCGATGGTCTTGCAGCCGAAAAACTCCGGCGCCACCGAGGCGATAAACGGCGCGTGGCTGGCCGCGGCGACCTTGGCCATGCTGCGCAGCCAGAACAGCTCGCGCGGGTTGTGCTTGAACGAGTAGTCGCCGATGATGACGCCGTACGGCCGGCCGCCGTACTGGTCGTACTCGGCGACGTAGATCTTGTCAAACAGTGCAGCGCCGAAGATGTCGCTGGAGTTGTTCTCGAAGTCCTCGTAAAGCTCGTCCTTGGTGACGTCGAGGATGTCGACGCTGATGTTGGCCTTGAAGTTGATGTTGCTGGCCAGGTCCTCCAGGCCGCGCCAGGTGCTCTCCATCTGCTGGAAGGTCTCGCTGTGCAGGATCTCGTTTACCTGCTCGTTGACCAGCTTGTCGATGCGGCCCACCGCATCAAAGACCTTGGCCTTGTCAAAGCGGTTGTTGTTCGGCTCGACGTTGAGCAGCATCGCCGCCAGGCTGGAGAGCAGGCGGTCTTCGGGCGTGGTGACCTGGGTCTCGGCCACCGGCACAAGGCCCGTGCTGATAAGCGGGGTCCACTCGCGCTGCTTGGGGTCAAGGCTCAAGCTGCTGAGCAAGCGGGCGAGCAGCGTGTCGGCAGCCAGGGCCGTTTCCTTGGTGTCGCTCATGTTCTATCTCCTAAAGGGGTCAGTCTCTACGGTCCTTGCTGGTCAGCCAGCGCTGGTCGCCTCCGCGGGAATCTGCAGACCGCTGAACGCGGCCAGCTGCTCACGCAGGCCCTGGATGAGCTCGGGCCGGCTGTACAGATCCTGAATCAGCTTGCGAATGTCCTTGCGATTGTCGACGGTGCCCTGCATCTCCAAGAGGAGCTGCTTGACCAGGAGCAGGGCGCGGATCTTGGGCACGTTCTGGGCGATCCGATCGGGAGAGAACGAGCTCATCGAGTCGATCGGAATGTCGATGTCGATCTGCTCCGACTCCTTGGGATCGATGCAGTTTTTCACCGTCGTGCGCAGCGACATCTTCATGTCTTTCATGATCGGGTCGAGGTTGCGCCCCGACAGCGGCCGCAGCTCGCGATCGGCCAGATCGAGCTTGCGATCGCGCGAGCTGCCGAGCGAGAAGTCGGCCAGCACGAGATAGCGGAACGGCAGGGTCCTTAAGCTAAAATACGACGGCTGTCGGAGCTTGTGGCCAATAGTGTCCACTTCCAGGATTGTCGGCGAGAAAAAGGATTCGTGTGGGGTATGGGGAATGGCTGGGGAAGGACTTGCCGACAAGCGGCGGGGCAGCTCGCGCTCGGCCAGCGCGCCACCCCCAGGCGGCGCTACCGGCCGAGCGCGGCGAGAATCTGCTCTGCGGTCTCGGTGCCGGAGAAGTTCTGCTGTCCGGTCAGCAGGTTGCCGTCGCGAATCGCAAAGCCGCGCCACAGTCCGGCTTGCACGTAGTTCGCCCCGAGCTTCTTCAGCTCGTCCTCGATGCGCCAGGGCATCAGGTGCTTGTCGCGAGGCAGCAGGTTCATCGACCAGACGGCCTGGTCGGCGAAGTCCTCCTCGACATTGGCAAAGCCGGTGACCGTCTTTCCCTTGGCCAGATACTCGCCACTTGACAGCTTGGCGTAGCGCAGGATCGCCACGCCATGGCACAGCGCGCAGGCGAGCTTGCCGGCCTCGTAGAACGCGACGAACTTTTCATGCAAGGCGGTGGCGCTTTCAAAGGTGAACATGGGCGCCTGGCCGCCCGCGATGACGATCGCATCAAACTTTGCGACTTCGATCTCGCTGACCGGGCGCGTCTGCTCGACCAGCGCCGCCAGCTTGGGAGTCTCGATAAAACCCAGGCTGATCAGATCGCTGGCCGAGTATCCGCTGGGGTCGCGGGGATGGCTCATCGCGTCGGCTTCACAGCGCCCGCCGTTTGGACTAAACAGCTCAATTTCATACCCAGCCTCGCTGAGCACGAAATAGGGGTGCGTCAGCTCGCTCCACCAAAAACCCACCGGCCATCCCGTCGTGGTCGACGTGGTCGGGTTGGCTAGGACGATCGCGACCCGCTTGCGTTTTTGGCGGTTCACCGGGTTTGCATCTTTAAGGCTCATCGTAGGCTCCTTGCGGCAGGTTTTCTCCGCACTTCACTATCGGTCGCGTAGGAAGGCCTGTCGATGGCTCCGCACGAAACATTACTTTTCATCCGGTGCAACTGGCCAGTCAGCGAACTCCTGACTGACTTCCGCCGCGAGCGCGCGGCAGCGGACGGCGCAGACCTTCCCCTCACGACTCCCTCAGCCGTGGAACGCCCGGCGGCATTTCGCGACGGGCCAGACCTCATGGCCAATGAGCGCATCGCGTCGTACGGGGCGGCAGGCGGCGTCCGGGTAAGCAGCGAGCCGCAAGCCAACCTCAAGACCGCTCGGGATTCCCGACTTGCCCCTTTAGCGAATCGGCGAAGCCGACGGGCGCGCCGCGGGGGCAGGTCGGCGCCGGCCGGACTGTGTAGGTCGCAGCCCCCGCCGGATGCAGCAGTAGGGCATGCTGCGGTGAGCTGCTCGCGGGTGAGCGGGCGGACGCGCATGCGGGCCCGGATGCGGGCGCGCGGCGAGGCTCCTGTGCGGATCCTACGATACCCGCACCGACTGTAGAAGCCTTGTGCTGGTAACGGTGACTTCTTGCATCTCCCCGCTGATGGTGGTTCGGTAGGTGAGGGTTAACCTGGATTTGGGGATTTCGTCCTGAATCGCCACGGCGTTACTCCTTTGGGGGCGCTACCCCGCTCCGTGTGGGCGGTTGTCCTTTGGCGCGCGGGCCGGCCGCTGAGGCCCTTCCCGCCGCCGGCAAAACACGACTTGAGCTGGCGCGACTGGGCGACAGCCGGAACTGGAACTCGGCGCCGGCGATGGCGGTGCGGACCTCACCGGAGAACAGCACTAGCTGCTGCACCGGGGCCACCGCTTCGACCGGCGGCGCCACGCGATCGATGCCCAGGTGGCGGTCCCCCGACAGGGCGACCATCCCGGCGCGCCGGCGCAGCACCAGCGTCACCTGCAGCACCAGATAGGGATTCTGCTCGTACAAGATGGGCATCACATCGCTCTGCAGCCGCTGCTGCGACAGGCCGATCCACGCCGCGGCGTCGCGCTCATCTTCTTCATTGCAGATAAGGAACACCTCGATGCCGCCCACCGCCATCTGGGTGATGCCGCCGAGGGTGCTGCCGGCGCCGATGCCTTCGCCGCCCAGAGCCACCTCGGGCGTCAGCAGGGTGCGCTGACCGACCCGCCGGCGGACGACGACATCGAGCTCGGTGAAAAAGCGCGAGAACAGCCAGTGGGCGCCCATCGGCGTCCCCAGCTTGAGAAGGAGCAGCAGCTGCTTGCGGGTGCTCGGCCACTCCGGCATGCTCTGCGGGTCGCGCTCCGGGTGCACCGCGGCGAAGCGCTGGCGCAAAAGGTGCTCGTCGAGGAACCAGAAGAACTCGCACAGGCTGTCATCGCGCTGGTCCTGCAGGATCTCCCAGACATACATCGGCAGCGGACCCTGGGCGCTCAGCAGGCCGAGGTTCACCGTCACCTGCACCTGCCGCGGGTGCTCGCTGAACTCGATGGCCGCGACCAGCGCCGCCCCGTGGTGCAGAGCGGCGCGGCTGTGGAAGACGATCTCGCCCTCGCCATAGCCGAGCAGGCGCAGGGCGTCGAGCAGCGCCGGAATCTCAAACTCCGGGGCGCGCGCCCGTATCGTCTGCTCCAGCTCTGTGCGCTCCTGCTCGGTCACTTGCTCTTGCGCCCCTACCCGCGCTTGCGGCCGAAGGTGTCAAGGTCGGTGCGATACAGGAACTGCAGCGCCCGCGCCGACAGGCCGGTGGGCTCCTCTTTGGGAAGGTGCGGCTCGACCTTGTCGCCGTGCTTCTCCAAAAGGACAAAGAACGGCGCGAACACGCTCGGCAGATACAGGCAGGGATCAAACGACGCCACCGCCTTGAGAGTGTCCTCGGCGATGAGCGCCGCCCGCCGGTAGTCGCGCCGGCGCAGCAGGCCCTCGAAGGCGGCGATCTTGCGGATGAGCAGCTCCAGCTGCGGCGAGACGGGCAGGGTCAGGGTCGGTCGCCCGCTCGGATCCGGCGCGCTCTGGGTGGCGGCGAGCGGGGCACTGCTGTCGTCTTCGTCCTCCTTGTCGTCGGCGCCCTCCGAGTCGGACGAGCGCGCCGAGGGGCTGTCGCTCTTGCCACCGTCCTTATCGGAGTCCGGCTCGCCGTGGGTCTTGCTGCTCGGGGTGCTGCTCTTGCTCGGGCTGCTGTCGCTGCTCGGGCTGCTGCTCTTGCTCGGGCTGCTGTCGCTGCTCGGGGTGCTGCTCTTGCTCGGGCTGCTGTCGCTGCTCGGGCTGCTGCTCTTGCTCGGGCTGCTGTCGCTGCTCGGGCTGCTACTCTTGCTCGGGCTGCTGTCGCTGCTCGGGCTGCTGCTCTTGCTCGGGCTGCTGTCGCTGCTCGGGCTGCTGCTCTTGCTCGGGCTGCTGTCGCTGCTCGGGCTGCTGCTCTTGCTCGGGCTGCTGTCGCTGCTCGAGCTGTTTGAGCTACTCGAGCTGCTCGAGCTGCTCGAGCTGCTTGAGCTGCTGCTGCTGTCGTCTCCGCTCTCGCTCGTCGAGGAGTCGCCTTCCTTGGTCTCGGCGACCGGCTCTTCGACCTTGAGCATCGCCAGCCCGACCGCCACCGAGTTCCGGCTGCCGCCGCGGTTCTGCGAGCTCAGGCTCTCGGCCGAGCGCTCCATCTTGGTCAGCATGGCCTCGAGCTGCTGCAGGTAGGGCATGCTCTTGGGGGCGCTGAACAGGTTGACGATCCGCTCCTGCACGTCGGGAATCAGGTGGATGGTCTGCCGCAGCGGCGCCGCGGCATCGGCCTGGTTCCACTTCTCCCACGACTCATCCTGCAGGTTCTCGTGCAGCTTCAGCTCGCGCACCAGGGAGGAGAACAGCCACTTGAGCGAGCTGTCGCCGTGCACCTGCTTCTTGGGCTGCGGACCCAGCTGCTCCCAGCTCGTGCGCAGAAGGTGCAGCACGCAGCCGAAGATCTCGGGCAGCGACTCGACCCCGTTCTCGCTGAACACGCCGTACAGGAAGTAGCCGATGAGGCGCACGTCATAGAAGCGCTCCTCCCACAGCGCCTGCGCGGCTTCGGCGGCGTCGATGAAGCGGTCCGCCGCGGCCAGGCTCAGCACCCGCGCCAGCCGCGGGTCGGTGGTGTCCAGCTCTCCTGCCGATTCTTGCAGCTCGTGCTCTAAAAGGGACGCTAGGATTTTTTACGACAGTCCGCATGAAAAGCGTCCCTTACCCCATTATAGACGCCGGTTCCGCCGGCTGTTCACACTGCAGAGTAGACAGCTCAGCCTCGATTTCATCGACCGTTGGCAGGCTGCCACGCAGTTCCTCGGGGAGACTCTCCACGAGCTGAGTCTGCCATTCGGCGACGCCCATCGGCTTGGCGATACCGCGCAGCGCGTACTCGGCGACCGTACGATTCTTGTCGCGGCAGAGGATGAGGCCGATCGATGGACTGTCCGTCGGATGCTTCAGCTTATCATCGACGGCGTTCAGGTAGAAGTTAAGCTGCCCGACATGCTCGGGCTTGAAGCTTCCGCCCTTGAGCTCGATGACGACAAAGCAGCGAAGCTTGAGATGATAGAAGAGCAGGTCGATGTAAAAGTCGCTCTCGCCGACCTGAAGATGTACCTGTCGACCGACGAAAGAGAAGCCGGCACCAAGCTCGATGAGAAACCTGGTGATGTGCTGGACAAGGGATTGCTCGATCTCGCGCTCATGTGCCTTTGGGCTGAGCGTGAGAAAGTCGAAGAGATAGGGGTCCTTGAGCGTCTCTTCGGCAAGTTCTGACTGGGGCTTGGGCAGCCGCGCGTGGAAGTTGGTGAGCTTCGAAGCCTTGACCTGCCGTTCATACACGCGCACATCGATTTGCAGGTACAAGATTCCACGGCTCCAGCCGTGTTCCAGCGCTGCATGGGCGTACCAAAACCGCTGCGCGGGGTCTTTGACCCGCTCCAGCAGTACGACATGATGGCCCCAGGGAATCTCTGCGACGGAAGGTGGCAAAAATTCGGCCAACTCCAGTTCTCGCACAGCCTGTGCGAGAACTTCGTGCTCGGGACGGTAGGCGAGGTAGAAGGCACGCATCCGCCACAGATTGCTGGCCGACCAGCCAGCCGCCCCCGGAAAGGCGGCTTTGAGGTCGCGCGCCAGGCGCTCAATCACCGCGCTGCCCCAGCCCTCGCGGTCCTGACGTACGACGATATCGTGTCCGATGCTGAAGTACAGTGCGAGCAACGTCCGGTTGGCAGCTTGGGCAGCGCGGAGCTGGGCGCGACTGATGCGCGCTTTCAAATCGCGCAAGAACTCGCGATAGCCGGGCGGGAGCGCCGTACTGGCTACTGCAGGCCCGCTGGGCGATGAGATCGCCAAAGACTGCGGACGAGCCTGCGCCTTGGCCTTCCGCTCGCCTGGCTGGGAAGGCTCCGTACTGGAGCGCACCGATGGTGTTTTGGAAGGTCGAGATGGCATGTTGGCCGTATCTATGAGTGGCTCAGTTCACCCTGGTGGTCGTTGAGCCATTCACGAATGTCTACCGAGAGGTGCATGAGGGGCTTCTAACATAACTGTACTGAGCGTCGAGGGAAGAATGACTGCTCAGAAGTCGGTTCCCGGCGGCAGCGAGATCGACAACGAATGCAGGTCAGTCCGGTTCGATACGTCCCCGGAATTTGGTGCCAACCAAGCATCTACAACGCCACCACCGACGACCCAAAGTTGTTCTTGATCCGGACGCTTCTAGCATGGCGACTCCGGGGGCGCGGCGCCGGCGCCGAGCTTCGCGAGGCGCAGAAGCGGGGTGTCGCGGCAGGCGGCGCGCAGCATGGTCAGGTGGTGGAACAGCGGCTGGCTGGCCTTGCGGTGCAGGATGCCGGCCTGGTAGTCCCGCGCCAGCCGCTCGGTGTCGACCTGTCCCTCGACGCGGCGGGCGAGCAGGGGATACATGACGATGGCCGACGGCAGAAACTCGGGGCCAAGCAGGGTGCTGATGCGCTGCTTGAGCTCCTCGCTGCGCTCGCCCTGGCGGCGGCCGAACTCGGCCAGCGGCTCGGCGCCGGTGAGCACGACAAGGACAAACAGCCAGCGGTCGCTGCCATCGCCGCTCGGCACCGCGACGACCGCCGCGCCGTCGATAAAGGGCGGCGCCGGCAGCCCTGGCTGCGCCTCCAGGGCGGCGAGCAGCTCGGCCTCCGGGTAGACCCGGCCGTCCTGGCGCGCGGTGAGGGTGCCGGCGAGCAGGTAGGCCTCGCCGAACCGACCGAGCACGGCGTAGCCATCGGGGGCGTCGGCGGGGCAGAACACGCCGCTGGCGGCGACTGCCGGCCGCTTGCTGTCGTCGGGGATCTGCAGCTCGTAGGGGCGGCCGGGCGCCGGCAGCACCAGGGTCTGCCACTGGCCGCGGCGGCGCGGCGAGAACAGCAGGCAGCCGCCCTCGGCGCTGTCATAGACCAGGTTCGCCATGAGGTGCTTGCTCAGCCCGTGCGCGGTGGTGAGCCGCTGCCACGGCAAAAGATCGGTCGCGGCCAGCGGGTCGCGCAGGAGCAGCTTGGTGCGCGCCAGCACGCCGTGCGCCTGCTCGTCGGCCGCCAGGATGTCCAGCAGCGGCCGGCTCACTAAGAGCGCGTCTAGCGGCTGCTGCAGCAAAAGCGCCGGCTCGGCGCGCAGCGCCGTCATCTCGCAGTCAAACAGGGTCAGCCCGCCGAGCAGGCTGGCCAGCACCAGGCCCGGGTGGTACTGCTCGGGGAAGACGCCGGGGGCGGCCACGGTCTCGCCGAGCTCCAGGCCCAGGCCCACCGCCAGATCGCGCAGCGCGCCGAAGAATGCGCGCTCGCTGCTCACCTCGACAAGCGCCTGCTTGGCCTTGTAAAGCGGCGAGAACAGCACCAGCACCGGCGCCCCGGGCGCGTAGGTGTGCGGGGCCGCCGGCATCCCCTCAAGCGGCGACTCCGGCTCGCCGCAGAGCAGCCGCTCGGCCAGCTTGGGCACGCCGCCGAGGCGCCGCAGCTCGGGGGCAAGCAGCGGCGAGGTGTAGATCCAGTCCGGCTTGAGCGCGACCAGCCGCCGCGTCAAAAGCAAGCTCCCGCGCGGCGGCAGCGGCGCGAGGGTCAGCCCCAGGTAGAGCGCCGCCGCGAACGCGACCACGTACTCGGCCCCAAGCGGCAGCACGATCGAGAGCCGCTCGCCCGGCTGGACGCCGCCGCGCGACCACGCGGTCGCCAGCTGCACCGCGCGCTGCCGCAGGCCCGCCGGGGTCAGCACCGACCAGCCGGCGCGGCGGCTGTAGGTCCGCAGCACCGGGTTTTCCCGCCCGGGGTTGCGCAGCACCAGATCGTGAAAGAAGTCGAAAGCCTCGCCAGGACGGCTCTTGAGGGGAGCGCCGTGCTCGCACGCGTGCGCCAGCAGGGCGGCGTCAAAGCCGGCGGGGTCGCGCAGGCTCCGGCCGAGCCAGCCGCTGGCGGCCAGGCCGAACAGCTCGCTGTCGGGTCGCCGCAGCTCGGTCCGGGCCGTCTCGATGTCGGCGCTGCTGAAGGACTGCCCCCCCTTCAAATTTTCACCTCGTCCGCCAAGCTGCTGCTACAGGCCCTTATTGGTGCGGGTGCGGCGACGGCAGTCGGTCAGGGTGCCGGGGCGGCTGCCGGAGCCGCCGCTGGCGCTGGCGGTGGCCGGGAGGCCAGGTGGCCGGCCGCTGGTCAGCGCGGCGCGCCGTGCCTGCCATATCAGCGCAGTTTGTCGGCGCGGCTGGCTACGCCTGGTTCAAGCGCGCGGATCTGGACGCAAAATGTAACTTAAATAACATTTTTCATTTGTTTTGTAAGATGCAGGGGACTCATTGCTGCCGCTGCTGGACCCTGGCTGGTCCGCGGCGCGGAGGACCAGAGCCGATGATCGACCTGACCGCAGAGCTCCGAGCTGCCCTGACCGATCCGCAGGTGGCCGCGATCTTGACCGCCTATATGAAAGAGGCCCTCAGCCAGGCGCTGGCCGAGCGTGAGCACGACAGCTGGCTGACCCACCGCCAGGCGGCGCAGCTGCTCGGCCTGTCGGTCACCGCGTTTGTCGCCCAGCGCCGCCGCCACCCCGAGCTCGACCGCGTCTCGGCCGGCCAGGGCCGCCTGCGCCGCTGGCGCCGCGCCGATCTGGAGAGCTGGCTGCGCCGCCAGCGGCAGTCCCGGTAAAGCGCGGCAGCGCGCTGGCTACTTGCCGGGGAAGCGCAGGCGACCGACCTCGCTGGCCAGGTACTCTGGCGCCAGGTGGCTGTAGATCTGGGTCATCTCGAAGCGGGAGTGGCCGAGCAGCTTCTGCAGCGCCATCAGGTTGCCGCCGGCCATGACGTAGTGGCTGGCGAAGGTGTGGCGCAGGGCGTGAAAGGGGCGGGCGGCAGTGCGCAGGTTGGCCCGCCGCAACAGTGTCGGCAGCGGCCCGAGCTCGCGGCTTGTGCCCATACGGCCGGCGATCGGGAAGACCAGCTCGGGGTGCGGGCGCACGCGCTGCCAGTCGGTCAAGATGGCGAGCAGCTCGGGGTGAATGGGAATGGCGCGCCAGCGTCCGGACTTGGGGGTCGAGGCGTACGAGCGCATCACCCGCAGCTGCGCCGGCGCGAAGCAGACATCTTCCCAGCGCAGTCCGAAGAGCTCTCCCTTGCGCATTCCGGTGTAGACCGCGGTGGCGAGCAGCGCGTGCGGCGCCGGCCCCTCCTGCCGCGCCACCGCCAGGAGCCGCGCCACCTCGGCGGCGGTGAAGTAGTCGGCGGCGCCGGCCGGCACCGGTCGCTGCAGCCCCGCGGCCGGGTTGCGCCCGGAGTACAGCTCCATCCGCCGTCCCCAGGTGAGCAGCACCGACAGGTTGCGGACGATCGAGTTTACCGTCGCCGGCTTGTAGCCCTGGGCCAGCCGGCGCTCGCACAGCTGCTCCAGCACCGGCGCGCTCAAGAGCGGCAGCGGCAGCGCCCCCAGCTCGGGCAGCACATGGCGGCCCAGCGTCCACCGCAGCACGCGCCGGTAGCGCTCGGGGTCCTTGGAGCGCGGCGCCGCCTGCTGCAGGTAGCGCTCCACCAGCTGCCGCAAGGTCAGCGCGGCCGGCGGTCGGCGCGCGACGGCGTCCGCAGCAATTCCCGGCTTGCCCTGGGCGACGCGCGCCTTGACCGCCGCCAGGAACTGTCCCGCCAGCGCCTCGGTCGCCTGATGGGTCGGCCGATTCTTGCGCTTGCCATCTATATCTACATATCGACAGTACCAGTTTGGCCGCTCGGCACTGCCGCGATTGACGATTCCCTTCATTCAGTAACTCGCTTAGCAAATTTGATTATTAATGACTGAACTCAGATCGGGCACTCCAAAAAACGCTCCTACCGCATGCCGCAAGCCTCCGCCTCAAGTGGGGACCAGAGCCGCTCCCTTCGACGCAAACCCTGGAGTTCAGGGACCAATTCGGCCCCCGCGAGATATCAGCGCAGTATGTCCTAAAGTTAACTTCCCGAGCATTAACGCGGCGGTACGAGATTTACGATAATATATGCATAGATGCACCGCACGCCCCCGCATGTATACAGATCCTGCCAAAATGACCTTGTGTCTGTCAAGGTATTTCTGATAAAGCTATAAGCTGCTCGGTTAAGGATTTTTATTAATTTACAATGTAATTTATCCGCACTCTGAGCAGGTAAGCATTCCGCGCTGCCAGGCCGCCCGGTGCGGCTTGCGCGCCCGCTGCGGGGGAGCGCGCCTCACAAGCCAAGGAGAGTTCAATGGGTTGGTGGAAGTACAACATCTTCAAGGGAACGCCGAAAAACCTGACCGAGCTGCGCAAGCACCAGAGCAACAAGATCGCCGAGTGGTACAAGGAGGGATCTTTCTACTTTGCGCTCGAGGCCAGCGACGGCCGCCCGGTGCTGCTGATCTCCGGCGACAAGAAGTCGACGATAAAGGATGAGTACCAGCGGCTCGGGGCGCCGAAGAAGGCCGGCGACTTTATCACCGGCACGTACACCACGGCCAGCAAGAGCACCATCGAGTTCACCACCGACCCGAGCTACACCTCGGAGGCGAGCAAGAAGAAGGTGCTCGAGGGGATGCTCAAGAGCGGCGCCGACCTGGAGATCGGCTTCTGGGCCTCGTGCGTGCAGGCCGAAGCGACGGTTCTCAAGCTCAATGGCAAGGTGCTAAACCGCCGCAAGACCCAGGACGCCGAGTGGAAGGTGGCGGAGTGGAACCTGGCGAGCATCTTTACCGACAACAAGAACTCGGTGATAAAGAGCGCGCCGCTGCCGGGCAAGTGGGTGGGCGAGCAGTTCATCATGCCGGGCGGCGTCACCCTGGGCAAGGAGGTCAAGGTCAAGGTGGTGATGGCCGGCGGCCTGGTTGACAAGGCCGAGGAGTCGCCGCTCATCGCCCAGGCGATGCGCGACCCGGTGACCGGCATCATGGAGGAGCTTGGCGAGGAGCTCAAGCAGAAGCTCGCCGACATCGACACCAAGATCGCCAAGACCGAGACCGACAGCAAGAAGCCCAAGGCCACCACCGCGGTGAACAAGGCCCTTAGCGACTTCGAGACCGAGTACGTCACCAAGGCCACCGAGGCGATCAACGCCGCGTTCTGTGAGTGGGTCGAGACCCGCGATGCCTACAAGCAGTATGTCTTTCAGTGCCGGGTCAAGGTCGCCAAGAGCTCGATCACGGTGGGACTGGGCCTCATCGCCGCTGGCGTCGGCGGCATCACCGGCGTCGGTGCGGCGCTCGGCCTGGCGGGGACGATCAAGGGCGCTCTCGAGCTGGGCGTGGATCTGTACAACATCTTCCGCGACATCGAAGGTCAGGCGGAAGAGCTGGACAAGGTCCTCACCGCCACCCTGAATGACTACGCGACCAAGAAGAACCTCGTCGGCTGGTCCGAGATCGGCAAGAACCTGCTCACCAAGGTCCCGCTCGGGGTTCCCATCCAGCAGATAGCGGCGAAGTTTGGCAAGTCGGTCAAGACGGTCAAGGCGCTCAAGGAAGACTTGAGCAACTATGAGGGCAAGGTCAACGGCCTCCTGGTCAAGGCGGACGAGCTGTCCAAGACCCTGCCGGCGCTGCTCGACGGCTCGGTCAAGGCGACGAGTGGCCTGGAAGATGCGCTGCTCGTGCAGATGGCGGAAGAGGACAAGGAGTTTAAAAAAGCGCTGGAGAAGCTGCGCGCCAAGGCCACCGAGGCGCAGGAGAAGCTGCAGAAGCTCATCGAGCAGATTCAGAGCAAGTACAAGAGCTTCCAGGAGCACAGGAAGGTCAAGCTCGCCGCCTACAAGCAGATGATCGAGGTCCTGGATGGCAAGGTCCCGACCTGGTCCAAGGTGGTCACCGAGGTGTTCATGCCGGCGCTCGATGTGGTGTACGGAATCGATCCCGCCAACATCTCCAGCACCGTACTGTCCGCCGGGTCGGCGGCCCTGGACATGGTCAGTAACGGCCTGGTCATGCTCAAGAAGATCGACGAGGACGGCGGCAAGGCCAAGGCAGACTGGATAAAGTATGCTAACGACACCGCCGTCGGCATCAAGGGGCTCATCGAAGCCGTCAAGGGGTAGCGGCACGAAGTGGGTCCTGCGCCGCCGGCCCACCCCGGGCCGGCGACTTCCTCCCTTGCCCTGCCGGCTCCTAAGTGGTGGTTCGGCAGCGCTTCTGCGCTGTTAGCGCTCCGGTTTTCCACCGCCCCGCTATCGCCGGGCAAAGTGCGCTAGGATGGGGTGGTTCATGTCAGCCGAGCGCCAACTAGAACGATCCGGGGACCTTGACCGGACCGCCGCCGCCGAGCTCGACGCCGCCGGCCCTGCCTCCGCCGATCTTGAGCTGCCCGAGTCGACTACAGTCCTTTACGGCGGCCGCTACGAGCTCCTGAGCCTGGTCGGGGCGGGCTCCTACGGCTCGGTCTACCGGGCGGGCGACAGCGAGCTGGAAGAGATCGTCGCGGTCAAGGTCCTGCGTCACGAGCGCCTGAGCCAGCCCGGGGCCCTGGCCCGCTTCCGCAAGGAAGTGCGCCTGGCGCGCCGGGTCGCTCACCCCAATGTCGCGCGCACCTTCGACATCGGCCGCCACCTGGGCGATCCGTTCCTGACCATGGAGTACATCGACGGCCAGCCGCTGACCCGCTTCTGTCCGATCGGGACCCGGGTCAGCGACCTGCTACCGATTCGCCTGGTCCTGCTCATCGGCAGCCAGATCTGCGCCGGACTCTCGGCGCTGCACGCCGCGGGGATCATTCACAAAGACCTCAAGCCGGACAATGTCCTTATCGCCAAGGACGGGCGGGTGACGATCACCGACTTTGGCATCGCCAGCGCTCTCAGCGAAGCGGAGTGCGAGCACACCGTGGCGGCGCCGATCTCCGGCACCCCGGCGTATATGGCCCCAGAGCAGGTGCGTGGTTACGGTCGGATCGATACTCGCGCCGACCTGTACGCGCTCGGGGTCATCCTGTTTCAGCTGCTCACCGGACAGCTGCCCTTTGGCGGCAAGACGGGGGTGGCGACCTCGCTGGCCCGCCTCTATGAGGCCCCCGCCGACGCGCAGGCGGTGCGGCCGCAGCTGCCGCCGCGCCTGGTCGCCCTGCTCGGGCGCTGCCTTTCGCGCGAGCCCGAGCAGCGCTTCCAGAGCGCTGAAGAGCTGGCGCAGGCCCTGGCCGCCGAGCTGCCGCCGGGACCGGGCATTGTCGAGCTGCTCAAGCGGCGCGACGCCTCGCGCAGCGGGCTGGCGATCAGCGCTACGGTCCGCTTCGCTGACACCGGCGAAGGCAGCCGGGTGGGCAAGGCCGCCACCCTGGCCTCGCCGGCGGCGCGCGGCGCGGCGGCCCCCACGGCGACCTCGGAGTCGCGCAAGCTGCCGGTGGCGGTGCTGGTGTTCAGCTGCGCCGGCGAAGCGGTCGAGGACTACCTGGTAATCGGCCTCACCACCGAGCTTATCGACCGCCTCAGCGAGTCCGAGGCGCTGCGGGTGACAAGCTCGGCCGTGGTGCGCGACATCCCGGCGGGCGCGCGCGAGCCGGGGATCATCGGCCGCCAGCTCATGGTCAAGGTGGTGCTGGACGGCTCGCTGCGGCTTACCGCCGCGGGCATGCAGGCGGTGGTGCGGCTCATCGATGTCGACAGCCGGCTGCAGTTCGCGGTGCGCCGCTTCGAGCGTCCGGATCGCAACATCCTGGCCCTGGCGACCGAGATCGCCCAGGTCCTGGGCACCCTGCTCACGGTGCGGGTGGAAAAGAGCCACGGCGAGCTGCTAAACGACCCGGTGGCCGTCGACCTGTACCTGCGCGCCCGCCACCAATATAACCGCATGAACCCCGAGGGCTCGCGGCTGTGCGTGCGGCTGTTTGAGGAAGCGCTCGCCCGCATGCCCAACGAGCCGACCCTGCTCACCGGCTACGCGACGGCGCTGGCGCGGCTGTGGTTTTACTCCGGGGACAACTGCGCGCAGCGGGCGATCGCCGCCACCGAGCAGGCGATCAAGGCGGCTCCCGACAGCGGCGAGCCGTACCTCGCCCTGGCCAACATCCGCCTCAACGAGTTCAAGCCCATCGAGGCGGCCGCCGCGGTCTCGCGCGCCCTGGCCAGCGCGCCGCACCTGGCGGAGTCGCACGAGCTCATTGGCCTTATGCTCAGCGAGACCGGGCCGCTCGATGCCGCCCTCAACCAGCTCAGCCACTCGCTGGTCCTGGACAAGAGCGTGCCGCGGGTGCGCATCGCGCTGTCGCGCGCCCATATGTTGAGCGGCAACTCCGAAGCGGCGTTCCAGCTGCTGCGCCTGGAGGGCTGCGACCCCGGGTTTGTCCGCATCCTGGCCAGCGCGCAGGCGCGGCTCACCTGCTGGATGCGCGACAAGGAGCGGGCGCAGAAGCTGCTGCAGGACCCGCTGATGCGGCAGCCCGAGTGCCTCTACCCGCGCCGGCGGCTGGAGCTGTTGCTCAACCAGAGCGAGCTGCCGATCGAGGAGACCTTCCCCTCCCACTACCAGAATCCCAAGGCCAGCCCGCGCGCCCGCTCGATCGGGCTGCAGGCCCTCATCGAGTACCACTGCCTGCGCTACGACTTCGCGCAGGCGCTGCCGGTCCTGCGCAGCGCCGTCGAGCTGGGGATCATCGACATCCTGTGGCTGGACGGCTGCCCGCTGCTCGCCCCGCTGGCCGAGCTGCCCGGCTACGCCGAGCTGCGCGCCACCGTCGCCGAGCGGGCGCTGGTCGTCCAGCGCGCCCTCGGCCTGGACGCCGAGCCGCCGCCGCCGCCGCCGGCCCAGTAGCGCCCGCGCCGGAGCTTAGGCGCTCGCCTTCTTGCCCAGGTGCTGATCGACCGCGGCCAGCAGCTCGCGGTTGCCATCCTGGTGGTAGCCGGCCAGCTTGGCGGCGTACTTGTCGACATTGTTCAGGAAGCCCTCGAGGTCGGCCAGCGCCTCGACGGTCTCGGCGCTCTTGCCGTAGCCTTCGTGCTCCAGGTAGCGGGCGTTGAGCAGCTGCTCGAACTGCCGCTCCAGCGGGATCGCGAGCATCGGCTTGTGCAGGTAGACCGCCTCCCCCATCAGGGTAAAGCCGGCCGCCGCGATCACCGCTCGCGCCGAGGCCAGATCGCTCACAAAGGTCTTCTCATCAAAGGGCCGATAGCGCAGGTTGCCTTCGACCTGCTCGCTCTTGATGTCGCGCCGCATCCCGTACACCCGGCACTCCAGCCCCGTGCGCTGCAGCGCCTCCTGCAGCGGCCCAAAGCCCTCCTTGGTCTGATAGACCAGAAGGTGCTCGCCGCGGGTCGGCTTCGCTTCCAGGATCTCCTTGCGCAGGATGGGCGGATAAAGCGCCGTGCGCTCCTTGCGCACCGGCGGCCGGAAGAACGTGGTGATCAGGTAATAGTCGCAAAACGGCAGCTTGCTCTTCACAAACGCCCGCGTAACCTCGAAGTCGACGCGCGCATCGGCGAGGATCTCCGGCGGGTGCAGGCAGCGGTTGATGATCTGCATGTTGTCGATGCTGAGGATCGGCAGCCCCTGCGACTTGGCATAAAGGTAGGTCCAGGACTCGAAGTCGCTGATCACCGCCTCGGGCTCGAAGGCATCGATCAGCTTGAAGTAGGCGGCGATGTTCTGTGGCACCCCGGTCAGGCCGGCCAGCACGTTGGACCATAGGGTCTTGCCGCGGCGGATGCGGTTCTCCTCGCTGATCATGTGCAAGCCGTGGATCTTGTTGACCCCCTGGAAGTGCTTGGCCAAAAAGTCGTTGGCGCGACCGGAGGCCATGATCACGATCTCGTGGCCCTGGCTCGTCAGGTGCTCCAGCACCACCCGCGAGCGCATCGCATGACCCATTCCTTCGCCGACTACGCCATAGAGAATCTTCATGCGGCCTAGCGTACCATGAGCCGCGTCATGACCAAGCCCCAGCTGGAAGCGCCCCCGCAGTCCGCCGCCCAAAAAGCCCCGCAGCGGCGGCGGCTGTGGAGCGAGTACACCCCCTACGCGGCCCTGCAAGAGCCGGCTCTGCTCGGCGAGCTGGCGCGCCGCGAGCTCCAGCTGGCGGTGGCGGTGACGCCCGAGCTTGTGCCGCAGCTCGCGGCGGTGCTGCGCGCCTGCCAGGCGCACGGGGTCGCGGTGGCGCTGTGGCCGATGCTGAGCGATGCCCAGGGGCGGTGGGTGAGCGCCGACAACGCCGCGGCGTACTGCCGCCTGGTGCGCGAGCTGCTGCAGTCCCTCGCCGCGCAGGCGCTGCTGCCGCAGGCGCTGGCCATTGATCTGGAGCCGCCGATCGAGCGGCTGCGCCGGCTCAAGAACCGCCGCCGCCGCGGCGCTCGCCACAGCGCGCAGCCGACGGCGCAGCAGCCCTCACCTCGCTGGCCAGCGAGGCGCGGGCACGCGGGCTGGAGCTGCTGGCAGCGGTGATGCCGCCGATCGTGCTCCCTCCGGAGGCGGCGGCGCGCGGCTGGCAGCGGCTGCTACGCACCCCCATCGATGCGCTGCCGCTCGACTGCATAAGTACGATGGCCTACACGTCTCTGTTCGAGGGATACTCGCGCGGGGTGCTGCGGCGCGCCGACGCCCTGGCGCTGCTCTACAAGCTCGCCGTCGCCACCCGGGCGCGCTATGGGGCGCGCGCCAGCATCTCGCTGGGAGCCGTCGGCACCGGCGCGCTGGGTGATGAGCGGACGTTTATTAGCCCCGCCCAGCTGATCGAAGATGTGGGCATCGTCCGCGCCGCCGGGCTGACCGACCTGGCCCTGTTCAACCTGGACGGCGCGCTGGCGCGGCCGCCGCTTGCGGCGTGGCTCGACGCGCTGGTCCAGACGCCGCCTTCGGCGCCACCGCCACCGACGCTGCGCGCCGACCTGCTGTGGCAGGGGTTGCGCGCGGCAGGAGCCCTGGCGGGACTGTGCTAGGTACAGCGCAGCGCCGGTTCGCTAGCCCCGCTGGCGCCGGGCAGTCATCTTCCCGCCTCCGGCACCCGCCGCTGCGCTGCTTGCGGAAGCTCGGCGGCGCTACCCGGGGTACGGTCCCGGTTCCAAGTGGGCGGTACGGCTCACAGCGCCTCGGGCAGCAGCACCTGCTTGTCCTCGGCGGTGGGACCGTGCGACAGCGCCGCGATCGGAGTGGCCAGCAGAGTCCCGAGCTGCGCGACATAGGACTGCGAGGCCGGACCCGGCTCGTCCCAGCCCGCCAGCTCGCGATACTCCGGAGCCACCTCTTGAAGGCGCGTGCTGAGCGCCGCCCGCGCTCTGTGATCGGGCGCCACCTCGGGCAGCTCCTGCAGGCGCTCCTGCAGCTGCGGATCATGATAGGAGTCAGCGACCTTCAGGGGTCCGAGTCCGGCCAGGCGATCCAGGCAGGTGACGACCAGCGCATCGACGCCGCCCAGCGTGCGCAGCGCGTAGCGGCCGAGCAGGCCGTCGAACCAGCCGAGCCGGAAGCTGCCCTGCCAGGGATCGTCGCGATTGTGGCGCTCGGGCAGCCGCGCCGTCAGCGCTGGATCTTCGGTGGGCAGCGGGCCGGCGCCGTGGCGGGTGGCGTAGGCGCGCAGCACGCCCACCCGCGTCCGCCGCGCCGCCGGGGCCCACTCGTCTAGCAGCGCGACTGCATTTTCCCAGGTCGTCCGGCTCGGCGTGACATAGGGAAACAGGCCGTGGTGGCGATCGAGGAGCACTCCCTGCGCGCCCTCAAACACGACGGTGCGCGCTGGCGGCGGCGACTCGTCAAGCTGGATGCCGCGGTGGCTGAGCAGCGCCCCATACTCCTTGGCCAGAGCCGCCGCCCGGTAGGGCTTGCTCAGCTCCCCGAGCAGCGCCTGCAGCTGGGGCAGCTGCGGGTGCTGCGGGCCAAGCTCGGCGATCAGCTGCTCGGCCTGATCGATCTTGACCCGCCACAAGAGGCGCAGGGTCGACAGCAGGCGCGCCGGCTGCCGCACCTCGCCCACCCGCACCACGGGCAGACCGCCGCGCTCACTGTCGAGCTGCGCCTCGGCCACCCCGCGGCCGCAGCTGCCATGCCGCGCCGCCCCGCGGGCGAGCTCGCGCAGCTGATTGACCAGGCGGTGAAAGGGGGTGACGATGACGCAGCGCGGATCGATGGTGAGTCGGCTGTATACCGGCTGTGCGCCGTGCCGCGCCAGCAGCTCGGCCTCGACCTTGAGGGCGAGCGGATCGATCAGCATGTAGCGCGACAGGAAGGTCCGCACCCCGGGCACGAGCGCGCCGGCGCCAAGCTGCGCGAAGCAGTGGCTGCGGCCATCGGCCAGCACCACGTGATGGGCGGCCTGCGGCCCGCCGTTATAGCGAACCACGAGCTCAGCGCCGTGCCGCCGCACCAGCCAGTCGACGACGCTGCCCTTGCCCTCGTCGCCAAAGCCAAGTCCGGCCACCATCAGCGCGTACTGCATAAAGCTTTCATGATAGCGCAGCAGCCACCGCGGAGGGACGGCTAAAGCTTCCAGCGCTGTCTGCTCACTGTACAGGCAGCGGGCAGCGGCGCCCGCTTGCAAAGCCAAGCCGGGCGCCGCGCCTGCGGGACGCCGTCAGGCTCAGGCTCCTTGCCCGCTCCCGCAGGCCGCGCAGAAGCGTGCATCGGGCCGCAGCGCCGCCGCGCAGGTCTTGCAGCGCCCAGCTTGGGCGGCCTCGCCGGCGGCGGCGACCGCGGCGACCACGGGTGCCGGGGCGGCGCGGGCGGCGGCAACGCGCGCCATGGCGTCCAGCGAGCGCTCGTGCAGCGCCGCGGCGCCGGCGTCGCGCTGGCGCTCGGCGGTGGTCTGCAGCGCCCGCTCGGCCAGCGCCTCCATGCGCGCAAGCTGCGCCTGCATCACCGCTTGCATGGCCGCCGACTGCTCGCGCAATAGCTCCTTGACCTCGCCGCTGTGGCGCTCCTTGTCACCGAGCCGCAGCTCCTTTTCCTGCTGCGCCGCCCCCGCGGCCAGGGCCTCGGCCCACGCCGCGCCGCCGGGACTTTGGGAGAGCTCGGTCGCCTGCATGACCAGCATCTCGCGCTCGCTGAGGCCGCGCAGCGACTCGCGCAGCTTGAGCTTCTGCTCGCCCTCCTGGGCGGCAAGCTTCTGATCGAGCTCGGCCATCGCGCGCAGCTTGTCGAGCTGCCGCGCCTCGGCGTGATCCTCCAGCTCCTTCTGCAGCGCCGCCCGCCGGGCGTGCTCGGCAAACGCCGCGTCATCGCGCTGCCGGGTGGCGTAGGCGGCGTCCTCGGCCAGGCGGCGCGCCCGCTCGGAGTCCAGGGCCAGGCGCTGCTGGCGCTGCTCGGCCTCCAGCTGCAGCTCCGCCCGGGCCTGGGCGGCGCGCGCCTGCTGCGCCGCGCTCCCCTTGTCGGCGCCGTGCTGCAGCTCGGCGAGCTCGTCGCGGCGCTGGTTGTGCAGCCGCGCCTGCGCCACCGCGCGCGCCGCCGCGTCTACCTCCAGCTGCCGCTGCGCGCTCTGCTGGGCCTCGCTGACATCGAGCGCCGACTGGCCCTGCTGAAGCTCCTGCCGCCGCTGGCGATCCAAGAGCAGTCCCTTGTCTTTTTCAAACGCATCTTCGGTGCGCAGCCCCGTTTCGCGCCGCGCCGCGGCCAGCTCGCTGCCGAGCGCGCGCAGCCGGCCCTCGCGCTCCACCTGCTGCCGGCGCAGGGTCTGCTGCGTCGCCAGCTCGAGCAAGTCGACCTCGTTCGCGCTCTGCTCCAGCCACTGCCGGCGCACCCCCAGCTCGGCCTGGGCGCGATTGAGCTCGGCGCGCGCCCCGAGCAGCCACACGCCGGTCTTTTCGCGCACGTCGATCACGCTGATCGAGACAAGCTGCATGCCGAAGCTCATAAGCTCGCGCGCCGCATCGGTGCGCAGCGCCTCCTCGACCGCCGCGAAGCCCTCGCCCGAGGCGAGTCGCGCCCGCGGCAGGGCGCGCAGCCGCGCCGCCAGCGCCGCGTACAGCGCCGGCTGCAGCCGCGCCGGCTGGAAGTCCTCGTGCTGCCCCTGCACCCGCACCACGAGCTCAACCTCAACCGCCTCGCCGTCCGCGGTGTACAGCGCCTGCTCGGCGCTCTGGCCCAGGTGAAACGCCAGGCTGGCGGTGCTGGTGAGCGGCGCGATGCCGACATCGACCACGAGCCCGTAGCGGCGGCCGAGCTGCTCGCTGAGCACCCGCCGCAGCTCGGACTCGGCCGCGGCGTACTCCAGCTCCCCATCGTTGGCGAGCCGCTCCAGAACGAGCGCCGCCAGCCGCGTCACCTCGGGGCGCAGCAGGTTGTAAAGATCGCCCGCGGTGAAGCCGGCGCGCGCCCCCAGCACGTTCAGCAGAAAGGTTCCCACCGCATCGCGATCGCCGCGCGGAACCTGAAACGTCGCCAAGAGCTGCGCCTGCACCGACCGCCCCTGGGAGCTCGGCCGTGTCTTTACCGCAAACGGAATCGCAAGCGGGCGCAGATCGAGCAGATAGAACGCGGTATCAGCGCCCTTGCCGGTAAAGAAGTTGGCGATTCGCTCTAGCAGCGGGACCGTCGTCTGCTCGCCCGCCGGCAGCAGCCGCTCGACGACCCCGCCGACGACCACCACCCCCACCGTGCCCGGCGGGATGCGCACCACGCGGCTGCCAAGGAAGGTCCGGCAGTCCTCCGGGGCGAGCCGGCGGATGAACTCCTCCGGGCCGCGCTGCCACACGCCTTCGACCACCGCGCCGTCGGCGAGCTCGCCCTGGCCGTGGAAGGTCGCTCCCGCCATCGCGGCGCCGCAGCCCATGCAGAAGCGCGCCCCGGTGGCCTGCAGATAGTCGCACGCCGGACAGTGGACCTTGGGCAGCAGGCTGCCGCCGCAGCCGGTGCAGAAGCGCGCCCCCGCCTCGCTCGGCCGGTGGCACTGGGAGCACTCGATGGGAGAAGACATGAGACCTCCGCCCCTACAGTATCACGCGGTCCCGCGCTGGAGAATCCCCGCGCCGGGGTCAGGTCTCATCACATCAAAACGCAGCGCTGCCCGGCGGCGGTCCTCGGCAGCGCCCTACCCTCTTTCGCCGACCCGCGGGGTAAGCGACAATGGCGAGGATGGACCCTCAGTGCGCGCAGTGCGGCGCGGCGCTCGCAGCGGACCCCGGCTCGCGCTTCTGCGGCAGCTGCGGCGCGCCGGTGCCCGGCGAGACGGCGGCGGCGATCGCCCGCTACCGCGAGGCGCTGTGCCGGCTGAGCGCCGCCGACGGCCCCGAGGGACTTGCGGCAGCGCCGGCGGCGGTGCAGCTGGTGGCGCTGCGCCAGCACCTCCATATCTCGCTGCCCACGCACGAGCGGCTGTGCGCGGAGCTGCTGCGGCAGCAGCCGGCGGCGCGGGTGCGGCTGTTCATTGATGCCCAGACCTTGCGCCACTTTGCGGTGGGCACGCGCTGCATGATTCGCCTGAAGCTTGAGAACGCTGGCGCCCTGGCCCTCGATCCGGTGACGATCTACGCTGAAGTCGTGGGCGGCGAGCGCCTGCCCAAGGCGCACGGTCCGGCGGTGTTTCCCGGGCACAGCGGCGTGTTCTCGCTGTGGCTGGTCCCGGCGCTGCCCGGCTTCTTCGCGCTGCGCGGCGTGATCCACGCGGTCGATCTGGCGGGGACCCCAAGCTACTTCGGCTTCTCCGCCGTCGAGTTCCGGGTCGGCGAGGCCAGCGACGGCGCGCGCGTCTCGATCGTCCACATCGATCAGAGCGCGGCGCGCGTGGTCGACAACAGCCGCTCGCAGTTCGCGCCGGCCAGCGAAGCGCGCGGCGGCCTGGTCGGCGAGGGCGAGTTTCATCCGGTGGCGCTGCAGCCGCTTACGCCCACCGAAGCGGCGGCGCTGTGTCCAGAGCTGGCGCCGGCGCTCGCGGCCCCGGACGCGGCAGGCGGCGCCGCAACGCCGAGCGCGCCGCTGCTGCCGATCGGCAGCCGAGTGAGCTTCACCATTCGCACCGAGCGCGGCGAGTACGAGGCGACTTCGGTGCTCGCGCACGGCGACCTGGCGACGATCTATGACGGGCGCCGCCGCGCCGACGGGGCCCGCATCGTCATCAAGCTCGCCGCCGAGTCCCAGGACAATGATCTCATCCAGGCCGAGGTGAGCGCGCTGCGGCTTCTGCGCAGCGAGCCGAGCCCGCAGCTCAAGCACCTGCCGGTGGTGCTCGATCAGCTGCACACCCGCGACGGGCGCCAGGGGACGGTCTTTGAGTACCTGGACGGCTTTGATCTGCTCAAGGTGCGCGAGCGGCTGCCGCGCGGGCTGCCGGTGCGCCACCTCATCTGGCTCATGCGCCGCTGCTTGAGCGTGCTCGGCTGGGCCCACTCGCGCGGGGTCCTGCACGGCAACCTCGATCCGGCGCACATCCTGTGCCGCGCCGCCGATCACAACGTCTGGGTGATCGACTGGTGCTACTCGATCATCAACCCCGCGCAGACCGGCCAGGGCTTCCGCTGCCTGAACCAAGAGTACAGCCCGCCCGAGGTCGCGGCGCGCAAGCCGCCGCTGCCCGCTGCGGACCTTTACGCGCTTGGCAAGTGCATGTTCTACGTCCTCGGCGGCGACCCGCGCAACAAGACCCTGCCGGCGGTCTCACCCGCCGCGGCCGGCGGTCCGCCCGAGCCGATTCCCGACAAGCTGCAGCGCTTCCTGCAGTTCTTCGTGCTGGAAAGTCCGCTGGCGCGCGCCCAGGACGCCTGGGAGTCCTATCGCTACCTGGAGCGCCTGCGCGAGGAGCTGTGGGGTCCGCATCAGTTCATCGAGCTGACGATCTGAAACTCGGCGCGCGCTGCCAGCACGGTGCCGGCGCCGCCGAACGCAAGCGCTCCCGCTGGGAGCATAAGGAGGTACCCGATGGGGGGCGGCTTTTACAACCAGGATGTGGCACAGACGACGCGCTCCAGCCAGCGCGATGCCTTTTCCTACTCTGCCTATACGGTCACTGACACCACCGGCGCCAGCCGCCGGGCGGTCCACCCGGCGATCACTCCCTACAAGACCCGCCGCGAGGTGAACAACGAGACCCCGATCGTCGTCGCCCTCGATGTCACCCGCTCGCGCGGCGACGACACCAAGCTGATGTACGACAAGCTGCCCATGCTGATGGGACAGATCGCGCTGCAGGGCTACGTGCAAAACCCCGGCATCAGCTTCGCCGCCATCGGCGATGTTCACAGCGACAGCGCGCCGCTGCAGGTCGGCCAGTTCGAGGCCGACAACCGCCTGGACGAGGTCCTGTCGCGCATCTGGATCGAAGAGGGCGGCGGCGGCACCGGTCAGGAGTCCTACGAGCTGGCGGCTTACTACTACAGCCGCACCAACTGCGTGCGCCTGGCCAGCGGCACCGGCAAGAAGGGCTACTTCTTCTTTGTCGGCGATGAGGGCTTTTACCCCAAGGTCGACAAGGAGCAGGTCCGCCTCGTGCTGGGGGAAGAGCTGGCCGAGGATCTGCCCGCCGCCGAGGCGTTCCGCCGCCTGCACGAGAAGTTCAACGTCTTTCTGCTGTTCCCCAAAAAGACCTTCGCCGAGCGCAAGGCCGACATCGACGCCGAGATCCGTCAGCGCCTGCGCGCCGCCGGCGGCATGTACGAGGGAGTGGACATCCGCGCCTCGCTGATCTGGAATAACCGCAACGATCTCGACCTGCACGTCATCACCCCGCGCGAGGAGCACATCTACTACGGCGCCAAGCACGCCAGCTGCGGCGGGTTCCTGGATGTCGATATGAACGTCCGCGGTGAGACCGAGAAGCCGGTGGAGAATGTCCGCTGGGCCAAAGGCACCGCGCCCAAGGGACGCTACAAGATCTTTGTCCAGAACTACGCCTTCAAGGAAGCCGACCGCGTGCCGACGCCGTTCAAGGTCGAGATCGAGATCGACGGCGACATCCGCTCGTTCGCCGGCACCATGTCGCAGAAGGGCGAGACGGGAATCTCCTCGAACATCGCGGTGTTCGAGTTCGACTACGACCCCGACAAGAAGAAGGCCGCCGCGGCGCTGGCAGCCGGCAGCGCGAAGGATCAGTACGCGCAGTACGCCGATGAGGTCATCCTGGCGCAGTGGGCGACCGTCATCGCGCCCGAGCACATCCTGCGCATCGACGATCCCAAGTCGATCATCGATGTCCTGCTAGGGACCCTGGCGCTGTGCGAGGGGGTGCGCGAC
Source organism: Polyangia bacterium (assembly GCA_044222245.1). Lineage (GTDB taxonomy): Bacteria > Myxococcota_A > Polyangia > Palsa-1104 > JAEUJZ01 > CALFML01. Next base: position 16,403 of record JBGANQ010000040.1, on the reverse strand, counting down.
CTGGAGGGCTACCTGGCGGATCTGCGCCAGCGCGAGGCGAGCCAGACCCGCATCGCCCAGGTCAAAGAGACCTTGAAGACGCTGACGCGGCCGACCGCGCGCAGCACCGTGGAGGGTGAGGTGCCCAGCGGCGGCGGCGGTCGCGGCGGTCGCTCCCGGCGACTTTAGCGGCAACGCTCAAGCGGTGAACTGGTTGAGCAGCTGCTCCACGCTGCTCACCTCCACCGGCTTGGTCAGGTGGAAATCGAAGCCGGCGCGCCGCGCCCGGTTCTTGTCCTCTTCAGTTCCCCAGCCGGTCAGGGCGACGAGCAGGGTCGCGGTCAGGCCGAGCTCGGCGCGCAGGCGCTGCGCCACCTCGTAGCCGTTCATCCCCGGCAGACCGATGTCGAGAAAGACCACCTCGGGATGAAAGTCGGCGGCGGCGTTCAGCGCCTCGGGCCCGCTGTGAGCGATGCGCACCTTGTGACCGGAGAACTCCAAGAGCAGCGCCAGCGTCTCGGCGCCATCGACGTTGTCATCGACCACCAGGATGCGCCGCTTGCTGGTGACCGTCTTGACGCTGGGCGCCACCACCTGGGCCGCGGCAGTCGGCTGGTCGCTGGCCAGCGGCAGCCGCAGGGTGAACGTACTGCCGCGGTCAACCCCCGGACTCTCGGCGCGGATGCTGCCGCCGTGCATCTCCATGAGCTTGCGGACCAGCGCCAGGCCGATGCCGAGCCCGCCCTGCGCGCGGTCGAGCGTGCGGTTAACCTGGGTGAACATGTCAAACACCGCCGTCAGGTGCTCGCTGGGAATGCCGACGCCGTTGTCGCGGACCTGGACCACCGCGTCGCCCTTCTCGCAGCAGGCGATAAGCTCGATGCGGCCGCCGTTGGGAGTGTACTTGGAGGAGTTATTAAGGAGGTTGCTCACCACCTGCGACAGGCGGGTCGCGTCGGCGTCGAGCCAGATCGGCTTGTCCGGCAGGTACAGCGACAGGTTGTGGTTGCCGGCCTCGATGAACGGCCGGCTCGCCTCGATCGCCGCCTCGAGCACCAGCTGCAGCGTGCAGCGCTCGCGCTTGAGCTCGACCTTGCCGCTGGTGATGCGCGAGACATCGAGCAGATCGTCGATGAGCCGCACCATATGGGCCAGCTGGCGATCCATCATCTCGCGCACCGCCTCGGCCGCCTTGCCCGGCGGGGTCACCCGCAGCAGGTGCAGGCCGGTGCGCACCGGCGCCAGGGGATTGCGCAGCTCGTGGGCGAGCGTCGCCAGGAACTCGTCCTTGCGGCGGTCGGCCTCCTTGCGCGCCCGGTACAGGTCGGCGTTCTCGATCGCCACCGTCGCCCGTCGCGCCAGATCCTCGGCGACCTGGAGATCTTTGGGGCTGTAGCGGCGCCCGGACTCGGCGGTGACGAAGGTGAAGGCGCCCAGGGTCTGCTCGCGCGAGACCAGCGGCACGCACAGGTGCGAGCGGATGCCGAGCTCGCGCAGGAGCTGCAGGTGCTCGGGGCTGCGCGAAAGGCCACGGAGGTTGTCGTCCGCCACCTCTTGGATGAGCTCGGACTGGCCCTCGCGCAGGACGCGGCCGACGCCGTGGCGGGACTGCGGGGAGGGCTGGTACTTCTCGATCAGCTCACAGGCCAGCCGCGCCTTGCTGGCATCGCTGCCTGCGACGATGAGGCGCTCGCAGCTGCCCTGCTCGTCGAGCAGGTCGACGGCGCACCAGTCGGCGAACGTGGGCACGACCTGGGTCGCGACCTGCTGCAGGGTGCTGCGGGTGTCGGCGAGCTCACCGAGCGAGGTGCTGACCGTGGCAAGGAGCTGGGTGGCCTGCTCGGCGTGCTTGCGCTCGGTGATGTCGATCCATACCGGGACGAGGAAGCTGACCCGGCCGGCGTCATCGACGATCGGGGACAGCGCGAAATCGGTGCAGCGCACCGTGCCGTCCTTGAGCCGATACGGCAGCTCGTCGCGATAGGGCCGCCCCGCCGCCGCCGTGGCGACCCCGCGGCGCAGGCGCTCCTGGATGTCGGCCGCGTCTCGCCACCACGAGGTCTCCCAGAACTTCTGGCCCAGGACATCGGCGGGCGCGTAGCCGCAGTCGACCAGCGCCGACCGGCTGATGTCGATAAGGGTCCCCTCGACCGTCATGATGCCGGCGTAGAACGGACACTGCTCGAAAAACGACCGGAACTTGGCGTTGGCCGCCGCCGCTTCGGCCGTCACCCGCCGCTCGCGCTCCTGCGCCTCTTTGCGATCGTGGATGTCGGTGGCTACGCCCAGCCAGTGAGCGCTGCGGCCGTCCGCGGCCTGAATCGGGACCGCCTTGGCCAGGTGCCAGCGGTACTGCCCATCGGCGGCGCGGCGAAATGGAATCTCTGCTTCGAAGCTGCCGGCGCGCGCCACCGCATCGACCCACAGGGTGTGTACGCGCTCGCGGTGGGCGGGATGGATGGCCTTGGCCCAGCCGCTGCCGAGCGACTCTTCCGCGGTGAGGCCGGTCAGATCGAACCACTGCTGGTTGCAGAACGTGCTGCCGCCATCGTCGCGCCCGATCCAGACGATCTGCGGGGAGACCTCGATCAGCGAGCGGTAGCGCTCCTCGCTGGCGCGCAGGGCTTCGCGCTGCCGCACCTGCTCGGCCAGGGCGTCGCGGATCTCGTACTGGTGGCGGCGTGCCCGCAGCGCCGCCTGCAGCGCGCTCAGCAAGGTCCAGACGCGAATGGGCCGCTCGACCTGGGTGACGTTGGCGCTGACCCCGGCGAGCAGCTTCTCCCGCCGCGCGTCGTTGCCACCGCTGGCCAGCATGACCAGCGGCACCGCCGACCAGGGCGGCTGCGCCCGCAGCGCCTGGGCCAGCCGTCCCTCCTTGTCGAGCAGCAGCTCTTCCTCGGTCAGCAGCACCGCGCCGACTTCCGTTTCCAGCTTCTGCAGCACCTCGGCCATGTCGCGGCAGGCGACGCCCAGGAGCCCGACGGTCGCCAGGATGCACGTCGTCCTCTCGGTGTCTTTGGTCGTCGGCAGCAGGACCAGGATGCGCCACTGCTCGCCGCGCCACTGCGCGGAGGTCGCCATCCTATTCCGTTTCCTTCTCACCAGGCCCGGATGGCTTGGCCAGCGCGCGCGGAGCGCCTTCGTACTGCGGCACTCCGGTCATGATGCCCCGGAACTCGCGCAGCGGCTCGCCGATCTCGATCCCAGTCTCGACGATGCGCAGCTGGCGCAGCGAGCGCTCGTGCGGGCCGGTGCGCTTTTTGACCACGCTGACCGTCTGGTGGATCTCTCCGTGCGCTTCGAAGTAGCGGAAAAGGAGCACCGTATCGGCCAGGTAGCTCACGTCCACGTCCCCAGGCAGCCCGGCGCCGATCATCATTCCGTGCTGGGCCACGACCATGATCGTCATGACGCCTTTTTGGTTCAGGTACGAGAACAGCTCGTGCAGGTGCGTGCTAAGGAAGCGCTCGGCGGGCATCGAGTTCAGGTAGCCGTTGAGGCTGTCGATGATGACCACCCGCGCCCCGTCCTCGACGGCCTTGCGCACCTCATAGGCGAACGCGCCGGGCGACATCTCGGACGGATCGATCTGCTGGATGCGCAGCAGGCCATCGCGCAGGTACGACTGGAAGCCGCCCTCCTTGCCCAGGCACAGCTTCTCGGAGCGCTGCACCAGGATGGGCATCACCTCGTCAAAGATGTAGGCCGCGGCCTTCTTGCCTTCCTTGAGCGCCTGGACGACAAACTGGATGGCGATCGTCGACTTGCCGACGCCGGCCGGACCGAGCAGCAGGGTCGTCGTCCCCGCCGCCAGGCCGCCATCGAGCATCATGTCGAGGTTGGGCAGCCCGCTCGGACAGATGCTCGGCGGATAGACGTCATGATGCTCGGCGGCGATGAGCCGCGGGTGGATGATGACGCCTCCCTTTACGATCTCATAGTCGTGGTAGCCCTCCTGGAAGTTGGCGCCGCGGATCTTGGTCACGTACATCCGCCGCCGCGCCCGTCCGTACTCGGGCAGGTAGCGCTCTAGCACCAGGTTGCCGCCGACCAGACTCTCGGGCTGGATCTCGCCAAACTGCGCCGCGCGATCGTCCAAAAGGAGCACCGTGACCCGCCGCTCGGCGAAGAACTCGCGCAGCGCCAGCAGCTGGCGGCGGTAGCGCAGCGGCTCGCCGGTGAGCAGGCGCATCTCGGACAGTCCGTCAAAGACGACGTGCTCGGGATTGACCCGCTCGACCTCGCTGAGGATGGCCTTGGTGGTCTCGCCGAGCTCGATGTCGGCGGGATGGAAGACCGATGCTTCGGACTCATCGACCAGGTTGGCCGCCGAGCGGGTGAGGTCGCAGATGTCCAGTCCCTCCAGCGACCAGCCGTGCGACCTGCAGGTGCTCTCCAGATCCCGCCGCGACTCGGTCAGCGAGACGTACAGGCACCGCTCGCCCGCCTGCTTGCGGGCCAGGATGTACTGCAGCGCCAGCGTGGTCTTGCCCGACCCCGGGTCCCCCTGGACCAGATAGAACCCTTCCCGGAGGAAGCCGCCCATCAGGACGCGGTCCAGCCCCGGTACACCGCTTTGGACAAGCGGCGGAGAACCCTCGTTCTGTGTCATCGTCTGTCTCTCTACAGCGAGCTAGCTGATTTATCTGGGAAGTGAAATAAGCAAATACTCGACCCTCCCGCTGGAACCTGTCCTCCCCAGTCGCCGCGGCAGCGACTCTTCGTGCCGTCAGAATCCCTACAGTCCGCTATATATTTTGATAGGTCATTTGGTCGGCGCAAGCCTGGTGTACGCTTTGTGGGATAGCGCAGGGAAAATGGCGGCAGACTTTTCCGCTCACCTCGTCGGCAACGAGAAAAGTCTGGGCAGACTCTTTGGTTCCCAATATCAGTCCGAACCTGGCGGCAGAGCCGCAGCAGCACTTCCGATGGTCGGACGCCTAGGGAATGCTCACCTGCGGCCAGGGAGCGCTGATGAGGCCAGGCTGCTGGTGAGCAGCGACTCGCTCGCCTCCAAGCAGATGGAAGTAGATGGAAGTAGATGGAAGTAGATGGAAGTAGATGAGGCGCGGCGCCCGCAGCGCCGCGCACGGTCGGCCGCAGCGCCTAGAGCGTCTGCAGGTAGCTCACCAGATCCGCGAGCTGGCCGCTGCTGAGCTGCCCGGTCTTGCCGTGCTGCTCGCCGCCGCCGCACTTGGGATCAAAGCGCGCCAAGAGGGTGCTGGCGCAGCCGTTGTGCATGTACGGAGCCCGCAGCCCGACCTCGATGAGCGACGGCACCTGGAACGTGCCGCCGGTGCCCACCGGCGCGCTCTGGTTATTGGTGAAGTGAGCGCCGCTGTGACAGCTGGCGCAGCCGACCGCGGCGTCGGCGAACAGCTGCTGGCCGCGCGCCACTGCCTGCGGGTCGGCGGGCGCCGCCTTGGGCACGGTGGGCTGGGCGTCGAGCCAGCCGGCGATCGCGCTCACATCGCTGCTGGCCAGCTGCTGACCGCCCATGCGGCCGACGAACACCGTGTTCATCAGCTTGGGCAGATCGGTCATGTCGCCATCCCAGTGGAACGGCGCGGTGGCCAGGATGCCGCCGCGCAGGTTCTGGGTGCGGCGGGGGCCGATCGGGGCGAAGTTCCACACCCGGCCGTCCTCCCCGCCCTCGGGGTGGCAGGCGGCGCAGGCCATGAAGGAGGAGGTCGTCTTGTGGAACAGGGTGTGGCCGGCGTTGGTGACGTCGGCGGCATCCTTGAAGACGATCTCGCTCGTGCCCACGGTCAGGCGGGCCGGCTGGCGCGACTGCGCGACCAGGCGCTTGCTGCCGTCATAAGCTACCGCCACCGTCTCGGCGGTGGGAGTGGTCTGCGGGCTCGTCTGCGGGAAGAAGCCGCACGGGTCGCTCGGGGTCAGGTCGGTGCGCCGGACGACCAGGGTGCTGCCGGCCAGGTTCAGGCCGGTGAAGGGGACCGCGATCGTCAGCTCGCTGCCGTCGGGAGTGACGGCGATGTCGAGCGCGTAGGGGACAAACGGCAGGGTCGGACCGGGCTGCTCCTCGCCGCTCGGACCGAGGATGCTGAGGGCGCCGGCGACGATTCCCGCGCCCTTGCACTGGCCGCTGCCGTACCCGCCCGGCCGCGTGGTGTCCACCGCCCCGGTGGTGCCGCGCTCGTACAGCATGACGACCTTGCCGTCGGGCAGCGGGCGCACCTGCCAGGCGACGGCGGGCTCGGCGGTCGCCGGTCCCATGGGGTTACCCATCGGCCCCGGAGACTGCGCGCTGGTGATGGTCTTGGGCTTGACGCGGCCGACGATCTTGCCGCTCGCGTCGAGGGTGAGCAGCTCGGCGCTGCGGAAGCGGCTGACCAGCAGCTGGCTGCCTTGGACGATCACATCGCGCAGATCGCCCTCCAGCTGCAGGGTGCGCAGCGCGGCGCCGCCGGCGGCGGCGAAGGTCACAAGCTCACCGCCGGCGCAGGCGAGGTGCAGCCGATCGCTGGCGGCATCATAGGCGAGCCCGCGCGGGGCGGCGCAGGCGGGCCGGCGGGCGATGATCTGGCCTGCCCCCGCTCGCGGATCGATGGTCAGAAGGGCCCCGCCGCGGCGCAGGGCGATGTGGACCTTGCCGGCGCTGTCCTCGACCAGACGGCCGGGCTCGTCGCCGCTCTGCAGCTCGATGCGGCCGGTCTGCTGGAGCCGGGCTAGGTCGGCAAGCCAGATGAGATCGCGATCGGGGTCGGCGGCTACCGCGGTCTTGCCGTCGCGCAGCACCAGCAGGGTGCCGCCGCTCAGGGCCGGTGGCTGGGTGCGCGGGGTGGGCGGCGTGCCCGGGCTGACGCTGACCGGCGGCGCCACCGCCGGCTCGGCCGGAGCGCTGAGGCCGCCGCAGCCTAAAGCCGTGCTCAGCATCAGGCCGGCCACCGCGCCTACAAAGAGATACCGTCGCTGGTTTGCCATGGATCGCCTCCTTTAGCGGCCCCGCGCGCGGAGCCAGTCTGGACCAGGCTGAAAAACCAAGGAACTTCGCGAGCTTACAAGATAGTCTGGAGGTCGGCGCGGGAACTTACGCCTTTTGCGCCGGCGCTTGACCTGTCCGAGGCGGCTCGGCGATGCTGGCCGCGCTTTGCCGGCTGTCTTGTGTTGTAAGGAGCTCTCGATGCGACCCGCGTACCTTTTTGGCTCGCCGCCTGGCTTGCCGCCTGGCTCGCCGCCTGGCTCGCCGCCGCTGCGGGCGGCCTCGCCGCCCTACCCGACTCGCACGGGACCGGGGACCAGGCTCTGCGCGAGCCGGCATCGGCCGCCACCGCGACAGCTGCTGGGACGGGCAAACGATGTCGACTTATGACCTGCTCGTCCTGACCCTCAAGGGCGATCAGGGCGCGGCGCGGGCGTTTGTGAAGATCCTGACGCCGATCTTTCATAAGGAGGCGCAGTACGCGATCTGGCGGGTGCGCGGCACCAGCGAGGACGTCAAAGAGCTCGTCAACGACATCTTCGCCGACCTTTTTGCCGACGGAGCGGCGCGGCTCAAGCGGTTCGATCCGGAAAAGGGCGCCTCCCCCGAGGGCTACTTCCGGCGCTTTGCCCGCCTGCGCTGCATGGGCTTTGCCCGCGACGAGCGCGATCGCCTGCTGGAGCGGCTCATGGAGCCCAGCGATCTGAGCGAGCTGCACGTCGGCGGCCACCCCGAGACGGCGCAGCTCGACGACCTGGACGCCCGCGCCAAGCTCCAGCGCATCGCCGAGCTCCTGAGCCCGCTGGAGTATGAGGTGTTCACCCGCCGCTACCTCAAGGGGCAGGAGACCGAGGTGATCTGCAGCGCGATGGGCTTTAGCCGCGACGTCTTCTTCCAGCGCATCCATCGGCTGATCGACAAGCTCCGCCAGCATGGCATCCTGGAGAAGGAGTACCGTGGCCGCAAGGTCGGGACGTCGGCGGCAGCCACGCCCGACGCCGACCCGCCAGCGACCAAAGCGGGCCGCCGGACCGCGGCGAGCGCGGCCAAAGCAGATCGCCAGGAGGACCCGTGAAGCCGGTTCGGTGGGGGCGTGATCCGAGGGGAGCTGCAGCCAGCGCAGCCGCGCCGGGCGGCGGCTGTCAGTTCTTGGCTGCCCCGACCCTATTGAAACAGCAAGTGGTGGCTTCATGAACGATAAAGAACTGAACTTTGGCCTCAGGAGTCTCGAGGCGGATGCCGCGCTGGAGGCCGTGGAGCGCCGCCAGCGCGGCGAGCCGCTGCCCCCGGACTCGCCGCTGTCCGAGCGCGATGCCGACGAGCTGCTGGCGCTCGGTGGCGATCTCGGCGACGAGTTTGCCGCCCGCAAGGCGGACGAGCTGCTGCTCGCGCTGCGACCGCCCACCGCCGCGGCGATGCCGGGCCCGGCGCGGCCAGTGAGCGGCGGTCAGGTGGTGCCGCTCGACCGCGCGGCGCGAGCGGCGGGCGGGCGGCGGCGGCGGGTGTTCTACGCCGCGGCGCCGCTGGCGGTAGCGGCGGGCTTTGTGCTGTGGCTGCTGCCCTTTGGCGCGCTTGACGCGGTGCTGGCGCCGGCCGAGCTGCAGGCGAGCACCGAGCGCGGCAGCGAGCCGGCCAGCGCGCCGCCAGCGGCGGGCCCGCTGCGCGTTCCCCGCCAGGGCTGCTTCAACGTGCGGGTTCCAGTGAAAAAATCGGCGACCCCGCTGTCAGATGATCTTGCCGCCAAGGCGTACTTGATTAGTGAAGGACGTCCGGTGCGATGGAATCTCTCGCTGCAGCTGGATGCGCAGGGCGCGCTCAGCACGACCGCGGGCTGCCAGCACCTGCCCCCGGGAGTGGCCGACAAGGACCTGGAGCTGGTGGTCCTGGTCGGCTATCCGGGGCGGCTGTTGTGGCTCGGCACCTCGGCGCTGGCCCACGGGACCGGCGACCATGGCGAGTATCGGGGAATTCAATATATCCGGCGGCCGCTCCAGCTCGTCTCAGGCCCTGCCGAGCTGAGTCACTAACCCAAGGGCGCGCTCTGCAGGGAGCGCGCCGCCAGCCTTCCCACTGCCAAGAGGCGACCATGCAAGATTCTGATTCCCAGGAAAAAGACGAAGCCGCCGCCGAGCAAGCCGCCGCCGAGCAAGACGACCCCAAGAGCCCTGATCCGGACCCTGCCGCGCCGGGGGACGACTCCGACTTGGGAGGTGGCCGCAGCCTGCGGGCCCGCAAGTCCGCCGCCGTCACCTCAGGGGACAACTCTGACTTGGGGGAGGGTCGCAGCCTGCGAGCCCGCAAGTCCGCCGCCGCCGTCACCTCAGGGGATGACTCCGACTTGGGGGAGGGTCGCAGCCTGCGGGCCCGCAAGTCCGCCGACGCCGTCAGCTCGGCGCCGCTTGGCCGCTCGGCTGCTGGCGCGGCCCCGGCCAGCCGCGCCGCCGCTCCCGGCCGCGGCCGCAGCCTCCGCGAGGCGGTGGCCGCGGCCCAGAGTCGGCTCCGCCGGTTCTCTCCCGGACGCGCCCGCTGAGACGACCATGAAGGCGCGGCTGCAGACCCTGCTCCGGCTGGCCACCTGGCTCACCTGCCTCAGCCTGGGGCTAAGCTGCCAGCGCGGCGGGTCGCTGCCGACCGTCAGCGAGTTTGAAGGCTGCGACGACCTGGTGCTCGCGGGCAGCGCGACCTATGTCTGCAGCCTCGCCGCGGCCGGTCCGCCGCAGGTGATGATCACGCTCCGCCCGGATACCCCGCCGGGTGGGCTGCCGAGCGAGCTGTGGTCGGTGCAGGCGGGGCCGGACCTCACCACAAGCTTTACCGCGGATGGCCGCCTGCGCATTGCCCTGCAGCGCGCCGCGCTGCCGCGCCTGGTGACGGTGCGCGAGCGCTCGCTGCTGCCCGTGGGGTCGCGGTCGCCGGTGCTAAATCTGCGCTTCGAACAGCAGGTGCTACTGCCCGCCGAGGTGACGGCGGCGGCGGCGCGCCGCGACAACAAGATCCCGCAGGGAATCGCCGAGCTGCGCCGGCTCGCCCAGGCTCCGGCCGAGCCCGTCGCGCGGGCGCGGCTGCTCAGCGCCCTGGCCGATCTCGAAGCCGAGGCGGCGCTGCGCGAGCAGGCGCGGCTGCACTACCAGCAGGCGCTGGAGCTGGGCGCCCCGGCCGGCCTGATCAACCTGGCCGCCAACGCGGCGCGCCGGCTCGCTTACCAGCAGTTTGCCTTCGACCATGACGCCAAGGCCGCGGCGGCGACCCTGCAGCAGCGCGCGGCGCTCATCCACATGATCGCGGTCGAGTGGGCGCTGTCGCTGTATAACCACGGCATCTACGCCCAGGCGCGCGGCGATCTGAGCGCGGCGGTCCGCTACCTGAACCAGGCGGAGGCGGCGGCGCGCGACGTCAGCGATGACGAGACCCGTCGCCTGATCCTGGTTGGGCAGGCGCTGCTGCTGGCGCAGCAGGGCCTGACCGAGCAGACCGAGGGCATGATTAAAGAGCTGCTTGCCGAGATCCAGCGGCCGGGCGGGGACTGGTATCCCTGCGATCGCATGGACTACCTGAACACCCTGGGCTGGAGCCGCATCCTGGAGCAAGAAGCCCGCAGCCCGGGGGCCCAGGAGCCGCTGCAGCTGCTCACCGCCGCCCTGCAGTACCGCGCCCAGGACGGCTGCTCCGCCGACGGTCGCAACGTGCGCAGGAACCAGGCCCACGCCGAGCTGCTCGTGGCCGAGCGCCTGGCCGAAGCGGCGCCCTCGGCCCGCGAGGCGCTGGCCAGTCCCGCGGTCGCGCAGCACCTGCGCGCAGCCCAGGCCCACCTGGCCGAAGGGCTGGCCCAGGCCAGCGGACAGTCAGTCTCCAAGCTGCTGGACGCCGCCGAGGTGAGCGGCCGCATCGCCTACCTGCAGTCGCGCTTCCCGGCGGCGCTCGCGCAGTTCGCCGAGGTGGCCCGGCTGGCCGAGCTGGCCGAGGAGCCCGACTATCTGTTTCGCGCCCTGCGCGGCCAGGCGCGCGTGCATGTAGCGCTCGCCCAGACCGAGCCCGCCGACCCAGGCCACGCCGAAGCCGCGTGCGCCGCGTTCAGCAAGGCCGAGGCGCTGCTCGATGAGCGCCTGTGGCGGGTGCCGCTCACCGCCACCCGCCGGACCTTCCTGCCCCGCTTTACCGCCGGCACGGCCGAGTTCCTCGACTTCCTCCTCCGGCGCGGCGACGCCCCCCGGGCCCTGGAGGTCGCGCGCCGGGCGCAGGCGCGGGGCCTGGTCGCCGCCCTGTCGTTTGACACCCTGACCCTGCTGCCCGAGCCGCAGCGCTCGCGCCTTATCGAAAAGCGCGCCGAGATCATGCGCCACAGCGCGCAGCTGCAGGAGCAGCCCGAGGCGACGGCGGTCGGCCGCGCCGAGCTGACGCAGCAGCTGGCGACCCTGATGGCCGACCTGCACGACGCTGGCCTGGCCAAGCTGAAGCTGCGCGAGCTGCAGCCGGGCGAGGCGATGTACCTGTGCCACCCGCTGCCGCACGACGAGCTGGCCTGCTTCGTCGCCGACTCCCGCGAGCTGCAGGTCGAGCGGATCGCCACCAGGGCGCTTTTGCGCGCAAGCTCGCCGGAGCAGCAGGCGGAGCTCTTGCTGCGGCCCTTTGCTCGCCTCATCGACCGGGCGCGCGTGCTGCGGGTGCTGCCAAGCGCGAAGCTGCGCAACATCGACTTTGCCACCCTGCCGTATCCGGCGGCGCCGGGGCAGACGGGCGGCGGCTACCTCGCCAGCGAAGAGCGCCTGGTGGTGTACGCCCTGGATCTCGCGCTTGGCGCGCGGCCCGCGGCAGCCTCCGGAGCGCCCAAGGCGCTGATGCTGACCAACCTGGGCCTGGAGCAGGCGCAGAAGAGCGCGCCCTGGATCTACGGGCAGCTGCGGCTGCTCGGCTGGGACGTCGCCACCTACAGCAACCAGCAGTTTGAGCTCGGCAGCAACCCCAAGCGCAAGCTCCGCTGCCTGCTCGGCCTGGGCGAGTGTCGGCCGGTGCTGCCGCTGCCGTTCGCGCCCAAGCTCGGCTCGGCGGCGGCGCTCAAGGCCGCCCTGCCCACGGTCGAGCTGGCGCAGCTCGACACCCACGCCATCTACAACCCGGAGAGCGGCTGGCACAGCCAGATCGCCATGCCCAACGGGAGCGCCCTGCTGCTCGCGGATCTGCTGCTGCTCGAGCGGGTGCCGCGGTGGACGGTGCTCATGGTCTGCGAGGGCGGCGCCGCCGGTCGCGGCGAGGACGCCGACGATATCAGTCTGGCCCAGGCGCTGCTCCTGCGCGGCGGCGAAGCAGTGGTCGCCTCGACCCGCCGCTTGGACGACTGGCTGAGCGGCGAGTGGGCGCAGGCCTTGTACAGCGCCGGCTCTGGCGGCAGCCCCGCGCTGAGCGCCGCCGCCCCGAGTCTGACCGCGGCCTTCCATACCGCCCAGCTCGCGCTGCAGAAGCGGCGGGACCCGGCTTCTGCCTGGAGCGCCCTCCGGCTGTTCGTGCCCTAGCGGGCCCGGGACTGGACTCGATCTCGCGGGGCGCTGCAGGTCGCCCCGTCGCGCGGTCGCGGCTCGCTGCGACCGCTGCCGCTGGCACGCGCAGCGGCGCCCGGCCCAACCGCTCGCCGATCGCTCTTTACCGTGGGGCGTGAGCCGCCACTTTTTACGTCGTCTTTTGTCCTATTCGCTCTGCCCCAGCCCGCCGGGGGTAGGAGGTATTACATGCTCTCTAAGCCGTCGATTTTTGCCAGCCTCGCCACCCTGCCGCTGCCCGCCCTGGCCCAGCCGCGCTTGCTGGTGAGCCTGCTCGTCCTGTCGCTGTGCGGCGGTGTCTCAGTCCTCACCCTGCCGCGGCTGTTGCCGCGTGCGCTCGGTCACCTGTGGGGGGCGCTACCGCGCTACGAGCTGCAGCTGCGCGGCGGCGACAGCTGCCTGCGCTGTACCCCGGCCGCAGACCTGGCGGTCGCGCCCCGGCCCGGCGGCCGCGAGAGTCCGCTGACCGCCGCCCGCCTGACGCCCGAGCTGGGCGTCGCCGCGCCGCCGCGCGCTCGGGTGCGGCTCGACGCCCCGCTCGCCATCCGGCTGCGCCCCGAGCAGCCGGTGAGCGGGCCCTTGTTCGTGCAAGCGTTCCTCGGCCGCGACGGGATCACCAGCGGCTGGCCGCTGCTCATGGCGCGCGCCGCGGACGGCACGCTGCAGCTGCGCGGCATCGTCCGCGACGTCCTGGATCTCACCAGCACCGAGCTTGGCCGCTACGAGCTGATCTTTGTCATCCAGCGCTCGCCGCTGCCCCTGGGCTATGCCGCCGCGCTGGCCGCCGCCGGCAGCGACCCCGGTGGCCGCGGCACCCAGGTGCTGCGCGGCGTCCTGGACGTCTTGCCCCCGGCCAACCCGTGAGCGCGGCCCCGCCTGGAAGCATGATTCAGAGCCTGCTGCTGGCCCCGAGCCGCGCGTCGTCCGTCCTCACGCCCCAAGGCCGCTGTGGGCGGACGCCCCGCGGCGCGGCGCGCCTCGCGCCGGCTCTGCATCATGCTTCTAGGAATCGGCGACGGCGAGCTCGCGCAGCAGCTCGGCGCGGACCTCGGGCGGGACGATCAGGCGGTGGAAGTACTTCTTGGTCTGCAGCGCGGCGATAATGCTGGTCGGCTCCTTCTCGATCGGCATCGCCCCGGCGACCTCGCCCGGACCCTCGACGATCCAGATCGACTCATCGGCGCGCTCGTTGCGCCAGTCGTAGCGCTTGTAGCTCAGGCGCTCGGGCTCATCGACCGAGACGTAGTAGCCGACGGTGCGCCGGTCGACGTGAGGCAGGTGGGCGAGCACCAGCTCCTCGGCGCGCTTCTGCAGCCGCAAAAGGACGTTGTACTTGCGCGGGTCGACGTCGATCGTCTTGCTCAGGTGGCGGCGATGCAGCCGCTGCGCCAGATCGGCGAGCACGCCGTCGCGGCTGTGCTGCCAGTCTTCGATGAGCGCCAGCACCGCCGACTCGGCCAGCCGCGTGTACTCGGCGAGCGCCACCTGCTGCCCCTGGTCGACGAGCGCCCGCAGCGGATTGGGGCGCCCGCTGCCGCCATCGGGCAGCACCGAGCGGTCGCCGTTTTTGTACAGCTCGAAGGCGCGTCGCAGCACCGCCGACAGCATCACGCTCGCCGCCCGCGCCGTGTGGTGGTAGTAGACGGTGCGGTACATCTGATCGAGCGCGAGCAGGTACCCCTCGACCGGCTCGATCGCCCGCCGGTAGACCGCGATCCGCGTGTGGTCCAGGTGCAGCAGCATGTCGAGCAGGCGCTGCAGGTCGAACCCGTGCCCCTCCAGCCCCGCGTAGTAGGCGTCGCGCACCAGGTAGTCCAGGCGATCGGCGTCGATCTGGCTGGAGACCAGCTTGTAGCACCAGTGATCCTTGCGCTTGCCGCCGCGCACCAGCTTGGCGCGCGCCTTCTTGTTGATGTAGAGGCCGACCTCCTCGGGCAGGCCCGGATCGACGCTCGCCAGCAGGCGCTGCACGTCGCTGCCGGGCTCGGTGAGGATGCGGTAGGTCATCACCTCGTGGTCAAAGCGGATGCCGTAGCTGTGCAGGATCTCCTCCAGCACGTGCGAAAACGGGCCGTGACCGACGTCGTGCAAGAGCGCCGCCGCGGTGGTCTCGACCAGGCGCTGACCGTCGACGGCTTCGTCCATGTTGCGGACGATGCGGTAGTACATCTCGCGCGCCAGGTAGGCGCAGCCCAGGCTGTGGCCGAAGCGCGAGTGCTCGGCGCCGTGGAACACCAGGTTGACCAGGCCGTTTTGGCGGATGTGGCGCAGGCGCTGAAACTCGCGGCTGTCGATCAGGCGGTGGATGAGCCACGACAGGGTGCGCTCGGGCGGGCTGCCCGCGGCCGGCGGCTCGGCCTGGTCGACACGGTCAAAGCGGATCTGGCCGTGCACTGGATCGCGGTAGAACTTGGGTCGGGGCATGGATTTGGCGGCTCGCTGCTACTTTAGCCCGTACTCACGCAGCTTGTAGAGCAGGGCGCGATGGCTGAGCTCCAGCAGCTTGGCGGCGGCCGAGCGGTTGCCGCGGGTCTTTATGAGGGCGCGGCGGATGAGCGCCATCTCCAGGCGGCGGCTGACCAGCTTGATCGACAGGTCGCTCGGCTGCAGGCGGAACTCGGCGCCCGGGTCGCCCAGCTCACCTGGGTCACCTGGGTCACCTGGGTCGCCCGCTTCGCCAAGCCCGGCGGCAGCGGCGGTCGCCCCGGGCCGCTCGGCGGCGCTGTGGGCGGCCGCCGGACCGGCGCGGGCGCGGCGGCCGCGCCGGGCGGCGGCGCCGGCGTAGGCCAGCTCGGGCGGCAGATCCGGCAGATCGATGAGGGTCGAGTCGCCCAGCACGGCGGCCCGCTCGATGGTGTTCTCCAGCTCGCGCACGTTGCCCGGCCAGCGGTGGCGGCGCAGCGCCTCCTGGGCCGCCGGGGTGAGGCCGCTCACCGGCAGCTGCAGGCGCTCGGCGCAGCGCTGCACGAAGTAGCGGGCGAGCGGCAGGATGTCCTCGGGGCGCTCGCGCAGCGGCGGCACCTGCAGCGGCACGATGCTCAAGCGGTAGTACAGGTCGGCGCGGAAGCGGCCGGCGGCGACCTCGGCCTCCAGATCGCGCAGGGTCGCGCTGACCAGCCGCACATCGACCTTGACCGCGGTCTGGGACCCGAGCGGCTGCACCGTGCGCTCCTGCAGCACGCGCAGCAGCTTGACCTGCAAAGGCCCCGGCAGCTCGCCGATCTCGTCGAGGAACAGGGTCCCGCCGCTCGCCTGGGCGAACACCCCGGGCTGGTCGCGGATCGCATCGGTGAAGGCGCCGCGCACGTGGCCAAACAGCAGGCTCTCCAGCAGCGGCTCGGGCAGCGCCCCGCAGTTGACCGCCAGAAACGGCCCCGCCCGCCGCGGCGACAGCGAGTGCACCGCCCGCGCCAGCAGCTCCTTGCCGGTGCCGGACTCGCCGATGAGCAGCACGCCGGTCGCGTGCGCCGCCACCTTGGCCAGCTGGGCCAGCAGCTCGCGCATGCGCGGCGCGGTGGCGATAAACCCCGGCGTGGCAGCCAGCGGGGCGGCGGCGGCGGTGGCCGACGGAGCGGGGAGGAAGCGGCGGGCGGCGCGATCGCCGAGCCGCTCTTCGCGCGCGGCGGCCTTGCGCAGCGCCAGGACCACCTCGGCAACTCGGCACGGCCAGCCAAGACAGTCGTAGGCGCCGGCGGCGATCAGGGCAGCGACGCCGTCTGGCTGCGCGAGCTCCCCGGCGGGCAAGAGCGCCAGCACCGGCGCCTCGTGGCGGCCGAGCGCCGTGAGCTGCGCGAGCGCCGGCTGCAGCGGCGGCGCCAGCGCGCAGACGATGAGCTCATGGGGTTGCCGCTCGAGCTCGTTGAGGGCCGCCGCCGGCTCGCCCACGGTGCGCACCGCGTAGCCGGCCTCACGCAGACCCGGCGCGAGTCCGGCCGCGGCCCCGCTGGCCA
>JBGANQ010000039.1:0-74839 GCA_044222245.1 Polyangia bacterium | reverse complement strand
CCGGTCGTAGGAGGGCAGGCTTGATCAGATTTCTAGCTGCCATTGTCGCAACTACGGGGTATGTAACTTCTTGCGCCCGGACCTACCTTGTAGCCCGATCGCCTACTCAAACCGCCCAGTCACGAATCTATCCGCAACATGTCCGCAGCCCATCTCTACACTTGCCGCACCGACGAGACTGAGGGTCAGGTACTTTCTTGCCGAGAGCGTCAGCTGCAAGCGCAAGGGCGCCTGAACTCGTCCGCGCCGCGACGGCAACGGCTGCGGACGGAGCTGCAGGTCGCGTCAGGTCTGGTGCGGGTCTGCCTTTAGACCTCACAGAGCGCGGCTGCGGCATCGACTTACATAGGAGGAAACCGCGCAGCACGGTCGCCGCTTGGCGCGCGGCCCGCAGCGCTTGCGGGCTTTGCAAGGAGGTGCGCATTTATTGCCGTCACCGCGGTGAGGCTTGGTCCGCTCGCGACGGCAAGCGCGCAGCAATCGCTGGCTGCCAAGTGGTCCGGTTCCTGCTTGATCATCCAAGGGAAGCAGCGGCCCTCGGCCGCCTAGAGTGATTCCCAGGCTTGGCCGCTCCCCAGCGGGGAGCTGGTGCCTGGATTTTTGGAGTATTCCTATATGCACTGTCAGGCTGTTGATTGTCCTTCGCTACACCGTGTTGATTCTGCTTCCCTGCGGCAGGGACTGCCGCGGCGGCCCCGGCTGCGCGGCCTGCTCGCCAGCGCTGTTCTGAGCGCCGGGCTCGCCGGTGCGGCCCCAGCGCAGGCGGTCTACAAGCCGCGGGTCGCGGTCGTCCAGTGCGAAGAGTCCTACACTGAAGACTGGTACTACTCACAAGGCAGCAGCCAGGGCCTCGTCGGTCTGGCCGGGCTCGTCGGAGTCCCCTATGAGACGCTGACCCTGACCGAGTTCCTGGCGAGCCAGGTCAGCCGCTACACCAGCGTCTGGTTCGCCCGCTGCCAGTACGTCAATAGCAGCCGCATCGCGCCGCTCGCCACCCGCCTTGGGAGCCATGTCGCAGCGGGCGGCTCGGTATTTCTCGATGCGCCGCTCGGCATCGCCTACCGCGACGCCAGCGGGGCGGGAAAGTATCGCTCGATGGCGGGCCCGTTCCCCTATCTTGGCATAACCGATGGCCCCTGGCAGCCGCTGCCCGGCGGCACGGTGCGCACCTCGAGCAGCACGCACAAGGTGGCGCTGCGCTTCGGTCTTCCCGCCGCCACCCCCCTCACCCAGGGCCTGGGCGACCCCGGGATCGAGACCTTTGAGCTGACAAGTCCCGGCGCTCCCGGCAACGAAGTGCTCTTGGAGATGACCCCGGCGGGTGGCGGCGCGGCGGTTCCTTATCTTGTGGTCGGCACGGCGACCGGCGGCGCCCGGGTGCTCGCCGCCGGCTCCTATTCCGCCTCGGGCGTGGCGACTCCGTTTCGCAACGAGCCGCCCGCCGGCTTCTATGACAACCGCCTCCTGCCCTACCTGGTAGAGGCGCTGGCGTGGCTGGTCGGCCCGGAGAACGAGCCTTTTGTCGGCCTGCAGCTCTCGCATGCGCCGATGACGGTCGTCGGCCGCCTCGATGGCGATGTCAGCGAGGACGCCAAGGCCGTCCAGGCCACCGCTGACTACCTCGTTGACCTCGGCAAGCGCACCGGCGTAACTACGCTCTACGGAGTGGTCTCCAGTCTCGCCGCCAGCGGCGGCACCTTCAGTCTGTTTCGCGCCAGCGGGCCCGTTCTGCAAAAGCTCGGCGGCAGCATCGGCTCCCACTCGCGCAGCCATCCCAACGACATGAGTGCGACCCTGAGCAGCGCCGGCTGGACCGCCGAAGTCGCCGGCTCGCTGCAGGATCTGCGCAGCGGCCTGACCGGCAACGGCTTTGTGCCGGATGCCTATGCCTTCATAAACCCCGGCGAGACGATCCGCAGCGAGCACTATGGGCGCTTCTTCGCCGCCATCGACCTGTTCATGACGCACGGCTTTGAAAACACCGTGCCCTACGCGACCGGGGTCCTGGGGTTCGGTCTGCCCGCCGGAGTGGGCCCCAAGCCCGTCATCAACAACGTGGCCTCGCCCGACTTCCAGTGGCTCTTTTTCAAGGACTGGAACTACACGGTCGCCGCGGCCGCCGAGGCGCAGAAAAAGACCCTCGCCTGGTTCCAGGAGCGGGTTGGCCGCGGCGTGCTGTATAACGAAATGTGGCACGACTACGGCATCGGTGAGTCCATCCCGCCGCTTTACCATCCGCAGGAGCGCCCGCGTCCACTATACGACGTGAACAGCGCTCACTTTGAGCAGAACCGGATCTATGCCCCGGCGGTTCACGAGCTCATTGGCAAGCTGTATCTGGCCCAGGGCACCCAGCTTACAAGCGCGATGAGCGGCGAGGAGCTGCGGGTGACGCTCGACACCTCGGCCCTTCCCGCCGCCTATCGCGACGACGCCTCCGGCATGGGCCTGCGGGTCAACGCCAGCTCGCAGCCGATCGCCGCCGTCACCCTCAACGGAGCGCCATACCCGGCGTTTAGCGCCGACACCGTCGTTCTGCCGCCGCTTGCGGCGACGCAGGAGCTGGGAATCCGGTTCGGGGCGCCGGCCGCCGAGTCGCGGCTGACCTACATCTCCAAGGCGTTCACTGGCCTTGTGCGGCAGGGCGAGACTCTCACCGTCACCCTGCGCCAGCCCGGCCTGCGGACCAAGTTCTGCTTCGCCGGCTCTCCGGCGCACGTCGTGCTGCAGGCCGATGCGTTCCGGCGCAGCGGCCAAGAGCTGTGCGGTGAGCTGCGCTACGGCACGGCCACCGCCGCCGTCGCCGTTCAGCACCTGGACACCGGCGAGACCGGCCTGCACGTCACCGCCGCCGAGCGACCGATCACCGCCGCGAGCTGGAGCGCGCCGACGCTGACTCTCACCCTCGCGGCCGGCCCGAGCGGCCAGCTCGAGCTGGAGTCCAGCCAGCTGCCCGAGTCCATCACCGTCAACGGTCAGCTGCGCGGCAGCCCAGGCAGCGCCGGCCCCTTCAGCATCCAGGTGGCCGAGGGCGCTGCCTCTGCTGTCATCATCCGCATGCCTGCCCCCGCGGTGACCAGCCCGCCTGTCAGTCCCTCTGGCCTGTCGTCCGGCGACTCGGGCGAGGCGGTCGGCTGCGCCTGCTCGACCACCTGGCGAGGGCGGGCCTCGCTCGGCGCCCTCGGTCTAATCGGTCTGCTCGCGGCCCTTTCGAGCGCCGCTCGCGCCAGGCGGCGAAGAGCCGCCTGAGCCGCGTCCGCCAGTTCCCACTTTGCACCGCGTACTCTACCCGCGCCGCGCCGGCAGGATTCCCACCGATAGTCAGTCCCTGCGGCTGGCGCACGGTCTGGACAGCTCGGTCCTCGACGACATCCGGGCGGTGGGCGCGGTGCTCGGCCCGCGCGTTCCCGAGCTTATCGGCGATTTTTATAGCTGGCTGATGCGGCTGCCAGAGTTTGCCCAGTTCTTCTCCAGCGGCAAGCTGCTGACGCGCGTAAAAGGTCAGCAGACTGACTACTGGCTGGACTTCCTGCACGCCGAGATTGACGAGGCATACGTCGAGCGCCGGCGCATCATCGGACAGGTCCACGCGCGCATCGAGCTCGGTCTGCTCATCTACCTGCAAGCCATGGAGTTTGTCTCGGCGTGGATGCGGCGCGAGATCGAGGCCAACGCGCAGCTGTTGGGCGAGCATCCGCAGGCGCTGTTTGCCATCCGCAAGCTGATCAAGTTCGACTCGGCAGTCGTCGTGGACACCTACGCCAAGCGCACGGCGCATCGGCTCGCCGAGCAGCAAGAGCGGCTGGAGCACGTGGCCGGGGTCATGCGGGCGGTGACCGAGGGCGACCTGGGCCATCTCATCGCCCCGAGCGGCCCCGAAGATCAGCTCGGACAGTCGCTGAACGACATGGTGCAGAGCCTGCGCAACATCGCCCGCGAGATGGATCTCATCGCCCGCGGCGACTACTCGGCGCACATCGCGCCGCGCAGTGAAAAGGACGCCCTGGGCACCTCGCTGCAGGCGATGACGCAGGCGCTGCGCGACTCGGCCGCGCGCAACGAGCAGCTCATGTGGATGGCCAAGAGCCAGGCGGAGCTCGGCCAGGCGATGAGCGGCAATCCCACCGTGGAGGAGCTGTCGAGCCGGGTGCTGACCTAGCTGAGCCGGGCGCTGCAGGCCCAGGTCGGCGTGCAGTATGCGCTGGAGCCGCTCACCGGGACCGGCTCTTGCAGATCGTCTCCAACCTCGTGGGCAACGCCGTCCATCACAGCCCGCCCGGCTCGCCGATCAGCGTCCGCATAGGTGGTGGCTCGCCGACTGGGTGACCCTCACGATACACAACGGCGGGCAGCCGATTCCCGACGAGCTGCGCGGGGTGCTGTTCGAGCCTTTCCGCGGCTCGGGGAGCGGCAGCAAGACGCCGCGGCTTGGGCTGGGCCTGTACATCACGCGCGAGCTGGTGTTAGCCCACGGCGGCACCATCACCTTCGAGTCAAGCGCGGAGTCGGGCACCCGCTTCATCGTCACCCTGCCCCGGCAGCTGCCCGGCGCGGCGCCTGCGACCAGCGACGCGACGCCCGACCCCCCGCCGAGCGCGCCGCTCGACACGCCCTCCCAGCCGGTGGTCCTGGTCGCCGAAGATGAGCCGCACGCGCGCCGGGCCCTGGGCGAGCTGCTCGGCGAGGTCGGCACCTATCAAGTCCGCCTGGCTGCGAACGCCAAGGAGGCGCTGGAGCTTGCGGACGCTCACAGGACGCAGCTGCGGCTGCTGCTCACCGACCTGCAGCTCCCCGGCATGTCCGGCGCAGAGCTGGCGGCGCAGCTGCGCGAAGAACACCCCCAGCTGAGAGTGATCTTCATGTCCGGCCGACCGCAGGATTCTACCGCGGGCGAGCTCTTTATTCAAAAGCCGCTCGACCTGGCCGCACTCGACATGCTCATCGAACGCGCCCTGTCGCAGGAACCGGCGTGATGCCATGACCGCTGGCGTAACGGCTGCTTCGCCCCGACCCTGGCCGCCCGGGCTCGCCGCAGCGCGTCGGCAGCGTGGCAAACGGCAAGGGTTTTTTTCAGCGACGGAGATTTGGCTGAAGCTCGACTCAACGGGAGCAGTGGTGCTGAAAAATCCGGCGGCCGTGCGGACGTTCGAAGCGACGCCGTTTTCGACCTGGCTCGCCGATTCTGCAGTCGCCACTGCTATATCCGCCGTGCTGGACCAAGACGAGCCCTAGCGCACCACGGCGCTCGCTCACACCGCGCACGGCGAGCGCTGGCACCTCATCGAAGCCCGGCGGGGGCTCGATCCGGTCTCGGAATCGGCGCGTTCGCCGCTGCCTTTGGTCAGCACCTGGCGCGGCTGCTTGGCGCCGGCGCCCTTTTGGGGGTAAAGCCGGTCATGCGTGGAATCAATCTGGCGCGGGCGCAGCTACTGGTCAGTGCCGGCATCGAGCTTGGCGAAGTGGCGGGCTGCCGCGACCTGCAGCAAGCGATTGCCCTTTGTTCTGCCAGTGAATGACTGAGCCAGACATGCACCGCGGGTGCTGGAAGGAGCTATAGACGAGTTGACCACGCTTGATGCCCGCGGTATGCAGGGCGCATCTGCCTGACTGTAAAGGGCTCACGCATGAAATCAGCGCACGTGCTTTTCGCGATTCTGGGAATCGCCGCCGGCTGCAACCGCGACACGCCTCCGCCACCGGACGATGACCACGGCGGCGCGCTGGATCTAGCTGCAGCGGCGGATCTGTCAGGGGCCGATCTGTCCCGACCCGATCTGTCGGTGAAGCGCGGCTGGACTCGCCGCGTGGTGCCCGACACGAGCTGGCTGAACGCGGTCTGGGGCTCGGGACCCAGTGATGTGTACGCCGTCGGCTTGAACGGCGTCATCCTGCACTCGACCGGCGACGACGTGTGGACGCAGCAGAAGACCGGACGCGCTTACGAGCTGACTTCGGTCTTCGGCAGCTCGGCCACCGATGTCTACGCCGTCGAGTCGGACGCCGTCCTTCACTCCAGCGGCGACGGCCACTGGAGCGTGGTCCCCAACATCCAGCCCGCAGGCACCGGCGAGCTGAGGCAGATCTGGATGTCTTCGCCCACCAACATCTATGTCTCCGGCTCCACTAGCATGGCGGTGCCAGCGTATCCGACGGGCGGCGTCAACATCTTCCGCTGGCAGGCACCGAATCTGGTGCGTGAGTTTGCCATGGCCCAGCACCACATCGGCGGATTCTTCGGCACCGATGCGACAGATCTGTGGGCGGTGGGCAGCTTCGAGCAGGGCGGCGGCACCCTCGGCCTGGTCCTGCACTCCACGGGCGACGGCACCTGGACCCGGCAGAGCTTCGAGCCGGACCTGGGATCGCTGTACCTGGGAATCCTCAACGCCGTCTGGTCGAGCAGCAAGGGCGATGTGTACGCCGCCTCGGGCCGCAGCCGCTACGAGAGCTACGGCATCTTCCGCTGCAGCGGCCGCGGCACCCCGTGGCGGCGCGAGACCGATAAGATGAATCCGCCGACGATAAGCGGACTGTGGGGCTCGGGTCCGACGGACGTCTGGGCGGTCGGCCTGACCAAAGCCGGAGGCCGCTACAATGCCCTTGTCCTGCGCTCGAAGGGCGACGGCAACTGGACGCCGGATGCGGATGTGACCGCCGCGGATCTGGCCGAGCATCCGCTGGCCGCGGTCTGGGGCTCGCGCTTCGGCGACGTCTACGCGGTCGGGCACGGTGGCCTGATTCTGCACAAGCGCGAGTAGGCGGCCGTCGCCTCAGGCGGCCGCTCGCTGCGCAGCCGTCGCCCAGCTTGGCGTTTTTGCGCGACGAGTCTGTGCGCGACGATCTGGCCGCGGGCAGCTTCAGCCGCCGCGCTCCGATGCGGTCCGCAGGACGTCCGCAGCCCATCTTATTGCTCACCGCCCCGACGCGACCGCGGGTCAAGCACTCTGTTGCCGATAATGTCGCCAAGATGGTTTTTGGCCGAAGGAATGATCTCGACCTTCTCCTGGCTGGCGAAGAACTGCACCTCGCTCTGGCCAAGGCCAATCGTGCTGCCGCTGTTCAGGAACGCCTCGCGCACGCGCACGCCGTTGACGAACGTGCCGTTGGTCGAGCCGAGATCGCACAGCAGGTAGCCGCCTTCCTCCTGGACGATGCGGCAGTGGTAGCGCGAGACTGTCTCGTCGGTGATGACCAGGTCGTTGTCATCCATGGCGCCGATGCGCACGGTGCCCTTTTCGAACACGTGCTCGCGGCGGATGCCTCCGAAGTTGCTGACCAGGCGACAGGTGCGCACCTGGATCGCCCGCGGGTGAGCACCATCGTAGTGCACCTTGGTCGGCGCGACGTAGTCAGGGAACTTCCGTCTTGGTTCAGACGGTAATGCCATTAGATAAAGAATTACAGGTAATCTAAATTACAGTCAAGAAACGCTCGTAACGCGGCCAGAAAGGCGGCGGCGGCGGTGCGCTCGTCGGGCCGCGCGCGGCCCAGACAAGGCTTGCCTGCCGGGCTTGCGCTGCGCTATGAGCCAGGGGCCGCGATGGCGGCCGCCGCGGACCTGCGACCCGCGCCCTACATGGCCGGCGCCGCGATCCAAGGTGCGGCGCGCCCCGACCCCAAGGAACCCGATGCAATACCAAGAGATCCGAATCGAGCTCGCCAGCGAGCACGCCCCGCCCCTGGTCGACCTCTTGTGCGAGCGCGAGCTGGGCTTTCAGCAGTGCGACCAGACGACCCTGGAGCCGCCGCCGCCCGGACGCGCGCGCTTCTGCCTGTACCTTCCCCAGGCCGACGCTGCCGCGGTGCCCGAGCTCTTGGAGGCGGTGCACGAGCTCTTGCCGCCAGCGGCCGCGGTCGCCATCGCGATCCGCGATCGCGACGAAGATGAGTGGCGCGATGCCTGGAAGCGCTACTTTACCACCCGGCGCGTCGGGCGCATCGCCATCGTGCCGAGCTGGGAGGCCGCCGCCCACACGCCGCTGCCCGGGGAGGTGACGCTGGCCATGGACCCCGGCCGCGCCTTTGGCACCGGCGGCCACGCCACCACGCGCCTGTGTCTGCGCCTGCTCGCCGAGCTGCAGGCCGAGCCGGCGTTCGCGGTGGTGCAGGCGCTGACGATCCTCGACATCGGCTGCGGCTGCGGGGTGCTGGCGATCGCGGCGCTGCTCTTGTGGCCGCAGGGGCGCGTGCTGGGCGTCGACATCGATCCGGAGGCGATCGAGGTCACGCTGGAGAACGCCGAGCGCAACGGCGTCGCCGCTCGCCTGCGCGCCGAGACGACGCTGGTCGATGAGGTGCCGGGCCGCTTCGCGCTGCTGCTGGCCAACATCACCGGCCCGACCCTGCTCGAGCTGTCGTCCGCCATGGTCGCGCGCCTCTTGCCGGGCGGGGCGCTCATCCTCTCGGGCCTGCTGCAGACCGAGGCCGAGGCGGTCAAGCGGCGCTTCCTCGCGCTCGGGCTTCTCTGCGTCCGCGATGAGACCGAGGAGGAGTGGGCCGGGCTGCTGCTCCGCCAGCCGGCGTCCGCATTGACCGAGCCCGCTTCCGGGCCTAGGGTTCTTCCATGATCGACTCTGTGTGCGTGCGCGAGCTCAGCGCTAGTCGGGCGCGGCTGCGCCTGGTCGGGCGGGACGCCAAGCGGTTCCTGCACGGGATGGTGACCAACGACATCACCGGCCTTGGGCCGGGCGGCGGCTGCCACGCGGCGATGCTGACCGTAAAGGGAAAGCTGCTCTCGGATCTGTGTGTCTATGACCTGGGCGCAGAGGGCCTTTTGCTCGAGCTGCCGGCGGCGACCGCGGAGACGATCCGCACCGCGCTCGACCGCTACCTGATCACCGATGACGCCACCCTGAGCGACGCCAGCGCCGAGCTGGGCGAGCTGGGTGTGTACGGCGCCGGGGCGGCGGCGGCGGTGCAGGCACTCGGCGCCGATCGCGAGGTCGCCAGCCTGCCGCCCTATCATTTCGCCGCCGCCGGCAGCCTGCACCTCGCCGCCTCACCCGAGCTCGGCGTCCCCGGCTTTCACCTCATCGGCCCGCCAGAGGCGGTGGCGGCGGCGCGGGCGCAGCTTGTAGGGCAGGGGGCCCGCGAGCTATCCGAGTCCGAGGCGACGGTGCTGCGCGTCGAGGCCGGCGTGCCGCAGTACGGGAGCGACCTGGATGAGGAGCGCATGCCGAGCGAAGGCCGGCTCGACGATGTGTTCAGCGCTACCAAGGGCTGCTACCTCGGTCAGGAGGTGGTGGTGCGGCTGCGCGATCGCGGTCAGCTCAACCGCCAGCTGGTCGGGCTGCGCCTGCCGGCCGCCGAAGCGCCGCCTGCCCCCGGCACCAGGCTCACGCACCCGAGCCGGCCCAACGCCGGCCACCTGACCTCGGTGGTCCGCTCGCCGCGGCTGGGCGTCATCGCGCTCGGCTACGTCCACCGCAGTGTCTGGGAGCCGGGCACCGAGCTGCAGCTGTGCACCGCCGAAGGCGAGCCGCTCGGGCTGTCGGCGGTGGTGAGCCCGCTGCCGTTCCCGGCGTGAGCCAGCTGGAGCTGGCGGCGCGGCCGCTGCGGCGGGACGTCAGCCGGCTCGTGGTGCCGCTGCTCATCCTGCCGGGGCTGGCGTTCGCGCTGGTCCAGGTCCCGGCGGCGGCGGTGCTCTGTCCGCTCATGCTGGGGCCGTGGCTGTGGTGGCGCCGCGAGCGCTTCTGGCTCGACCACTGTCGGGTGGTGGTCGACGGCCCGGCGCTGCGGGTCTGCTACCGCCAGCGGCAGCTCCTGGCGCTGGACCTGCGCTACACCGCGCGGCAGTTCACCGCGGCCGGCGACCTGGTGCTGAGCGAGGGGGACTGCAGCTACCTGGCGCTCGGCGTGGACCCGCCCGAGCACGCCTACCCGGCGCCCGCCACCCTGCCCGAGCGCGGCCACCCCGACCCGGCGGCGAGCGGCGACCCGGCGGCCGACCGCGCCGGCGCCCAGGACGGGCAGCTCGGCAGCTGGCGGGCGGTGCGGCTGACGCGCGAGGATCTGCGGCGGCTGAGCGCCCAGATCGCCGCGGTGCCGATGTTGCCGCCGCCCGATGCCGCCGAGCCGTGGGCGCTGCTGCAGGCGCTCGGCTCGGTAGGCACCACCGGACGCCGCGCGGAGGAGCTGCTAGGCCGCCTGGCCCGCGCCGATGGCGTCAAGGGGCGGCCGAGCGGGCTTGTGACGACGCTGCGCGAGCGGGCGCTCGAGCCGGGGCCGAGCGGCGAGGCGGCGCGCCGGGTGCTGGCGGCCGCCCTGGCCCCGCTGTAAACGAGGTGCCGGCTACCTGCCGCCGGCGGCGGCGGCCAGCCGGCTATGCTCGAAGGCCGCCAGCCGGGCCTCCAGCTTCCACTGCTGCGCCGCTCGCGGGTTGACCGCCAGAAACGCCTGACAGGCCTCGCTCGGTCCGCCGGGGCTGCCCGGGTCGCGATCGGCGCACACCGGGGTGGGGATGAAGGTCCGCGCGTCCGCCCACAGGCTCTGTCCTTGCAGGAAGCTTTTCTCGACCGCGGTGCGGGCGGAGGACTTGAGATCTTTATAGGACAGTCTGTGCACCGCAGCGGCGCGCACGTACTCGGCCGTCAAGTTGGTACGGAAGATTCCCTCGTCATCAGTGGACAGCGCGAACGGAACCCCGGCGGCTACGTAGGCCGCCAGCGGATGGCTGGCTCCTTCAAGCCCCAACAGCTGCTTGTTCGAGGTCAGGCACGCCTCGACCGTCACTCCCTTGCGCGCCATCTCTTCCAGCAGCGCCATGGCGCCCAGGCCCGGCACCTGGTCCTCGCCCAGGATGTCCGCCGAGTGGCCGATGCGCTCGGCGCCGGCGACCTGCACCGCCTGGCGGATGTGAAACAGCGAGTCCTGCGGGATGCTCGGGGTCACTGGCAGCACCTGGGGAATGAGCTCGCCGGCATGCAGCGACACATGCACCGGACTCCGCCCCGGGGTCTGCTGGTTGTGGCGGCTGAGGAAGCGCACCGCCTTCATCTCCTCGGCATAGTTCTGCAGCGACCTTGTGTCCTCTTCCGGCGCGGCGAGGTTGATGCCCACCACCCGCGGCTCGACCTGGGCCAGCTCGAAGCCAAAGACCCACTGACCAAGTACATACTCGCGCGACTGCGTGCGCGTGCCCTGGATTAGGTAGCGCACCGTCACCTCGCAGGCCGGCTCGGCGAGCGGCGTGCCGCAGCGCCAGCGTGCCTGCAGCTCGCTCCACACTTGGTCGAGTCCTTCGACGGCGCTGCGAATCGCCAGCTGGAACTGTGGATCTTTAATCAGGGTCTCGCGCGCGGCGCTCAGGTATTCATCTGTCCAGGGGGCGGAAGACTTCAGCTTCTGGTCGGCCAGCTTGCCAATCTTGCTGCCGGCCAGACCCACCAGGAGCTCCAAGTGAACCTCGCCCTGCGCCGCCGCCCGCCGCACTACTTCGTCCGTCCCATCCTTTTTGCGGTTGTCGGTGACGACGCCAAACTTGTTGAAGGCGTCAAAGAAGTGCTGGTGGCGGGTGAGCACGTCGCCGGTAAATCCCTCCATCGACCAGGCGGTGAGGATCTGCTGGTACAGGGCGCTGCCCGGGGTCGCCTTGGCCAGCGGCACTGCCCTTTGGCCGCACGGCGACTCGGTGGCGACCAGGCTCACCGGATCGATGCACAGGCCGTCTTCGGCGCCCCAGGAGATCAGTCGCTCGGTGGAGATCGCGCCAGAGAGATGGGAGTGCAGGTCCGCCCCTTTGGGCATGGCCGTCAAGAAGGCTTCGCGCTCGGCGGCATCGTCGCGCAACAGGTCGAGTATCAGCCCTACTGCGGCCTCGCGCCGCCGCGCCGCCTCAGCCCACGCCCCGGGTCCGCCATCCCCGCTGCCGCAGGCGGGCAGCAGCGCCAGGGCCACTGATGGAGCAAGAGACAACCACAAGCCGCAGAGACGGGGACCGCACGCATTCATAACCGAAGAGCTCCCTAGTTCAAAGAGTTAGAAAGTGTAGGAATCGTAGGAAAGCAAGCTGCGAACATATCTACGTCTTATTTCGCAAGTCAATATCCCGCTACGCCCAAGGTGGGTCTTGTTCCCGATTCCCTTCTGCACAAAGGGAGACCCACTCTGCGGGCAACAGTCCTATGGCCCGCACCGGCCTGCTGCCCGAGCCGCCCGGCTGACCCCAGAGCTGCTTCTACACCTGACTCTGTAAGCGCGCGCGGAGCTCCTTCCGGTTTCTGCGCGCGGAGCCGTCACTCCGCGGAAGCCGCCTCACGGCTGCCCGGTGGGCGGCGCGGCGTCCCTGCCGCCGGCGGCCGCAGCGGTGGGGTCGGCGGCCGCCAGCGCGCCCACCGCGCGCCCGACCAGGGCGGCTGGGCCGACGATGATTCCCTGATCCAGGGGGAGGTGGGCGGTGTCGTAGCGCAGCGGCCGGCCGGCGGCGTCGGTGACCTCGGCGCCGGCAGCGCGGGCAATCGCCTCGGGCGCGCAGCCGTCCCACAGGCTGGGGCCGGGTCCGGTGTGCAGGTACAGATCGACCTCGCCCAGCGCGACCAGCAGGAACTTGAGACCGGTGCTCCCGCACTGCCGGAGGTCGGCGATTCCCAGGCGTGCGGCGGCGCCGTCCACCTGCGCATTGCGGTGCAGCCGGGAAAGCACTGCCCGCGGCGCCGGCGCGGCCTGCCGCAGCTGCAGGGCGCGGCGCTCGCCAGCCGGCGTGAGCTCGTAGGCGCCCTGGCCGACCACGCCGAC
Organism: Polyangia bacterium; assembly: GCA_044222245.1. Lineage (GTDB taxonomy): Bacteria > Myxococcota_A > Polyangia > Palsa-1104 > JAEUJZ01 > CALFML01. Next base: position 62,107 of record JBGANQ010000039.1, on the reverse strand, counting down.
AAAGGTCCGACCCCAGGCCGGGGCGATGAGCACTCCCAGTACGGGTCGTCCAGCCACTGCAAGTCCGACCATTACGCAGAACTCACCGCTCTTGCGGATGAACTCCCGGGTGCCGTCCAGCGGATCGACAAACCAGCAGCGGCCGCCGCGGCTCGCCGCTCGCTCCGAGTCCTCCTGGGGACACTCCTCGGCGCAGATGGCGTCGGCGGGAAACGCGGCGCGGAGCCGCTCGCAGATGAGCGAGTTGGCGCCGCGATCCGCCGCGGTCACCGGATCGTCGCCGGTCTTCCACGCCACCGTGGTCCCCCCCGCGTAGGCGGCGCTCACAAGCTCCGCCGCGGCGCCCGCGGCCGCTTTCGCCACGGTCAGCTCGCGGTCCCAAGCTGCGGGCTCGCCGCCGGCGCTGGCAGGGGCGTTTCCGGAGATGCTGTCACAGGCGCGATGCAAGGTCTTCTCCACTTGCTGCGTCGGGGTCCGGGCGGCGACAAGGCGAGAGCCGCTTCAGGTCGGGCCGCGAAAATTGTAATGATCTTGAGAAGATACAGGATTAGATTGAGCTTCTAAACTTCCGAACGTGAGGGTTGCGATGCGCTCTCTAAAGTACGTGCTCCCGCTTGGGTTGGCGCTGGTCGGGTCTGCCGCTTCCTGGTCCTGCAACGATGCTCGCCTTGAGACCGAGTACGACTCGGACGCCGGAATCGGCGGCCCCCGCGGCGGTGGCTACGATCTGGCCGGGGCGGATCTGCGCCGCCCGCGCAACCGCGATGCAGCCTGCGCCAGCGTCAAGGCCGAGGCGACCCTGGAGAAGGGGCCGGTCGATATCATCTTCGTCATCGACAACTCCGGCTCGATGACCGACGAGATCCAGGCGGTGCAGCAGAACATCAACAAAAACTTCGCCGACATCATCGGCAAGAGCGGCCTTGACTACCGCGTGATCATGGTCACCAGCCACGGCGACTATGCGTCGCGGCAGTCGGTGTGCATCAGCGCGCCGCTCAGCGGCAACCCGACCTGCACTCCGGTGCCGCCGCGGCCGATCAACACCGCGCGCTTCTTCCACTACAGCATCGAGATCGAGAGCACCGACAGCTTCACCCGGCTGCTCAACAGCTATAACGGCAATGAGAAGGATCAGTTTGGTCTGGCGCCGGCTGGCTGGTCGAGCTGGCTGCGGCCCGACGCGTTCAAGGTCTTTATCGCGATCACCGACGACAACTCCGACACTACCGAGACCGTGTTCGAGTCGCAGCTGCTGGCCAAGACGCCCAAGATGTTCGGCACCGTGGCCAAGCCGAACTTCGTCTGGCACTCGATCGTCGGCTTGAAAGAGAACTCGCCGCCCTCCAAGGCGTGGGGGCCGGGCGATCCGCTGCAGACCCAGAAGTGCAGCAACGGCGGCGGGGCCGTCAACAACGGCCAGATCTACCAGAAGCTCAGCATCGCCACCGGCGGGCTGCGGTTCCCGATCTGCGAGCACAGCAGCTTCGACGCGGTGTTCAACAACGTCGCCATGGGCGTCATCGCCGGTGCCAAGGTCGCCTGCGACTTCCCGCTGCCCATGGCGCCGCCGCCCGAGAAGCTCGATCCCGACTCGGTGATCCTTGAGTACACGCCGATGGGCACCGGCGCCGTGCAGACCTTCCGCCAGGTCAAGGGCGCTGCGCAGTGCGCCGCCGACGCGTTCTACGTGCAGGGCGACCGCATCTACATCTGTCCGATGGCCTGTGACCTGATTCAGGGTGACACCAAGGCCAAGGTCGACGTCTCGTTCGACTGCCTGAACATCATCGGCTGACGGCCGCGCGCCGGCGCCGGGGACCCCGGTGGCCGGCGCCGGTCGTGGTGGGCGGCTAGCGCGCGGGCTCGACTAGCAGCCGCGCCACGCTGAGATCCAGCTGACTGCGCAGCACGCGCACCAGGCTGTCAAACTCCGCCGGGGACAGCCGCAGGCGCGCTTGCAGCAGGCGCCGCGTCTCGGTAAAGACCGCCTCGCGGGCGCTGTGCAGCCAGCGCGCCGCGGTGGCGCGATGGATCTGAAACATCACCCCCAGCTTGTCGATGTTCATGCCCTCGACCAGGTGCAGCCGCAGCAGGTTCCGCTGCTCGCTCTTGAGCTGCGCGAGCGCGGCGGCGAAGGCCTCCTTGAACTCGCTCTGGTAGCGGCCGCGCAGGTAGGTGAGCTCGGGGTCCTCGGTCACCGCCATGACCTGATCGTCGCCGCCCAGGTCGGCGAGCGGCTTGTCGCTGCGCTGGCGCAGGAGTGAGATCGCGGTGCGCATCGCCACCACCCGCAGCCAGCCGAGCAGCGCCCCCTGGCCGGTGTACTCGGCGATCTTGGCCGGCGCCGGGCCGGTGCTGACAAACAGCTTGGCGCGCAGCAGCTGCTTGACCTCGGTGAGGGTGCTGTCGGGCAGCGCCAGGCGGCCAAGGAACGCCGGGACGTGCGACAGGAAGCGCTGCTCGAAGGCGGCCAGGGCGGCCGGCACGCCGCTGGCGCAGGCGCAGGCCAGGTAGAGCTCGGCGGTCCGCTCGGCGGTGGGCTCTGGGCCGGTGCGGCGCGCGGCCAGGTAGGGGGCGAACACGGCCAGCGGCACCTCGACGCCGGGCCAGGCGGCGCGGGCGCTGTCCCACTGCGCTCGCGCCGCGGCATCGGCGGTGGCTGGAGCACCAGGAGGATCGGACGGCGCGGACGGATTGTTCATGGTAACCAGCTAGGCAAGCGGCGGCGCGGTTGTCAAGCCGCAGCTCGCACGGCCGCCGGCTGAGACGGCGGCCGCGCTGGAGCTGCGGCCGGGGCGCGCCGACCGCGCCGACCGCGCCGCGGGCGGCAGGCCGACTTGCGGTGCGCCGAGGCTCAGGGCGCCGGGTAGCTCGCGCACAGCCGCAGGCCCTGACTCGGGGCGCGGGTGGCGGCGGCAACCTCGCTGCGCTGGCCGAGCGCGCAGGCGGCAGGGTCGGCGGCAAAGCCGCAGCCGCGCAGCAGGCAGCACCCCTTGGCGGTCGGCGGCCGGACCCACTCTTCGGCGTTGCCGACCATGTCATAAAGACCCAAAGGGCTGCGCGAGGCCGGGTGGGAGCCTACTTCATCGGGGCCCAGGGCGCGCGGCTCGCGCTCGTAGGTCTCGCCGAAGTTGGCGTCCGCCGGCGCCAGCGAGTCGCCGTGCGGGTACTCGCGGTCGTCGGCACCGCGGGCGGCGCGCTCCCACTCCTGCTCGCTGCACAGCCGGGCGCCGGGCAGCCGGCGGGTCTCGGCGAGCCACTGCACGTACGCCTGCGCATCGGCAAACGACAGGCCGACCACCGGAAATCGTCGCCAGTCCTGCGCCGCCCGCTGCGCGCGACCCTGATAGTGCAGCAGCTCCCCTTCGCGCGCCCGATACACCTCGCCGCCCGCCTGCAGGGTCAGCTCATAGGTGCCATCGGCGCGCTCGCCGAGCTGCACCCCGGCCAGGCCAGCGCCCGCGCGCGGCAGGCGGGCGGCGCGCTCGGCCGGCGGCAGCGCCCGCAGGTAGGTCAGGTACTCGCCGAAGGTCGTCTCGCGCTCGGCGATGAGGTAGGGCCCGGTGGTCAGCGGGTGCAGCGGATCGGCGCGGTGGCGGCGCAGCGGCTCGGGCGCGGTGCTGCCAAACAGCGACTTGCCGGCCGGGACGTACACCATGCCCGGTGGGACCGCGGCGAGTCGGGGCAGCTCGACGTGCAGCCGGACCGGCTCGCGCCCGACCAGCAGCGGGTAGCGCACCGGGCTGCGCTCGGCAGCGGTGAGGGTCAGGATGTACGCGCCCTGCTCGACCGCCGGCTCGGCCAGCGGGGTCGGTCCGAGCGAGCGAGTGGTCGACTCGGTGCGCCGCCCCTGCGCGTCCTTCTGGTAGCGGGTCAGGGTGACCAGCGCCCCGGGCGGAGTGCTGCCCAGGTGGAGCGCGACCGGTCCGGTGAGGTGGCTGTAGGCCGCGCCCGCCGCGTCATAGACGCGCAGGCGGCGGACGAGCTCATCGCGGTGGGCGAGCTGGCCGCGCTTGTCGGCCAGAAGCGCGCGCTCGGCGAGGATCGTGCTCAGCAGGGCGCGCACCGGCGGCTGCTCGGGGGCCAGCTGCAGGGCCGTCTCCAGCGTCTGGGTGGCGGCGCCGTAGTCGCTCTCGGCGGCGGCGCGGGCGGCCAGGGCGTCGGCCCACAGCGGCTCGCCCTTTTCGCGCTGCTTCTGATCGAAGGCGGCCAGGGCCTGGCGCTGCAGCTCGTCCGCCGTCTCGCGCGAGGCGCGGGCGCTGGTCAGCAAGAGCCGCGCCTGCGCGAGCTGCTGGTTGACGCGGATGTTCTCATCACGCCGCTTCTGATAGGAGACACCGCCGTAGAGCAGCAGCAGCCCGAGCGCGAGCAGAAACAGCCCCCGCTGCGCCCACAGCCGCGCGCGCAGCTGCCGCTGCGCGGCCTCCAGGAACTCCTGCTCGCGCCGCGACAGCTCGAGCGCCGGCAGCAGCGGCCGCGCCTCGGCGAGCTGGCGGCCGCCCCACAGGGCATCGCCGCTGTGGCCCAGGCGCTCCCAGTCGGTGACCGCCTGCTCCAGCCGCTGCTGCAGGCCGCGCGCCTCGCGACTCTCGGTGAGCCAGGTGCGCAGCGTCCCCCAGCCCGAGACCAGGGACTCGTGCGCGATCTCGTACACGCTGGCCCCATCGACCACCCGGGCGACGAGCAGCCGGCCGCGGAGCAGCGCCTCCAGGGCGATCCGCGCCGCCGGCAGCTCGGGCGGACACAGGTCGGCCTCGCTGCGCCGCACGCGCAGCCCTTCCACCGTGACCAGCTTGCCGAGCAGCCGCCGCGCCGCCGCCCGCTCCGCCGGTCGCAGGCGCTGCAGCAGGGCGTCGGCGTGGCGCGCCAGCGCTCCTTCCACGCCGCCGATGGCGTACAGCGCGGTCGCCGGAATCGTCCGCCGCGCCACGGCCCGGGCCTCCCACAGCTCGGCCAGCGCGAACGACAAAAGCGGCAGCCCGCCCTCGGCGTGCAGCGTCTCATGGACGAGCTCGGTGACCAGGGCCTCGGACTCGAAGGCGACGCCGCGCACCCGGGCCGGGTTCACGATCACCTCGCGCAGCCCGCTGGCGGTGAGCGGGCGCAGGAGATAAAGGCCGCGCACCAGCTCGCCCAGCCCCGGCAGCGCCGCCACCCGGGCCAGGAAGTCGCCGCGCAGCGCCGCCAGCACGCGCACCCCGCGCGCCCCGTCGGCCAGCGCCCGCAGGGTCTGGGTGAAGGTCGCTGCCTCGTCCGGGTCGCTGGTGCTGACCAGCTCCTCCAGCTGATCGACGAACAGGCACAGGCCGGTGCGGCCGGCCTGACAGGCGGTCAGCTCGGCGGCCAGCTGCGCCGGGGCGGCGAGCCGGTGGCGCACCTGCTCGGCCGCCGTCGCAAGCGGTCCGGCCAGCGCCGCCGCCAGCCCGGCCAGCGGGTGCTGTCCGGGCACCAGGGTCACGGTCGTCCAGGTGCGCCCGCCGGCCAGCCCGCCGTCCTCGCACAGCGGCAGCACGCCCGCCCGGCACAGCGACGACTTGCCGACGCCCGAGTCGCCGCTGACGACCACCAGCGGCTCGCGCAGGAGCAGCTCGAAGACCGCGCGGATCTCGGTGCCGCGGCCGTAGAACAGCGCCCGGTGCTCGGCGTCAAAGGCGGCCAGCCCGCGGTAGGGGTTGCCGCCGGGCAGCGGCGCCAGCTCGGCGAGCGGCAACAGCGCCAGTTCTTGGGCCAGCTGCTCGGCGCTGGCCAGGCGCTGGGCGGGGTCGCGGTGCAGGCAGCGGTCGATGAGCGCGGCAAACCGCGGCTCCAGCGTCGGCGCCAGCTGTGCCGTCGGAGGAATGTCCTTGTGCTGGACGTCGTGCTGCAGCTGCTCCAGCGAGCTCGCCGGCACCGGCGGCTGCCCGGTTGCCAGCTCATAAAGCAGGGCCCCGAGCGAGTAGAGATCGGCGCGCGGCGTCGCCGGCTCACCCCGCCACAGCTCGGGTGCCATATAAAGGGGCGTGCCCAGCACGCCGCTTTCCTTGAGCGGCGGCGGCGTCGTCGCGAAGTCCGCCAGCCAGACGCTCGGCGGCACTGGCACCGCGGGCGCGGCAGGGTGCGGCAGCAGCTTGGCCAGCCCGAAGTCGAGCAGCTTGACCTCGCCGCTATCGGCCAGGATGGCGTTGGCCGGCTTGAGGTCGCGGTGCAGCACACCGCCGCGGTGGGCGGCATCGAGGCCGCGGCTGAGGCCGAGCGCCAGCTGCAGCAGCCGCTCCCACGGCACCGGCTTGGCCAGGCGGTCCAGGCTCTCGCCGCGGACATACTCGCATACAAGATAGGGCCGTCCGTCGATCTGGCCGACCCGATACACCGACGCGACGTTGGGATGCTGCAGGCGGGCGATGGCGCGCGCTTCGAGGAGAAACCGGCTGCGGGCGGCGGCACTCGGCTCGATCATCGCGATCCACTTGATCGCCACCTGCCGGTCGAGCACCGTGTCGTGGGCCAGATAGACCGTCCCCATCGCCCCCTGACCCAGGGGCCGCAGCAGCTGGTACTCATCAAGCTCGATGGGCACCCCGCTGAGCGGCGGCTCTGCGGGCGCCGACGCCGGTCCCTCCGGGGCGGGCTCGGCGAGCTCGGCCACCAGGGTCCGGCACAGCCCGCAGCCGTCCAGGTGCTCGTGCAGCCCGGCGAGCTGCGCGGGGGGACACTGCCCTTCGGCGAAGGCGACGAGCAGCTCCTCGGGCGGGCAGGGCGAGCTCACTTTGGCCCCCGCGCGCCCGCCGCGGGCCGACCGCGCCGGCGGACGCACCCGCTTCGCCGATCCGCGACCTGGAGGCCCTGCTGCCGCACCAGATTTGTTCTATCGCGATCGGCGCGCGGCGAGACAGCGATTTTTTTTTGCGACCGATCGGAGCGGCCGGCGTCCTTGAGGTATCGAGGCTGAAGAAGGCGGCATGGGGCCGCCTCCCAAGCAGCCAGACCAGATGGCAGACCGCAAGCAAAAAGACCGGCGCCGCGCGTCCGGGAATAGGAGCACCGACAATGTTCAATCCTTCTTTGTCCGAAGCGTTTCACGAGGGTGGCTGGCCGATGTTTCCCATCCTCATCCTGGGAATCCTGCTCATCATCGCCGCCGGCCGCTACGCCGCCGAGCCCGATGCGCGGCAGCTCCTGGTCGTGCGCAGCCTGGGCAAGGTCACGCTCGGCTTCGGAGTCCTTGGCAGCGTGCTGGGAATGATTCACTGCCTGGGTGCGATCGGCCAGCTGCCAAGTGACATGGTCACCAAGATCACCCTGCTCGGGCTCGGCGAGTCGATTAACAACCTGGCGCTCGCCCTGATCTTGGGCATCCTCGCCGGACTTGTCACCACCGTCGGCGCCCTGCGCGCTGTCGACCAGCTGCCGGCCAACAAGTAGCCGCCTGCCAGCTCCGCCGCCAGCTCCGCCGCTGCTGGCCTGGCGCGGCGAGCTGGCCTACAGGTCTGTCTTCGCCGCCCGCGCCGCCCCTTTGGCCACATCTACAGGGCTCGACTTGCCGGCTATCGCCGTGATATCCTTTCGCTGCGACCTTATCGACGGCGGTTGCAGCCAAGGGGCCCCCTTTATGCCTGAGATAGACACCAGCAGCTGGCAGCCAATCGGCGAGACGTCGAACATCCGCTACTACGAGATCGAGCCCCACATCATCGCCGCTGTACCCCACCAGGGTTCCTCCGATACCGGAGCGACCGCCCGCGAGAACATCGAGTTCCAGATGCAGTATCTGCGGCAGCACGGGCAGACCGGCGTGGTGATCGTTTTTTTTGACCGCATGACCGGCCAGGACAGCGAGGCGCGGCGGCTCTATGGCCAGCTGCCCGATATCAAGGTCCTGCGCGGCACCGGTCTCGTTGGCGGCACCATGCTCGGCCGGGCCATCGGGACCTTCTTTCTGGGCGTCGCCCGGCCGCGCATTCCGGTGCAGCTCTTCTCTTCCGTGGACGAAGCCGTGGTCTGGGCGCGCTCCTTAAATGGAGCGGCGAGTGGGGCGACGAGCGGGGCGGCGGCCAAGTCAACCAAGGAGAACCCGGCTTGAAAGACATCGACACTGCCGACTGGAAGAAGGTCGGTTCCATCGACAACGCCAATATGTATGCGATCGCCCCCGACATCCTGGGCATCGTTCCCATTCCCAACTGCATCGACACCGAGGCCACCGCCCGCCAGAGCCTGGCCTTCCAAGATGACTACTGGCGAAGGTGCGGGGTGCGCGGTGCCGCGGTCGTGTTCATGGATCCGATCATCGATCAGGACAGCGGCGCCCGCAGCGTCTACGCCAACGAGACTGGAGACTCGCTCACCACCTGCTACGCCCTGGTCGGAGAGACGTTCTTCGGCTTCGCGGTCTCGGCGGTCTTCACCGGTCTGTCCAAGCCGCGCATCCCGACCCAGGTCTTCCGCTGCCTGCAGGACGCGCTGCCTTTTATCGCCAAGATGAATCGGGAGCGCGGCGGCGCGCGCTGACGGCGATGGGCAAGAGCAGTCTGGACGGCGCGATTGCCGATGAGCTGATCGAGGCTTTTTTGCGCCTCGCCCGGGGTGACTTTTCGGTCCGCCTCAAGCGCAACCACCAGCGCGACACCGCCGACACCCTGGCCTTCTTTGTAAACCTGATTGCCGAGGAGCTGCAGCGGCTGCTCACCGAGCGCGATCGCTCCCACCGCGAGCTGGAGCAACACATCCGCGAGCTCAGCGAGTCTTTCCTCGCCCTGGCCGCCGGCAACTACGAGGTGCGGGCCAAGCGCAGCGGCAACGGCGATGCGATCGATGTCCTGTCTTTTTTGTTTAACAACACCGCTGAAGAAATCGGCGATGCGGTCGCCGAGATGGAGCGCCGGCGCTCGGTCCTGGAGGCGATCCTGGAGTCGATGATCGACGGCGTGCTCCTGCTGGACTCCCAGGGTCTCATCCAGCGCCGCAACGCCGCGATCAGCCGCCTGCTCGGCTATCCGGGCGACCTGCTCATCGGCCGTCAGCTCGGCGAGATCCTCGACCCGCGCGAGGCCGACTTCGCCGCCCGGCTGGCCACCGAGGTCCAGCGCGAGCCGTTCCGCGATCGCAGCACCGAGTTCCGAACGCAGAGCGGACAGACCTTCGCGATGGCGGTGAGCGGCTCGACCTACCGCGACGCCAAGGGAGTCTTTTCCGGCATCGTGCTGGTCATCCGCGATGACCGCCAGCTGCGCCAGGCGCAGGCCCAGCTGCAGATGACCGATCGCATGGCCGCCGTCGGCACCGTCGCCGCCGGCGTCGCCCACGAGATCAACAACCCCCTGGCCTACGTCATGTCCAACCTCGACTATGTAGTCGAGGAGCTGGCCGAGTCCGCGGAGGACGGCGAGCTCGATGACGAGCGGCGCGAGGAGATCATGCGCGCCCTCAAGGCGGCGCAGCGCGGCGCCGATCGGGTGCGCCAGATCGTCGGTGACCTCAAGACCTTCTCGCGCGTCGATCGCGACACGGTGCGGCGGATCGATCTGCACAAGCTCGTCGATTCTTCAGTGGCGATGCTGAAAAACGAGCTCCGTCATCACGCCCACCTGGTCAAGGAATACGGTGAAATTCCCGCCGTCGAGGCCAACGAGGCGCGCCTCGGCCAGGTCTTTTTGAACCTCATCCAGAACGCGGCGCAGGCGATTCCCGAAGGCCACGCCGACCGCAACCAGATTCGGCTGCTCACCTCGACCCTGCCTTCGGGCGAGGCGTGCGTCGAGATCCGCGACACCGGCTGCGGCATCCCGCCCGAGAACCTGCATCGCATCTTCGACGCCTTCTTCACCACCAAGCCGATCGGCGTCGGCACTGGACTGGGGCTGTCGATCTGCCACCAGATCGTCACCTCGCTCGGCGGCCGGATTGAGGTAGAGAGTCAGGTCGGCATCGGCTCGGTGTTCCGCGTCGTCCTACCGGCGGCGCGGCGCGATCGCGAAGACGGCAAGACGCCGGTGCCGCGCGCCCCGGTCGCCGCGCGGCGGTTTCGCATCCTGGTCCTGGATGACGAGGTCGAGGTCGGCGAGGCGGTGCGCCGCATCCTCGGCAAGGAGCACGAGGTAGACCTGGCGACCCGCGGCAGCGTCGCCCTGGAGCTTATCGCGCAGCGCAGCTACGATCTTTTGCTGTGCGATCTGCTGATGCCCGAGATGACCGGCATGGAGTTTTATGAGCGAGTTGCCGAGCAGCGGCCCGAGCTGCTCGGCCGCATTGTGATCATGACCGGCGGCGCCTTCAGTCCCGGAGCTCGCTCGTTCCTCGATCGCATCGCCAACGTCCGCATCGAGAAGCCCTTTGATAATCAGATGCTGCGGCAGCTGGTAGCCACAGTCGCTGCCGAGCGCGCGCGTGCCCGCTAGTCCGGAGGCCGACCCATGACAGAGCCCGTCCACCTCGGCAAGACCGTCCTCACCTCGGGCGCCGCGGGGCTGCAGCTGGCCCAGCTCGCGGTCTGTGACATCGCCGACCTGCTGCTGCTGGCGCTGCTGCGCCACAAGGCCAGCGCGGTGACCATCGAGCCGGTGGGCTCGGGGCACGCTGTCCGCTACGAGCGCGGCACCAGCACCGTCACCCTGGACACCCTGACCCCCGAGCGCGGCGATGCGGTGGTCATGCGCCTGGCGATCATCTTTGGCATCGCGGTCGGCTCCCCGGAGGAGCAGATTGGCCGCCTGCGCATCACCACCCGGCACCGCGATCCCGACCTGCCCGCCGCCGCCGCCACCGAGATCCTGGTGGCGGTGCGGCCGACCGCCAGCGGCCTGTCAGCCGAGCTGCACCGCTTTGCCGGCCCCGACGATGAGGTGGGCGGCGGCGAGCTGTTAACCGCCCCGGGCGATGGCGGGCCCGAAGGGAATCGCCGCATCGGTCCCTACCGCCTCTCCACCGAGCTTGGGCGGGGGAGCATGGGAATTGTCTATCGCGCCGAGCACATGGTCTTGCAGAAGGCGGTGGCGATCAAGATCCTCCACCCCGGCATGGCCGGGGATCCAGAGGCGGCGGCACGCTTCATCATGGAGGCCCGCGCCGCCTGCCGCGCCCGTCATCCGGGGATCGTCGATGTGACCGACTTTGGCCGTCTGCCGGGGGGCCGCGCCTTCCTGGTGATGGAGCTGGTCGAGGGCCCCACCCTCGAGGTCGTCCTCCAGTCTGGGCCGCTGCCGGCGACGCGCGCGCTGCGCATCGCCACCCAGGTCGCCGAAGCGCTGCGCGCCGCCAGCGCCCAGTGTGTAGTTCACCGCGAACTGTTGTCCGCGCATTTGGCGACTGGAAATCGAGCCTTGAAGCGGCCCGGGAAGGAGCGGGGAAGCCCCGCGGCCTTGAGGGGGAGACTAGGTGGCCGGCTCGGTCTTGACCGCCGGGTCGGCAGCGACCACCGGCGCCGGCGGGGCCGCCGCCTTGACGGTGGTGTACTTGCCAAGCGGCACGCTGTTGTCGAAGTGGCCGACCGAGTTGCTGAGCAGCTTGTCCGGCGTCACGAACTTCCCGCCATCGGTGGTGGCGCGCGTGGGTGAGAACAGCTCGGCGGGGAGGGTGGCGGGGGCGCCGCCGCTCAGGGTCCCTTCGTGCGCGCTCGGCAGGTTCTTGAGCTGGGTCTGCAGGACCGCGCCCGCGTACTCGCCGCGGTGCTGCTCGATCACATGCTGGAAGGAAGTCGCCTGGTCGGCAATCTCCTGCGCGTGGTCCAGACCATTTATTACCCGCCGGGCGTGGTAGTAGTCGGTCTGCTTGTCGTTTATGTAGTCGCCGAGCTTGTGCTGGGTGAACGTCCCGTCGCGACTCCCCTGGACCGCGATGCGGGCGGCGATCTGCGGGTCGGCGGCGAGCTCGGGGTGATTCACCAGGTCCACGGGCTGGCCGTTGTGCAGGTAGTTCTCTTTACCCAGCCGCTCGGTCCAGTCGGTGTAGTTGCGGCGGCCGGTGATTTGGACGAGGCCGCGGCCGTGGTACTTGGCGCCATCGCCGGGCTGCGTGTTCTGCAGGTCGTCGCGGTGGCTGGACTTGTAGCCGTACCTCTTCTCGAAGTAGGCGCTGCCGCCAAACTCGTTGGGCCAGTTGCCCAGGTGCGACTCGCGGCGGGCGGTGGCCAGCTCGTAGGCATACTGATTGGGGTTGATCACGCCGGCGGCCGCCGACTCCTCCAGCAGGTGGCCGGCGGTGCTGCGCGCCAGGGGCAGCTCGGCCTTGCTCAGCCCAGAGGCGTTACCGAGCGCCTGGTACAGCGGCGCGGCGTCGGTGTGGATCGCCTGCGTCTTGACCAGCTTGGGTCCGGCGGGGGCGACGGCCGGCCCATCGGTCAGGTGGGGGAACACCGCCGCTGCATCGGCGGCTGCCGGCGCGTGCGCCGGTGCGGTGACGGCGGGCGGGGCAGTCACCGGCGCCGTTTCGGGCACGACCACTTTCTGGGGCAGCTCAAGAGCGTGGGCAGCTTTTTGGGGCTGTGCAAAGGTAGCCATTGTCTTCACCTATTCCCGGCGTCCCGACTGAAGAGGGCCTGCGGCGGCAGGCCGGCGCGTGGCGTGGAGCAGCGATCGGCGTCCCGGTTGACGCGCGCCGGGGCTGCCGATCAAGATCCTTTTCGGTCGCGCCCGACCCCGAGTTGCGAGTCGGCGCGGCCAAGCTGCGCCAGTCGGATGGATGGGCCGCTCTGCCGCGCTGGCCGCCGTTCCCGCAAGGCGGCGACGGCGGGAGCGCCTCGGGGAACAGCGCGCCGCCCTGGCGCGCCGGGCCGATAGTTCACCGCGAACCGTACTCTCCGTCGCCAAGCGAGGTGTGAACTTTCCACCGCCGGCTGGCCGCGAAGGACCGGCGCTGGAAACCGGGCGAGGGCTTGGGCGGCGACCGCGGGGCCCGCGGCGGCCGGGGGCCCGAGCCGGGCCAGCTGGCAGGGCGTCTTGGTCCGGCCGCCTGCCGGCGCGGGCGTGCGGTGCCCGAAAATTTCGCAACCAAATAGCCGCGTGCCGCGAGGACTATATAATGCGCAGCGTGTCCCATAACCTCGTACAGCTAAGGCGTCGGCGACTCGATTTCGACGCGACCGACAACGCGCTCCAGCGACTCAAGGCGGTGATGCACGAGCGGCGGGAGATCACGCCAGCCGACATTGCCGCTATCGCCAAGGCGGTCCATCAGCCCGAGGCCGCCGTGTACGGCGTCGCCACATTTTACGGCGATCTTGGCCTGAACAAGCGCGGTCGCACGCGGGTGAAGGTGTGCAAGGGCACCGCATGCTTTGCCAGCTGCAGCGACGCGTCGGTGCACTGGATGGAGGAAGCGCTGGGCGTGCGGCTTGGTGAGACGAGCGCGGACGGCTCGGTGTCGCTGGAAGAAGTGTACTGCCTCGGCTTCTGCAACGCCGGGCCCGCGGTCGAGATCGAAGGCCGGGTGTACGGCAAGCTCACGCCCGAGCGCGCCCGGCAGCTGGCCAAGGGCCAAGCCCTCCCCGAGGCCAAGGATGCGAACCTGCCGGTCTTCGCCGTCCATGGCTGCCCGGCGATTGTGCTGGAGCGAGTCGCGCTGCCGGTTGATGCGACCAAGCTCGATGTGGCGATGGCAAGTCACGTATTTTCCGGCCTGAGCAAAGCCCTGCGCACCAGCACGCCGGACGAGGTCCTGGGCGAGGTCGAAAAATCGCAGCTGCGGGGACGCGGCGGCGCTGGCTTTCCGACGGCGACCAAGTGGCGCTTCACCGCCGCGAACGCCAAGCGGGCCGACCAGGCGTTCGTGGTGTGCAACGCCGACGAAGGTGATCCTGGCTCGTACATCGACAAGTATCTGATGGAGCGCGATCCGTTCGCGGTCATTGAAGGCGTCGCGATCGCCGGCTACGCCATCGGCGCGACGCACGGCTATATCTACGTGCGCAGCGAGTATCCCGACTGCGCGCCGGTGCTGCGAAAGGCCGTGGAAGACGCCCGCCGGGCGGGCTGGCTGGGCGAAAAGATCGCCGGCTCGGCCTTCTCGTTCGACATCTCGGTGGTCGAAGGCGCCGGCTCGTACGTGTGCGGCGAAGAGACCGCGCTGCTGCGGTCGCTGGAGGGTCTGCGCGGGATGGTCACCGCGCGACCGCCGTACCCCGCCGAGAAAGGTTTATTCGAGAAGCCCACCATCGTCAACAACGTCGAGACGCTGGTGAACCTGGGCTGGATCATCCGCCACGGCGGCGACCAGTACGCCAAGCTCGGAATCGGCAAGAGCCGCGGCACCAAGGCGGTCTCGCTCAACGAGCAGTTCGTGCGGCCCGGCCTGTTCGAGGTGCCGTTTGGCGTCTCGCTCCGGACTATCTTGATGGAGTACGGCGGCGGCTTAAAAAAGGGAAAGATTAAGGCAGTGCAGGTAGGCGGACCGCTCGGCGGCATTATCCCCGACTCGCTGCTTGACACGCCGCTCGGCTTCGAGGAGCTCGACGCCGTCGGCGCGCTCCTTGGACACGGCGGCATCGTCGCCTGGGCCGAGGGCGTGGACCCGCGCGACATCGCCGTGCACCTGTTCGAGTTTTGCGACGCCGAGTCCTGTGGCAAGTGCTTCCCTTGCCGGATCGGCGGGCGGCGCGGCATCGAGCTCGCCAAGCGCCTGCAGCAGCGGCGGGAGCGCGCCGAGGTCGTGGCGGATGTCGCGCTGCTCACGGATCTCTGCGAGACGATGAAGCTCGGCTCACTGTGCGCGCACGGCGGCGCCATCCCCATGCCCATCGCCTCGCTCCTGCTGCACTTCCGCGACGAGATGATGCAAGGTGTGAAATGACCGGAAATGGCGCCAACGGCGCGGGCCGCAACCTCGTGCACTTGAAGATCGACGGGCGCGCCGTCGTCGCCAGCGACCGCGCGACGATCCTGGATGTGGCGCGGCGCGAGAAAATCTACATACCGACTCTCTGCTACGATCCCAAGCTCGCGGCCTTTGGCGCGTGCCGCGTCTGCATGGTCGGCGTGACCGGCGCCCGCGGTCCGGTGCCGGCGTGCACCAGCCTGGTGCGCGAGGGGATGGAGATTGACACCAGGGACGATCGCGCGCTCCGGGTCGCCAAGGGAGTCGTCGAGCTCGTGCTGTCGGACTATCCCGAGGCGGCGCTTCACCGCGATGGCGAGCGCAATGAGCTGCGCGAGGTGGCCCGCCACCTGGGCGTGAAGACGAGCCGCTTTATCGGCGAGAGGCACGCGTACGAAAAGGACGATCGGCACCCGTACATCAAGGTCGACATGAACGAGTGCATCGTCTGCGGCCGCTGCGTGCGGGCCTGCGACGAGCTGCAGGGCACCTTCGCGCTGGCCTATGCGGGGCGAGGGTGGGGCACGCGCATCGTCGCCGGCATCGACGCCGCGTTCGCGGACAGCGCGTGCGTGTCGTGCGGCGCCTGCGTGCAGACCTGTCCGACCGGCGCGCTCGACGAGGCAGCGTTCCGCGCCAAGGAGTCCTTCGACAAGACCGTGACCACGACGTGCGCGTACTGCGGCGTCGGCTGTTCGCTGGACGTGCATGTGCGGGGCGACCAGGTCGTCGCGATCGATCCAGCGGAGACCGGGCCGGCCAATGTCGGCCACACCTGCGTAAAGGGAAGGTTCGCGCACCAGTACGCCCGCGCGCGGGACCGGCTCACCTCGCCCATGCTGCGCCGCCCAGACGGCAGCTGGCGCGAGGCGAGCTGGGACGAGGCGATGACGTTTGTCGCCAGCGGCCTGCGCAACATCAAGGAAAAATTCGGTCCGGACGCGATCTGCGCCATCAGCTCGAGCCGCTGCACGAACGAAGAAAACTACATTCTGCAGAAGCTGTTTCGCGCCGCCATTGGCACCAACAACATCGACAACTGCTCGCGGGTCTGCCACTCGCCGACCTCGCTTGGGCTGATTCGCTCGTTTGGGGAGTCCGGCGGCACGAACTCGTTTGCCGACATCGATCTGACAAGGTGTCTGCTGCTCACCGGCGCCAACCCCACCGAAGGCCATCCGGTGGTGGGCGCGCGTATGAAGGAAGCGGTGCTGCGCGGCGCCAAGCTTATCGTGATCGATCCGCGGCGCATCGAGCTCGCCGCCCTGGCAGATGTGTTTCTCCAGCTCCGGCCCGGCACCAACGTCGCGGTGTACAACGGGCTGGCGCACGTCATCTTGCGCGACGGGCTCGCGGATGAAAAGTTCCTCGCCGAGCGCGCCGAGGACACCGAGCTGTATCGGTCGTTCATCAAAAAGTACACGCCGAGCTATGTCGAAGAGCTCAGCGGCGTGCCGGCCAAGGACCTCGAGCGCGCGGCGCATCTTTACGCTACGTCTCCGCCGGCCATGATCTCGTACGGTCTTGGCGTGACCGAGCAGTCGCAGGGCGTCTCGGGAGTGCGCTGTCTGGCGAACCTGGCGGTCCTCACCGGCAACCTCGGGAGACGCGGGGCGGGACAGAACCCGCTGCGTGGTCAGAACAATGTGCAGGGCTCAAGCGACATGGGCGCCCTGCCGAGCTACCTGACCATGTACCGCCCGATGAGCGACGACCGGGTGCGCGCCCAGTTCGAGAAGAAGTGGCAGGTCGCGATCAAGAAGGAGCGCGGGCTGATGATCCCGGAGATGTTCGCCGGCGCGATCAACGGGTCGGTCAAGGCGATGTACGTCTTCGGCGAGGACATCGCGCAGACCGATCCCAACGTGAGTCATGTCGAGGCGGCGCTGCGCTCGCTGCAGCTGCTGGTCGTCCATGACATCTTCGCCAACCGGACGGCCGAGTTTGCCCACGTGCTGCTCCCCGGCTCGAGCTTCTTGGAGAAGGACGGAACCTTCACCAACGCCGAGCGCCGCATCCAGCTTGTAAACCAGGCCATGCCGACGCCCGGCGACTCCCGCAAGGACATCGAGATCCTGTTTGACCTCTCGGCGCGGCTTGGCTATGCGATGCCGCACAAGGCCGCGGCCGAGGTGATGGACGAGATCGCTGAGCTTACGCCCGCGCTGGCCGGCGTGTCCCATGCACGCCTTGGCAAGCAGGGACTGCAGTGGCCGGTGCTCGACAAGTCGCACCCGGGTACGCCGGTGCTGTTCACGGAAAAATTCGAGACGCCGAGCGGCCGCGCGCGACTGTTTGGCGTGGACTGGGAGCCGCCGGGGGAGGTAGCCAGCGAGCAGTTTCCGTTCATCCTCATCACCGGCCGGCAGCTGGCGCACTACAACTCGGGCACGCAGACGCGGCGAACCGGGAACCTGGAGCTGCAGGGCGAAGACCTGGTCGAGATCCATCCCGAGGACGCGGCGCGCCTGGGCATCGCCGCCGGCGATCAAGTGGAAGTCGAGAGCGCGCGCGGCAAGGTGCAGACGCACGCGATTGTGACCGTGCGCGTCGCCCCGGGCAATGTCTTTCTCTCCTTCCACTTCCCCGAGGTGAAGACCAACCTGCTCACCAGCGGCAACGCGGATCCAAACACGCGCTGCCCCGAGTACAAGGTCACCGCGGTCGCGGTGCGGCGGATCGGCGCCGGAGCTGCGGTGCGGCCGCCCATTGCCAAGGGCTTCCGGCAGGACGCTTTCGATTGAAGCCTGGTATACAGGCCATCGACATCACCCGGTGGGGACCCGATGGCGTAAAGGCTCTCAGCGACCAGGTTGCGGTGGAGGAGCCGCTGGAGATTCGCGTCGCCGGCGACACGCTCTCGGTAACGATGCGCACGCCGGGCCACGACCGCGAGCTGGCGCTCGGGTTTTTGTGGGCGGAGGGCATCATCGCTTCGCTCGCCGAGGTCGGCGCCGTGGCCCACTGCGGCCGCGCGGGTGAAAAGGAGCGGCAAAACACGCTCGAGATCACGCCCGCCCCGGGGGCGCGCCTGACTCTGCCGGGGGACGCGATGGCGCATCGCGGCACGCTGACCACCTCGGCGTGCGGCGTGTGCGGAAGAAAGTCGATTGAGGACTTGCTCGCGCGCTGTGTTCCGGTGGACACCCGAGCCCGCATGACCCGGCTCGCCGTGCTCGCGGCGGTCGAGTCGCTGCGCTCGCGGCAGCCCTTGTTTGCCCGCACGGGAGGCTGTCATGGCGCCGCGCTGGTCGATCTGACCGGGAGCCCGGTGGCCGCCTTCGAAGACGTCGGTCGTCACAACGCTGTCGATAAGCTGGTCGGCGCGCGCCTGCTGGCGGGCAAGATTCCCGCCTCGGAGCACGCGCTCATCGTGAGCGGTCGCACCAGCTTCGAGATCGTCCAGAAGGCGATCGCCGCGGGCATCCCCATCATCATCGGCATCTCGGCCGCGAGCTCGCTCGCGATCGACACCGCCCGCCGCGCCGGCGTTGCGCTGGTGGGGTTTGTGCGCGAGGCCTCGTTCGTGGTCTATGCCGGCGAGGAGCGCATCACCTGAGCCGCTACAGCGCCTGCACCTGACCGGCTGCGAGCTCTGGTGAGCTCATGGCCCCAGGTGCCTGGTGCAGCTCCTGGGCGGGCCAGCGCCTCGCGGCGAGTCACCGCCATAGCCGCGGAACCTCCGGCGGCGGGTCCAGCGGGCGCTGATACAGCGCTGCCCTCTATGCGGTGCGCCGCGCCACTCGAAGCGCGAGCTCGGCGCGTAAGCTTGGGATTAGCTCGCGCGCTTCGCCCTCCGAGTTCACAAAAATACTCCGCTGCCGGTCGCGACCCAGAAGCTGGCCGATGCGGTCCACCATGGTGATGACGGTTCGCGGCACCGTGCCCGCTCTGATGAAGATGAACTGCACCGTCACCCTGGTGAACCACGCAGCCATGAAGCGTCGGCCCTCTGCATCCAGCGCCCCCGCCTGGCTTACATCACAGACCAAGATGAGGTAGCCAACCTGCGCCAGCACCGGCGTAACCAGAGCCACCAGTCTTTCTATGTCGCTCCGTGAGGCCGCACCCCGGATGGTTACCCATCCGATATTGTCGTCTATGAGTATCGAGTGTGTACTAAAGTGTGTCGTCGTCATCAGAAACGAGTGTGAAGCTCGCCTCAAGTATCTCACCGCTGCGGCGCGAAGAGAAGCGGCTCTGAGCTTTGCCGCCACTGCCTGGCACTGCGTTCCAGCGACTTTCCAGCGGCTGCTCGAAAGTGCAATCGCTCGTCAGCGGGTCGTGCATTCGTTGTTCACCGCGGCCTGTTTACCCTGTCGCCGCCGCGGCCCGGCGATTTCCAGGCGCTATGGCTTTCGTCGGCGAGCTGTGGAACTGTCAGCGCCGCGCACCGCTACGGCGCCATCGGCGCGGCGATGACCTTGTAGGCGGACGCGCGGCGGCCGGACGCCGCCTGCGCGGCTGGCTGCGGAGCGCGGCCCATCGCGAGCGAGCGGCTCACTGGCCGGCTTTGCGCAGCCAGCCCTTCTTTTCGCGCTCGACCAGGCGGCGCGCTTCCAGGGCGGCGCGCTCGTGCGAGATCTCGTGATGCACCAGGGCGTCGAGCAGCGACTCGGCTTGCCAGCGCCGGCGCACCTCATCCAGGGTGTCCAGCGCCTTCTCGACCGTGCGGGTGAGCAGCTTGCGCTGCTTGCGCTGACCCGCTTTCAGCGCCTGCTGGCAGCGGTCGGCGACCTCGCGCAGCCGCGCCGCGCTGCGCGTCAGGTAGTCGGCTCCCTCGGCCGCCGCGAGCCGGCTCGCCGCCGCCGCCACCGCGTCGGCCGCCAGCGCCGAGTCGAGCATGCCAAAGTCGGTGCGGGCAACCAGCGCCCCGGCCACCTGGCGCGCCTGGCTGGCATCAGCGCCGGCGAGGCGCTCGACCAGCGCGTTTACCTCGTCGTAGCGGATCCAGCGATAGACGAAGTCCAGGCCCGTGCCCTTGATGTTCTGCATGCCCATGACGCTGGCCTCGACACCCGGCGGGCAGGCGCTGGCGATGGCGTCGATGACCTGATCGCCGCTGGCCCCGGCGTCCTCGACCGGCACCAGCAGCTCGAGGAACAGCTCGCGGCCCAGGCGCTCCTGCCGCGCGTTGACCGCCGCGCGCGCAGTCGGCTCGCCCAGGGCGCGGTCGGCGTCGCGAAACAGGCTGGCGAGCAGCGCCCGGCGGGCGATGCTGCGCTCCAGGTGGTGGGCGAGCTCGGGACCAAGGCCCGGCTGCAGGTGCTGCAGCTTGGGCCCGAGCTCCATCGCCGCCAGCTTGTCGCGCAGCATGGCCAGCGAGTCATGCCCATCGGCCCACCCGGCGGCCGCCGCCAGCGCCGCCTCCACCTCGGGCGCCAGCGCGCTCACATCCTGGCCGCCGACCCAGCTGGATAGCTCGGCGAGCACCGCCGCGCTCTGGGCGGCGCCGATGCGCAGGCGGTGGCGCAGGCGCTCGCTGCGAGACCGCAGGAGGTCCGAAACCGCCTCGGGCGCATCGTCGCTGCGGAACAGGTGCAGCTCGCGCAGCAGGTGCACCAGCGCCTCTGCCACGTAGACCCGCAGCCCGGCCAGGTTGGTCCCGATGAGGATGTGCCGCTCGGCCGAGGCGTCGCGCACGATGATCTCGGCGAACGCCTTGGAGCGCGCCACTCGATCGTAGCGGTTGTTCACCACCGTCACCACCCAGCGCCCGGGCTGCCCCGACTGGTCGCCGATCGGCCGCTCGCAGCCGGTGCGCTGCCAGTTTGACAGAAAGCCGGTCCGGTCGTTGGCCGACATGCCGTTGATGAAGGTCAGCCGGCGACTGCGATGGGTGACCGTCGGATAGACCTTGAGCACGCCCAGGTCGGGGATCACATGGTCGGCCATGTCGGCGGTGGCCAGATCCGGATCGAGCCCCAGCTCGACCGCCAGGCGGCGCACCAGCGCGACGTTGCGCGGGTGCTCGCGGTAGGGGAAGCGCGCCAGCAGATCGTCGGCGAGCAGCAGGTGATCGCGGCTGCCCAGGGGAATGAGCCGCGTCTTTTTGCGCCGCGCCTCATCGGCCAGCACCGGCAGCATCTGTTCCTCGCTGGTGATCACGGTGCCGCGGCTGCGCATGAAGCCGGCGATCGAGCGCGCCACGTCATGGCCGGCCGGCCCCTGGATGTCCTCGTGATCCGGATAGGCGTTGGTCAGGGTCTGCAGATCGTCGCGCATCCACTCCTCGGACAGCACGCTCACCAGCGGCCCCGACAGCGCCATGCACTCCCACAAAAAGACGTCGGCCGACAGGCGCGCCGCCAGCGCCAGCAGGTCGCGCTGCTCCCAGATCGTCGCCTTGTCGTACGAGCGGTGGATGAAGATCTCGGTCGGCTTGCGCCCGGGCACGCCGTGGATGAACATCGCCTCGCAGCCGGTGGTCTTGACAAGGACGTTGACGTCCTGGGCGTGCAGCATCGCCGCCTTGAGCCGCTCGGTGCCGGACTTGCCGCGGGTGCCCCAGCCGCCGATGCACAGCGGGATGGCGGCGCGATCGCGGCGGATGCGGGCGCGCTGGCGGAGGTTGCTGGCGAGCATCAGGGCGCCGACCACCATCACCGCGAACCCGAGCTGGCCGAAGGTGTTCTCGGCCGGTGACAAGAGGTAGTGACCCAGGCTGGCGAAGTCGCCGGGCGACCCGAGCAGCGCCAGCGCCCCCGGGGCCAGCGGTCCCGCCGCGCCCAGCCCGGGGCCGGGCGGCGGCAGCACCGGGACGTCCGACTGCAGCGTGAGCTCGTCGTAGGGTCGGTGCGTGAGCTCAAAGCCCAGGGCGGCCAGCGACTCGGCGTAGCGGGTCTTGTCCGAGGGGTCCAGCGGATCGAGCGAGCGCAGGCGCTGCTCGGCCAGCTCGGCGTAGCGGGCGCTCAGGCTCAGGCGGGCGTGCAGCCGGGCGCGGATGCGGCGCGGCGGCACGAGCTCGGTCAGCCCGCGCGAGCTGAAGATGAGCACCGGCTTGGCGCTCCACAGCGGCATCGACAGCAGGTCATCGACGGTGGGCAGCTGCGGTCCCCAGGTCCCATCGCTCGGCGAGGCCAGCGGCTCGCCCGGCACCGCGGTGTTGGTGGCCTCGGCGAGCAGGCCGGACGGGGCGCGCAGCTGGCCGTAGAACTGCCGGCCGATGGTGTGCAGCGCGTCCTGCCGTTTATAAGGAGAGTGCATGCGCAGCTCGTGCAGCAGGCGCCAGGCGCGGCGGACAAAGCGCGCCCCGCGCTCGACCCGGTAGCCGCCGGCAATCGGCTGCGCGTAGTAGCCAAACCCGTCGCCGGCCAGCTGCGCCAGCAGGCGCCCGAAGGTCAGCGGCGCCACCTGCGTCGTCACGCTCAGCGACGCGCCAAGCGGCAGCTCGCGCAGCCGCGGCACCAGCTCGGCCCGCGCCGCGGCGAGCGCTGGGCCAAGCGCCGCCAGCGCCTCGCGGGCGCGCATCGTCGGCTCGATGAGCTTGCCCGGCAGCGGCGCCGGCCGGCGCCCTAGCTCGCTGCTCAGCGCCGCCGCCGACTCCGCGCTGAGCTTGTGCTGCAGCGCCAGCGCTTCGATCTGCTCGACGACCAGCTGGTAGACGAGCGGCTCCGGCTCGGCCAGCAGGCGGGCGAGCACAAAGGTGGTGTCGGCCTGCTGGCGGCGCAGCAGCTCGGCCAGCGCCAGCACCGCCGCCCCGCGCACCCGCGGGCTGGAGTCGGCGCGCGCCGCCGGTCCGGCGCCGGCCAGCTCTTCCAGGATCGGGGTCGCCGCGGCGCCGCCCGTCTCCAAAAGCGCGGTCGGCCAGGCGAGCCGGACATGCTCGCTGCGCTCGCCGCGGCGAACCTGCTCGGCGAGCAGCGCGAACGCCGCCGCGTCCTGCCCGCGCTGCCCGAGCAGCACCACGAAGTGCTGGCGCATGAGGAAATCGTCCCCCGCCTCGTCGCGCCGCAGCCGCTCGCCAAGGTAGTCGAGCGCCAGCCGCGGCGCCGCCTGCAGGCTGAGCCGAGCCAGCGCCGCCTGCACCCGCCGCGGCCCCGGCTCGCGCAAAAGCGCGCAGACAAGCTCCCAGCGGTCCTCGGGAACCCACTGGCTCGGCACCCGGGTCAGCAGCTCGGTCAGCGCCTCAGCGACCGCGATCGCGTTCATCGGCGTCAGCGGACCGAGCAGCAGCTCGACCAGGGAGGTCATCACCTGCGGCGCGGTCTCGACGCGGGTAAGCGCCGCCGCGGCGCGCAGAGCGAGCGCCTGGCGCACCGCCAGCTCGTGCAGCTCCACCTCCGCCCGCTCGGCCATCGCGTCGAGATCCAGCCAGCCGCGCCGCAGGGCGGCGAAGGCGCGGCGCGGCGCCTTCTCCTCGCGCAGCGCCTCGGCCAGGACCTCGGTGTGCTCGGCCGGAGTGTGCGCCTGCTCGTAGGCGGCGCGCAGGCTCTGCAGGCGGGCGCGCCGGGCGCTGGTCCGCTGCTCATACTCGCTGGCGAGGCGGAGAAACCCCGTCGGCGAGACATCATCGCGGCGCAGCGCTTCGGCGACCACCGCCGCCAGCTCCTGCTTGCGGACGCGCTGCTCAAAGGCGGGCAGGTGGGCGGTGATGGCGGCCGCCAGCGTCTCCCGCTCGGCTCTTTTGTTCATCGGAATGTCTCCTCAGGCCGCTGGTAGCCCCGTCCCCGGCTTAGCTGCTGCGGCAGGTTGATCTCGGGCGTTGCGTAGTCGTCCAGGCCGCGACCGCGGCTGCCCTCCCAGAACGCGCCAAAGACAAACGTCGTCGCCTGCGACAGCACCTCGACGTTGGCCGACAGCGTCAGTCCCAGGCGGTGGTTGCGGTTGAGCCAGATCGTCTGATTGACCGCGCCCGAGAACGTATGCCAAAGTAGCGCGGTGCGCCGGGCGTCATCGACCAGGTAGTGATCGAGCTGGTAGTCAAGGACGATCTCGGTCGTGTGGAATGCCATGTCGACGCCGGCGCGCGCCCGCACGCCGTCGAGCTGGTGGACGTCGCGGTTGCTGCTCAGGCGCAGCTCGGTGTAGCTGAGCAGGTTGATGAAGGGCACCCACCACAGCAGCAGCTGGCCGTAGATGCCCGTCGGGTGCGCCGCATCAAACTGGTTGAACACGAGCAGATCGACCGGCGTCGGCGCGGCGTCGCCGGCAGTGAGCTTCGGCCGCTCGGCCAGCGACTGGTAGCTGGCGGTGAAGGCGAAGCGCGGCAGCAGGAACAGGTGCGGGATGAGCTGGATGCTGCGCTCCAGGTAGCTGTGCAGGCCCAGCGAGTACTCCTGGTGTCCTTCGACGAGCTGGGTGAACCCCTGGAGGTCGGCGTAGACGCGGATCTCGGCGACCGGGATGCGGCCAAAGGCGGTCCCTTCCAGGCCGAAGGAGGCCGGGCCCTCGCGCAGGCGTAGGTAGCCGCCGGCGCGCAGCCAGATTGGCAGGCCTTCTAGCCGGCGCCGGTACAGGATCGAGGTCTCGGCGAACGTGTCGCCGATCTGCGGGTCGCTGCGCCCGGCGCTGCCAAAGATGCCGAGCTGCTGCACCTGCAGCGTCCCCAGCCCGCGCAGAAAGTTCGAGTCGGGCGCCTTGAGCGCCTGCAGCGCCGGGTTGGCCGCGGCGGGGAGGCGGCGGTCGGCGGGCTCCGCAGTGGCGACGCGGCCGCTGTCCTCACCGCTGCTCAGCCCGCCGGCCGGCTCGTCGTCATAGATCGCCAGCCCCAGGGCGACGCTGGGGGTGCCCACGGGAATAATCTTGACCTGGTAGGTTCCCGGGTAGACCAGCGGCACCGCCACCGGCGAGCGGCAGTTGTAGCCGGGCTGGGTGGCCGGGACCGGCTGCTCCGCCGGCGCCTGGCACAGCGGATAGGCGTGCTCGCTGCGGGTGTGGTCTTCGCGGATCAGCTCGACCCGCAGCGCCCGCTCGCCGGCGGCGCGCGCGGCCAGCGCATCGATGCGCAGCACCGTCGGACCCTGCAGCCGCAGCTGCACCGGCTCGGCGGGGCTGCCGGTGAAGCGCAGCACCGGCGGCGCTGTGATCGGCATGGCGTAAAAGCCGTCAGCATCCGGCTCGCCCACCGCGCCGCTGAGCGGTCGGCTGGTCGAGAAGTGGAAGAACGCCAGCGCCTGCTGCCGGGCGAGCGTGATCTGGATGCGGTGCGCGCCCGGCTCGAGCGCCACCTCGGCCAGGCGCGCCCGCTGGCCGGCAGACAGCACGCGGGGAGCGCTCTCCGCCGGCGTCCCGTCGATCGCCAGCCGCAGGTTGCAGGCCGGCACCTCGGGCACCGGCTCGCCCTGATCGTCGCACAGCGCGTCGACCCGGACCCGCAGCGGGTGCTTGACCTGCAGGTCGGTCTCGGTGGTGCGCCCGGCGCGCGCCTCCAGGAACATGCCGGCCGGCCACGGGACGTCGGCCAGCGCCGCGTGCAGCGACAGCGGCGGGATGTCCCCCTCGGGCAGGCGCACCGACTCGCCGGCGTCCACCCCGCGCACGGTCTGGCTGTGGGTAAGGCCGCGCACCAGGCCAAGGGCCCGCGCCCCCTCTGGATCGTCTTGCTGCACGGCGGCGGTGGCCAGAGCCAGCCCGTGCTTGCTGCCGGGGCCGGGGCCGCGCTCGGCGTACTGGCGCGCCGCCTGCCGGGCCAGCGCCGGACGGGTCAGGCCGCGTCCGAGCGCCTGCAGGTAGGCCTGCTCATAGTGCTGGGCCGCCCGCAGCGGGTTGCCGCTCTGCTCCTCCAGGCGGGCCGCGGCGTACAGCCCGACCAGGCCCGGGCAGCCGGCGCTCGCCTGCAGGCCGGCCTCGGGGGCGACGGCGAAGCGGGCCAGGGCGGCGCTCACGCACGCGGTCTCGGCGGCCGTCGCTTCGAGGTTGGCCCCGGCGGCGAGGATCACCGCGGTGCGACCGCTCGGCTGCCGCACCAGGAGCGGCAGCTCGGTGGCCGAGGTGAGCAGCTCGCGCGCCTGCGAGAGGGCGCTGGCGTCCTTGATGACCGGCAGCCCGCGATCCAGATCGTGCCGCGCCAGGGTGAGCGCATTGAGGCCGATGAGCAGCTCGGCGCGCTCCAGCCGCGCCCGCGCCCGCGCCTTGTCGTCCTGGGCCTTGCGCAGCGACCGCGTCGCCTGCCGCAGGAGCTCCAGCTGCTGCGGCGTCCGCTCGACCACCGGCAGCCGCGCCGCCGGCTTGCTCTGCTTGGCGAGCGAGCGCCGCAGCAGGGCGCGCAGCAGCAGCGGCGCCCCGTCGTCCTCGCGGAGGATCTCGATGCTCTGGGCGCTGGCCGGCAGCGGCAGCGCCACCGCCACCGCCGGTCCGAGCGCCCGCCCGCCGGCCACCGGATCCAGCCCGTGGCCGTCGAGCTCGATGCGGCCAAGGACACCCTGCTCGGTGCGCACGAGCAGCCGCCCGCCGTGCAGCTCCGGGCTGGCGCGCAGCTCGAGCCCGAGGAAGGCCGGGGTGCCCGGCTCTGGGGCGGTCACCAGGACCTGGGCGCCGCGGCCGACCATCGCGCTGAAGTGGTGCTCGACCAACAGCGCCGGGTCCTCGCTGTCGCGCAGCTCGCACGGCCCGAGCAGCGCCCCGATCTGCTGACCGCCGAGCACCGCCCGCAGGGTGTGGCGACCGGCGGCCAGCGCCAGCGGGATCGGCTCGCTCTGCAGCACCAGCGGCAGGCGCGTCGCTGTGCCATCAAGGACCAGCTCGGCCCAGCCGAGCCGCGGCTCGCCGCGGCGCAGCGCGACCAGGGAGAAGCGGCGCAGCGCCGGCGGCGGCGCCAGGCCCGGCGGCACCTGCAGCGTCACCTCCTGCTCGCCGAGCGGCGCGTAGGCGCGCGCGCCGTCAGCCCGCGCCTCGGCGCAGCTTAGCGGCGACAGCGGCGGGGTCAAAAGCTCGGTGGGCAGCGCGCCGGCCGACTCGATCGCCGGCAGCGACGCCCAGCGGGTGCCGGTGAACCACTCGCGGGCGAGGAAGTGGCGCAGCGCGACATTCAGCGGCGAGCGCTGCTGGGCGGCATCAAACAGCGGCAGCGCCAGCGAGCGCGGCCCCGGCACATGGCGCAGCAGCGGCCCGGCGACCGCCAGCATCTCCGGCAGCGCCCCCGGGTTCGCCAGCAGCAGCGCCACCGCCTCGGCCGGCGCCGCCTCCCCAGGCGGGGTGGCGGCGACGACCTGGGTGAGGTGGCGGGCGACCAGGTAGTTGCGCAGGCGGACCGCCGCCTCGTCGGACAGCGCGGCGAGCAGGTCCAGCGCGGCGCGGGTCGGCGCCGCCGCCGGCTCGCGCGCGGGGGCGAGCTCGGCCAGCCGGAGCAGGGCGAAGGCGTGCAGCCGCGGGTCGTGCGCCGCCGCCGCCACGCGGGTAAAGGCGGCGCGGGCGCGCTCGTCATCCAGGGCGAGGAAGCTCGCTTCGCCGGCGAGAAGCTCGCCGGTAAGGCCGCTGGCGGCGCTGGCCCGCCGCAGCAGCCAGGGAATGTCTTCGCCGCGGCTGGCCAGATCCTCGGCGTGGGTGACGCGGGTGTGCATGATGATGCCGAGCCACACCGGACCCCCGCGCAGCTGCAGCTCGTAGGTGTGGCGACCCGGCGCCGCCACGACCACGATGCGGCGCCGCGACGAGATCGGCCCCGGACCCGGCTCCGTCGGATCTTTGGACAGGACCTCCTCGGCGCCCACCGCCAGCAGGCGGCCGTTGGCGTGCAGCTGCAGCTGCAGCGGCACCGCCCCGTGCGGCGCCTGACCGGCGAAGCGGGCGCGCGCCTCGATGCGCAGAAATCCCGGCCCATCGACGGTGAAGCGCAGCGGCTCGCTGCCGCTGGCGGCGAACATGCGCTGGTCTTCGATCTTCTGCACCGGCCGCCCCCCGGACAGCGCGCGGGTCAGCTCGTAGCGCCGGAAATAGGGAAAAAGCGGCTCGCGCGACAGCTGATTGGCGAGCAGCGCCTCGGCGGTGAGCAGCGCCGCGGCGGCCTGCGGGGCGGGCTGCGACTCCGCCTGCGCCAGCTTTATCGCGTCGGCCAGGAGCGCCAGCCGTTCGACCAGCGGCTCGCCCACCAGATCCGGCGGCGGCGGCGGCGGACCCTGCAGGTGGGCCGCCCAGGCCTTGGTCTTCTCCTCCCACAGCTCCCAGCGGAAGCCCGGGCTCTGCACCGCGCCGACCCAGATCTGGGCGCGCGGGGTAGCCCGACCGCCCACCGCGCGCAGCCCGAGCCGGGTCTGCGGTCCGATCGGCGAGCGGAACACGAAATCACGCGGCCCGCGCCGCTCGGGAATAGCTTCCACCGCGGCGGCTCCCTCGACCCCGCCGGTGATGAAGGCGAAGCGCACGGCGTTGCCCTCGGAATCACTGTCCACATGGACCCAGGCGAGGTCGCCGGCGCGCACCCGCGCGACCAGCCAGCCGTGGCTCGGCAGCTGCCGCGGCCCGCCGAGCGAGATCGCCTTCTCGGTTCCGTTTTGGACCTCCAGCAGCGCCCCTTCTTGCGGCGCGCTCCAGGTGATCTCGGCGCCGCCGGACTTTACCGGCTGCGCCGCCGCCTCGACCGTCCCCACAACAACACAGAGCAGCACAGCCACCGACTTGCTCACTGCGCGCCTCCTCCGATGACCGCTGCGATGAAGGCGCGGCGCAGGGCGCCGTCATCACTCAGCCGGGTGCGTAGAGTATGGGAGAGCTCCACGTGCAGAAACGTCGCCCGTCCGTCGGCCGCTACCGCGCGCCCCTGGACGTTGCGCTGGGCGCCGAAGCGCCGCGTATCACGCGGATAAAGCAGGACCTTGTCCGGTCCGAGCAGCGCCGCCAGCCGCGCGGCGACCTGGGCCGCCTCCGCTGCGCCCGCGGGCGCCACGCCGGGGCTCACCACCGTCAGCGCCTGCGGGCACTCGGGCACGCCGCCATCGGCAAAGCCGTGCAGCTGCACCACCTGCAGGTGCGGCAGCGCCGCCAGCGCGGCGAGGGTGAAGCTTTGAAAGAAGGTCTGCGCCTGGTGCGCCAGATCGGCCGGGGCGTCCACCGGCTGATCGTCTTCTCCCGGCTGCGGTCGTCCGCCCTGGAAGCGGTGCACGGTATTTACAAACAGCGCCCGCGCCGGTGCCGCCTCGGCCAGCTCGACCCCGAGCTCCAGGGTGCCGACATCGAAAAACGAGTGGGGAATCTGCACCAGCCGCTCGCGCGGGACGGCGCCGCGGCGAAAGATGTACACGCCGCCACCGCGGCGATGCAGCGGGTCTTCGCGCACCGCGATCGCCGGGGCGCCGCCGAGCCGGGTGCGGGCGAGCTCGAAGTGCGCCGCGCCGCACATCCGGTCGGCGTGGTAACTGCGCTCGCTGAGCGCCTCCTTGAGCAGGGTGTGCCCCGCTATCAAGGTGTGGCGCAGCTCGTCGACTGGCGGGGCTTTGTAGGGACGGTTGCGCTCGCGCGCGCCGCGCAGGAGCAGGGTCAGATCTTCTTCGGGGAAGGACTTCATGAAGTGGTTTTTCTCAGCGTGGGCTCCGCAGGCGAGCCCCTGTCCCGGTCCGATGCACAGCCATGAGCAGAGAAAAAGCGGCGGTAAGCGGGTACCAATCAGACTCACTGTTCAACCTCGATCTGATCCGTGGGGTCGGAGCTCACGAAGGACTCGGCCGCCTCGGGCACCGGCTGCTTGCCCTGCACCCAGAAGCGCGCCCAGTAGCGACCGGGCGAGAGCACGCGCACCTTGACCCGGTGGTGACCGGAGGGCAGGTCATCGCCCAGCTGCACCGCCGCCACCGCGACCCGGCGCAGGGTGCTGCCGGTGGGCAGGGCAGGGCTTTGCAGGCTGACCGGTGCCAGCGGCAGGACCTGATAGGCCTGGCCGAGCGTCGCGGCGGTGGCGCTGCCGACCCGGCGCTTGGGGGCGCCGCCATCGACCATGACCGAGACCGCGGCTTCCTTGTCGGCGCGCTCGGGGGTGGTGTAGATCGCATAGTGCAGCCGCACCGGCCCCGTCCCCTTGGTGTGCACACTGACCTTGAGCGCCCGGTGCGTCGAAGCCAGATACACGCTGCGCTTGACGGTGAGCGGGTGGGCCAAAAGGCGCGCCGCGATCGTGCAGTGACCCTTGCTCGGCCCATCGACGCGGATGCGCGAGGTGCCCGCCGGCGCACTGGCCGACAGCCGCACTGCGCTGGTCAGGATCGGCGCGCTGGCGAGGATCTGGCCGTTGCGGCGCAGGGTCAGCTCGCCCCCGAGCTTGCCCGGGATCTCACAGGTCAGGACCACCCGGCGGGCGTTCTTGCCTTCGCTCCCGACCACGATCGAGGTGTTGTGGTGGGTGCGGATGAGGGCCTGCGGCTCCTTGTCCGGGGTCGGGGTCTGCACGGCCTCCAGGATCGGCATCTTCTTGGTGCTGCCGTGCGGCAGAACGGTCATCCACGGACCCTCGGGCAGCGGCGCGATCGGCTCGATGCGCGGCGTGCGCACGAGCTTGGCGAACAGCAGGCGCTTCTCGCTCTGGCTCTCCAGCGGCCGCAGCATGACCCAGCGGGCGCCGAGCACCGGAGCGTCCTGCCAGTGCAGCTCGGGGCCGAGCGGCATGTCAAACGGCGGCAGCATCTGCGCCTGCGCGCCCTTCTCCAGGAGCGCGTCCACTTCGACCAGGGCGCTCAGCGCCGAGAGCTCGAGCACCTGGGCGCCCGGCGGCGGCACCAGGAAGGTCCGGCTGGCCAGGCCAATCTCGACCGGCTCTTCGTCCACCAGCACGCCCGAGAAGGGATCGATCTCGGTGTTCAGCGCCAGCGCTCCGGACAGGACCGGGGCGCCGCTCTCATCGAGGAACCGCCAGCTCAGGTCCTTCTGGGTCGAGCGGTCGAGCGTGTGCGCGGTCAGCCGCACCGGAGTCGGGCGGTCTTTCACCCCGTACATCGGGAAGCGGATCACCTTGTCGGCGGTGAGGCGCCAGGCGCTGCCGAGGCGAGAAGAGGGCTCCATGCGATCGTCGGTCCGGCCAAGCGAGTGCAGCTTGTGCGACTCCAGCTGCACGAGCCCGTCCTTGTCGCCGAGCGAGCGGACGATGACGCTGCTCGGGCCGGCCGGCAGCTCGAGCGCCGCCAGGCCGCCCTTGACCTCGGCGCGGCCGCTGCTGAGCGGTCCGACATGCTCGACCTGGAACTGCGGCTGATCCTTGCCCAGCATCGCGACCTTCAGGCTGCCAGGGCCGATCACGTTGACAACCAGGGCGCGATGGGCAGCGAGCGTCAGCAGGCCATCGGGCCCTTCCAGATCCTTGCCCGCTTGCAGATCAACCTTCTTGAGCAGCGCCGGGGTCAGCTTGACGGTGGGCAGATCGCCGAGCACCGGCAGCGGGACAAAGCCGTGCGAGCGCAGACCGTCCAGCTCCTCCTTGGCAAACCAGGTCGCCGGCATGCCGCTGCGCTCCAGCACTGCTTCCTGCGAAGCCTTGGTCGCGGCGATGCGGTTGGCGCGCAGAAGGACCCGGCCGTCCGCGCAGCCAATCTGCAGGAACGCGGTGTTCGGGGGCAGGACGAACGACAGCAGGCGCTCCTGCGCCACCGTCGAGCCATCCGGCAGAACGGACGGGGTGTCGGTCGGCGCGATGGACAGGTTGGCGGGGCTCTCTTTGCGCACCGCGCCATCGGCAGACACAAAGGACACCTGCAGCGCGTAGCTGGCCTTGGCAGAGGCCTCGCGCGGCAGCACGAAGTGGCTGATCAGGTGGACCTCGGTGGCGCCGTGGACGGCGAAGCTGGCCGTGTTGCCGGCTGCTACATCGTGAAACAGGGGTCCTTGATTTACGCTGGCCCCCGCCTCCAACAGGCGCGGATAAGCGCGCCAACCAAGCAGAGTCAAAATCGCGAGAAGGGAAAGAGAAGAAAATAATTTGGTCATGGCGTCTGTACCTCGATGCTCTGGGCTCCGACCAACTGAGCTTGCAGAATCTGTGCCGTGAGCTCACGGCCGCACCGGAGGGTTACAGAAGGAGTCTTTTGCGGGCGCAGACTGATCGCCGCCGCCCCGTGCGCGCCATCAATCAACAGGTACGCCTCGCCCTGGCGCTGATCGTCGACGACGCGCAGGCGGAACTGCTGGGCCTGGGCGCGCGCGGCGAGCCGCTCGATGAGCGCCGGGTGGCGGCTGATGGCGAAGGTGCGCGCATCGCTCATGAGCTGTTCTGGGACAGTGGTGAGCGCAGGCGCAGCACAGGTGGCGCTCAGCGTCTCGGCGAGCCCGGCGTGCACGGTCTGCACGCCGAGCCGGGTGAACAGGAGCAGCTGGGCGGGAGTGAGCGGCTCTGGGCGGAAGCGCTCACGCAGCTCGGGGCCGACGCGCAGCGTGACAAACTCGCCCTGAGCGCGGACGCGCAGCAGGCTCACCAGGTGGCTCGGCGGCTCCACCGTATCGGCGTCGTACTGGGTGCGCAGCTCGGAGCCGATGCCGAAGCTCTTTAGCGTCTCGGCCAGCTTCTGCGCCAGCTGCGAGTCGGTGGCGCGCGCCGGCAGCGGATCGGTGACGATGGTGCAGTCGGGACTTTCGGCCAGCCCCGCCCGCACTAGGATGACCGGCGGCAGCGGCGGCGTCAGCGCCAGGATCGGCGCCGCCACCCGCCCAAGCGGCCCGGCGTCCGCGGTGCCGGGCAGCGCCACCGAGATGAGCAGCGCGTGCGCGTCCTCGGCATCGAGCAGCACCGTCGCCAGCTCCGCCACCCCGCGGCGCCGGCTGACCACCTGCAGCAGCGCGCCGGCCGGGGCCCCGGGCGACAGGATCAGGCCCTCGCCGTTGCCCGACAGGGCGATGCGCGGGCGGGCGCCGGCGATCAGGGAGACCTTGAGTCCGAGCTCGCTGGCCGGACCTGCCACTCGCGTGGCGAGCTGCCGCAGCTCACCGAGCTCCTGCGCACGCGCCAGCGGGCGGATCACTTCCTCGGCCAGCAGCAGATCGGTCGCCGGCGCGTGCGGCCCCACCGGCGTCGGCTGCGGCACCGCCAGCAGCGCGGCGAGCCAGGTGGCCGGACTCTCAAACTGGCCGAGCTCGGGCAGAAGCGGCGCGGCCAGGGTCTGCTCGCTCGCAACCGGCAGCGCCAGCTCGGCACCGGGCTGCTCGGCCTCGGTGCGCACGAGCGGCCCGAGCTTGCCGGCCAGCGTCTGCGCCAGGCCGGCGGGAGCAGGACCGCGTAGCTGCGGCCGGGCGAAGCGGCCCGTGTGGATCTTGATCGCCGGTCCGGCCAGCGCCTGCACCGCCGCCCGCAGCGCGACGTCGGCGTCGCGGCGCACATCGCCGCGTCCCAGGGCCGGCAGCGGCAGTCCGCCCACCACCAGCGCATCGGCGCCGAGCAGCTCCGACAGGCTGACCAGGGCCGCCATATCGGTCACATCTTCACCCGGCCGCTCGACCACCAGGATCGGCCCGCCGTGCGGCTTGGCGGCCACCGCGATGAGTCCGAAGCCGCGCAGGTGCTCGGCGTCTTCGGCGCTCTCGCGCAGCGTAAAGAACAGCTGGCCCGAGGGCGAGGTGGCCGCCTGCAGGCGCAGCCCGAGGCGGCTTGGCCGCAGCGTCGACGCCAGCGCGCCGCAGCTCTGCACTCCCTGCTCATTCAAGGCGCGCAGCTTCGCCAGCATCTCGCGCAGCGTCCCAAGCTCGCTGCCGGTGATGCGCAGCGCGGTGGGACTTGGCAGCTTGCGGGCCCCGCGGGCGCGTGCCAGCCGGACCTCTGACAGGAGCGTATCCTTGGTCGCGCAAGCCTCGGTGTCACGGCTGGTCGGCGTCCGTTGCGCCTGCAGCAGCGAGCTGCCCACTACCAGCTCGTAGCCGATAAGCGAGCCGAAGACAAAGCCGGCCAGCGACAGGGTCAGGGTGGGCAAGAGCACGGTCGCGGGGTTCCGCCGCTGCCAGATCTTCAGCGCCAGGAGGCTCGGCAACAGGTAGCCGATGCCGAACAGGTCCGTCGCGGTGAAGCTCGGAATGGTGGCTCCGAACACCGCGATGATGATCGACTTGACGACGTAGCCAAGCGAGAACAGCATGACCACGCGCCGCGGTCCCTCCAGGTTCCAGTCGCGCACTCGCGGCAGGCGGATAAACAGGTAGGCGGCGAGCGCGATGACCAGCGACTCGCCGACGGTGGCCAGGACCTTGGCGGGGGCAAAGAAGCTCAGTCCGAGCAGGCCCGGAATGAGCACGCCGCTGGTGTCCCAGCCAAAGCGCAGGTTGGCGCGCGAGGCGAGCAGCACGCCGGTAAGGAGCAGCAAGTAGGCCTTGGGACTGGAGTTTAGCTGCAGTGCAATCTGATCGAAGCTCTCGGCCACGCCGGCAAACGAGAGGTTGGTTGTCTTGAGCAGCCCCCGCAGCACGAAGTACGTCGTCCCGACACAGACTATCTGCTGGAATCCGCCGCGCATAAGTCCCGGCTTCCAGCAGGCGTTGGCGAGCAGCGGAACCAGGACCAGACCGATTCCGTAAAGTCCGAAGCTGTCCCCGGGGTCCCAGCCTTGGCGGAGGCGGAACCAGCCCTCGACCACAGGTGCCAGATAGATCTCAAACAGGATGCGCACGCCGACGCCGACCACGACCAGCCAGACAAATCGATCGCGACCAAACATCGGCGTACCGAGCTTGGTCAGAGACATCCCAGAAGAGACGCTGCGCACCACGATCA
Organism: Polyangia bacterium; assembly: GCA_044222245.1. GTDB lineage: Bacteria > Myxococcota_A > Polyangia > Palsa-1104 > JAEUJZ01 > CALFML01. The sequence continues at coordinate 27,717 of JBGANQ010000039.1, read as the reverse complement.
GGGTGACCACCGCTTCGATGACGATCATGAAGGCAGAGGCCGGGCGCAGCAGGATGATCGCGGCCAGATAGCCCGGTACTACGAGCCCGGAAAATACCCAGCCGAGCCATTCGTTGAAGGCAAAGCGGATATACAGTCCGACCAGGACCGCAGTAAGCAAGGAATTATCAAGACCATAAGCAGGGAAGATTCTTAGCGGTCCAGACATAGCCCCCTCAAGCAACGGCCCCAGCAAAACTCCAGGAGCGGATCGTCCTGGCGTAGTCCCCGCGAGCGGTGCCCCCCAGCACCCCTCGGTTAATCGCCCCCAAGCATTCGCAAGTTACGGGCCACTTGAGGAAGCGCCAGACAACGGCGGCGGGCAGACTCAGAGGTAGGGGCGCGGCAGGAGCAAAAATGGGCAGTAAATTCGCGCGCCTGCGAGCGTGGCTCGGCTACGCGGCTGCCGCGAGAGGCGCGGCTTGGGACGCGAAGGGAGGGCGGGAAACTGTGTCAATAATGACTCAGTGAGCCGTAGCGCACACCTCGGAACTGTACCAGGTTAGGTCATGACCGCTGCCAGCTCGGCCGCCTTCGGACTGCCGATGCCGGTCGCCAGATCGTAGCCGACCAAGGTCGTGCAGCCGCCGGTGCCCTGGTCGACGATGTCCCGGAAGGCCCCGCGCGCCGCGGCGTTCTGATAGATGAGCGAGTTGATAAAGCCCAGCGCCGGCTTGCCCTGGGCCTTGCGCGACTGATCGATGAGCAGCAGCATCGCCCCGAACACCGGCGTCGAGCCCGAGGTGCCATCGGCGTAGGTCCAGCTGCCGAGGAACTTGACCCACGACGGACCGACCACCACGCCGACGTCGGCCACCGTGCGCTGACCGTTGGCCTTGCTATAGGAGCCCTTCTGCCAGCTCGGCTGGGCAAACACCCTAGACCGGCCGCAGCCGCCATACTCCCAGCTCTGCTCGTGCTTCCAGCTCCCGTCCGTGTTCAGCTCGATGTTGGTGCCACCCACCGCGGTGACGTACGGCGAGTTGGAGGGCATGTCGACCTGATTCGAGTCGCCGGACGCCGAGAGCACGGTGATGCCGAGCGCTGCCGCCATCATCGCCGCCTCATTATAGGTCCGCGCCACCGCCGCCGGCGAGCTCGCCTCGGCGTGGGCGAAGGAGTCGGACAGGATCTGCGCCTGGTTCGCCGCGATCGCTTCGTTAACTACATAGATCAGCGTCGTGTCCGAGGTGTTGGGGCCGCCGTAGAAGATCACCTCGAACCCCTTGCTGGTGAGCCAGGCGGCGGTGGCGTCGACGCTGTCCTGCGCCGGAGCGTAGCTGGCGGTGAACTCGGCGACCGTCATGTAGCGGCGGAACTGCGGCGAGGACGGGTTGTACATGGCGGCGATGCGCGCCTCGAGCTCGGCCTGGTTGCGCAGCGGGAAGGTGATCACCGCGCGCAGGTTTTCTTCCGGATTGACGACTCCCTGCTCAACTCCGAGCGGCCAGTAGGTGGCCGGGACGGGAGTCTCGGTGCCCATGACCTCTGCCGGGGGATCGAAGGGCAGCGAGCCGAGCGGCGGATCCATGGGGCTTGGTGGCGGGTCCATCCCAGACTCCGAGGGGCCGGGATCGCTGCCATCGGGTCCGTCGGTCGGACCCGTCCCGACCACGTCGGGGCCCTGCATGCCGGTCTGGTTGCTGGAGTCTGAGCAGGCCGGAATAGCGACTCCGAGTGCGAGTACGGCCCAGCGAAAGGTGCGGGGTAGCTCGACACGGAGAAGAGAAGTCGTACGCACTAGCGTCTCCTGAAAATGTGCTGCGCTCGGAAAATCAAAGCTTGGGTGCTGACCACCGGCTAATGAACACGACTACAGCAAGAGCGGCGCCTGACCGAATCTGCCTCTGCTTTCGCGGCTCCTCTGGCTACGGTGGCCTCCCTGGCAGCACAAAGTGACCCACGCGGGCGCAGGCGCACAGCACGACCCGCGGCGCCCGAGCGGGGCGCTTGGCGCTGCCCGTACAGCAGCGCGGTGCCGGGAAGCGGCCCTGCAAGTCGGCGTGCCGGCACGCGATTCCAGTTCGCTTCCAGCGTTTCTGATGCGCCAGCCTGACCGCGTCGACGATTTCGCCGCGCGCGCCCGACGAACCAGTCACCGCGAACAATACGCACCGTCGAGAAGCTAGGTTTTAGGTTTCCAGAAACTGCAAGCAGCGACGGAAGCGCGCTGGAAAGAATTTGCCGGTTCCGCTGAGTTTCCGTGGGTCACGACCCCCGCCGAATCACAACCCCCGCCTTACTTTAACATGCCTCGCCCGGCCGGCGGTTCTGGCTGCCGAGCTGGGCGATCAGGGCCATACCCAGCGCTGCTTGGCTTCAATCGGGTGCGAGTCAGTCCGCACGCGCCTGGAGCGGGACCAGCTCCCGCCGCCGGCGTGCGGGCTGTCCAGGCGAAATCCTGCCGTCCGCAGGGAGCTGCCTGGCTCGGTCGCCAGGGTGTAGCTATAGACGCGGCGGTATCCCATGGCGCGGGCGGCGCGCACCGCGGCGCCAAGGAGCATGCTGCAGGCGTTGGGGGTGCCATCGGTGGCAACGCGGGTGACTTCCAGGGTCGCCCGATCGTCCAGGTGGCGACTGACAGGCCGCCCGACGGTTGCCACGCCTGCCAGGCGGCCGGCGCAGCCCACTCCGAGCGCGAACTTGGCCCCGGTGGGCGGCTTGTGGTGGCGATGGGTCTCTGCGATGAACAGGCAGGCTTGGCGTAGGCTAATTGGGATGAGGGCGAGCTCAGGACGGCTCGGCTGGCTCACGGCGCCTGCGCAGCGTTCTGGACGCTCTACAGAAGGCGTTTCTTGCGAGGTCTGCCGTGCTTGCGGCTGCTGGACTGGCTCGGCCCCCAGGAACAAGGCCAAGCGGACGCGGGCTGCTTGGCTCGGCCGCTGGCGCTGCCGTTCCCAGCGGCTGATAGTTGAGCGGGCCACTTGCAGCACCACCGCAAGGCGCTGCTGCGTCCAGCCGAGCCGCTTCCTTGTTTCTCGGAGCCGGGTCAGGTCCGCTTCCCATTGCATCTAGGTACCGAGGAAGCAATTGGCGGTAGGTTGTTACAAGTTGGCAACTCTGGGCAGGCTGGCTAATACGGGCCGGGTACCCGCTGAAGCGTTCCTGAGTTTCGCGCCGTCGGTGCCGCAAGCCTTCGCGCGGTTGTGGGGAACGATTCAGCGGGCACCCTGCCTGGATTAGCAGCCAGAAGTCTCCACCTGTCGCCAATCAACCGCTATCTCTCAGCGCTGTAAGCGCCGGCCAACGCCCCGCACATTCGAGCCTGACCCTCTCGTCGGCAGCGCACAGATCGGCACAGTGCCGCGGTCAGCGCCGGGGCCAAGAGCCAGCGCCTGGGTCAGACGTTCGCCCTCGCTCGAGGAGAAACGCGCACGAGCGCCAGCATGACTGCATGAATGAGGCAAGGCACCGTGGTCGACAGCGCAACTGCAGACAGATGCCCGCCGCCGCCCCGGTGGTCGTGCCTTTGTCGCCCCGCTGTGATAGCGTGCGCCCCTCAGTAATGGGGCGCCCCCCATCTCAAGTGCCGACATGTCCTGTTTCTGCAGCATCTGGAGTCTGGAATGACTCGATTGACCGATTCTTCTTCGCGACAGGTTCTGCGTCGCTGGTTGGCAGGAGCCGCGGTGGTCCTGACCGTGCTGGGGCCGATGCGGGCCGCCTTCGCGCAGTCCACCTTGATGCTGCACGCAGACGAGCCGTCGCGGCGGCTGTCGTCGCAGGAGCGCGCGCCGTTCCCCTATCGCTCCGCCTTCGGCAGCCTCTGCGCCCTGGCCCCGCTCGCGTGCGCCCTTATCGATCGCCCCTTCGCCTTCAATGCCCGCCTGGAGCTGTTTGTTCGTCCGAGCGCTCCCGACGGGGCCACCGGCCTGCTGCTGCCCTTCTCAGCATCGGTCCCACTTTTCGGTCACGCCGAGGTCGGCCTGGGTTCGTGCTACGCCGGCTCCTTCACGGGGCAGTCGAATGGCGACAAGATCGCTGCCGCTGCAGGCGTCGAGCGTCCCAGCGGGCTGTGTCCCTTCTGGCTCGCTGGCAAGCTCCTGCTGTTTCCCTGGTTTCGCGATCCACACGCTCATCCGGCGCTAGCCGTCGAGTACCTGGGCGAGTATCAGGCAGGACCTTTTGGTGGACTCAACCAGCTCGGGCTACCGGGGCCTCTGTCCAAGGTGAGCATGGCCTACCGCCATCCCCTGGGGGGCCTGGAACTGGCGGGAGCAGCCAGCGTGCTTGTCGATCACACTACGCGCGCTGGCACCGTGCAGCTCGGCGCCCACGTCGGCTACCGGCTGCCCGTCGGGGAGCATTTCTGGATCTTCGCGCAGGCCCTGGCTCAGGTGCCTGCCTTTGGGCCGGTGATTCCCGGCGCCCAGGCCGGAGAGCCGCTCAACCTGACGCTGCCGGTAGCTGGCACGCTGGTCATGGGTGCACAGCAGCGCGCTGACTTCGGATTCGGCGTCGGCCTGTCGCTGATTGTGACCAGGTCCGAGCTCGAGATCCGGCTAGACGTGCTGTTCCGCCTGCTCAGCTTCGAGCTAGGACCGCACATCAAGCCGCTGATCCCCGCCCGGCCCAAGGCCCAAGAGGTGCCGAAGGTGGTGCCTCGGGTAGTGCTGCCTCCCGCCCTGCCAGGAGTTTGCACTTCGGGTCAGCCGCCGACGCCCGATTGCCTTCCCGCCCGGCCGTCTCAACCTGTGCAGGAACGGCTGCCCGGCAGTCCGTGCTACCTCTACAGCGAAGACGGCAAGGAGCAGCTCGAGATGGGGCACATCGACTCTACGGGCCGCTTTTGCGACTGGGACGGGCTGCACCTGCCGCTGGGCGCCGTGATCCCGCCCGGAGCTCCGGCATCGAGCACGCTTGCTCCGCCATGGGTGCCGCTGCTCGGTTTGGCTCCGGCAGGGACGAGCCGGCCGCGGGCGCGCCGAGCCGCTCCTAAAGAGCCGCCCGAATTCCTGGTCGTGTTGCCGGCGACCCGGCCTGCGGTAACAGCTGCAGCGTCCGCCTCCGCTCCCCCTTCGGGAGCGGTAGTCCGCAGGCGCTCATCTCCATGCGCTCCGCCGCCGGCCATTTGGCGACGGGAAGGTCCGCTTGCCCGAGGCTTCGTCGATGGAGCTGTGGAAGCCTGTGAGCACGCCGAGCAAATCTATGCGGCCGTCAAAGAGCATGGCCCGTTGGTGGTGCTGCCCCGTCCCCAAGATGTGGCCGACTGGTGGGTGCAAACCAAGGATCAGTGCCTGGATCGGCTGGTTCCCTGCATCCGCGACAAAGTCCATGCCGCCCACGACGAGCTTGACCGCTACCGACGGATGAGCTGGGAGCAGAAGCAGTATGAGCTGGGAAAGCTCGGCTTCCAGATCGTAGAGCAGACCGTGATCAACGCCGCGCTGCCCGGCGGTGGGGTAGCAGGGCGCACCGGCGTCGGGATTGTCGAGAGCGCCGCAGAGAAGCAGTTGGTGAAGGCGGCGGAGCACAAGCTGGAAAAGGCGACCGCAGAGCATGCGGGCGAGGCAGCGCTCAGAAAGGCAGCTACTGAAGCTGCTCAAGCGGAGGCCAAGCGCAGCGCCGAGGCGGAGGCCAAGCACCTCGCCGAGGTCCATGCAGCAGGCGGCGCAAAAGGGAGGCCCGGGTCCTATACGCCGGATCGTACGTTGCCCACAGACAAGCTGGGCGTCCCCGTGCCGGACGCGCCAGATCCTCACACCCAGCTAGGCCGTTCCAAACCCAAATATGGTTCCGAACCCCAGGCCAGAGAGTGGGACCATGGTTCCAACGGCAACCTCCAGCCGAAACGAGACATCGATTTCACCGATCACGGCACGCCGAACATCCATCTAAACCCGCATCAACATACGTTGACACCGAACAATCCAGCGCTGGCCCCTCAAGGTGGGTACAAGCGCGGTCCCCAGGAGCCCCTATGAGCAGATACTGGATTTTCGACCGTGAGGACACGCCCCAGGGGTTTCCCCTCAGAGCGTTAGTTGCCAGGATTCGCGAGCTTGCGCGTGAGGGAGGCAGCGAATTCCTCATTCGGCGCGCTCAGGGATATGGTGCCCAGATATGTCGCTGGGATGAGATGCTAGATCAGACGGATGAAATCTCCATACCGGCCGTTGAACTGGAGCGCCTTAGCAGTGGGACAGAGGAGTGGTTCTACAACCTGGATGCGCGTTGTGTGACCCCCGGCCTGACGATTGGATTCGGAGTGCACGACAGCAGCGCGCTGTTCTTGGACGCTCCCGCGGAGCTGGCGGAGCAGCTCACTGCAAACTTCAAGAGAGTGCAAATAGCGTAGCCGCCCGTGCGGTGCCGCTGGCGGTCGTTTGGCCTCACATCCTGTGATCCGGAGATATTCCGTGAGTGACCTCGCTATGCAGATTCTGAACACGGCCGGCGATATCGGCGACCTCTTGGCCGACGGCATTGTTGCAAGTTTGGCGAAGGCCGGTCTGGCCGGGCGGGACTACCTTCTGGGTTGTCCCAGCGGGCGCTCTCCGACGCCGATCTACGACGCCATGGCCAGGATGGCCGCCGCGAGCAACGCCGATCTCTCCCGGCTGATCCTCGTAATGATGGATGAATATCTTGGCGGTGGTGCTGATGGTCTCGGCTTCTGCCCCGAGGATGCACATTACAGCTGCCGACGATTTGCCGAAGTCGAAATACGCCAGCGGCTGAACGCCGGCGTCGAGCCCGCTCACCAGATTCCTAAAGAACATGTTTGGTTTCCCGATATCGCCAGTCCCGAGAGCTACGATGGCCGCATCGAGGCGGCGGGGCAGGTCGATCTATTCATCCTGGCGTCCGGTGCGAGCGATGGACATGTGGCATTCTGCCCTCCCGGCAGCCCTGCGGATGGGTCGAGCTGCATTGTCAGGCTGGCGAAAGAGACACGACGCGACAATCTCAGCACGTTCCCGGAGTTTAAATCACTCGATGATGTTCCGCATCACGGCTTGACAGTTGGCCTCGGAACCATAGCCAAGTATTCCAAGGCTGTTGCCATGGTCATCCACGGCGCCCACAAGCAATACGCTGCGAAGCGGCTGTCGGAGTCCACCGCCTTCGATCCGCAATGGCCCGCAACGATCGTCCATCTCTGCCGCAACGCCGCTGTCTTTTTCGATGCCCAAGCTGCGGGGACCGCAAACCTGGGAGGCGCGGCGCAGCCCGAGCTGGATCTACGATCGCGGTAGCGGCACTCACCGCGCTTCCTGGCTGGGTGCCCCGGGGCGGGGGTCGGCCCCCGGGCTCGCCAGCACCTGGGCAGCCAGCCGACCCAGGTGCTGGCGAGCCAGGAAGCTCCCCCCCCCGCCCCGGAGAAGCCAGCCAGAAAGCATCCAAGGCGGTAACACGCCTGAGGAGACTCGGTCGACAGCAGCCCGCAGCTGGGGTCGTATGACCAGGGCGACGGCGAGTCCTCAACCGCCAAGCCGGAAGGCATAAACAGGCCGACGCATTCCGCCGACACGGGCCTTGGTGGGCTGGCCGAGGCTGGAATGCGGCCCCCATGCCTGAGCGGCCCTTTGAGCCAGCGAGGTCTGCTCGCCTTGCGAAGACCCACGGAAGTCCTGGATGTTCCGCGCCAGCGGACCGCACAGGACAAGCTCCTGATTCGCTGTCCTTTTCTGGGAAGCCTTTCCTCGTCGGAGATGCGGTCTCTGAGCAGGCTCGTAGCTTATCTCGCGCGTGGGTGGCCTTGGCCGGACACGATCGGCGCGTCTCGCCAATGTTAAGATGACTCGCTATGCCCGAAACGATGACTGCGGGGCTGGCCACGGCCTATGCTGTGGTGTCACTGGAGCAGGGCGGGAAGATCGTGCGATACCGTCGGCTGTCCACGCCCTTTGCGAGTATGGCTGCGGTGCAGAACACGTACGACCAGGTGCTCGCAACCTTTGATCGCATCGGCCGGGCCGGACGCGCGCTGCTGATTGATTCGCGGGAGGCTACTGGGCGCAACGACGCGGCGTTCGAGGCTATGCTGAACGAGTTTCGCCGCGGCTCAATCGTCGGCTTCGTCGGCCACGCGGTACTGATGCGCACCGTCGTTGGCAGCCTGCATGCGCAGCGCATCGAACGCAAGCGGGGCAACGCGGGCCCGGTCTTCCTGCAGGAAGAGGAGGCCGTGGCGTACCTGCTCAAACTGGTGGAAACGACCTTGAAGTGATCGCCGCTTTCCATCTGGCTGCCTTCAACAGGCAAGCCAGCGCCGTGGCAAGTGGAACTGCCAGGCTTATTTCTGGGCCACTGGCTCAGAGCGGAGATGGCGTGGCCGGCTTCGATTGCCTGATTACCTACTATTGCGGATGACGCGCCGGTCAAACACCGTGGCCGTCGACGATACTCCAAAAGCCGCAGACATCTTGCTTGCCCGAGGCAGGATCTCCAGGTCAGCGACGTGTATTACGGAAATCATGCGCACATGCTACGGTCGCAAAGGTGACGATCTGGCGCGTGGTCGGCCCATTCACCGCGCCGCCAACACACCCCATTGCTGCGCCTGCGCGATCACCGGCGCTCTCCGCGCTGCGGCTTTCTTGGCCGGACGCGGAAGGTCACCCGTACTTTCCCAGGTCCGAGCGATCTGCGCCCATCCATGGCCAACAGTTCGTCATGGGCTCCCTCGTGCGCGGCGGCGAAGGCCGCGATCTGCGCATTGAGATCCGAGTCCTTGAGAAACTCGAAGTCGTGATTCAGGGTGGGCTGGGCTGACTTTTTACCCATGGTCGCGCCTCTATCGCAGACTATGCGCTACTTTTCCAGGCTCTTGAAGCGTAGCGCAAGCGGCAATGCAGGTTGCCTCCCGTAGCTTCAGCGCGGCAGCCGTTTGTCATGCCCAGCGACCGTCGCCGGCCCGCTGCTGATGCCGCCACTGAGGTCACCGATCGCGGCCACGTTCAGCTCACCGGTCGGCAACTGGTCTGATGGCGGCGCTGCACTTTCGACGCTGCTAAGGGCGGGCGACCCTAGCTTACTTCAGTGCAGAGCGAGGCGCAGCATGCCCCTATTATGGGGGCCGACAGTTGCCAGCCGCCGGGCACGCCTTTGGCTATCTTTGCGTTTGTTGTTCCTATCCCGGGCAATGTCCGCCGGGAGGCTCAAGGTCGACAGGCGTCTTCAAGTCACACGTCGAGGATGCCCCGCTCTGCGCGCTCGGAGTTTGAAGGTGGTTGCCAGATATCGGAGGCGCGCTCGAAGAACTCTATCGGCACGATCTGGGTAAACGGACCGGGCGCCTTGTTGCGCTGCAGAACCCGCTCGCGGCGGACGTCTCGGGGGGCGTCGACGAGGTAGACAAGCAGGCGGAGATCCTCGGCGCAGGCTTTCTCGTAGAAAGCCTCGCGGTCGGCGACAGTGACCAAACCAAACTCAAGGACGACGTCCACTCCGCTGCGCAGCACGTCGAGCGCTACATCCCACAGTAGACCCCGACAGCGCTCTCGGCGCTCCAGGTACCACGCGATGACGTTGTCTTGAGGCCGTGAATCGGCGCCAAAGAGGCGGACCATCCAGACGTCGAGATCTAGAAACACGCCAACGATTCGAGTCGCCTGCCGCTGCCCGTAGGTAGTCTTCCCGGCGCCAACCGGCCCGATCAGGAGATGAAGTGTGCCCCTTTGCGTCATGCCATCGACTCCGCAACCTACACTGCACCGAGGGCCCCTTTTCAGCAAGGCCGAACTGCTTCGCACGCCAGCTCTCGGTTCGACGGCGACGACTCCGGCCTCACTGCATCAGCGCGGAGCAGCCGTACATGAGCGTCCTCGGCGCGATAACTTCCTCGTCGCTCTCGTTGCCCCGCTAGAGACGCAGCTGGCCCAGCATCTGCTCGAGCGGACGACCCCGCGCGGCCTGGACTTGTGCCTGCTCGATATCAGCCAACCCTTGCTCGCCGCCGGCTTTCAAAATGCCTCTGAGGCGCTACGCGGGCGGCCGGTCGTGTCGGTGTGGGGCATGCAGGCCAACTTCCATCATCTGGGCGAGTATCCGCCGTTGCGCCGCGCCGCGCCGCAGCGGCACCTGTATTGCCTGCTCGGCGGCACACTGGGCAACCTGGACCACGAGTCGCGATTCTTCCGGCACAGCCTGCGCGGCGAGCCGGGCGATCTGCTGCTGGTGGATCTACAGCTGGCGCGTAGCTCCCCCGCCAGCCCGGAGGAGATCAAGCATCGCGAGCGGTCTTGGGCCAGCGGCGTGCCTCCGCAGATCGCCGCCTGGCTCGGCGGGCCGATCTGGCGTCACTGCAAGGATACGAACTGCATTGAGTTCCGCTGGGAGCTCGACACGCAGAGCCCGATCCCCGGCAGCTATGCCCTCGACGCGATCGCCACGGTCCAGGCGCCCGGCCGCGACCCCCGAGAGTTTTCCATGTACCGCTTCCGCCGCTATGAGCCGAACGGGCTGACGCAGTGCCTAAAAGAGCTCGGCTGGCACGAGCTGGCCGCGCTGCCCTACGGCCCTGCAGACCAGCCCTCATCGCTGCGACTCTACATCGCGCGCCCGTAGACAATGGCCCCGACCCCGCCCGCAAGCGCGCACTGGCCCAAGAAGTGTCTGCACTGCGGCGCAAAGACCGTCCGCCCCCGGCGGCGACCCGGCCGCACCATAGAGTACAAGACCATCGCGGCGCTGCCACTGCCCGCGGAGCTGTTGATCCCTACCTGCAGCCGATGCCGTGCTGAGTACCTCGACGCCGAGACGGCGCAGCAGCTGGAGGGCGTCTTATCTACCCTGTATCTGGCCGAGCTCCGGCGCCGAGCCGGCGAAGCAATACGAGCGCTGCGCCAGCACATCTCACAGCGGCAGCTAGAACGGCGGATCGGCCTCGCGCAGGGATATCTAAGCCGACTGTTGACCGACGCGGGCAACCCGAGCCCGGCGCTTGTCCTGCTACTCGCCCAGCTGGCCCAGGACCCAGCATCACGCCTCCCTGAAGTAGAGCGCTTCTGGGGCGCCATCCCGACTCAGCAAGACCTCCGCGATCCCCAGCGGAGTGCACGTACCAAAGTCCGGAAGTAGTCACGATTTGCCCCCCTGAAACAGGAGAACAACAATCATGAACGCCCCAAACAAGAACAAGACCCGTAAGACCGTCCGTCGCACGCTGTCTATGCTCGGGAAGTCGCTGGATAACGCTTCCTCGCGAGAAGGGGCCGACTCTGCGAACCAGACTTCGCGAGTATCTGGCCCCTACTTCGACGCCAACACGCAGACCTATCGCGTCATCCTATTCGACGGGGGAAAGCGCAAGTCCGTTGGCTCCCTCAAGTCGCTGCAGGAGGCTCTTTCCATCAAGGCCGAGTTTGAGCGCACCTTGCAGGCTGAGAACTCCATCCTGATCGAAACGGCGATCGAAGAGTTTCTGACCGACAAACAGAAGCAAGGGCTCAAGCCACTCTCTATCGATACGCTCGGCTACAGGCTGCGCCACTTTCTTCCGCTCGCTCAGCGGGTCAGCAACTTCAGCGCAGACCAAGCGCGGCAGCTCTACGAAGCGGAGACCGTGAAGACCACCCGGTTCGGGCACGTAACGCGCGCCCAGACTCACCGGAAGCTGCTGGGTGCGGCCAAGATGTTTTTTTGCTGGGCCGTGAGTCGGAAATATTCACGCGCCAATCCGTTTGCAGCCGTCAAGCCCGTCGGCAAGCCGCGCGTGGGTAAAGACCAGCTCCGCATTGACGAAGCGCGGCGGCTTACTCAGGTGCTGCTGAGCGCTGCGGAGGTGGGAGAGGAAGGGGCCGTAGCGACCTACATGCAGCTGGTGCTGGGCTTGCGCACTAGTGAGGTACTCCATCGCCAGGTGCGGGATCTAGATGATGACGGGCGCGTGCTCTGGATTCCCAGCGGCAAGACCGACAACGCCCGCCGCCGGCTCGAGGTGCCTGAGCCGCTGCGCGGGCTCCTGCTCAGGCAAGCCAAGGGCCAGCCGCCCGAACGTCGGCTATTCGGCGGCGACCGGGCGCAGCCCTACTTTCAGATCTGGCAGTGGCGTCAGGTCCGCAACTACTGCCGGCGCGCCGGTCTGCCGCGCGTATGCCCGCACTCCCTGCGCGGCCTGCACTCGAGCCTGGCCGTCGCAGCGGGATGCACCTCGAGCGTGGTAGCATCGGCGCTCGGGCACGGGAGTTTTGCCATAACCGCCCAGCACTACGTAGATCCGGACACCCTGAGAAACACTACCTTGCGCCGTGTGGCGCAGGCGCTGGCCCATGAACCGACGCCAGCCGAGCCCCCCTCGCTCCTGCAGCAGCTCCGCGCACTCGCCCCCCAAGAGCTCGCCGAATTACTGCGCATGCTTTCAGATGCTTCGGCATAGCCAGTGCTTGATTTCGATTTCCAGCAAGTTTCCAGGAAACTATCTGAAACACAATCTCTCGACGACAATTTTAAACTGTATTGTTCACCGCGACCTCAAGCCGGCCAACATCTTTGTCGGTCACGACGATCAGGTAAAGATCGGCGACTTCGGGGTGGCCAAGGTCCTTGAAGGGCGAATCGCCGCCAGTGACGACAGTGTAGCAAGCGACGGCATCATCGGCACCGCCTGGTACATGTCGCCCGAGCAGGCGCGCGGCGCCGCGTCCGACTTTCGCAGCGATCTGTACTCGCTGGGCTGTGTGCTGTTCGAGATGCTGACCGGCGCGGTGCCTTTTGACGGCAAGACCCTGGGCGAGGTCCTGGAGCAGCAGATCAGCGCGCCGACGCCGCCGCTAAAAGGTCCGGGCGGGCCGTTCCCGGCGGCGATCGAGCGCGTGGTGCTGCGCGCCATGGCCAAGCGTCCCGAGGAGCGCTACCAGAGTGCTGACGAGCTGCTCAAGGATCTGGAGCGAGCCAGCCGCGCGGTGTCCCGCAGCGACTGGCGGAGGTGGCTGCCGCTATGAAGCTCTCACGTCATACAGTGCTGATTGTCGATGATGAGCCCGAGGTCCTGGACTCCCTGCGGCGCATCCTGCGCGACCAGGACTACCGCATCCTCAGCACCACCTCGCCGGTCGAGGCGCTGTCGCTGATCGAGGGCGGCGGCATCGACATCCTCATCTCGGACATCGACATGCCGGGCATGTCCGGCATCGAGCTTGTGGCCCGCGTCCGCCAGAGCTACCCGGACGTGGTGCGCATGCTGCTTACCGGCGGAGCGTCGCTTGACTCGGCGCTGCGGGCGATCAATGAGGGTGAGGTCTACCGCTACCTCACCAAGCCCTGGGACAAGGCGGTGCTGCGCGAGACCATCCGCCAGGCCCTCGATCGGCTGGACGAGCTGCGGCGGGCGGCCAGCGCCGGCCGCGCGGTGCTGCTGCGCGAGCGCCTGCTCAGCGAGCTGGCGGCCATGCACCCGGGCATCCGCGAGGTCACCCTGGACGGCGGCGACTATGTGCTCGAGCTCGGGCGGCTCGATGGGGTGGCGGCGAGCCTGGCCTCGCCGATGCTGCGGACCTTCTTTAGCCGCTAAGACCCGGCTCCAGCGGGACCAGCGTCGCCAGGGCGCTGCTTTTGACCCAGCCGGTCTGCCCATCGGCCAGCGTGACCCGGGTCCACTCGCCGCGCAGCTCGCCCACGGTGACCTCGGTGCCGGCAGGCAGCGGGTGGCCCAGCGCGGGCGGGGCGCCGTTGCTGTCGGCCGAGCGCAAGGTCACCCCGGACACCACCAGCACCGCGTCGCGGCGGGCGTCCCGCTCGGTCAACAGCGACAGCCCCATGGCCAGCGCCAGCGCCACCGGCAACAGCGCCAGCGTCCGCAGCAGCCGACGGCGACGGCCGGCCCCGAAGCTGAACAGCGCCACCGCGGCCGCCACGGCCGCCGCCAGCACCACATGCTGGTGCGGCGCCGGCAGCAGCTGCTGCCAGAACAGCAGCGAGTCCACCGTGCCGCCCTTTTGCGGTCGCGGCAGCCACTCGGGCAGGTGCTCGCGCAGGAAGGACAGGTTGCGGCGCGCCCGCCCCAGGGCCGGGTCCAGCCGCAGGGCGCGGCGGTAGGCGAGTATGGCGCGCCCCGGCTCCTGGGCGAGCAGGGCGGCGTTGCCCCAGTCGGCCAGCAGCTGCGGGCGGTCGGGATAGGCGGCCTGCAGCTCGCGCAAGAGCCCCTCGGACTCGGCGAAGCCGCTGCGCCGCTTGTCGCGATCGGTCTGCGCCAGCGACTGCTGGTAGCCGGCGCGGGCGCGCTGCAGCTTCTGCTGCGCGGCGCTGTCCTGGGCGTGCACCACCGCCGCCGCGCCCAGGCCCAGGCAAGGGAGCAAGAGCGCGAGCAGGGCAGGGGCGCCGCCGGTGCCACCCGGGCGGCGGCGCGCCTGGGCGAGCAGCGAGCGGCTGAGCTGCTCCACCTCGTCGCGCAGGGTCGGCGACAGCGGCTTGTCGCTGGCGCTCTGGCTATAGGACTCGGTCTCCAGGCGCTCGATGAGCGCGCTGCCTTCGGTGCTGGGCAGCAAAAGCTCCTTGCGCAGCGCCCGCAGCGCCTCGCACAGCTTGGGCGCCGCGTCGCGCGCCGCCTGGTGGACGGCGGCCTCCAGCTCCTTGTGCAGCCGGCGCACGGTGGCCTGGAGCTGGGCGTCTTGGGTGCGGGCGGCCCGCTGGCGCTGCCGCCCCAGCTGGACGAGCAGCACCCCAAGCGCCAGCCCATACAGCCCCAAAAGCAGCGGCAGCACCGCGCGCAGCGACGGGGCGTGCTGCCAGGTCAGCCCCTCGCTGCTCAGCGCCAGATCGGCCCCGACGAGCGGCAGCGCCGGCTCGGCGGTCGCGGCTGGCTTGGCGGTCGCGCCACCGCCGCTGGTCGCCGGGGCGGTCGCGACGACATCGCCGGCGCCGACCACCGCCGAGCCCTTGACCGACAGCGCGATCGGCTGGCTGTGCACGGTCTGGAAGCTGCCCTTGCTCGGATCGAAGTAGCCAAACGACAGCGCCGGGATCTCGCGCGCCTCAGCGCTGCGCAGGCGGACGGTCACCCGGAACAGCTTGCCCTTGCCGTCCTCCAGCAGCTCGCCGGCGGGCGGCTCCTCCGGGGCGCCGAAGTACTGCTCGGACAGGCCCATCGCGGAAGGCTCGGGCAGGATCAGGCCGGCGAGCCGGCCGTTGCCGCGCAGCAGGATGCGCAGCTCGATCGGATCGCCCTGCCGCACCACCGTCCGCCCCGCCTGTACCTCTAGCGCGAACGACTCGCCGACGGCGTTCTTGAAGCTCGGCGGCCGCCCGGCCTGCGGCAGCGGGCGAATCTCCAGCCGCAGAGGCTTGCTCACCGCCTGGAACAGCGCGCTCTCGGGCACCTGAAAGCCGAACGGATCGCGGCCGATGCCGGTGCGCAGCTCGGCCACCACGCGCGCCGGCGGTGGCGACAGCACGCCCGCCTTGCTGGGGGTGAGGCGGAACTGGAAGCGGAAGCGGGTGTAGTCGCTGCCGTCGAGCGCCGCCTTGTCCTGCTTGTAGGGCAGCTCGAGCTGGCGGCTGCCGACGTGGAAGCCGGCGAGCTTGGGCTCTCCGGCCGGGGCCTCGATCTCCAGCCAGTCGTCCAGATCGAACAGCGGCACCGCGAAGGTGCGGTTGCCGACGTCGCGCCGCAGGTACCAGTCGAGCGAGCCCTCGACCGTCTCGCCGATCCACAGCGGCCGGTCGGGCAGCGAGAGGCGCAGCTGCATGTCCTTGCTGTCATCGACCGCGCGCACCGTGAAGCGCGCCGCCTGGCTCTGCGCCCGGGTTGCGCCCTGCTGCGCGGTCAGCGCCGGCACGACGTACTGACCGGGCTTGGCCGCCTCGACGCGGAAGCGGTACACAAAGGTCACGCTGCGCGACTCGGTGCGCTGGCCGTTGATGATCTGCAGCATGCTGGAGACGTTGGGCGTCACCCCGAGCGGCGTCACCTTGCAGTTGGCGATCGTCAGCGGCGACAGCGTCGGCTGCGGCGCCTCATCAAAGCCCTGCGCGGCGACCGACAGCACAAACGGCAGGTTGGCGTACACCTCTTCGGTGTCAAGGTGCAGGCTGAGCTGCTGCGCCCTCGCCCCGCCCGGGGCGCCGAGCAGCACCGCCGCGCCGAGCAGCAAAAGGAGTGCGCAGCGGAGCTTCTGCATTCGACGTTGCATGGCCTACCAGTCCTTCTCTACCGGCTCGGGATTTTGCGGCTGCTGCCGCTTGCGCTGGCGCTCCGCCTCCCGCTCGCGGATCGCCTGCAGCCGCCGCGCCGCCTGCTCCTGCGAGATCTGCTGATCCTGATTCTGCTGGTTCTGCTTTTGATTCTGCTGGTCTTGCTGGGGCGGCTCCAGGATGCGGATCGCCGCCTCCAGGTGTCCCAGGCCCTGCTTCTGCTGCTCCAGGGTCGGCTCCAGATCAAAAGACATCGCCTGCGCCTGCTTCTCGGCCGCCTTGAGGCTGTCGGCGGCGCTCTGCAGCGAGCCGTGCGCCTTGCGCACCTCCTCGGCGGCATCGGCCAGCTTCTTCTGGGTTTGCTGGGCCTGCTGGGCCTGCGGGTCGCCGCCCTCGGGGGTGCCCTGCGCTTTGTCCGCCTGGGCCGCCAGCGCCTCGGCGAGCGCCTTGGCCAGGCTCGCGTGGCCGTCCTGCGTCGCCGCCAGCGGCCCGAGCTTGCGCTGCTTCTCGGCCTCGTCGCGGCTGGCCTGGGCCGAGCTTGTGCTGTCGTGCGTCTCGGTCTGGTTGCGCAAGAGCTCTTTGAGGTGCTCGACGATGGTGAAGAACAGGCGGCGCAGCTCCTCCAGCTGCTTGCGCCCGTCCTCGGCAGCGGGCAGCAGCGCGGCGCCGCCCTTGCCGAGCAGCCCGGCCAGGCGACTGACCGCCGCCTCGGCCTGCTGGCGCTTCTGCTCGGCCAGCTCGTAGCGCTGCTTCTGCGCGGCGAGCTTCTCCTTATCGTCGCCGCCCCCGCCAGCTGGACCGGGCGGCGCCGGCGGGGCCTGCAGGGCCGCCAGCTCGTCGGCAAACAGCCCCTTGAGGCGGGCCAGCCGATCCTGGTTGCGGGTGACCGACTCCTTAAGAAGCGCCGCCCGCTCGGCGGTAGACAGCTTGCTCAGCGCCTCGGCCTGCGCGCTGTCTTCGGGCAGCGCGCCCGGCTTGCTCGACGGGTCTGTTTGGCCCGCGACGGCTGGCTTGCCCGCCGGGTCTGTTTTACCCGCCGGGGCTATTTTGCCCCCTGGGGCTGGCTTGGCCGGCGGGATCAGCAGCGCCACCACCTGGGTCTGGTCGGCATAGGCCAGCTCGATCAGATCGCGGGTGCCGCTGAAGCGCTCCAGCGCCTTGAGCAGCCCGGCGAGGGCCTCCAGCTGCGCCTGCGCCGCCCGCGGCAGCTCGTCGCCCTGCAGGGCGCCGCCGGCCTGCTCCATCGCTGCGGTGGTCTTCTGCAGGATCGGAATCGCCTGCTGCGCCGCCTCGATGACGCGCTTGCGCTGCGCCGCCTCGCGCGGGTCCTTGGCCGGCTCGGCGGGCTTGTCGGCGGGCTGCTGCGCGGCGTGCTCGACCCCGGCCTGCAGGCGCGCCAAAAGCTCGCTCGTGCGCGGCTGCAGCTCCTTCTGCTGCTCGCCGAGCACCGCCGCGGTCAGCCAGGGCGGCGCCACGGCCTTGACCGGCTTGTCCTGGCCTTGCACCGGCAGCAGCAGGTTGCCCTTGCGCAGCTCATCGAGCGCCCGCGTCTGCCCGTGCACCGCGCTCTGATCCGCGGCCAGCCCCTTGAGGACCGTCACCGGATCCTGCAGCTGCTCCAGGGCCCGCTTGAGCTGGCTGACCGCCGCGTCGGCCTGGCGGTGCGACTTGTCGCCCTGCAGCCGGCGCAGCAGCCGCGCCACGTCGGCCATGGTGCCGCGGCCGAGGTTCAGGTAGTGCTCCAGGTTCTGCAGCTGCACGAGCTTGCCGCGATCCTCATCGGAGCGCTGCGCCTCGGGACGCTGGGAGATCTGATCGCGCTGCTCGCCGGCCAGATCGAGGATCGCCCCGGCATCGGACAGCAGGGTGCGCTGAAACGTCGCGGTGTCCTCGAACTCGCCCTGGAAGTTGAGCGGCTCGGCGGCGCTGCCCGCCTGGTTGACGCGCGAGAGCAGGGCGCGGATGCGGTCGCGCAAGGTCCGCTCATCGGCAATCACCCGCCCAAGGCGCGCCTCCAGGGTGTTCTGGCCCTTGCTGAGCTGGTCGGCCAGCTGCTGGATGCGCCGCAGCACCAGCTCCAGGTTGTGGCGGGCGTCGGGATCTTCGGGGCGGCCGTGCACCGCGTCGCGGAACCAGGCGGCGCTCTGCTGCAGCGCGGCCAGGGCGTCCTGCGGCTTGTCCTTGGTCAGGCCGTCGGCCTTCTGGGCGTAGGTGAGGGCCAGGTTGAAGGCGGCGCGGTAGCGGACCTCGAGGTCGGCCTCTGCCTGATCGCGGGCGGCGAGGAAGCTCTTCTCGGCCGCCGCCAGATCATGCGCCTGGTAGGCGGCGCGCCCCTTATTGTAGCTCTTGCGCGGCGGCTCGGGCTTTTCGTTGTTCGCAGGCTTTTCGTTGTTCGCAGGCTTTTCGTTGTTCGCAGGCTGCGCGGATGCGCCGGGCTGCGTCGTCGGTGCCGCTGCTTGCGAATCGGCGAGAGCGGCGACGCTGCAGCAGAGCACGACGACCCCGGCGAGCGCTCCGCAAAGGTGCAGTCGGCGGCGCTTCACGGCTCCCTCCCTTCGTCGCTGCCGGCCAGGGAAGAGACGCTGGTGCTGCGTCCGACCCGCACCGCGCCGACCAGCGACAGCAGCGTGATAAGGACCAGCCAGGGGTAGTGCTCCCGCGGGACCGCGCGCACCGAGGCGTTCTTCTGCTCGCGCACGAGCGGCTGAATATGTTCGCGGATGATCGACTCCAGATCGAGCGCGGCGACCCCGGCGGGAATATAGGCGCCTTCGGTGGCCACGGCGATGTCGCGCAGGGTCTTGCCGTCCAGCCGCGAGCGGACCACCTTGCCCTCGCGATCGACCAGGAAGCTGCGGGCGCCGGTCTTGGGATCGGTCAGGGTGATCTCGCTGCCGCGCTCATCGCCAAAGCCGATGGCGACCACCCGCACGCCGGCCTTGCGCACCTCCTTGGCCGCCTCGACCGGGTAGGAGTCCTGATCCTCGCCATCGGTGATGAGCAGGATGAGGCGGGCGCCGCCCGGCGCACCGAACGCCTCCAGGGCGCTGCGCAGGCCGTCGCCGATGCGAGTGCCGCCGCGGCCAACGCTGCGGGTGTCGGTGCGCTCGAGCACGACGCGGAAGAAGCCGTAGTCGGGGGTCAGCGGGCACAGGACCTGGGCCCGGCCGGCGAACGCCACCAGGCCGACGCGGTGGCCTTTGAGCTTGCTCAGAAGGTCGAGGATCTCCGCCTTGGCGCGCTGCAGGCGGCTGGGCGCCGCGTCCTCGGCCAGCATGCTGCGCGAGACGTCCAGCACCACCATCAGGTCGGCCGAGACCTGGGTGCTGGAGACCGTCTCCAGCTCCCCGGGAGTCTGCGGCCGCAACAGCGCCACCGAGCCCGCCCCCAGCGCCAAGAATAAAAGTCCGAGCCGCAGCAGCCGGCGGCCGCGCGGCAGCCGGCGCGCCAGGCGCAGCTGCATGAGCGGCGAGATGAACCGCCCGAGCTGCCCCGACTGCCGCAGGTCCAGATAGGCCAGCAGGCCCCACAGCGCGACCGCCAAAAACGGCAGCTGCCCGAGCTCCGGGTGCGCGAAGCTCAGCCCGCCCGCCATCGCCAGGGTGCAAGTCATCGTCGCCACCATGGTCAGGGCAGCCTCCGCAGCAGCGTCCCCGAGAGCAGGAAGCTGAGCGCCGCGAGCAGCAGGCCCAGGCCCAGCGCGTGCTGGTAGTACTCGTGGTACTGGCGGTAGCGCTGCTCGACGAACTCGCTGCGCGCCAGCGAGTCGATCTCGCGGTAGACGCGCTCCAGGGCCTCGGCGTCGGTCACCCGGTAGTAGCGGCCGCCGGTCTTGTCGGCGATTGCCTGCAGCATCTTCTCGTCGATCTCGACCGGCATGCGCTGCAGGAACGAGCGCCCGAACGGATCGCTCACCCGCACCGGTGCCATGCCGTTGGTGCCGGCGCCCACCGTGAACACCTTGGCACCGATCGTCGCCGCCAGCTCGGCGGCCTGCTGCGGCGAGGTCTCACCGCGGTTGTTGACGCCATCGGTCAGCAGGATCGCCACCTTGGACTTGGCGGTCGACTCGCGCAGCCGCTCCAGGGCCAGGCCCAGGCCATCGCCGATGGCGGTGCCGTCTTCCTCGGGCTTGGTCGCCAGCTGCAGCTGGCTGGCGGCGAGCAGCAGGTTCTCGTGATCCAGGGTCAGCGGGCAGCGAGTGTCGGCGTAGCCGGCGAAGCTGACGATGCCGATGAGATCATCGGGACGCCCGGGCAGGCCGCGGCCGCCCTTGACGAAATCGGCCAGCACTTCCTTGACGGCGTCAAGGCGCGTCCGCTCGCGGTCCTTGTCCGACAGATCCAGGGCCTGCATCGAGCCCGAGACGTCAATCACCATCATCAGGGCGATGCCCTGCTTCTTCACCCGCGTCTGGCGATCGGCGGCTCGCGGCCCGGCTAGCGCCACCGCCAGCGCGACCACCGCCAGCGCCACGAGCAGCGGCGGCACGAAGGCGAGCCGCATGCGCCAGGTGGTGGCGCCTTTAGGCAGCAGCCGAAATGACGAGAACAAGACTCGCCCGCCATCGCTGCGCGCCCATAGGTACACCGGGATCGCGAGCAGCGCCGACAGCAAGAGGACCGGCTGCCGGAACTCGAAGGGCAGCGCGAAGGTCATCGCGGCACCTCCGGCGGCGCGCCGGGCATAAGGCGCGTGTCATCGATGAAGCGCTGCGCTTCGCGCAGGGCCTGCTGCGACTCCGACTCGCCCGGGCGGTAGCCGGCGAACTTGACGCGATCGCAGGTCGACAGGAACGCCTCCAGTAGCTCGCGGTGGCTGTCCTGCATGCGCAGCTGCTGGCGCGCCTCGCGCAAGAACTCCTCGGTGGTAAGCTCGGGAGCGCGCACCCCGTAGCGATCTTCGATGTAGCGGCGGACGATGTCGGACAGCTCGACGTACCAGGGGTCGGCTTCGTCCTGCTTGGGCCAGCCGCGGCGCTGCAGGCTGCCCAGGCGCCGCATCGCGACGTCGTAGGCGCTCACCCGCACCCGCTGCCGCGCCCGGCGGCGCAGGCTGCGCAGCAGCAGCAGGCCCGCGGCCAGGGCGAGCAGCGCCAGCGGAATCAGCGCGTAGCGGAGCTGCTGGCTGCGCGCCACCGACTCATCGAGCGGTCCGCGCAGCCCGCGCAGCTCGCTCTCCACCTGGCCTGCCGGCAGCACCGACTCGATGTCGAGCGCCAGCTCATCGGTCAGGATCTCATGCGTGGACTCGGCGCCGCCGTCGGGTCCCTGTCCGGGGCGGGCATCGGTGAACTCGACGCGCAGAGCCGGGATGCGCTGCCGCCCGCTCATCGGCGCGTCCAGCACATAGCGCTGGACGTGGGTCACCCGGCCATCGGCGGCGGTCTCCGCGCGGGGGGTGAAGCTGACGATGGTGAAGCGGCCCAGGGCCTCGCCAAACGGCGGCATCTCCACCGTGACCTGAGGCTGCGCGGTGACGGTCAGGGTCAGCGTCAGCGGATCGCCAAGGCGCGGCTTTTTCGGGCTCAGCTCGATGGTGACCTTGACCGGGCCGGACTCGCTGGTCTGGGTCAGCACGGTGTCGGCGGCGGGCGGCGGCGGCGCCTTTGCCACCTCGGCGCGCCGGCCACAGCCAGCGTGCGCCGTCAGGGCCACTGCCAGGGCCAGGGCGTGCAGAGCGGATCTCATCGCCGCCGCCTCCGCTCGCGCATGCGGAAAAACCGCAGCAGCGGATCGACCACCGGCTGCGTCGCGTCCACGCGCACAAGATCGATGCCGGAGGAGCGCAGCTCGGACTCCAGCCCCTTGATGCGCGCGGCCGCCTGCTCCTTGAGCTGGGCGCGGAAGGCGGCCGAGCCGGTGTCGAC
The DNA here is from genome assembly GCA_044222245.1 of Polyangia bacterium. Taxonomy (GTDB): domain Bacteria; phylum Myxococcota_A; class Polyangia; order Palsa-1104; family JAEUJZ01; genus CALFML01. Next base: position 5,735 of record JBGANQ010000039.1, on the reverse strand, counting down.
CAGGCGCTTGTGTCCGCTCTCGGCGTCTTCCAGCATGAGCAGGCCACTGTCGAGAAGCTCCAGCTCGCGGTCGTCGGTGACCAGCACCGACACCACGTCGTGCCGCCGGTTGGCGCGGCGCAGCGCCGGCAGATACCCCTCGTCCAGAAAGTCCGAGATGAGGAACAGGACAGCTCGCCGCGGCAGCACCCGGCGGCAGAACTCCATGGCGCCGCCGATATGGGTGGCGCGGCGCGGATCGGCGCGACGCACCTCGCGCAGTCGCCGCAGCCGCTTGCGCACGAACTCGGGCAGCAGCGAGCGCGCCGGCCGGGTCGCGGCGGCGGCCCCAGTTAAGTCGCGGTCGCGGTCGCGGTCGCGGTCAGGGGTCTCGCTCTGGCCGCGCGCCAGCACCTCGCGCACCACCCGCAGGGCGTGCTTCTGTCCCTTGCGCGGCGGGATGTACTCCTCGACCTGACCGTGAAACAGGAGGAGCCCGACCTTGTCGTCGTTGTGGATCGCCGAGAACGCCAGCAGCGCCGACAGCTCGACCGCCGCCTGGCGCTTGGAGCGCGCCTGCGAGCCGAAGTCCTGCGAGGCGCTGATGTCGACGACCAGCAGCACAGTCAGCTCGCGCTCTTCCTGGTAGCGCTTCACATAGGGAGCGCCCATGCGCGCGGTGACGTTCCAGTCGATGGTGCGCACGTCATCGCCGGGTACATAGGGACGGACTTCCTCGAACTCCATGCCCTGGCCCTTGAACACGGACAGGTACGAGCCTGCCAGCACGTCCGCGACATGACGACCGGTCTGGAACTGAATCCGTCTTACTTGCTTGACGATCTCCGCCGGGAGCATGGCGCCTTAGGGGACTGCGACGTTTTCCAGGATGGTCGTTACGATGTCGTCCGCGGTCTTGTTCTCCGCTTCCGCTTCATAGGAAAGAAGGAGGCGGTGGCGCAGCACATCGTGGGCGATGCTCTTGACGTCGTGCGGGCTTATGTAGTTGCGCCCGGACATGAGCGCGTTGGCCTTGGCCACCTTGATGAGGTTCAGCGAGGCGCGCACCGAAGCGCCGCACTCGATGAGGCTCTTTAACTGCGGCAGCTTGGCGGCCTGCGGATCGCGGGTCGCGGCGACCAGGTCGACGACGTAGCGCTTGACCTTGTCATCGACGAAGATCTGGCGCACCGCCTCGCGCGCCGCGAGGATCTCGGCCGGCGACAGGACCTTGCCGACCCGCGGCTCGGCGCCCGAGCCGGCCATGCGGTCGACGATCTTGAGCTCCTCTTCCTTGCTCGGGTAGCTGACCCGCACCTTCATCATGAAGCGGTCGAGCTGCGCCTCGGGCAGCGGGTAGGTGCCCTCCTGCTCGATCGGGTTCTGGGTCGCCAGAACCAAGAACGGCTCGGCCAGCGGGAAGGTATGCTCGCCGAGCGTCACCTGGCGCTCCTGCATCGCCTCCAAGAGCGCCGCCTGCACCTTGGCGGGGGCGCGGTTTATCTCATCGGCCAGGACCAGGTTGCCAAAGATCGGCCCCTTTTTTACCGAGTACGTCCCGTCCTTGGGATTGAACACCTGGGTGCCGGTGACGTCGCCGGGCAGCATGTCGGGAGTAAACTGGATGCGCGAAAACGTCGCATCGATGCAGTCCGCCAGCGTCCTTATGACCAGCGTCTTGGCAAGGCCCGGGACGCCTTCGAGCAAGATGTGACCGCCGGCGATAAAGCCAAGGAGCAGCCGATGCACCATCGCATCCTGCCCGACCAGCACCTTGCCGACTTCTGCTTTGAGGGTGGAGAAGCGCTCCTGAAACTTGATCTCGTCTGCCATGCGTACGCTTTTGATACCACGCAAGCTCGGCGCTTGTCTACGCCGCATTGCCCTCGCGCTCCGGCTGCCGCCCGACGGGGTCCCCGGGCCTTTTGCCGGCCTTGTGCGAGCTCGGCTTTAATAGTCGTTTCGGGCCCTTATAAGGCGGCGCGAGCGTAAAAGGGGCTTGACCGATGGGTAATTTTTCGGCGACGATAGGAGGATGCCCAGGACTACCCGCGTGAGCGGACCATACTATGATGCCAACGTGAACTCGTATCGCGTCGTGGTATTTGAAGGGACCCGGCGCAAGTCAGTAAGCTCCAAGACGCGCGAGGAGGCGCTGCAGCTCAAGGCCGAGATCGAGCGCGAGCTGCAGAACACCGACATCCGCGTCGCCGCGGCGCTCGATGAGTTTCTGGCCGAGCGGCAGAAGCGCGGCCTCAAGGAGCGCTCGCTGGCGACTCTGGACTACAAGCTGCGGTACTTTCTGCCCCTGGAGCAGCCGCTCAAGGCCTTCACCCCCGAGCAGGCGCAGGAGCTATATGAAGCAGAGACCGAGCGCATCTCGCGCTTTGGCCGGGTGATGCGGGCGCAGACTCATCACTCTGTTCTGCGCATGACCAAGCTGTTTTTCCGCTGGGCGGTCGATCGCAAGTACATACGCGACAATCCGTTCGCCAAGGTCAAGCCGATCGGCAAGGCGAACTCCGGCAAGGAGCAGCTGCGCATCGACGAAGCGCGGCGCCTGACTCAGGTGCTGGTGGCGGCGGCGCAGAAGGGCGAAGAGGGAGCCATCGCCACCTTCTGCCAGCTGCTGCTCGGCCTGCGCTCTAGCGAGGTTCTGCTGCGCAAGGTCCGCGATCTGGATGATGACGGCCGCGTACTTTGGATCCCCAGCGGCAAGACCCACAACGCCCGCCGCCGCCTCGAGGTCCCCGAGGCGCTGCGGCCGTTCCTCCTCAGCCTGGCGGTCGGGCGGCCGGCCGAGCGCCTGCTGTTCGGCGGGGATCGCGAGCAGCCGTACTTTCACATCTGGCTGTGGCGGCAGGTGAAAAAGTACTGCCAGCGCGCCGACCTGCCGCGCGTCTGTCCGCACTCGCTGCGCGGGCTGCACTCCAGCCTGGCGGTGGCCGCAGGGTGCACCTCGGGCGCGGTGGCCTCGGCGCTTGGGCACGGCAGCTTCGCGATTACTGCCAAGCACTACGTCGACCCCGACACCCTGCGCAACAGCACCGTGCGCCGGGTCGCCGATGCCCTGGCCGGCGAGGGGGAGCCCGAAGGGCAAGCGGGGCAAGCGGGGCAGGCGGGCGCGCGCCCCGACTCTGAAGACCGCTCGCGAGCCCCGGGTCAGCTGCCCCTACTGGAGCAGCTGCGCGCCCTGTCCAAGCAAGAGCGCGCGGCGCTGCTGCGGGCGCTCGATCCCGAGTAGGCGCGCTGCAGACTCCCGGCTCAAGGCCACGCTGCGAAAAACGCCGCTGACGCGGCCGGGGAACCCGGTTTCGCGGCCTCGCCGGTTGCGCTATGATATCGGGCTGGACCCATGGCTGCGGCACTTCTGACCGGCACCGAGCAGGACCGCGCTGAGGGCGGCGGCGGGACCGGAGCCGAGTCGAGCGACGTCTTCGAGCTCACCGAGCAGGATCTGGTCGAGCAGGGAGTGATTCGCTACGGCGGCCGCTACGAGCTGCTCAGCCTAGTCGGAGCCGGCGCCTACGGGTCGGTCTACCGGGCGCGCGACAGTGAGCTCGACGAGATTGTCGCGGTCAAGGTGCTGCGTTCCGAGCACATCGTGCAGCCCGACGCGCTGGAGCGCTTCCGCAGCGAGGTCCGGCTGGCCCGCCGGGTCGCCCACCCCAACGTCGCCCGCACCTACGACATCGGCGCCCACAAAGATGAGCGCTTCCTGACCATGGAGTACATCGACGGCCAGCCGCTCACCCGGCTGTCGCCGATCGGCGCCGCGGTCGCCGACCTCCTGCCGCTGCGCCTGGTCATCGATATCGGCGTGCAGCTGTGCGCCGGCCTCGGGGCGCTGCACGCCGCCGGGATCGTCCATCGCGACATGAAGACCGATGAGGTACGCGCCGCCTGCGGCGGAGCGGCAAACGATCCGCAGCCGCGGGAAGTGCCCCCAGCGCAAGGGCTTGGCGGCGGCCTGGCTGCGGATCGATAACGAGCGGGAACCAGCGGGAACCAGCGGAACCAGCGGAACCAGCGGAACCAGCGGGAACCAGCGGGAACCAGCGGGAACCAGCGGGAACCAGCGGGAACCAGCGGGAACCAGCGGAACCAGCGAGAACCAGCGGGAACTAGCGGGCGCGCCGTCTTCGGCCTGCCTATATTATCTGGGCATGACCAGGCCCACCCCCGCTCGACCGCGCCGCGCCAGCGCCGAGGAGCCCGCCCTGGGCGAGGCCACGGCGCTGCGCCCCGCGGAGCAGGGCTGCGGTCGCAAGCTGCTGCTCGGTCACAGCCCGCCCATGCAGGCGCTGCTCGACACGGTGGAGCGGGTGGCTGCGGCCGAGGTCCCGCTGCTCATCGGCGGCGAGACCGGCACCGGCAAGGGCCTGCTGGCGCAGGTCGTGCACCAGGAGAGCCCCCGCCAGCGCGGCCCGTTTGTTGCCCTCAACTGCGGCGCCCTGCCCGAGTCGCTGCTAGAGAGTGAGCTGTTCGGCCACGAGAAGGGCGCCTTCACCGGCGCCACCCACAGCCGTAAGGGGCTTTTCGCCGAGGCCGAGGGCGGGACCCTGTTCCTCGACGAGATCGGCGACCTGCCGGCGGCGCTGCAGGGCAAGCTGCTGCATGTGCTGGAGCAGGGGGAAGTGCGGCCGGTCGGGTCCAACCGCTCGCGCCGGATCGATGTGCGCATCATGGCCGCCACCCACCGCGATCTGCACGCCGCGGTGCGCGCTGGCACCTTCCGCGAGGACCTGCTTTACCGGCTGGATGTGGTCTCGGTGGTGCTGCCGGCGCTGCGCCAGCGCCGCCAGGACATTCCGCTATTGCTGCAGCACTTCCTTGTGGAGCAGCGCGCTCGCCACCCCAGGTCGGTGGTGCAGCGCTTCGCCCCCGAGACCCTGGCGCGGCTTGGCCGCCACGGCTGGCCCGGCAACGTCCGCGAGCTCGGGCACCTGGTCGAGCGCCTGGTGATCCTGGGCCGCAGCGCCGAGATCACCCTGGCCGATCTGCCGCCGGACCTGCTCAAGCCACCGGCCCCGCCGACGCAGTGCTTTGCCGGCGAGATCGTGCCGCTGCGCGTGCTGCAGCGGCAGTATGTAGCCTGGGCGCTGGCGCAGGTCGGCGGCCACCGCGGGCACGCCGCCGCGAAGCTCGGCATCGACGTAAAGACTCTGTACAACTGGCTGGGCGAGGAGCGCGCCGGGCGCGAGCCGACCCCGCCCAAGGACTGAGCCCGCAGCGAAAGGCTTATCGGTCTAAGCCGGCGACTCGGTGGTGAGCGGACCGCGCCGGCGCGCCAGGAAGGTAAAGATCGCCGGCACCAGAAACAGCGACAGAAGGGTCGAGGAGCTCAGGCCGCCGACGACCGCCAGGGCGAGCGGCTGGTTGGCCTCGGAGCCGTGCTCCAGGCCAAGCGAGGTCGGGATGAGGCCGATCACGGTCGCCAGGCTGGTCATCATGATCGGCACAAAGCGCGACCGCGCCGCCTGCACGATCGACTCTTCGACGCCGACTCCCGCCTCTAGCCGCCGCGCCGCGTCATCGACGAGCAGGATGCCATTTGACACCGCGATGCCGATGACCATCAGCATGCCCATAAGGGCGGTGATCGAAAAGCCCTGACCCGCCGCCATGAGAGCGGTGACGATGCCGACCAGGGCGACCGGAATGGTGAAGAGCATGACAAAGGGAAGGCGGAGGGACTGAAACTGCGAGGCCATGATCATGAACACGACCATGACCGCCAGGCCCAGGGCCAGGCC
>JBGANQ010000147.1:0-13742 GCA_044222245.1 Polyangia bacterium | reverse complement strand
GCTGCCGGTCGGCGGACCTGACTGCGAGCGACTAAGGCGCATGCGGCGACGTCGCCTTGCTGGCTGCCGGGTCCGCGGGCGCCGGCTTGCTGGCCGGCTTGGCCGCCGGCACCGTGGCCTTGGTCGCGCGCAGGGCGGCCTGGACGAGCTGCTTGGCGGCGAGCGGCTGGCTCTGCGGGTCGATGCCGCCGCGCGCCTGCTCGCGCATGAGGTCGGCCAGATAGGCCAGGCGAATCTGCGCCGCATCGGGACAGCGCGGGCCCTGGGCGGCACATGCGGCAAGGCCCGCCTCGGCCTGCTTGAGCGCCAGGTCCGGCTGCAGCAGCGTCGCGTAGGCGTAGGCGTTGACCTGGTGCACCAGGTAGTCGCCGCGGCCGCCGAACGCCGCCAGAGTGGCGACGGCCCAGCCGGGCTGCTCGACGCGCAGGTAGGCGCGCGCCAGCTCGACCGCCGCCCCCACGTCGTCAGGCGAGCGGTACAGCGCATCCTGCAGCACGGCGAGCCGGTCGAGGTCGGTCTTGTCGCCCTGGATGGCCGGCTGCACGACGACGCTCGGCTGCGGCAGGAGCACCAGGAAGGCTACAATCAGCACCGCGAACAGGTCGATTAGTCTCGTCACACACGCCTCGCTTGCAGGAACTTTAGCTTTGGCCTTGGCCGCTCGTCAAACTGCATCGCACGGGGGGCTGCCGGCGGTAGCACCGGCGCCCAGCCGTGGCGCCTGGAGGTGCCCGGGACATTTGCCACAATGGCCCGGCCTGCTGCCCAATCACCGCTCATGAGGGGCGCCACGGACCCGGCTGAGCCGGCTGTAGCAAAATTCCCCGCTTCTGTTGCGCATTTCCCCGGCCGGCTGCGGAGTTCCGGGTGGGCGCCTGCCTACCAGACTCAACTTGAAGACAGGGTGTTTCGGCGAGTTAGGCAGCGGCCCGCGCAAGCTCAGCCGTTTTTTTATATCTGGCACTGCGCGTGCTTATACTCCGGACCGGAAACGAGTCACCAACCCCGATCTTTGGAGGTCCCAGCAATGTCTCTTTTGAAAACCCTGGCAGATGCTTTCCATGAAGGCGGCTGGCCGATGTGGCCGATCCTGCTCCTTTTGATTATCTCGTGGGGCATCTCGATCGAGCGCGTGGTGTACCTGAAGAAGGCCGGCATCGATAAGGAGAAGCTCCTGTCGCTGCTCAAGAGCCAGATCATGGCCGGCAACATCCAGGGCGCGGTCAAGGTCTGCAGCGGCAACCCGACGCCGGTGACCCGGATCATCCAGCAGGGCCTCACCAAGTTCAACCGCCCCGACGCCGAAGTGCAAGCCGCGATGGACGAAGCCGCCCTCAAGGAGATCCCCAAGCTTGAGACCCGCACCGGCTACCTCGCCATGCTCGGCAACGTCGCCACCCTCGTCGGCCTCCTTGGCACCATCCTCGGCCTCATCCACTCGTTCGCCGGCGTCGCGGGCGTTGACCCCTCGATGAAGGCGACCCTGCTCGCCAAGGGCATCTCCGAGGCCATGAACTGCACCGCCTTCGGCCTTGTCTGCGCGGTCCCGGCGCTGCTCTGGTTCGCCATCCTCAACGGCTGGACCCAGCACGTGATTGACGACATCAACGAGGTCTCGGTGCAGGTTGTGAACCTGGTGGTCGGCCACCGCAACGCCATGAAGGCCGGCGCCAACCAGGGCTAACTCATCGCTCGGTACGGCTCGCTCGCGAGCTGCCGTGGCTGGCTGGATACATGAACGCGGCCCGGCAAGGACCGGCAAACAGAAGGAGTTAAGCGATGGGCGGCGCAGCACCTCAACCTACAGGCAAAGGCGGCAAAAAGCCGCTTGATGCCTCGATTAACCTGGTCCCGTTTATTGACCTGCTCTCGTGCTGTATCTCGTTTCTCCTGATTACGGCCGTGTGGACGCAGCTGGCGCGCATGGACGTGACGCAGAAGAGCAAGGCACCCTCGGGCGCTGTCGATGAGCCGCCAACTCCGTCGGTGACGCTCACGCTCTTTATCAACTCGGACGGGTATATCTTCTCCAAGTCGACCGGAGAGAGCACCCCGATCGAGAAAAAGGGCGACGAGTATGACTACGTCAAGCTGGCGGAGGTCATGGCCCAGGCCAAAAAGGATCACCCTGACAAGGAAGATCTCAACATCAAGTCGGATGACACCGTGATCTACAACAAGGTCATAAAGACCATGGACGTGGTCATCTCGGCGCACTTCCCCAATATTTCACTCTCTGACAAGGGCGCGGGAGGCTGATCATGTCGGGTACTGATGCGATCAATCGTCCTGGCATGATGAAGCCGCCCGGACCGCGGCTTCGCAAGCACATCCCCCTGAAGTTCGTGACCAAGCACGGCACGGGCAAGAAGTCCGGGTATGCCGAGCTGAACCTGACCTCGATGGTCGACATGCTCACCATCCTGGTCGTGTTTCTGCTGCAGACCTTCTCGGCGTCAGGCGAGCTGCTGACGGTGTCCAAGAACATCACCCTGCCCGAGGCGATCAACTTCCGCGACCTCGAGCAGGCGCCGATCATCTCGGTGTCGCGCGACGCGGTGACGCTTAACGGCGATCCCAAGGCCGACTCGGCCGAGCTGACCCGTGACAGCGGCGTGGACTGGAAGATCCCCCAGCTTCACGACGACCTGGTGGTGCTCAAGAACAACTTCAAGCTCCTGCACCCCAATCCCGAGGACTTCAAGGGCATCGTCATCGTCCAGGCCGACAAGAACATCGACTTCAAGGTCATCAAGAAGGTCATGTATACCTGCGCGGTCGCGGGCTACAACAACGTGAACTTCGCCGTGCAGTCCAAGGGCAAGGGCGGCTGAGCAACCTCTGCTCGGCGCCTTGCCGCTTCCCCCCAAGCTCCCCTCAGGTCTCCCTTTTCCCACTTCATATTCGCCCCGGGGTCGGCAGTGCCGGACCCGCGGGCGGAGCTGCGGGCGGGCAATTTTTCCCTGCCGGGCGGTCTTGTTCCGCGGCGCGTTCCTTGCCTCTTTCCTTGCGGGCCGCCGCATGTATAGAATCTTTCTCACTACACTCCACCTCCGCACTCGACGGGAGCACGCGACGCAAGATGCCTCGCAGCGGCCACCACAGCCTGCCGGGCCGTCCGCCCGGCCAGCCGGCCAGCGACGGGGGGTGGGGCTATGACTCTTGGCCTTGGCCACGGTTCTGATGTGGGGCCCTGCGCCCCGGGAGATTGCAATGGGTAAACTCAGCCGCATCCTGCTCCGGCACTCGCGCCCCCTGGGACTGTCCCTCACTCTGGGCCTCGTCGGGCTCTCGGGCTGCCTGGATGATCCCCAGGATCCCAAGACCTGGATCAAGAAGCTCGATGATGTGCGCGAGCAGAAAGAGGCGCTGCGGCAGCTCACCAAGCTCAAGGACGAGTCCTCGGTGGCGCCGCTGAGCGCGCTGTTCAAGCGGAGTAAAGACCCCGAGCACCTGCGCGTCATCACCAAGATCCGCTCCGACTCGGCGATGGACCTGTTCATCTCGCAGCTCGACTACTCGGACGACAACTACGAGAACGCCTCGGTGGCCGCCACCGGCATCTACGAGATCGCGACCCGCGATGACAAGGGGCGCGAGGCGGCCAAGAAGGCGGTGCCCGACCTCATCAAGGCGATCACCAAGAAGCTGCCGATCAAGACCCGCGCCAACGTCGTCAAGGTCGAGGCGATGCGGGCGCTTACGGCGATCAAGGACCCGAGCGCGGTCGACGCCCTCGATCAGGTGCTGGAGACGCCGGCCGACGAGCAGGACTTCTTCCTCAACAAGCAGGCGGCGCGGCACCTGGGCGAGTTCGCCAGCCCGAAGTCGGTGAACTCACTGGTCCGCGGGCTGTGGATGACCGGCCGCAACGTCGACATCTTCCAGGACTGCCGCATAGCGCTCGTGCGCATCGGCGAGCCGGCGGTGGACAAGCTGGTCGAGACGCTGCAGCGCAAGAACATGGCGGTCGAGGACGACGCCAAGAAGTACGAGTTCATCCCCGGCATCGTCGTGCAGAAGGCGGCGATCCTGCTCGGCGACCTGCGCAGCAAGAAGGCGCTGCCGGCGCTGCTTGCCGAGCTGAACAAGAAAGACGATGGCCTCGCGCCCAACGGCGTCTCGGGCCACCAGTCGGTGCTGCAGGCGATCGGCTTCATCGGCGATCCGTCGGCGACAAAGACCCTCATCGGCATCCTTTCTGACGGCAAGCGCAACGCCAAGCACCGCGCCGCGGCGGCCGAGGGGCTCAACCTCCTTGGCGCCACCGACGCCCTGCCGGCGATGCTCGCCGCCGCCAAGACCAACTACATAAGCGGCAAGGGCGAGCAGAAAGAGGTCGACCAGGACAAGGCGACCCTGGCCGCCCAGGGCGTCACCCAGTTCTCGCGCCTGGCCGAAAAGGACGAGACCGCGACCCTGGAGCCGATCCTCAAGGCGATCCCCAAGGAGTTTGCTGACATCGCCGAGGTCTTCCAAAACGCCATCGATCGGGTAAAGCTCGTCGGCGAGTGTAAAAAGGACCTCGCCTGCTACGGCAAGGCGCTGACCGATGCGAAGAGCGCGCGCGCCGAGCGGGCCGCCTTCGCGCTGTCGCGCCTGGGGCACGACGCGGTGCCCGAGCTGATCAAGCAGGTCGGCCACAAGGACTCGGCGGTGCGCACCGCGGTGCTGTACGCGCTGACCCGGGTGGCGACCAAGGCCGATGAAGCGGTGCTCAAGGCGCTGGGGGCGCAGATCGATCTCGATCGCACCAAGGACAAGATCGGCATCGCCCTGGCCGAGGAGATGCGCGTCGTCTCGGCGATCATCTCGCACCGCTGACTTCCGCTGGCGCGCCCCGCGCCGCCGCTCGGGCCGGACAGTGCAGCGCCGGCCCGGTGGCTCGCTTCCCTGTCGTCGAAGTGACGACAAACTCCCGAAAATGTTTGGTTAGCAAACAAAATTTTCTGGCAAAGACGTGCTACGATTGCAGTCGTGCAGTCGCGTACCTTCACGCTGGGGCGCTATACCTGTGTCGAGCGAATAGGCGTCACGCCCGTCGGCGAGCAGTGGCGGGCCAAGCGCTTTGGGCTTATCGGCGTCGAGCGCCAGTATCTGCTCACCAAGCTGCACCCGCAGCTCGCCAAGGATCCGGCCGCCGTCGCCAAGCTCACCGCCGCGCTGAAGAGCTACGGCGAGCTCGGGCACGAAGGGCTGCTGCGCTGCTTCGAGCAGGGCAGCCAGGGCGGCGATCACTTCGCGGTCTTTGACTTTGTCGGCTACGCGGATCTGCGCAAGCTCAAGGCCGGGCTCGAGCTGCTCAGCAGCCGCGAGAAGGCCTCGGCGCTGCTGCCGGCGATCGTCGTCGCCCTGGGCCAGGAGCTGACGGCGGTGCTTTCGCGCGCCCACGCCCGGGGGCTGTTGCACGGGCTGTTGTCGCCGCAGTCGGTGTGGCTGGATGCCCAGGGCGGCGTCCACCTGGCCGATGTTGGCCTGGGGCCGACGCTGCCGGCGGCCAGCTGGGCCAGCGATCCGAGCCTCAAGGCGGTCTACCCCTACATGGCGCCCGAGCTGCAGATAAGCGGCGCCCCCACCGCGCAGAGCGATGTCTACTCGCTGGGGATGATCCTGCAGGAGCTGCTCGGCGGCCTGACGATCGCCAGCGCCACCGCCGAGTCGGCGCCAGTCCTGGGCGAGCTCATGCCGGTGCTGGTGCAGGCGACCTCGCGGGTCGCCTCGGGCCGGTTTGCCACCATCGCCGCCTTCCAGCAGGCGCTGCAGTCGGTGCGGCTGCCCATGCCCGAGGCGGTGCGCAGCGCCCTGCAGCAGGTCGGCCAGCAGTTCCAGATGGCCGGCGACACGGTACCGCAGCCGGTGGTGATCAGCGAGCGCTCCAGCGCCGAGCCGCTGCCGCCGCCGCCCACCGGGCGGGTAATCATCGGCAAGCCCGGGGCGCCGCTGCGAGCCCGCGCGGCGGCCAGCCGGCCGGGGCTCCCTGCCGACGACGCCCTCAACCTGCCCCCCGCCGGCCGCGACGGCCCGAGCCGACCCGGCGGCGCGGTGCACGGCGACGAAGATACGCCGCTGCCGATGTCTCGCCCGCTGCTCGCCACCAACCCCCGCATCAACCTCGACGGCGACGGTGCTGGCGAGGCGGGCGCGGGGCCGACCCGGCAGAGCGGGAACAACGAGAAGCTGCAGCGCGCCGTTGCCGCCGGCGGCCGCTCGGGTCCCCAGGCAGTGACCGGAGCGGCGGCCAAGCCGCCGAGCAAGCCGGAGCTGAAGGCGACCGAGGCGCGGGGAGCGATCGGCCAGCGCCCGAGCTCGGGTCCGCAGGCCGCCGTGGCCTCGCCCAGCCCGACGAGCGAGCGGCCCGCCGACGCTCCCAAGATCGGACGCAGCCCGGCGAGTCGAGGGCCGGCGAGCCCGGTCTCGATCAACCCCAAGGCGCAGTTTGGCGACTCTGCAGGTCAGCCGGGTCGATCCGCGGCCGGGCCGGCGCCGCGCGACAGCGCCAACACCCCCACCGCCGATCTCGGCGATGCAGTGGCGGCGGCCGGGGGTGGTCAGGAGCTCAGCTGGACTCCCGAGGCGGTGGCCGCAGCGACCGATGGCAAGCCGGCCACCGGGGCCTACGGGCACCTGTTGAGCCCTGTGGACGAGACGGCGGCCACCGACCGCCACTCGGCAGAGCAGACCAACCCGGCGCTCGCGCCGGTGCGCGTCGGGCCGCCGCGACCTGCCGCGCCGCCCAGCGACGAGCCGACCAACCAGCTCTCGAGCGCTGACGCGCGCGCGCTGGCCGCGGCCGAAGCGCAGGCAGCGGAAGGTCGGGCGGGCGGGTCGGGACCGGAGTTTGCTCAGGCCGGGGAGGCTGCCGGTCTGGGCGCGGACGCAGCCGCCTTTGGGCAGCCAGGCTTTCCCGGCCCCGCCCACGATGCAGCCTTCGCCGCCGGCGGTGAGGCCCGGGCCGAGGGCTCGGGTCTGATGACGACCCCGGTGCCGGCCGGGCGGCGCTCCCTGCTGCTCGGGCTCGGCCTGCTCGGCCTCCTGGGCGGCAGCCTGCTCACCTACCTGGTGACCCGCCCCGGCTCGACCGGCGGTCCGGGGTCGGCGAGCCTGGATGGCGGAGCCGGGCGGGCCGACGCCCACGGCACCGAGCTCGCCAAGACCCCGGCGCCGACGGCTCCCGGGGAGCTGCGCCTGAGCTCCGAGCCCAAGGCCGAGGTGTACCTGGACAAACAGCCGCGCGGCAGCACCCCGCTGACGCTGCAGCTGCCGCCGGGCCCGCACAAGCTGCTCCTGATTGCCGAGGAGTACAAGCTGCTGCGCCGCGAGGTCACGGCCGGGGCGGAGCTCTCGCTCAAGCTCGAGCGGGCCACGCTGCCCGACGACGTCGCCGGCCCGCAGGTGGTCAAGATCAAGTGCAAGACCAAGGAAGGGCTGCGCATCCTGGTCGATGGCAATGACACCGGCCTGAGCTGCCCGACCGAGACCCTGATGCTCGCCCCCGGCCGCCACACCTTCAGCTTCCTGCAGCCGGCCACCGAGGAGCTTCAGGACAAGCAGCAGAAGGTCAAGAGCGGCAAGGGCGCGACCAAGATCAAGGTCAAGTTCTAGCTCGGCGAGCCCGGCTGCGGAGTCAGCAGGCCGGCCAGGTCGCGGCGCGTCCCTGGGCGCGGCAGCAGCGGTTCACCGCGACCGGCGGGGCGCGGCGGTCAGGGCTGGTAGGTGAACTTGAGCTCGTAATCGCAGATGTAGAAGGTGTCGCCTTCGTCGATGCGCTTGTTGTCGATGCGCATGCCCTTGTACTCGATGCCGTTGGTCGAGCCGAGGTCCTTTATGTAGTAGACCCCGTTGCGCCGCAGCACGACCGCGTGCTGGCGTGAGATGTTGCCGTCCTTGATCGGCAGGTCGGCGGTCTTGGAGCCGCGGCCGATCACGAACTGCTCTTTGTCGACGACAAAGCGCTGGCCGTTGAAGATGAGGTACAAAAGGGCGCTGCCCGCCTCGCCGCCCGGCTGCGCCGCCGACGCCGACAGCGGCGGCGACCAGTTGGAGACCGGGCTTGACGAGTGCAGGCTCGGCGTCGGCGCGTTGAGCATCGGCGACGGAGTCGCCGGCGTGGCCGGCGGCCGCGGCGGCGGTGGTGGCGGCGGCGGCGGCGGCATCGGGCGCGGTCCCGAGCCCATGAGCGGGGCGGTGGGCGGTGGGCGCGGCGTCACCGCGGTCGCCGGCGAGGTCAGCGGGCGCGGCATCTGCTGGCTCGTCGAGTTGCGCAGCGACGACGGCGACGGCGTTCCCACCACCGGGCGCAGGGTCCCGGCACCGCTGTGCGAGGCGTTCAGCCCCGCCGCCCCGGAGGGGATGATCTGGCTCGGCGAGGCCCCGGCCGACGGCACCTGGTAGTTCTTCGAGCGGGCGTACAGCCGCATCGACTCGTTTACCAGGTAATCGATGGAGCAATCGAAGTCGTTGGCCATTGCCTCGAACGTCTCCCACAGGACGTCGCGGCAGTAGAAATGGCGCATCGTCTTCTTGGTTTGATCCATCCCCGTTCCCTCGTGCGCTACCCGGGCCCGAACGACTCGCCGCCCGCGGCTGCGCTGGCATCAGCTGTGCCTGCGCTCCGGGTCAGCGCGCGGCCGGCGCTGGCCAGCAGCAGCGCGCGCGCCGACAGTTTTGCCGCGTCAGGCGGTACATGGGGCCAGAACATGATGGGCTAGCGTATCGTTGTGGGTGACAAAGGTCAAGGTTGTCGACGGCAGGGCGCGGGCGCGCTGCGCTATGGGCGCCGAGCCGAAGATCCGGCGTGACCGCGCCCGGTTGGCAGGTGGGGCGGCCCGTCAGGCCGACCATATGTTGATATCGGGATGAGCCAACCGTGCGCGACGACGATAAAGAGGGCGCGGGCCGATAGGCCAATAGGCCGCTTAGTGCGGAGTGCCGCCGATGGACTTGATCTGCTGGCGAACGCCTTCGGCCTGGACCGGCTTTTTGTCACCGACCAAGTCGATGTACTTATTGAAAGCGTCCACCGCCTCTTGCTTCTGCCGGTCCTGCGCCAGCAGCACGCCGAGGTCGTACCAGGCATCGGCGTTCTTTTCGTTGATCTTGATCGCTTCGCGGTAAGCGGCAATCGCCTCGGCGGTCTTCTGCTGCACGCGATAGATGACGCCCAGGTCAAAGCGCAGATCGCTGTCGCCCGGCAGCAGCTTTATCGCCTGCTTGGTGACCTCGGCGGCGCGGTCGAGCTGCTTGGCCTGCCGCAGCGCCACCGCGAGGTTGCGCAGCGCATCGGGGTTGTTGGGGTCTAGCTGGACCGCCTTCTCCAGGTGCGGCAGCGCCTTGTCGTACTGCTTGACCTGGCGGTACAGCGCTCCGAGTGAGGTCCGCCACAGGACCTCGTTGGGGGCGAGCTCGGTGGCGCGGGTCAGCGCCCGGATCGCCTCCTGCTGGTGGCCGATCATCGAGTAGCAGTACCCGAGGTTGCCATGGGCGAACGGATCGTCGGGCTGCAGCCGGATCACGCCCTCGTAGTGGGGGACCGCCTTGTCGCACTGCTTCTGCTTGCGCAGCGCATTGCCAAGGCTGAGCTCGGCCGCGGCGTAGTTGGGGCGGAGGCGCAGCGCTTCCTCAAGGGCGGCGCGGGCATCGTCCAGCTTGCCGGCTTGCATGTAAGCCAGGCCTTTACGGTACTGGGCGTCGGCTTCATCCGCGTGGGCCAGCGTATGACCCAGCGTCAGGCCGCAGAGGAGACCGGTGACGATGAATTTACGGAGCATGTGAACAAGGGTAACATGTTTACAGCCCTCCGACACGCATGTAAAAAGGGCTCACGGTAGGGGGGCGGGCGGCGGGATGAGTGGCCGGAGGGGCGGCCGGAAGGGCGGGCAGCGTGGCGATTTATTTCTACTCTACGGGATTTATGCGCTCCAGGTTCAGCCCGCCCGCGTAGGAGTACGAGGTCGCGTAAGAGTACCCATAACCGATAAGCCCAAAGGCCTTGTCTGCGGTGATGCGGTGGTTGCCGGGCATCTTCAGCGGTATGATGGCGCGGCCAAAGCCGGTGGTGCCGATCGCGCGCAGCTCTGCCGTTACCGGCGTCCCGTCCAGCACCAGCTTGGTGCCCACCGGCGCGGTGACGTGGATGTAGTCGTAGGTGTAGGTCTGCGGGACGTAGAAGATGTAGTCGCTGCGGTACTGCTCGACCGGCACCAGGGGCGTAATGTTGGCGTCGCCCAGGCACTTGACGTCGTCGGGGCCGCCGGCAAACGGGCAGCTCGGTGAGACGCCGGTGGGGAAGTCGGCCGGGTTATAGCGGCCCGACAGGTTGCCCCAGGCCGGCATGTACTGGAATACGAGGATCGGCTGATCGGCCTCGATGGCGAAATCGCTGTCAGTTGAAAACTCGAAGATCTGGCTCTTTACCAGAGTCGGGATGGTGCGCGGCAGGTTCGGCCCGCCGGTCAGGGTGATGTGGGTGTCGTCGACGCTGGCGACGATCCGGTAGTAGTCCTTGTCGGAGCTGTTGCGCTGCTTGACCTTGGCCGCCAGGTAGCGCTTGCCCCAGGTCTCCAGCGGGAACATCTGCACGCCCAGGTGGTTGCCGCCGATCGCGCTGGCCGGGATCGACACGCCGCCGGCGCCGCCGTAGACCGCCACCGGCGCGCTCGCCTTGACGGTCGCGCCCGAGATGTCCTCGTGCGAGTTTATCTGCATGAGCTCCAGGACCTCGAAGCGATTGACGAAGCGCTTGAGGGTCTCGCCCGCCTTGAGCGCGGGGACGCCGGGGCCGCTCTTGGTGGCGACCGGAGTGGTGACCTCGACGTAGGTATTGTCCTGCAGCCCGACCACCGAGACGAAGCCCTGGCCCTGCGGCGGCGTGGTGATGAGCTCGGCGTTAAAGGTATAGGACATGACGAAGTAGTTCTTCGCCATCACATGCTCGGGCAATAGCAGCGTCGCCGAGCCCGAGAACACGGTGGCGGCGTCGATCGGGTGGAACAGGTACACCGCCACCGGCGTGCTCGAGGTCAGGTGGAAGGCCTTTTTGGCCTGCTCGGTCTGCGCCAGCTTGTTCTTGTTGTGATCGAGCCGGAAGATCGCGACCCCGCCCATCGGGTTGCCCATCGCCGGGGCGATGTCGGCGCTGGCCACCGGGCCGCTGGCGTCCTCTAGCGTCACCTTGGCGGTGAGCCGGTCGCTCGTGTTGGTCACCACGATGCCCAGGTTGCCCACCAGCGAGGTCGACCACAGGTTCACCGGGTAGAAGCTGCAGCCGACGTTGCCGCGGGTGACCAGCTCGCAGGCCTTCTTGCACACGCCCTCGATGCACGACTCGCCTTCGGCGATGTTGCAGGCCGCCTGGCGCTTCCAGGTCATGCCGTCGCACAGCTCGGTGGCGTCCTTGTCGGCGCTGCAGCGCAGCCGGCCGGTCTGGCACGGCGGCGGCGGCGGCAGTGGCATCGCCAGATCGGGCGGCAGGGTGTTCTCATCCACCCCGCCGCGGCCCGGGGTGCACCCCGCCTGCAGCCCCGCCCCAAGGCCTGCCCCGAGGCCGATCCAGAGCCCGAGCCACAGCCCGAGCCACCGCTTTGGCCACAGTCGCGGCCTGTCCCCGGGCGCCTCGCGCCCCGACAAGGAGCCGTCTGCCGCTTCCAGATTTCCCCGGAAGAAAAGCAGCCGGCGGGACGACCACAACGCAGGGAGCCGCGACGAGGTACGCATGGGTATTGCTTACTCCGATTTTCCCCACCTGTCACCTACTTGCACCTGCTTCCACTGGCCCAACCTCCGCCGCCGAGCGCGGCTCAACTGGAGCGAAGTGGGTGCTCTTCCGGGCAGCTCCAAGCGGTGATCTGAAAGTGCCGGGGCGCGCTGCGGGACAGGTAGGAACAGGTGGCCGAGGTGGTGAAAGGGGTTTCCAGGTATTCGTGAAGGGCCGGGCGGGGGCCGATGGACGCCTTACAGACCGCTAGATTATCGAAATATCAGGGTTTTCAAACAGGAATTTCCCTAAATTCTGCTGGGAAAAACCCGCTGGAAAATCATTAACACATGTAGGTGCAGGCCCCATCTCTACCGGGCTTATGCGCAAGCGCCGATATCCTCCCATAGGTCCCCATAACGAGCCATCGTCAAGGCTTAGTCATGAAATCTAATCTGGAATTTAGCCGTCCCAGGTGGCGCAAATTGATCTACAATCCAAATCTGCAACAAGCGTGTACAGGCCACGTGTTGGGATGGCTACCACGCTGTACCACAACCCAGGCGTGTCTGTTCAATGCCCGTGCTGCGCATCGTGATCCTCGCGCTTGTCTGCTGCCTCAGCTTGGCCGGCAACTCGACGTCTTCGCCGAGTGTCAAGGCCGCGTATCTGGGGGACGGCCGGACCGCGCTCCGCGAGACCCCGTCCGGCGGTGCCTGGGCGGGCGCCAGCGCGACCCTGGCGGCGGTCCAGCTCGGGTCGCGCAGCGAGGCGCAGCTGCGCGGGCGGGCGCTGTTCGTGCCGCCGGCCGCCGAGGTCCCGTCTTATGAGCCGAGCCCGGCCGGAGAAGAGCCGCCGCCGGCGCCGCTCATCGATCGGGTCCCGCGCTTTCGCGGTCAGCCCGACGATGAGCTGCTGGCGCACATCTGCAGCCAGCCGATCAAGTCGATAAAGCCGCTCGGCGGCGGCGCCTCGATCAAGTTCAAGGTCAAGTTTGCCGACGGCAGTGAGGCCGCGGTAAAGCCCAACCAGACGCGCATCACCCGCTACCAGGCCGAGGTTGCCGCCTACCGCCTGTCGCGGGCCATGGGCCTGGGCGTGGTGCCGCCCTCGTGCGTGCGGCGCTTCTCCACCGAGCAGCTGACCGCCAACACGCCCAAGGACCTGCGGGCGCGCATGGAAGCGGAGCTCATCCCCGATGACAAGGGTGAGATTGCCTGCGCCGTCATCACCTGGGTGCCGGGCCTGCGGGCGCTCAAGCTGGAGACCCAGGACTGGTGGAAGCCGGCGCTGCTCCACGGCGGGCCGATCCCACCGGGCAAGCAGCAGCGCCTGCTGGAGATCAGCACGCTCCTGCTGTTTGATTACCTGATCCTGAACTACGACCGCTGGTCGGGCGGCAACACCCACGAGGTGGACGGGCAGATGGTCTTTATCGACCAGGGCGCCGGGTTTGGCCCGGATCGCCACCACCGCTCCTCGCGGCACGCCATGCGCACCCTCAAGTGGAGCCAGCGCTTCTCGGCGGACGTCGCCCAGCGCCTGTTCGAGCTGGACCTTGCCAAGGTGCAGCGCGAGCTGTCCGAGGTCCTGCCGCAGGCCGATCTGGATGGCCTGGCCTTCCGCGTCCAGAAGGCGCGCGAGTACCTGCGCGCCCTGCGTCGCAGCGCTCCGCAAGACTCTCTGCTGTAACCGCGGGCGGCGAGCGGACGGCAGGGCGTCATCGCCCGCGTGCAAGCCCCGCTGCCGCCAGCAGGCGAGCGGGCCGTGGCAAAGCGGCTGCGCGGCCCGAGCTCGGGTCCGGCCTTGCTCACAGCCCACAGGCTGCTCCCGCGCGAGCGACCGCAAGCTCGGGCCGCTCGCTACCTGCTGCCACGGCCTGCTATCGGCTCTGGCGCTGGGCCTGCAAGTACGCGGCGAGGGAGTCGAGCTCGCCGGCGGTGAGCTTCTTGCCAAAGGCGGTCATGTCGTTCTTGCCGCCGTAGTAAAGGGGCGAGGCCGGGTCGGTGAGCAGCGCGCGCGTCCAGGCCACCGACAGGTAGCCGCCCAG
>JBGANQ010000038.1:0-76067 GCA_044222245.1 Polyangia bacterium | reverse complement strand
GGTCATCGAGCAGGCCTTCATCTGGGACTTCAGCGACGCGGTGGCCAGCGGCGTGCTGGCGGTGACCAACACCAGCCACCGGGCGCCCATCGCCGGCCTTAAGGGGACCCAGGACTACCTGGGCATCAACTACTACGGCCGCTTCTACGTGAAGACCGACCTGCTTGCCCCGACCAAGTTCCAGATCCTGATGCACGACCCCGAGACCCCGGAGGTCGACAAGCCGAGCGACCTCGGCTGGGCCAGCTACCCGCGCGGCTTCAGCCTCATCCTGCAGCGCGCCGGCTCGCGCTACCGGCTGCCGATCTACGTGCTGGAGAACGGCACCGCCGACCGCAAGGACGACGACACCGATCGCCAGCGGCTCCTCGTCGAGCACGTCAAGGAGATGTGGCTGGCGCGCCAGCACGGCGCCGATGTGCGCGGCTACTTCCACTGGTCGCTGCTCGACAACTTCGAGTGGGCCGAGGGCTTTGACGCCCGCTTTGGCCTCATCAAGGTCGACTACAAGGACGGCTTCCGCCGCACCCCGCGGCCCAGCGCCGCCCTGTACACCCGCATCATCGAGCACAACGGCCTGGATGAGGACCTGGCGCGCCACTACGGCCTCTTGCCCGAGTAGCGCCGCGGTGCCGATGCTCCCCGCAACCGGCCGCCGCCGCTGGCAAGCAAGCGTAGCCGCTGGCCGGGACCCAGCGGTATGATGATCTAGTGGCGGAGATTTCCAAGCGGCGCAGCCTGGTCCTTCTCTTCTGTCTGTACTTCGCGCAGGGGCTGCCGTTTGGCTTCCAGAACGAGATCTCGGCCTTCCTGCGCCAGGCCGGCCTGTCGCTGACCAAGATCGGCTTTGCCAACCTGCTGACGATGCCGTGGTCGGTTAAGGCGCTGTGGGCGCCGCTGGTCGAGCGCTACGGCTCCGAGCGCTTCGGCCGCCGCAAGACCTGGATCGTCGCCATGCAGCTCCTGCTCGCCGCCACCTGCGTGGTGACGGCGCTGTTCCCGCCGAGCGCCGGCCTGCAGGTGCTGGCCGGGCTGCTCTTGCTCATGAACCTGTTCTCGGCGACCCAGGACATCGCGGTGGACGGGCTGGCGGTGGACGTGGTCAAGGGCGAGGACCTGGGCCTGGCCAACACCGCCCAGGTGGTCGGCTTCAAGTGCGGCATGATCGTCGGCAGCCTGCTGCTCGCCCGCGCCTACGTGCGCATCGGCTGGAGCGGCATCCTGTGGATCATCGGCGGCCTCATCCTGGTCATCGCCGTGACCGTGCTGCCGCTGCGCGAGCCGCCGCCGGCCCCCGAGGCCCGCCAGACCCGCCGCTCGCTCGGCGAGGTGCTGCGGCAGATGCTGCGCACCCTGCGCACCCCCGGCGCCCTGTGGCTGGTCCTGTTTGTCGGCACTTATAAGATCGGCGAGGGCATGGTCGACGCCATGTTCAAGCCGTTCCTCATCGATCATCACTTCACCATCCCGCAGATCGCGCAGTGGGTGGGCACCTATGGCCTGGTCGCCTCGATCCTCGGCTCGATGCTCGGCGGCTACCTGTCGTTCCGCTGGCCGCTGCTGGTGGCGGTCGGGGTCACCGGGGTGATGCGCGCCTGCAGCATGAGCGGCGAGTGGTACCTGTCGCAGCTGTCGCCGATCTCGCCGGCGGCGGTCATCCTGGTCACCACGTTCGAGCACTTCTGCGGTGGCGCCCTGACCACGGCGATGTTCGCCTTCATGATGTCGCGCGTCGATCGCTCGGTGGGGGCCGCCCACTACACGCTGCTCGCCTGCATCGAGCTTGTCGGCAAGACGCCGGGCCGGCTGCTCGCCGGGGTGCTGGCCACCCAGCTTGGCTACAGCGCCCTGTTTGGCCTGGGCACCCTGCTGTCGTTCCTGTTCCTGCTGCTCCTTATCCCGCTCGCCCAGGGCCGCGCCGACGCCGCGCCGCGCCGCCGCCGCAAGCGCAGCGACCCCAGCCTGATTATGGACTAGGCCGGACTCGGCCCGCCCTGGGACTGCCTGGCGGCCTGCGTAATCCGGGGTGTAGTGGAGGTAGGAAGGCGGCTGGTGGGGCAGCGGGTGCGGCGGCCGGCCTAGCGCTTGCCGACCCGGCGGAACAGCTTGGCGATCGCCGAGATCACCTTGCCGTTCGGATCGACGTGGCCGCGGTCCGAGAGCGCCAGCAGCACAAGCTCGCGCCGCAGGACGAGCGCCGTGCCGGTCTCGCCAAACCAGCCCTCGGCCGCCGCCTGGCCCTGGCTGGCCTGGTCCGGGCTGCCGTACTCGCAAAGGAGCGCCGCCACCCGATCGATGGTGCCGGTCTGGCACTTCTTGGCGTGCAGGGCGCCGGCGTCGGTGTCCGTGAACTCCGAGACCGTGCGTCCGCCGTCCTTGAACATCTGAAGTTCCCCGGAGATGCCCTTTTTCGCGCACCCCCCAAGCCCCAGCGTCCCGATCGCCGCCAGCAGTAGAAGCGGCCCTGCGCGCAGTCCGGCCATGAACGACTCCTTCATTCGGCAAAAGTCCCCTCTCTATCATCAGCTAAAAGCGCCTCGCCGATCCACTGGCAAATCGGTGGCAAATCGGTGGCAAGCGGCGCGCAAACAGTGGCAAATGGGCGGCCGCGGCCAGCCCGGAGAAGACCAGCCCGGAGAAGACCAGCCCGGAGAAGACCAGCCCGGAGAAGACAAGACCAGCCGGGCACCAGTCGGCTGCTAGCCAGGTTCTAGATCCCCGGCCGCCGACCGGCCAAAAAAACCTGGGGCCGCGCGGGGGTTTGCAAATTAAGACGCGCCGGCCGGCCAATATGATAAATTGCTAAGTTGTGGCGCAGCCTTACTCTCAGCCCCGAGAAGTCCACCTAAAGCTCGTATTTTTCGGGCCCGCCTCGGCAGGGAAGACCTCGGCACTCAACTACCTGTACCGGGTGCTGCGCCCGGACGTGCGCGGTCAGCTTGTCTCGGTGAACACCGGCACCGATCGCACGCTGTTCTTCGACTTCTACCCGGCGCCGCCGGCCAAGCTCCTCGGCGTCACGATCCATATGCAGATCTACGCCGCCGCCGGCAGCGTCCAGAACGACGCGACGCGGCGGGCGCTGCTCGCCGGCGTCGACGGCGTGCTGTTCATCGCCGACAGCCGCAAGGGCCGCGAGCGCGACAACATCCAGGCCCTGGAGGAGCTGCGCAACTGCCTGCTCGAGCTAAACCTCAAGCTGGCCGAGCTGCCGCTGGTGCTCGCCTGGAACAAGCGCGACGTGCCCGACTCGCTGTCGGTGGGCGAGCTGGAGGCGGGCCTGAACATCACCCAGGCGCCGAGCTTCGCCATGGTCGCCCACGTCGGCCACGGCGTGTTCGAGTCGTTCCGGGCGCTGGCCAGCCGGGCGCTGGAGACGACGCTCAAGCGGCGGCCCGAGCTTTTGCCGGGCAGCTACAGCCAGCGGATGGAGGCCTCGTACGCCAGCGACATGGTGACCAACCGCCGGCTGCTGGCGACGCAGGAGGCGCAGCGCGCGCTGATGGTGCTCGGCAGCCGCTACGCCTCGGACAGCCCGCAGAGCCCAGGCGATCTGTCGCGGACCAGCGAGCCGGCGCCGAGCGCCTCGGCGAGCATCCCGCCGCCGAGCCCCGCCGCCGAGCCGGCCGCCGCCAGCATCCCGCCCCCGAGCGTGTCCGCCGCCCCGGCGCCCTCGAGCATGCCGACCAGCGCGCCCTCGGGCAACGTCCTGCACGGCGGCCTGGCTCCCTCCAGCGTGCCGGCTCCCGGGGGCTACAACGTCGATGGCGCCGCCGCCGGTGAGCCGCCGATCGAGGCGACCATCCCGATGCACGTCATCTCGGTGCGCAGCGACGTCCAGGTCCAGGACGATCCGCTGCTCGCCCGCGGGCGGGTGGCACCCTCGGGGCAGCGCGGCCGCGTCGAGATGGGCAGCGACGTGGCGCCGGCCGGGATCAGCCAGAGCGGCAGCGCCTCTCCGGTGCCGGGGGTGCCGGCGGTGTCGACGGCTTCCTCGCGGCCGCCGGCGGCGAGCCGCCCGGCCAGCGGTCGCAGCGATGGACTGCGCGATGTCTTTATGAGCCAGCTGTTGCCGCCGGGCTCGATGCGCACCCAGCTTCTGGACGTCGAGCGGCTCTTGCACGCCGGCCAGTTCACCCCGTGCGTGCGGCGCGCCGCCGGCATCTTCTACGCCCTCACCGCCGCCGACGCCACCCGCGAGCCCGACGAGGGACCGGCCTGGCGCGGCCTGGTGCTCGGCCTGCCGGTGGATCGCTACCTGCGCTTCCGCCAGGCGGTCCAAGACGCCGAGAGCGGCAAGAGCACCGCCGAGGACGGCCTGTTCGCGCTGTTCTTCCTGCTCGACGCCATCCTGCGCAAAGAAGCCGGCCTGGCGCGCGCCACCTAGCCAGCGCGAGATCGGGCCGGAGCTCCTAAAGGCGCGCCAGCCGCACGTCGAGCCAGGCGGCCAGCGCCAGCACCACCCCGCGGGCGATGAAGCGCGCCTCGGGCGGCACGGCGAGCAGCGACATGCCGTTGAGCAGCGCCGCCATGATCAGGCCCCCCAGCAGCACCCCGAAGGCGGTCCCGCGGCCGCCGCGCAGGCTGGCGCCGCCGATCACGCAGGCGGCGACGGCGTCGAGCTCCATCAGCTCGCCGACGGTGGTCGTCGAGGCGCCGGCGTAGGCGGTCTGCAGAAATCCGGTCACCGCGACCAGCGCCCCCATCAGGGTAAACGCCGCGACCACGGTCTGACCGACGGGAATCCCCGCCAGGAAGGCCGCCTCTTCGTTGCCGCCGATGGCGTACAGCGACCGCCCAAGGCGGCTGTGCTGGGTCAGCACGTGCACGACCAGCGCCACGCCGGCCAGGATCAGCGCCGGCAGCGGCAGGCCACGGAACTGCGCGCAGATAAGCACCAGCAGCGCGATCGCCTGCGCGGTGACCAGCCAGCGCAGAAAGTGCAGCTCGCCGTCGGACCGCTCGCCGCCGGGCTGGCGCTCGCCGCGGCGGAGCTTGCGCCAGCGCGCCGCCCCGAGCGCGGCGATGACCAGCGCCCCCAGAAGGTAGCTCGGCAGCGGCGGCAGGTAGTAGGTCGTGAGGATCGAGAACAGGTTGGGCTGGCCGCCGGGCGCCACCGGCACCGTGGTGTTGCGGATGACCAGCCAGAACAGCCCCTTGCAGGTCAGAAGGCCGCCCAGGGTGATGATGAACGCCGGGATCCCCTGCGAGACGATGATCGTCCCCATCGCCCGCCACAGGAGCAGCGCCAGGAGCAGCCCGGCCAGCAGGGCGAGCGGCGCCGGCAGGTGCAGCCGCATGATCAGCACGCTGGCGACGCCGCCGGTCAGGCCGACGCCGCTGCCCGCCGCGAGGTCGATGTGCCCGGGCAGGATCACCAGCAGCATGCCGAGCGCCAGTACGCTGGTGATCGAGAACTCGATGATCAGCATGCTGAGGTTGCGCGCCGACAGGTACTGCGGCGCCGCGACGGCGAAGAACGTCCCGATGAGCAGGAGCACGGCGACTAGCGACAGGTCACGCCACTGCAGGGACTCGTTCATCGGCACTCCTTCCGGGGCGGGGTGGCGGCGGCGCGGCGGGCGGACTCGGTGCTCGCGGCGGGCAGGGCGGCGTGCAGCAGCGCCTCGGGGGTGGCGGCGGCGCGGTCAAAGTCGCCGCGCAGCCGGCCGTCGCCGAGCACCAGCACCCGATCGCTGAGGCCCAGCAGCTCGGGCAGCTCCGAGGACACCAGCAGCACCGCCAGGCCGGCCGCCGACAGCTCGCCGACCAGCTCGTAGATCTCAAGCTTCGCCCCGACGTCGATGCCGCGCGTCGGCTCGTCGAGCAGGATCACCTTGGGGGCGGTGAGCAGGGCGCGCCCGAGCACCACCTTCTGCTGGTTGCCTCCCGACAGCCCGCGCACGGGCGCGGCCAGGCTCGGGGCCTTGATGCGCAGGCGGCTGGCCACCTCGCGGTTGCGGGCGGTCTCGCCTCGGGCGTCGATGAGGCCGCCGCGGAGCAGCGCCCCCAGCGAGGCCAGCGACAGGTTGAACTGGATCGAGGCGTCCATCACCAGCCCCTGACGGCGGCGCTCCTCACCGACCAGCACCAGGCCGCGGCGCAGCGAGGCCGCCGGCGAGCCCGGGGCCGGCAGCGGCTGCCCGGCGAGCTCGACCTCCCCGTGCAGCCGGGTGCCCCAGGCGCCGAACAGGTGCAGGAGGAGCTCGCTGCGCCCCGCGCCCATCAGGCCGTAGACGCCCACCACCTCGCCGGGGCGGACGGCGAAGCTGAGCTCGCGCAGGCGGGGCAGAGCGCCTGGCCGCGGCGCGATGGTGAGGCCGCGCACCTGCAAAAGCGGCGCGACCGACCCGGCGGCGGCCGGCGGCGGTCGGCGCGGATACAGCTCGGTGAGCTCGCGGCCCACCATGTGGCGGATGACCTCCGCGGGGCTAGTCTGCGCGCGGGCGGCGCAGAAGACGCTGCGGCCGTCGCGCAGCACCGTCACCCGATCGGCCAGCGCGAACACCTCGTCGAGCTTGTGCGAGATATAGAGGATGGCCACCCCCTGGGCGCGCAGGGTCGCGAGCAGGCCGAGTAGGATGGCGGTCTCGCGCTCGCTGAGGGCGGCGGTGGGCTCGTCGAGGATCAGCACCTGCGCCGGCGGCGCCGCGCCCTGCGGCGAGCGCTCGGCGGTCCAGCGCGAGGTCTGATCGAGCGCCTTGGCGATCTCCAAGAGCTGCTTCTCGCCGACGCCGAGGGTGCTCACCAGGCGCTGCGGCGCCAGCTTCAGGCCGACCCGGGCGACCACCTTCTGCGCCTCGGCGTGCAGGCGCGCCGCGTCGATAAACAGGCCGAGCGGTCCGCCGCGCGGCTCGCGGCCGAGGAACAGGTTCTCGGCGACCGACATCGACTCGACCAGCACGAGCTCCTGGTAGATGACGGCGATGCCGGCGCGCGCCGCGTCGCGCAGGGTGGTAAAGCGAGCCGGCGCCCCGTGCGCCTCATACTCACCGCTGAAGCTGCCCGCCGGATGCAGCCCGGACAGGAGCTTGATGAGGGTCGACTTGCCGGCGCCGTTCTCGCCGCACAGCGCGTGCACCTCGCCGGGGTACAGCTCGAAGTCGACGCCGGCGAGGGCGACGATGCCGGAGAAGCGCTTGCTGACCCCGCGCAGCCGCAGCACCGGCGACGGCCCAGCCGCCGGTTCGACCCTGCTGCTCGCCGCGGCGCCGGGCACGGCTAGCGCCCGTTTAGCGCTTCCAGCGAGTGGAAGCCGTCCTTGACCACTGTAGACAGCAGGCTCGCCTTGTCCACGGCGACCACGTCGATGAAGATCGCCGGCACCAGGACCTTGCCGTTGTCGATCTCGGCCCGCGCCACCACCGGCTTGCCAGTCGCCAGCGCCACCGCGATCTCGGCGGCCCGCGAGGCCAGCTTGGCGAGCGGCTTATACACCGTCATCGTCTGGGTGCCGGCGAGGATGCGCTGGCAGGCGGCGAGCTCGGCGTCCTGGCCGGTGAGCACCACCTTGCCGGCCAGGCCCTCCTCGCTGAGCGCCTGCGCCGCGCCGCCGGCGGTGCCGTCGTTGGGGGCGAGGATCCCGGCGATCGCCGTCGCCGAGTCGGCGGACTGCCCGCGCGCCAGCGCCGCGTTGACGATGCGCTTGGCGTTCTCGGGCTTCCACTCGTCGACCCAGTCCTCGTGGGTGACCACCAGCGCGCCGCTTGTGAGCAGCGGCGCCAGCACCTGATCCTGGCCCTTTTTGACCAGGTGCGCGTTGTGATCGGTCTTGGCCCCGTGCATGCGCACGATCCGGCCGCGCCCCGGCGTCGGCAGGTGATCGACCAGGTACTGCGCCTGCACCGCCCCGACCTTGACCGCATCGAAGGTGATGTAGAAGTCCAGATCGCAGTCGGGGATCAGGCGATCGTAGGCGACCACCGGGATGCCGGCGGCGTGCGCGAGGCCCACCGCCTTGGCCATCGCCGCGCCGTTGTGGGCGACGATGACCAGCACCGCGACGCGGCTTGTGAGCAGCGACTCGACGTCGCGCACCTGCTGGGTGTCGTTGCTGTTGGCCGACAGGTCGATGACGCGCGCCCCGAGCTCCTGGCTGCGGGCGATGAACACCGCGCGATCGCGCTGCCAGCGCTCCTCCTTTAATGTGTCAAAGGACAGCCCGATGACCAGGGGGCGGCGGCCGCGCTCGGCGGGCGCGCCGGCCTCCCCAGCGGGTCCGTCGGTGACGCCGTGCCGGCGGCTGAGCACCAGCCCAATAAGGACGCTGAACACCAGCGAGGCGCACACCAGCAGCACGCGCAGCCGGGCTCCGCTCGGCAGGGCAGGGGTCTGCTCGCTTGGTTCCGCCGCAGTCGATTTCTGCACCACGGCCGGACTTTAGGGCGACCGGGCCCGCCCAGGCAAGGGCGCTGCGCGAGTAGGGACGCGCCACCGCGGCGGACTGGGACGGCGCAGGCCGGCTCGGGACGGCTTTGGGTCGGCGCGTCAAGAGGAACATTTTGCCGCATAAAAATCATTACTTCTCCGTCGCTCAGGCTGCTCCTGGCTGGGGGTTTGGCGCACTGTGTTAAGATCCCCCTGGCCCTATGCAACCTGTAGAGATCACCCTGCGTTATGTCGTCGCTGCAGCCAGTATTGCGCTGGCAGTGACTGCCCTGCGCCTGCACGGCGCTACCGGGGCGCTGCCGGCGCTGCTCACCGCCGCTCTGGTGCTGCCGCCGCTCGATGCGCCGCTGTCGCGGCTGTTTCCCGAGTCGGCCGGGCAGCAGCCGTCCGGCCAGGGGGTGCTGCGCACCACCTTCGCGCTGCTGTTGACCACCCTGCGCGTCGGGGTCTGCTTCGCCGGCTTTCTGGGCAGTCTCTACATTATAAAGAACAGCCCCGGCCGCGCCGCGCTGTGCCTGGAGCACGCGCCGCCGGTCGAGTACCGGCCGCAGGTCACCCTGGAGGGGACGGCCCTTGGGGCGAGCCGGCACGGCGAGCCGCCCCCGCGGCTGCAGCTCAACGGCCAGCCGGTGCCGGTGCAGGCCGGGCGCTTTGTGACCCGCCAGCCGCTGCAGATGGGGCTCAACACGTTTCGCATGGTGCTGGACGTCGCCGACGGGGCCAACGCCAAGGCGCGGACCCTGGAGCAGACCGTGGTCGTCCGCCGGGTCAGCGAAGAAGAGTACGACGCCGAGACCTTTGGCCGCAGCGACTGCTCGCTCAGCGAGCCGCGCCTTAGCCGCAGCGGCGCCTGGGGCTCGGGAGCAGCGGCCAGCCAGTTCTCGGGCAGCGCCGAGCTGACCGCCGCCCGCCTGCGCGGCCGCTGCGTGCAGGAGCTCACCGCCTCGCGCATGCCGCTCAGTGAGCAGGCGGCGACCGTCGAGCTGCGGGCCACGGTCGCCCGCGGCCGGGTCAAGGTGCTGCTGCGTCACCCCGATGGCGCCTTCGAGCGGCTGACCGTCACCCCCGAGCGGCCCCTGTCCTACCAGGGCAAGGTGCAGCTCATCCCGGTGGCCACCACTGCCACCCACCCCGGCAACCCGAGCGATGGCACGCCGCCGACCAGCAGCATCGAAGAGTTCTGGCTCGCCTACGTCTCGCTGGAGTCGCTTGGCCAGGGCGAGGGTGCCGCGGCCGGTGGCGCGCCGGCGAGCCCCGACGCCCCCGCCAGCCCCGCCGCGACCGACGCCGACGCGGTGCTCGGGCTGACCTTTGCCGCCCGCTACTCGCTGGAGTAGCTCCCTTCCAGCGCGGCCGGAGTGTTCCGCCTCACATCCGTGATGGAGCTTGCACCGCCCGGAGCGGGGCGCGAAGCTAGACTCACGCGACCTGCAAGTCGCGCCCTAGGCTTAGTTTCGGACGCTCTACTGTCGTTGGAGGATGCACATGCGGAAGTTTATTTCCCGATGGGCCAAGCTCGCGCTCTTGTGTGGAGCCAGTCTTGGGCCAAGCCTGTACGGCCTGCGGCCCGCCCCCGCCTCGGTCCTGACCAAGCTGAGCCTGGGCGAGCTGGCCGGACGGGCGGACCGGGCCCTCGTCGGGACCGTGGAGGAGGTCCGCTCGCGCTTTATCGGCGACGGCAGCTACATCGTGACCGAGGTGCGCATCCGCTGCACGCGCGAGCTGCTGGGAGTGCCCGCCGGCACCGTCTTCACCGTCACTCACCTCGGCGGCGAGGTCGGCGAGATCGGCCAGAAGGTGTTCGGCGAGGCGAGCTACCAGGTCGGCCAGGAGGTGCTGCTGCTGGCCGAGGAGCGCGCCGGCGCCTTCTATGCGGTGGGCATGGCGCAGGGGGCGCTGCACGTCGAGCGCGAGCCGCGCAGCGGGGAGCGGCGGGTTCACGTCGAGCTGGCCGGAGCCGAGCTGCAGGGGCCGGGCGCGGTCAGCGCCGAGCCGACCGCCAACGGCGCCAACCTTGAGACGGTGGTCGCCCAGCTGCAGCCGCTGCTTGCCGCTCGCTCGGCGGCGCGGGCGCGGCCGAGCACCCAGCCGGCTGGGACCTCGCCCGCCGCGCCGGCAGGCAGCAAAGGAGGGAAGTAACATGCAGACTTCAAAGCTCCCGCTGCAGGGCGCCGCTCGGAGGCGAATCGGACTCTGGGCGCTGTGCGGCCTGCTCGCCGCGCCGAGCGTGGCCCAGGCCTACGTCCGCTCGCGCGCTACCTCGTGTAAGCCGGTGTAT
Organism: Polyangia bacterium; assembly: GCA_044222245.1. Taxonomy (GTDB): domain Bacteria; phylum Myxococcota_A; class Polyangia; order Palsa-1104; family JAEUJZ01; genus CALFML01. Next base: position 65,401 of record JBGANQ010000038.1, on the reverse strand, counting down.
TGGGCGCAGAGCTGCCTGTACATCCAGGCTGACAGCAACTATGTGAAGGACCTGAGCGGCCCCGAGGTAGAGCAGGCCATCCAGAACTCGATCAACGCCTGGCAGACTCACATAAGCCCGGCGAGCTTCCTCCAGCTCAAGTACCTGCCGGCGCAGGGAGTCAAGGAGACGACGTACAAAGACGGCCTGCAGGTGGTGAAGTTTCGCGCCGACCAGTGGTGCCGCCCGGCCAGCGATGGGGCGCAGCAGGTCTGCTACGACCGCTCGGCGACCGCCATCACCACGGTCTCATACATCAATAAAGCCGGGGATCCCAACGACGGCCAGATCGTCGATGCCGACATCGAGCTGAACGCCGTCAACAACATCTTCTTCAACGCCGACAAGGGCAAGGCGCCGGCCGACCCGCGCAACCCCGCCGACCTGTGGAACACCCTCACCCACGAGATGGGGCACATGCAGGGCCTGGACCATACCTGCCGCGGACCGTCGGAGCCGACCAGCACCTGCACGGTCGACAACACCGGGGCGATGCGCCCGCTGTGCAGCGATGTGGCGCGGCTGCGCCTGACCAACCCCGCCTATATGACGATCTATGACAGCACCATGTACGCGGTCGCCGATCCATCCGAGACCCGCAAGCGGGTGCCGCAGACTGATGATGTGCGGGGCATCACCGACAGCTATCCCGCCAGCAACGACCCCAAGTCGTGCGTGCTGCCCGGCTCGGCCGCCAAGGGAGGGTGCGCCGCCGCGGCCCCCGCGCCCGGGGCGGCGCCGATTAGCGCTCTGTATGTCCTGGGCCTGGGGCTCTCGCTCGGGCTCACGCTCGCAGTCTTACGGCGGCGGCGTCCCTCCCAGCGCCTCGCCTAGCCGGCCCCGCCGCCCCAACCTGCCACCTTCCCTCACGCCACGCTTACATACGTCTTAGCAGGCAGTGGCAAAACGACTCCGCGACCAGATTTCGAGTCCGGCCGTGCTGGCAGCCAAGCGGCTGCGCGCGCGCCCGAACCCGAGCTCGGACCGCTCGCTACGTCTTGCCACAGCCTTTTAGGAGCGCCACGGTCTCGACGTGCGGCGTGCCAGGGTGCATGTCGTAGGGAGTCACCTGTGTGAGCGTATAGCCGGAAGCGATCAGCGCCCCCAGGTCGCGGGCCAGGCTGTGCGGGTTGCAGCTGACGTAGGCGATGGCCCGCGGGGCGCAGGCCAGCACAGCGTCCAGGACGCCGCTGGTACAGCCGCGGCGGGGCGGGTTTAGCAGGATCAGCGGCGGCGTGGAGAGCTCGCCGGCGCGGCGCAGCTCGGGCAGGTGCTCTTCCACGGTGCCGCACAGGAAGCGCGCCTCCTGGGGTGACAGGCCGGCCTCGCGGGCGCTGTGCGCGGCGTCTGCCACCGCGCTGGCGCTGGTCTCGATCCCGATGAGCCGCGTGCCGGGGCGCCGGACAGTCCGGCCCAGGCCGCCAACTCCACAATATAGGTCGAGGATCAGCTCCCCCGGCTCCGCTGCCAGCGCCGCGGCGACGTCGGCGTAGATGCGCTGGCTCACCTCGCGGTTGACCTGCAGGAAGGAGCGTGCCGAGACCCGCAGGCGGAGGTCCGCGGCCCCGCCCAGATCTTCATATAGGAAATCCGGACCAAACAGCGGCTCGTCGACTTCGCCAAGCTCCGAGTCTGCGGCCGCGGCGCCGCTTTTCCGGTCGGCAGAGGCGAGCAGCGAGTTGCCAGGGTGCGGGTTGTGATGCATGACCACGCTGGTCAGCTGTGGGTGCGCCGCGCGCAGCGCGGAGATCACTTGGTGAAGCGCGGCCCGCGGCGGCGGATCGGCCACGACCAGGCTGAGCTGAACGGCCCCGCTGCGTACCTCGCGCAAAAGGACGTAGCGCAGCGCGCCGCGGCCGGTCTCCTCCTCATAGGCCGACAGGCCGCTGTCTGCCCAAAGCTCGCTGAGCGTGCGGGCCACCGCGCGCAGCGCTGGGGTATTCACCTTGCAGCCCGCCATGTCGATCACCCGGTGCGAGCGCGGAGCGTAGGCTCCCAGAATAATCCGACCCGCGGCCGGACCGCTGTCAGCGGGAGCGGCGGGCGCGCGGCTCGCCACCAGCTTGACCCGGCTGCGATAGGACAGCGGCTGCGGCGATGCAACGCAGGGGGCGACCGCGAGGGGGGGGGGGCCACCCAGCGGAGCCCGGCCGGCTGGGACGGTCGGGGTCAGCAAGTCCGCCAGCAGCTCGCGCACAAGCTCGTGCTTGAAGCGCACCTGTGCGTTATAGCTCAGGTGCTGCAGGGTGCAGCCGCCGCACTGTCCGAACGCGCCGCAGGCCGGGATCTGGCGCTCGGGGGCGGCGTCATAGCGGTGCATGAGGGTGGCGAACACGAGCCCCTTTCCGCCCGCCGCCTCCGTACCCGCGGCGCGGTTTACGTGCGAGCTTACGTGCACAACCTTCACATGCGCGCGCTCTCCGGGGAGGAGGTTCTGGACATGAACGAGCGGCTGCTCCAGCGGTTGTCCGTGCGGCTGACCAGGTGGCCGCCCGGGCGGTCGGGCGGATGTGCCGCGCGCGATTCCGCAGCCGCTTGCATCCAGGCGCTCGCAGACCACGGACAGCTGGGTGCCGGGGCGCAGGCTGCGCTGCCGGACCCCGCCAGCGCCGGGGGTGGCGGCCAGTGGCGCGGTCGTCCCGTGGTCTGTCGCAGCCTCGGAGGCCGGGGTGGCGGAAGGTGGGCGGTTGGGAATTTGGCCGCCAGCAGCTTGCTGGACAGTCCGGTCGGAGAAAGCGCCGCGCTGAAGACTCATGCCGTCTTCTTAGCACACCCGCCCCGCCCCAAGCTGAGTCCCGACCGCGCCGCGGTCAATTATCCGCGCTGCTGCCGCGCTGACAACCTGCGGTCCTCCTTCCGGACAAGGAACGGACAAAAAAATTAGATAGGAAGAGAAGAAACTGGCTTGTCCTAAAGGAATTCCTTGTGTACCTTTCAGATTAGTACAGACTTCCTAATGTAGGGATCAAAACCATGGCAAGAAAACCCGGACGAAAGACCGCAGCCAAGAACGCGAAGAAGGCGGAAGCTGCTGCTCCTGCCAAGGCCAGCCGCTCTAATGCAGCGGAACTGACTCGCCTCATCAAACAGCTGAGCGTCGAACGCCAGCATCACATGGACTCGATCGCCGAGATCGACCAGACCTTCAAGGAGTTCGGAATCAACGCCGGCTCCACCGCGCGCAAGGGAGGGCGCCGCAAGGCCGCTGAGACCGCTGCGCCGGCCGTGAAGAAGGGCCGCGGGCGACGTGCCGCGGCCAAGGCGCCCAAGGCCGCCAAGGCTCCCAAAGCTCCCAAGACTGGGACCCGGCGGTCACCCTGGGCCAGCAAGTTTGCGATCACCGGCGACGCCCTCATCCTCGGCTACGTGAAGGAAAAGGGCGGGGCAACCACGGAAGAGATCCGCAAGCACTGGGAAGGAAGCGGACGCCGTGGCAAGGCCGAGAACAACCTGACCCAGCTCGTCAAGACGGGCCAGCTCAAGCGCACCAAGCTCGAGGGCAAGCCCGGCAGTACTTACTCGATTCCCTAGCCAAGACCAGACCTTAGGACTCACCGGCACCGACCTTGTCGTCGGTAACTAGAGCGCCGGTCTGTCGTGGTCAGGAACCGGGAAGGAACCATCGGCCGTGCGGGAAACGTTCCGCGCGGCCATTTTTTTGCCGCTGAGGTTTCCCAGGTAGCGACCCGCTGCTACAGAACTCCCACCTCGCGGCAGAGCGAGCCAAGGAGCGAATCTGCAGGCCCTTGGGTGCGCGCCTCCGCGGGCAGACTGTTGCCCGGAACGATACCCTGTGCCCAGGCGCACAGTACCCGTACCAGCTTGGCACCCAGCGGGACGTAGGCACGGCGCGTCAGCGCATCGTAGCCCTGCGCCTTGAGCCGCGCCCCCAGACCCGAGTAGATGAGCAGCGCCGAGCGGATGGCCAGCCGCGACTCGCGCGGGAGCATTGGCACCCCGAGCGCCGCCGCCCGGTAGTGGGAGTCCGCTCGCCGCACCAGCTCGCGCACGACTTCCCGCAGCGCCGGCGGTGGCGGCAGGCCGGCCTGGCCCAGGGTCAGCACCTGGGCGGCATCCAGACCCTGGGCGGCGAGCAGCTCATCGGGGAGATAGACGCGGCCGCGGCGCGCGTCCTCGCCGACATCGCGAGCGATATTGGACAGCTGCATCGCCACCCCAAGGTCGCAAGCGCGCAGCAGGACTTCGTCGCGGCGGGAAGGGGGCATGCAGTGACCCATCACGTAGGTCATCATCAGTCCGACGGTGGCCGCGACGTTGAAGCAGTACCCGAGCAGGTCTTCCCAGCTGCCGTAGCTGACCCCGCGCGCGTCCATCTCCATTCCGCACAGCAGGCGCTGCGGCACCGCCTGCGGGAGTCCGGTGCGCACCGCCACCGCGTAGAAGGCGCGGTCGATGGCTTGGTCCTCACCCGCGCCGAGGTTGCCGGCGTACACCTGGGCCAGCCGCTGGCGAAGCTTGGCGACCTGCTCCAGCATGGCCGCGGTCTGGGTGGGCGCATCCGCGGGCACCGTGCCATCGCCAGGATTTACGCCATCGACACTGTCATCGGCCTGCCGGCAGAAAGCATACAGCGCCCACGCCTCGGGGCGGGTGCGGCGCGGCAGGAGCAGGGAGGACAGGTAGAAGCTCTTGGAGTGCAGGGCGATGAAGCGTCGGGTGAGCTGCCGGTCGCTCCGGCTGGGCGGCGCGGGGGGGCCGAGCGCGATGCTGGGGGCGGCGCGCCCCGCGAGCGCCACCGGCTCGGGCGCAGCCTCGGGTCGCGGCGCGGGGGACTCCGGGTTGGGGCGGGCTGGCCTGGGCGCAGTGAGCATGGAAGGGGGCTCCGGCCGCTCAGCCGCCGGCCTGCCAGGTGAGCAGGGCGAGCGCGGAGATGAGGAAATCGAGCACGATCACCACGAAGGAAGAGGAGACTACGGCGCTGGTGGTCGCCCAGCCGACACCTTCCGAGCCGCCCTGGGTGCGGAAGCCGCAGAAGCCCGAGACAATGGGGGTGGCGGCGCCGTACGCCAGGCACTTGACCGCAAAGGTGACGATGTCCCCGCCGTGGAGCTTGCTGAAGTCGAGGAAGACCCCGAAGCTGACATGGAAGGTCTGGTAAGCAGTGAGAGCCCCCAAAAGGAGCGCCGCGGTGATGCCGAAGATCGACAGCACCGTGGTCATGAGCAGCGTCGCCAGAAAGCGCGGGACCAGCAGGTACTCGACCGGCTCGACCCCGCACATGCGCAGGGCGTCGACCTGCTCGGTGACCACCATCGAGCCGACCTCGGCGGCGATGCCGGCCCCCACCCGGGTCGCCAGCATGAGGGCGGTGAGCGTCGGCCCGAACTCGTGCACGAGGATCTTTACAAACTCGGCGCCGACCTGCGACAGGTCGCCGGTGACCCGGTTTATCTGCAGGCAGGTCTGGAACACCAGCACCATGCCGATAAACCCCAGCGTCACCATCACAAACAGGAGCGAGCGGTTGCCGACCTCGAACAGCTGCCGCCACAGCTCGCCGGGCGGGCGGCGGGTGCGCAGGGCGCCGCGGGCGGTGAGCAGGCCGAGGTTGACAAGCTGCGCCGCCCCCTCCCGCCCGCGGTGCAGGGCGACGCTGAGCGCGGAGGCGGCCGGCGGCGCCGCCAGGGCCGGCGCGGTCACCGCAGCACCAGGGTCAGGATGTCGTCCGAGATCATGATCGTCAGCGCCGCCGGGCTACCACCGCGTTGACCGCCCGCCCGACCCCCACCGCGCCGCCGCGCACCGACAGGCCGAAGTGGCAGCTGGTGATGGCAATCGCGAAGCCGAAGAACACTCCCTTTATAAGCCCCACAAGGAGGTCCCAGAGCTTGACGTTGTCGGCGAACGAGGAGAAAAACGACGCGAACTCGACGCCGAGCAGGGCGCGGCCAAAGACCATGCCGCCGCCGATGGCGATGACATCGCCCAGGACCAGCAGGCAGAACATCGCCAGCATCATCGCCAGCACGCGCGGCACGATGAGAAACGGGATGGGGTCGATGGCCAGGGCGCGCAGGCCGTCTATCTGCTCGGTGACTACCATCGTCCCGAGCTCGGCGGCGTTGTTGGCGCCGACGCGGCCGGAGAACATAAGGCCGATAAGGATCGGACCGACCTCGCGGAACACCGCAAAGCCCGAGCCCCAGCCCAAAAGTCCGTAGGCCTGGAAGCGGCGCACGAAGATGCCCGACTGGATGACCATGATGCCGCCGGTGAACAGCGCCGTCAGGGCGACGATGGGCACCGACACCACCCCCATCTTATAAAGGTTGCGGACAAGCTCGCGGCCATCCAGCCGGCCGCGCAATAGCGACCACCCGACGTAGGCGCAGAGCAGGGTCATGCCGCCCACCTCGTGGCAGCGGCCCAGCACCCAGGCGCCGAGCGCCGCAAGCAGCTGCAGCCCGCGCTTCATAGCGGCCCCGTAAGGTCGCCGCGGACAAACTGGCGCACCACCGCGTCGTCGCTGTCGGCGATCCGGGCGGCGGCGCCATCGTAGCGCAGCCGTCCGCGGTAGAGCATCAGCACCCGCCCGGCAAAGCCGAGCAGCGCCGGAATGTCGCTGGAGACGACCAGGATCGTGGCGCTGGTGAGCTCGCGCTCGCGGCGCAGCAGGTCGTAGATCTTGGCGGTGGTGACCGGATCCAGGCCGGCGGTCGGCTCGTCGTAGATGACGATCGGCGGCCGCGCCGCCACCGCCCGCGCCAGCGCCACCCGCTTGCGCTGCCCGCCCGAGAGCTGCGCCGGCAGCTTGGGTCCGTGCGCGAGCAGGCCGACGCCGCGCAGCGCCTCGCCGACGCGGGCGTCCAGCTCGGACTCGGCCAGGCGCTCGCCGGACTGCAGGGCGCGCTGGCGCAGCGGGAAGGCGACGTTTTCATAGACGGTGAGCGAGTCGAACAGGGCGTTGTTCTGGAACAGCATGCCGATGCTCGCCTGGATGCGCCGCAGCTCCTTCTGCGGCGCGCGCAGCAGATCCACTCCGCCCACCTCGACGGTGCCGGCGTCGGGACGGATCAGCCCGCAGAGGATCTTCAGCAGCACGCTCTTGCCCGCCGCCCCCGGTCCGCACAGGCCGCAGGTCTCGCCGGCGGCGACCGTGAACCCGACCTCGTCGAGGATCGGCGGCAGGCGCGGCGACAGCGCGCGCTTGGAAATACCGGAAAGGCGGATCACGCGGCGGAGCATAGCAAAACGAGCCCTGACCAAAAGCCCATTGTCCGGCCGGCCGCGGCGGCGATAAAGCTTTGACAGGCTGTCGGATATTAACCAGGTGGCGGGCCGGCGGCGGCCGGTGCGACGGGCGCGCCGCGTCGCTGCGGCCGCTGGAGGCGACTGTGGCATGCCCCTTGCCATGACCCCCAGCCGGCTCCCTCGAGGCCGCAATCACGAGGACATGGGACACAATGCCTGCCCTGCCGGGTTACAGCCAAGGGTCGAACGGACAAAAAACTGCATCGCGGCTGCCTCGGCTGGCGCGGCCCGCGCTCGCGGTCGTGGCGCTCCTGTTTCTGATGGCCGATGACGGCATCAGCCGCGATGAGTTCCTGTGCGAGGCGGCGGTGGTCCACATGGCCGACTGCTGCCCCGACTTTCCCAGCGGTTCGCTGTACTGCGTACGCAGCGGCTGCGACGGCAAGGTCAGTCCTGATATCGATGAAGAGCGCGCCCAGTGCCTGCGCGGCAAGAGCTGCGCCGAGCTGCGGGCGCTGGGGGCCTGCGACATGAGCCGCTGGGAGCCGGTGCCAAGCTGCGTCACGCCGTGCAGCCCGAAGGTTCCGTCATGTTCCTGAGCTGGCGGTCCGACGGCTGGAGACATTGGCTGCTGGCGCTGGGGGTCGGCTCGGCGGTCACCAGCGCCGCCCCGGTGCGGGCCGCGGTGAAGAGCGCACTGGTCGCCGAGCGCCTGCCCTCTGCCAGCGAGCAGTCGGCCGACGAGGCCAGCGTCCTCGCCCCGGCGATTGTCGAGCTGCCCCAGAGCCCGCGCCGGACGCGCTGGTTTGGTCGCGCCAGCCTGGGCGCCGCCTACCGCTGGGCTTTCGACGAGTCGATGCTCGGCGCGGCGCTGGAGGGGGAGCTCGGGGCGCAGGACGCGCGCCTGGCCGGCGGCGTCCGCCTGCGCATCGAGGTCGGCAAGATGTGCGCCGGCCTCCCCTATCAGGTGGTGGGGCTCGGCCCCTTCATCTGGCTGCCGGCGGTGGCCGAGCGGGTGCGCGTCGGCTTCGGGCTGGACGCCGGGGCGCTTCTGATCAGCCGCCGGACCATGCCCGGCAGCACCCTGTGGTCGATCCTCATCGGCGGCCAGGTGCGCTTCAACGTCGACCTGCTGCGCATCGGGCCGAGCGGCGCCCTGCAGGCCGACGCCGGGCTCGCGGTGCAGGCCCTGACCGCGGCGCCCGGACCGCTGACGGTCGCCACCACCCTGGGTGTGGGCTACCGCCCCTAATCCAGGCGCGGCGCGGCGACCGGCACCGCGTGCGCGCGGCGGCTGACCGCGGGGCGGGGATTCTGCTAGCGTCCGCGCATGGGTGCGACTCCTTTTATCTCGGCGGTGGCGGCGCGGCGGCTGTTCCTGGCGGCGCAGGGGCTGCTCGGGGAGCCCGAGCGCGGCGGCGGCGATGGGCTGGCGGCGCTGCGGCAGGTGATCGAGGGGCTCGGCTTTGTGCAGCTCGATAGCATCAACACGGTCGCCCGGGCTCACGATCTGATCCTGTGGAGCCGGCTCCCGGACTACCGGCCCGAGCAGCTGGCGCAGCTCCTGTATAAGGAACGCTTCCTGTTCGAGCACTGGACCCACGACGCCAGCGCCATCCCCACCGCCTTCTACTGCCACTGGAAGCACCGCTTCGCTAGCGACGCCGCCCGCCTGCGCGACCATCCCTGGTGGCGTCACCACCTGGGCGCGGACGGCGAGCGCGTCGTCGAGCACGTCCGCGAGCGCATCACCCGCGAGGGCCCGCTCGGCAGCGCCGACTTCGAGCACCCGGGCAAGCGCGGCGCGTTCTGGGGGTGGAAGCCGCAGAAGGCGGCGCTCGACTACCTGTGGCGCAGCGGGGAGCTGGCGGTGCGCGACCGCGTCCACTTCCACAAGCTCTATGACCTCGCCGAGCACGTCTTCCCTGCCGCCCACCGGCTGCCGGCGTCGGCGCTGCGCGCCCACAAGAAGTGGGCCTGCGAGTCGGCCGCCGAGCGCCTAATCATCTTTACCCCGCGCGAGCTCGGGCAGTTCTGGGGCGGGCTGCAGCTCGCCGATGCCCGCGCCTTCTGCGCCGCCGCCGTCAAGCGCGGCACCGTGTGTCCGGTGCAGGTCGAGCCTGCCACCGGCGGCACCCCCGAGTCGGCGTTTGCGCTCGCCGACTGGCCCGAGCGCCTGCGTCGCCTGCCCGAGCCTGCCGACATCTCCGAGCAGGCCGCGCTGCGGCTCCTGGCTCCCTTTGATCCGGTGATCCGCGATCGCGCGCGCTGCCTGCGGCGCTTTGGCTTTGACTACCGCTTCGAGGCGTTCACCCCCGCGCCGCGGCGGATCTATGGCTACTATGTGCTGCCCATCCTGCAAGGGGACCGTCTGATCGGCCGCCTCAGTCCAAAGCTCGAGCGCAGCCGCGGCGTCCTGTCGATCACCGGGGTCTTTTGGGAGCCCGGCGTCAAGTCCCTGCGCTCCCGCCGGCGGCTGCTCCAGGCGGCGGTCGCGCGGCTCGCCGCGTTCGTCGGCGCGAGCCGCGTCGAAGGACTGTAGGGGCGGACGCCGCGCCCGGGCGCTGGGCGCCGGAGAGCCGGTGCGGGCGCCGGAGAGCCGCTGCGGGCGCCGGAGAGCCGCTGCGGCCGCCGGAGAGCCGCTGCGGCCGCCGAAGTGCCGCTGCGCTCAGGGACGGCGCTGCGCCGCCGGCGCGGACTTGGGCCGAGACGGCGGCAGCACCAGGAGCACCACCCCGGCGATCACCGCCAGGGAGCCCGTGGTGAGCAGCCCGATGGCGGGCGGGGCGGTGTCATAGGCCTCGGTGCAGAGGCCAAAGGGGTTATAGCTGGCGCACTGTCCGACGAGGTTGGCGGCGCGGCCGCCGACCCCCAGGAAGATGATGCCGCTGCCCAGGAGCGCTCCGCCGGTGGCCAGGCGCCACAGCGGGCGGCGCGGCAGCGCTGACGTGGTCGGCAGCGCCGCGGTCCCCGGCTGCGCGAGGCCGCCGAGCGCTAACAGCGTCACCGCCACTTCCGCTTGCTGGCCGTCGCCCACCTCGATGCTGCGCCTCTCTGGGGAGAAGTCGCTCCGCCGCAGCTCGAGCGCATAGGTGCCGCTCCAGCTCGGCTGCTTGTAAGGAGTCCGGCCGACCACCGCCCCATCTATAAGGAGCTGCGCCCCGGTCGGCTCCGAGGTGACCGCGAGGCTGCCATGGCCGCGTCGCAGCCCCTCGGCGAGCAGCTTGGCGGCGACCGGACGCAGGGCGGTTGCTGCCTGCTCGGCGGTGCAGTGCTCGCAGGTGGCGGTCGTGGTCGCAGCCGGGGTCGCCAGCTCGACGTGCCACAGGGACAGGCTCAGCTGCCAGCTGCCGGTGACGGTGACGGCCTGGGTCGCCGCGCCGGTCGCCCCCGGAGTACTCGGCGCCCCCGAGGTACTCGGCGTACTCGGCGTACTGGGACTGGGTGTACTCGGCGCGCTCGCGGCCGCGTCGGTCTTGGCGACCCCGGACTCTGGCGAGGGCTTGTACTGCGCCCGCAGGCTCAGGACGTAGTCGACCTCGCTCTTGCGCGCCAGCTTCTGTCGGCACTCGGTGCTCGCCAGGCACTCCTTCAGCTCGGGCGCCTGGGCCAGCGCTGCCTCGGCGGTGAGCAGGGTCTGGTTGGCCGCCCGCGCGGCCTGCTCGGCAGCATCGGCGAGCGGGTTCTGCGCCTCATCCGGCACGCCCACCTGCTCGGTCACCCACAGCACCGCCGGCAGCAGCGTGATCAGCACCGCGCCCGAGGCCTTGGTGAACCGCACCTCGAACGAGCGCCCGGCCTGGACCAACACCGGACTTTCCAGCCGCCGACTGCCAAGCTGCAGGCTGAGCCGGTGCTCCCCCGGCGACACCAGCAGCGGCTGGGTCAGCGGCACGCTGCCGAGCAGCCGGTCATCCAGAAGGACCAGCGAGCCCGGGGCGCCGAGGACGACGATCTGCCCGCTGGCCGGCCGCGCTCCCTTGACCACCCGCTGCGCTTCGGCCACCGCGGCCTCGTCGGGCAGCCGGGCCGGATCGATGAGGTAGCGGCGCATCAGATCGTGCGCCTCCAGGGTGCGCCCCTCGGCCTCGGCGAGGCGGCCGAGAAGAAACAGCGCCTCGGGCGTGGCGGCGAGCCGGTAGGCCTGCTCCAGGGCTCGGCGGGCCGCTCCCAGGTCCTTGGCCTGCAGCGCCGCCTTGCCCTTATCGAGCAGCGCGTGCGCGGCGCCCGACCCACTCGGGTGTCGCTCGAGGCCGGACCCCGCCCCCGCCGGCGCGGCGACTAGCAGCATCCAAGCACTTATGAGCCAAGGCCAAGCGCGAATCATATGAGTGTTCTTCCCAGCTTAGCACATCCGCGGCGGCGCCCTGCGGCCCTGGCGCCGCCGCGCGTCCCTCGGCAAGCCCAGCGCGGCAGGGCTGGTGGCCCGGGCCCCAGCGAGAGGCGAACAGCGACCAGGGGGCGGCCAGCCCTCAGCGCACGATGCAGCTATTTTCGAGGAACCAGATCTGACCGCTCGCCCCGTCGGCCACCACCAGGTCGGGCCGGGGGTCGCCGCCAAGCTCCACGACCTTGGTGCTGGTCGGCGCCCAGGGGATCGGCGTCGAGAAGATCGGCGAGTCGTCGAACTTGCCCATCGGCGTCCCATTGCTCGACCGGCGCGGATTTATCAGCACGTGGACGCCATCGGTGGTCGCAAAGACGATGTCGTTTCGCTTGTCGCCGTCATAGTCCACGATGTTGATGGTCAGCGGCTGCGCCGTGGTCAGCTGGGTCGGCGGGCCCGCGAACGGGGTGCCGGTCTTGGCGTTACCGTTGTAGTAGATGTCCACGCCGGTCGGCTGACCCAGCACCAGATCCGGCAGCCCGTCGCCGTCCAGATCGCCGAGCGCGAGCACCGTGCTCGGGCTGCCGATGCTCAGCTGCGTACCCGCCGGATCGCCCTGGGTGCCGGTGGTGACCAGGTAGGCCAGCGGGGTCTTGGTCGGCAGCAGCTTGTCGACCACGAGGATGGCATCGGTCAGGTTGTCGCCGTTGAGGTCGGCGGTGGCCACGGCGACCGGCCGCGGGCTGGTGGGCGCGCTCTGGATCGGCGTCGACTGCCCCATCAGCTTTGGGTCGGTGGGAGTCTTGAAGAAGATGAAAGGAATGCTCGCATCCATGGACAGCCCGACGAAGCTGCCCAGCTGGACGGCGCCGCCATCTCTCTGGAAGGCGCCGGCGACGACCAGCTGCTGCTTGATGGGCAGCGCCATTGCATTGATCAGGGGCCCAGCCAGCATCAAAGGCGCGCTGCTGCCGCCGCTAAACAGGTTGAGTGTGGAGGCGGCGGAGGTCGTGCCGGGCACCGCGGCGCCGACCACCAGCGTCCGCTGACCGGGGTGACCCACCGGGTCGAGCTCGGCGTGCAGCAGGTTGCCGCTGAGCGCCGAAGCGGTATAAGCCGCCGCCGGGCTCGCGGTGGGAGCGCCGGCAGCGGCCAGCAGCGGCTCTGCGTAGTAGTACAGCATCGTCCCTTGCTCGCCGAGCACCGCCAGGTCCAGGCCGTGGTCGCTGTCGCGATGGAAGACGGCGATGTCCACCGGGTTGCGCGGCCCCTGCAGCTCCAGGCGCTGGACCAGCGGCGTCACCACCGGGGTGTCCAGGGAGTAGTCAAACGAGCCGGGCGTCAGGACCGACTTCTGGTTGTCAGCGCTGGTGAAGGTGAGGGCCACCTGGTAGGTGCCGGCGACGAGCTCGCGCGGCAGGGTGACCTGCAGCTCACCGCTCGGCTGGATGGTGACGTCGCTCGGATCGATGTTCCAGTTCCGCCGCGGCTCGGGCGCCGGCGTCGCGGTCACCGGCAGCGCGGTGATGGCGGTGGCGGCCAGGGTGACTGTAGGCGCCGTCAGCAGGCTGGCGCCACCAATGACCAGCACCGCCCGCTGCGGGCACGAGGTGACAAAAGTCGTGGTGATTGTCAGCTTCACCGGCTGGGTCTGCCAGCAGGAGCCGCCGCTGGCGAGCAGCCCGAGCAGGAACCCGCCCGCCACCGCCCGCCAGCGTGGCGAGGACAAAGTGTGTTGCTTGTTCATAAGACCTCCTTAAGTGATTAAGCAGACTGGCCGGGAGGCGGCGCCGACTCGCAAGACCCCCTCCTAAAGCGTACTACGAGACCGGCCGCGCACCGGCGCCGCCGCCCTGTGAGCCCGCCCGCCCGCCGCTTGCAGTCTGGTCGGTCCAGCGAGTCCAGCGGGTCCAGTCGACCGCTGCCCGTGGCTCCGCTGCGCACCCCGGCCGCGGATCTGCCGATGATCTAAGGACCGCCGAGAACAGTTTCCTCTCCGGGTCTTCCAAGGGAGGCGATCGCGACCGCGGCCGCTCCCCACGCCAAGGAGTTCATAATGAAGAAGTTCCCTAGCTTGCTTAGGTCCCTGGGCCTGTCCGCCGGCCTCGTCCTCGCCGCGTGCGGCCAGAGCCCCAGCCAGAGCCCCGATCCCGGCCCCAACCCCCCCGATCCGGGCCCGCCGCCGATGATGATGACCGGCACCGTGACCATGGATCAGATGCTGATGGGCGCGGTGACGCTGACCGGCGACGTGATCGTTCCCGCCGGGGTGACCCTCACGGTGGCGGCGGGCACCGTGGTGACGGTCGCCGGCAACTATTCACTATCGGTAAAAGGCAGCCTGGCGGTGCAGGGCACGGCCGCCTCCCAGGTCCAGTTCGCCGGCGCGCAGGGCAAGCAGTGGGGCGGCATCGCCGTCTCGGGTACCGGCCATGCAAACCTCTCCTACACCCAGATCAGCAACGCCCAGCAGGGCTTTGCCACCTCGGCCGGCACGATGTACGCGCTCGACCACGTCCTTATCAAGGACTCGCAGACGGGGCTCGTGCTGGCCTCGACGGGCAGCGTGAGCAAGACGGTGCTCCAGGGCATGGGGAGCAATCAGTACATGCCGCTTATCACCATCCAGGACAGCTCGCCGACCTTCAGCGACGTGCAGGTCACCAACGGCACCGGCAACGGGGGCCTGGACAGCATCATCGTCAGCGGCAGCTCCAGCCCGCAGTTTGATCACATGGAGGTCACCGGCTTCCACTGCGCCTTCCACTTCAACAGCGGCAGCAACATCGCGATCACCAACAGCTACGTCCACGACAACTACTACGCCGTCATGGTGTTCGGGGTCACGCCGTTTACCTTCTCGGGCAGTAACCTCATCAACAACCAGACGGCCAACATCGGCGACTGCAGCTCGACCACGGTGACCGCGAGCGGCAACTTCTATAACGGTGCCCCGGCTTTCGATGGCAGCTGCTCGGGCCAGAAGAACACCAACCCGGCGGCGGCGATGATCGCCACCGCCGGCTATCGCCCCTAAGGCCGCGGCGACGCGGCGTCGGCGGACGGGCCGCGCCGCTGGCTGCCGAGCTGGCGGCCGGCTTCCGCCCATCTCAGCCTGTAAGACGGCGCCCGGCCAGCGGCCGGCCGCGGCGCTGCCGCCTGTAGACCGCGGCAATCGTTGACCTCCTACCGGCCATGGCCAAAAATGAAAATGTTGTTTTCAGGCTGCGCGCCCGGTTGCAGCTGCCAGAGCGGTCCGCCTAGCCAGCCGGTGAGCCCCAGGAGCGCCACGCCAAGGACGTCATGACAGAAGCTCCGCCAAAGCCCAGATCCTCGTCGTCCGATGTCGCGCCGGCATCCGCGGCGCCGTCGACTCCGGCCGCGAGCGCACCCGAGGAGCCGGCGAGCCGGCGATCCCTGCGGCGCGAGCTCGCCCCCGACCCCCCGAGCCCCAGCCCGAGCCCGGTCAGCGCCGAGGTGCGTGAGCTGCAGGCGCGGGTGCACCAGCTGGAGCAGACGGTGCAGGAGATGCGCACCCGGCACCTCGCCGACCTCAAGGCGCTGCGGCAGAGCCAGCACCTGCTAAACGCCGTACTGGAGAACTCTTCCTCGGTCATCTGCGTCAAGGACACCCTGGGCCGCTACATCCTTATAAACCGCCGCGCCGAGCAGCTGTTCAAGCGCCCGCGGGTCGAGATCCTCGGCCGCAGCGACGCCGAGCTGTTCCCCGCCGACAGCGCTGGGCCCACCACCTTGCGCGACCGGGCGATCGTCAGCAAGGGCGAGCCCGAAGACTACGAAGAGCAGGTGCGCGACGCCGACGGCACGGTGCGCGACTTTCTGACCACCAAGTTCCCCCTCACCGATGCCAGCGGCGCGGTGACCGGGGTGTGCGGGATCTCCACCGAGATCACCGAGCGCAAGCGCGCCGCCGAGGAGCGCGCCGCCCTGCAGCAGCAGGTCATCGACGCCCAGCGCGCCGCCTTGCGCGAGCTGTCGACGCCCCTTATCCCGCTCGCCGAGGGGGTGCTGGCGATGCCGCTCATCGGCACCATCGACGCGGCGCGCGCGACGCAGATCCTCGACACGCTCCTTGAAGGGGTGGCGGCGCAGCGGGCGCGGGTCGCCATCCTCGACATCACCGGCGTCAAGCTGGTCGATACCCAGGTCGCCGCGGCGCTGCTCAACGCCGCCCGGGCGGTGCGGCTGCTCGGGGCGCACGTCATCCTCACCGGCATCCGCGCCGAGGTCGCGCAGACGCTGGTCCACATCGGCGCCGATCTGGGCGACCTCACCACTCGCAGCACCCTGCAGAGCGGCATCGCCTCGGCGCTCAAGCTGCTCGCGCCCGGCTAGACCTGGCCGGGCTCGATGCGGCCCATGACCAGGACGGGCAGGCTGGGCGGCAGCTCATTATAGGCGAGCACGGGCAGCGCCTGGGGCGAGCTCCACAGCAGGCGCTGGACGTGGCGGCGGACGTCGCCGTGACACAGCACGACGGCGCCGGGCGACTGCGCCTTGGCGGCGAGCACCGACTGCACAATCTCGCGCTGCAGCTCGGGCTCGATGAGCAGCGGCGCCTCGTCCGCGCCGGCGCGGCCGCTGCGCAGCGACTCGCGCACCAGATCTTCGATCTCGACATCGAGTAGCAGCGCCGGCAGGCCCTCGGGGTTGGCGCTCGCCCCCGGCTCGGGGCGGGCGGCGGCGCGCACGTAGCCGTGGACGAGGAAGCGGCCCAGGCCGGCGCGGACCTGCTCGACCAGCTCGGGGAGCTCGGCGGCCACCTTGGGCAGCGCGGCCACCGTCTCGAGCACCGCGCGCAGGTCGAGCGGCCACACCCGCTCGTCGAGCAGGCGGCGCAAAAGGGCGGTCAGGCGCGGCAGCTCGAGGCGGCGCGGCACCACCTCACGCAAAAGGGCCGGCCGCTGGCGCTGCAGCTCGTCGAGCAGCCGCTGCACGTCGTCCAGGGTCAGGAGCTCTGAAGCCGCCGCCCCGAGCGCCAGCTTGAGCACCGGCAGCGGCGCCTCGTCTGCCGCTACGGTCTGCCCGATCAGGGCGGCGCCGAGCAGCCGCACCCGCAGCGCCCGCGGCGGCAGCGTCTCATCCTGGCGCAGGACTGCGGCCGGCACCGGCACCCCCAGCTCGGCTGCCAGCTCGTCCAGGGTCGCCTGCAGCGCCGCCGCGGTCAGCCCGAGCGCTGGATCGGCGCTTACGACGAGCGGGGGCGGCGCCGCGGCACTGACGCTCACCACCGCCTTCTGCTGCACCCCGCGGGTCAGAAGCAGGCTCGCCGCCGTCGCCGTCAGCAGCACCGGCACCTGCGTCACCAGACCGTCGCCGATGGTGAGCAGGGCGTAGCGGCTGGCCGCCTCGCCCAGGCTCAGCTCCTGGCTGACCACGCCCACAAAAAGCCCCGCGCCGAGCCCCAGCCCGAGCACCAACAGCCCTGCCACGACGTCGCCCTTGACCAGCCGCAGCGCGCCGTCCATCGCCCCGTAGACCTGCGCCTCGCGATCGAGGGCAGCTCGGCGCTCCTGCGCCTGGGCGAAGCTGATGCTGAGGGCGCGCAGATCGGCCTCGATCGCCGCCTGACGGCCGGGCAGGGCGTCGAGCACGAAGCGCGCCGCAACCTCGGCGACGCGCTCGCCGCCGCGCGCCAGCACCAGGTACTGCACCGTCGCCAGGATGACGAAGATCACCGCCCCGACCAGGTAGTCGCCGCGCACCACCACGCTGCCGAAGGTGTCGATGACTCGCCCGGCGTAGCCCTGGGTGAGGATGAGGCGCACCGCCGCGACATTCAGGCCGAGCCGCAGCAGGATCGACACCACCAGCAGCGCCGGCAGCTGCGGCAGCCGCTGCGGTTCCCCGGCCTGCACCGCGAGCCCGAGGATGGCGCCGGCCAGCAGCAGGTTGGCAAGCAGGAGCAGGTCGAGGACCCCGGGCGGCACCGGCAAGAGCAGCGTGACCAGCAGGACGCAGATCGCCGCCAGCGCCGCGCGCGACCCGAGCAGCGAGCTCGCCAGCCCGCCGCCCGCCGCCCGCTCGCTCGCGTCCGCTTGCGTCGCGCCGCCGCGCCCACGCAGCCAACCGACCCAGCTCTGAACAAGGCCCATGACAGCCTATTTTGGCCTAGTTTGCGCCGCCTTGGCGGGCGTTTCGCAGCGGCGCCGGGCTCTGTGGGTCGCCGCACCTGCCGCCGCCGGCAGTCAAGGACACGGCGGCGGGCGACGATCCGCGGGCCGCGGCAGCGGGGAACGACGCGGCGGCAGGGCGCGCGTTGACGTCGCGGAGTAACTGTGGTCTTGTCATGCTAAGAAGGACAAGTTCGGGAAGATAAAGTAACCAAACCGCCCGCAAATCATGGAGCTTCCATGTCGCGCCCATGTGTCGATCAGCTCACCGGCGTGCTGCCTCTTATTCTCCCCAGCTTGCTTGCTGGCCTCGTCGCCGCCCATCCCGGCGCCGCGGCGGCGGCGAGCTGTCCGTCGCTGACCATTGTCCTTGAGCGCTCGGGCTCGATGCTGTTGGATCTGGCCGGTCACCCCGGCGTCGCCGACCCCGCCAAGCAGCGCTGGGGCATCGCCCGCGCCGCGATCGAGCGCGCCGTCGCCGCCTACAACAGCAAGCTGCCCATCGGCCTCACCCTGTTCCCTGCCGACGATCTGTGCGGCACCAGCGGCACCCTGCGCATCCCGCCCGGGTACGACACCCTGGCCGCCATCCACGCCGCCCTGAGCGACGGCAGCAGCAGCCCCAACGGCGGCGGCATCCCGACCTGCGGCGCCGTCCGCCGCGCCGCTCGCGAGCTCGGCGGCCAGGGCCGCGAGTCCTACCTCCTGCTCATCACCGACGGCATGCCGAGCTGCGACGCGACCTGCAGCTTCGATCCGCTCGATCCCGCCGCCAGCGCGGTGAGCGCGATCGCCGCCGCGAGCAGCGCCAGCAGCCCGGTCAAGACCTTCGTGCTCGGCATCGGCAGCCTGCCCCCGGCGGCGCGCAGCGCGCTCACCCGCATGGCCGACGCCGGTGGGGTGCCCGACCTCAATAACCCGATGCTCAAGTTCTTCAGCGTCAACGACAGCGCTGCCTTTGACGCTGCCCTGACGCGCATCCTCAGCCGCCTGGTCCAGGGCGAGGGCGGGGCGGCCTGTGACGACAGCTGCGCCAAGACCGGCTGCCCATCGACCGAGCAGCTGTGCCTGCACGGACGCTGCGTCGCCGATCCGTGCCGGGCCCTGTCGTGTCGCCGCGGCGAGTACTGCTTTTCGACCGGCGGCAGCGCCAAGTGCGTCGCCGCCTGCGACAAGAGCTGCCCGGCGGGCAGCCGCTGCCACCTGGGCACCTGCGTGCGCGATGCCTGCCCGACTTTTTGCGGACCCGGCAGCCGGTGCGACACGGCGCCGGGCAGCGCCGCCGCCGGCTTGTGCGTGCCCGATCCCGCCTGCGCGACCGTGAGCTGCGCCGACGGCCAGGCCTGCCTCGGCGGCGTCTGTCGCGAGGACCCCTGCCAGTTCACCGCCTGTCCCGACGGCCTCGCCTGCGTACCGTTTGAGGGCTCGTGCGTGGCGGTGAGCCTGCTGCCGGCGCAGCTGGAGCCCGAGAACTTGCTCTCCGATGGCTGCGCGGTGAGCTCGCTGACCAGCGGCCGCGGCGCGGCCTCGGGCGTTGGCGGCTCGCTGGCGGTCGCGCTGGCGCTGCTCGCGGTGCGTCGGCGGTCGCGCGGCGCGGCGCGGCGCGCAGAAATTTGACCTCCGGCCTCGCTCCTCGCATCCTGGTAGGACAAGACCTACATGTAGGCCGGAGTCGTCCATGTTCAAGCGAGCCTTCCTGGAGCAGCGCCGCGACGCGCGCAAGCCCATCGACATCGTCCTCAACAAGTACATAAACGGCGAGCCGCACCTGTGCTGCGCCGTCAACGTCAGCCGCGGCGGCATGCTGCTGCGGCGGGTCTTCGAGCCGGACTCGCTGCACCACGCGGTGGTCCTGGAGTTCCAGCTGCCGGGCAGCGAGCGGGTGCTGCGCGCCGAGGGCATGGCCCTGCTCGGCAGTCCCGGCGGCCGCTCGTGCGGGGTGCGCTTCACCCATATGTCCAGCGAGACCTTCCAGGTGCTGGAGCAGTTCCTCGGTCACAGCGCGCCCGGCCCCACGCCCCGCCACGCGGTCCACTAGAAGCCTGAGGCAGAACCGGGCCCCGCGCAGTGCGTCGTCCGTCCTCACGGCCGCGAGGCCGCTGGGGGCCGACGCCACGCGGCTCGCGGCTCCTCGCGACGGTTCGGGATCAGGCTTCTAGAGTGTCCGTACGCGCCGCAGCCGCCGGCGCTGGTAAAGTGATAGGCATGAGCCACCCCGCGGCGATCGCCGTGCCTGCCCCGCAGGGCCTTTTTGCAGTGATGCCGCCGCGCCGCCCGTGCCAGGCCGCGCCGGTGCGCCGGTGAGCCGCGGCGGACTGGGTAGGTTATGGCTGCTCCTGGGCGGCCTGGGTCTGCTCGGCGTCGCCGGCTACCTCGGGCCCCGCTACTATCAGGATCGGCAGCGAAAGGAGCACGAGCTGAGCCGCCTGCGCGAGCTGCGCGGCTACCTCGAGGCGGCCCGCGCCCGGCTGGGTCGCAACGATCAGGCCGGGGCTCTGGTGCAGCTCGACCGCGCCTACCAGACTGGCGCCGCCGACGAGGCGGTCCGCTTCATGCTGCCGCGGCTGGCCGCCGGCCTGCAGGAGCACCTGGCGACCCTGGTCCACGAGGGCGAGGTCACCGCGGTCGCCTTCAGCCCGAGCGGCCAGCAGGCGCTCACCGGCAGCGCCGATCACCTGGTGCGGACCTGGGACGCCACGACCGGCAGCCTGCTGCGCAAGCTCAGCGGCCACGACGGACCTGTCGCCGCCGCCTGGTGGAGCGCCGACGGGACCCGCATCCTCTCCCAAAGCACCGACGGCAGCGCTCGCCTGTGGGACGCCGGCGCCGGCACCTGCAGCGCGACCCTGCGCGACAAGAGCGGCCCCCTGTGGTTTGTCCGCTTTTCTCCCGATGGCTCGCGCATCGTGACGATCACCCAGGACGACAAGGGGCGAGCGGCGCGGCTGTGGGACGGGCGGACCGGCGCTGCGCTCGGGACCCTGGGCGGGCACGAGGCGCCGGTGCAGGAGGCCAGCTTCAGCGCCGATAGCCAGCGGCTGGTCACCGTCTCACCGGGCACGGCGCAGCTGTGGTCCGCCGAGCGCGGCGGGCTGGTGGCGGTGCTGCGCGGCCACACCGGCACCATCAAGGACGCGCTCTTCAGCCCGGACGGCCGCCGCGTCGTCACCAGCAGCGCCGACCAGACCGCGCGGCTATGGGACGCGCAGACCGGAGCGCCGCTGGCCACCCTCGAAGGGCACACCGGCACCGTCTACTCCGCGAGCTTCACCCTGGTCGGCGGGCGGGCGGTGATGACCATCAGCGCCGATGGCACGGCGCGGCTGTGGGACGGCCAGACCGGCAAGCCGATGTTCCAGCCGGTCGGCCACCCGCGCCACAGCCAGATCCTGGCGCTGTCGCAGGACGGCGCCCGCATGGTCACGACCAACGAGAGCTCGACGGTCGAGCTGTGGGATCGCCTGCTCGGCAACATGCGCGCCCAGCTCATCGGCCACACCGGCGAGGTCGTCGCCACCACGTTCTCGCCGAGCGGCCGCCGCATCGTCACCGGCGGCACCGACGGCACCGTGCGCGTCTGGGACGGCAAGAGCGGCCAGCCGCTTTTGCTGCTGCGCGGTCATTTCGGGCGCGTGCAGGCCCTTTCGTTCAGCCCCGACGGCACCCGCCTGCTCAGCGGCAGCGTCGACGCGACGGCGCGGCTGTGGCGGCTCAGCCCCAGCGGCTACCCGCAGCCGATCGACGGCCACCGCAGCGAGGTCACCACCATCGCCTGGAGCCCCGACGGCAGGACCCTGCTCACCACCAGCCGGGATGGCAGCGCCAAGCTCTGGGACACCTCGACCACCAGCCTCATAAGCGAGCTCACCGGTCAGGGCGGGGCGGTGCTGACCTCGCACTTTTTGAACTTCAAGGACGGCGAGCGCCAGAGCCCCGCGGTGCTGACCGTGGACCCGGGCGGGCAGGGCAGCACCGGGCGGGTGCCGAGCACGGTGCGCATCTTCGACCGCCAGAGCGGCAGCGTGCGCAGCGAGCTCGGGGGCGATCTCGACTTCGGGCGGACGCTCGCGGTAAGCGATGACGGGACGCGGGTGTTCGCCGCCAGCGGCGAGGGCGCGGGCCAGCTGTGGGAGCCGCGGGCGCTGCCGGACAAGCCGCAGCAGGTCGCTGCGCTGCACGAGTCCGAAGGGGATTTCAGCGCCGCCGGGTTCAGCCCGGACGGCCGCCTTCTGGCCACGGCGAGCGAGGGTGGAGCGGTGCGCCTGTGGGACGCCCGCAGCGGCGCCGCGCAGAGCGTCGGACATCACGAGGGGCGGGTGCGCACGGTCGCCTTCGATGCCCGGGGGCAGCGGCTGCTCAGCGGCGGCGTCGATCGCACGGCGCGCATCTGGGACGCCCAGACCGGGCGCGAGCTGTTCGCCCTGCGCGGCCACACCGGCGAGGTCCGCTCGGTAAAGTGGAGCCCGGACGGCAGCCGCGTGCTCACCATCGATGCCGGCGAGCGCGCCTGGCTGTGGGACGCCGAGGACGGGCGCCTGGTGGCGGCGCTGGCCAAGCACACCAGCAAGGAGTACCTGGCCGTCGTGTGGAGCCCGGACAGCAGCCGCATCGCCTCGGTGGGCGACGAGCTGCGCATCTGGGACGGCCACAGCGGCAACCTCCTTTACTCGTTCGATGACAACGCCAAGGCCGAGGTCCTGACCGCGGCGGCCTTCAGCCCCGACGGCTCGCTGCTCGCCACCGGCTCGCTGACCGGCCAGGCCAAGCTGTGGGACGTGCACCTGGAGTCGCGGCCGCCCGCCGAGGTGCACCGCGCCCTCAGCCAGCTCCCGGCCTTCCAGCGCGCCCAGAGCGGCACTGGCCTTGTCCCCACCGCCGCCGAGCCCGCCCCCGTCCCCGCCCGCCTGCGCCCCGGCGCCTACAAGCTCACTGAGCCGCCCGCCAGCTACAAGCTGATCGTCCGGACAGCCGCCGCGCCGACGTTCGCGCCGGCGCTGCCGCCCGCCGAGCCACTCGCCCATCGCCAGCTTCAGGTCAGCCGTCGCTCAGCTACCGTGGAGGCACGGCTTCCGGTGAGGTCCCCCGTCGTAGCTTCAGGTCAGCCGTCGGTCCGTGCCGCCGCTCAGGTCAGCCGCCGTGCAGGCGGTCGCGCAGGCGCTGCAGCTTGCTGATGCTGTTTAAGAGCTCGCTCAGGTCGTCCCCGGAGAGCCGGTAGGCGACGTGCAGCTCGGGGAAGTGGCGGCCCTTGGCCGGTGCCGGAGCGGCGGCGATGGCGACCAGCGGCTCGATGTAGCGCTCGATGCCGATGAACATGAGGGCCGGGCGCTGCCGCAGGGCGCGGGCGCGGTCGAGCAGCCGGCTCGCCACGTCCTTGGCCGCCGCCATGTCGTCATAGGAGGCGACGACGCCAAGATCGATCCCATCCCCGACCGCGATGGCCGCCGCGATGTACTGCGCGTCGGCCCCGAGCTCGGGCAGGTCGGAGGCGCGCAGGCGCTCGCGCAAAGGCGGCGTCATCAGCGCGCCGAGCAGCACCGCCGGCCGCCCGACCTTGGCCCGCGGCGCCTTGCGCAGCGCCGCCATCAGGTCCCCCTGCTGCCGCGCCCCCTCGTCGACCCCGCGGTAGATGTCGATGACCTGGCGGACGGCGAAGCGGCTGGCCAGCACCGCGGTGTGCGGCGTCAGCAGCGCCGCGGCCAGGGTCTTGCCATCCGGATCGTCGGCAGCGCCGTTGCTGGCGGTCTCGATGAGCGGCACCCCGTGGTACTCGACCTCGCGCATCTCGCCCAGGGCCCGCAGCCCGCGCAGCATGCGCTCGCGCTCCAGGTGGCCGCGCAAAAGGACCACTACGTCCCGCTCGCTGGTGCCGACGCTGCGCAGGCCGACCGCCAGCGCATCGAGGTTGCGCAGCGGCAGATCGGTGACCCGCTCCAGGTGGGCCAGCAGGTGCGCCGGCAGGTAGCCGAGCAGCGTCGGCGCCACGCTCAGCCGCCGCAGCCCCGCGACATCGACGTCGAGCACCGCATCCAGCCCGCGCGGCAGCAGCGCCACCAGATCTTCATCGCCGAGGCTGCCACGGTCGAGGTCGGCGCGCAGGTTCTTGGTCGTACAGCCGCCTCAAGACCAGCGCGTCAGCGTCAGCGTCAGCAGTGCCACCCAGCGCGCCGCCGGCCCGCCGTGGGCGAGCGGGTCTTGCAAGTCTGTGCTGCCGGCGGTGCGTCAAAGCTCGGGTCCTTGAAGGACTTGGGTCCTTACAGTGATGTTGGTCACGCCGCGCCCGGCGTCAATGGCCTTTGGGCGCGGCAGCCGCGTCCGCGCCGCTCGGCTCGGTGGCCAAAGGTCCGAGCCTCGCCCCCACGGCGCGGATGTAGTCGGCGGGCGCCAGCAGGATCTGGGTGCCGCGCACCCCGGCTGAGATCGAGATGACGGCGCAGGCCTGGGCGCTCGCATCCAGGTAGACCGGATAGTCCTTCTTGCCGGCGAGGGCGGTGACGCCGCCGCGCAGGTAGCCGGTGAGCGGCTGGACCTCCTTGAGCGGCACCGTGTCCACCTTGCGGTCGCCGCTGAGCCGCGCCAGCGCCTTGAGGTCGAGCTGCGCCCCGCCCGGCACCACCGCCAGGCAGACGCCGTGCCGGTCGCCGCGCACCACCAGCGTCTTATAGACCTGCGCGAGCGGCAGGCCGATCTTGCGCGCCACCGTCTCGGCCGACAGGTCGTCAGGGTCGACTTCGTAGGTGCGCAGCTCATACGAGATGCCCAGGCGGTCGAGGATGCGGGCGGCGTTGGTCTTCATCGGCAGTGCTGGCGCGAGCTTAGCGGATCTTGGGCCAGGTCGCGGCTGCTGTGGTGGCCGCCGCGACCGGCGCGGCTAGGGCGGTGGCGCTCCGGCCGGGCGCGGGCCAGCCGGCCGCGGCGTCGGCGTCGGCGTGAACGGCTGCGGCGTCGGCGCCACCGGATTGGGCTTGGGCTGCGGGTTCAGGGCGGTGCTGGCCGTGGAGGTGAGGGTCTTGCCCCGGCTGCGGACGTTCTGCACCGCGGTGCGGGCGGTGGTCGCCACCCGCCCGACGGTCTGAGTCGCCTTGCCCACCTGCTGGATGCCGGTGACCTTGGTCACCGCCTGCCCCACCTGATCGACGCGGCCGATGATGCCGCCAGGCGGGCTGCCCGGTGGGCTGGCCTGAGAGGTGGCCGGCGCACTGCTGGGCGCGCCGGCGGGAGCGCCCGCCGGGGCTCCGGCCGGCGCCGCGCTGCTGGCGGGCTGAGGACTCGGCGACGCCGCCGGCTGACCGCTGACGAAGTTTTTGACCGCCGCGGTACCGATCTGCCCGGCCTGCTGGAGCAGCTGGTTCTGGGCGGCGCTCTGGGGCAGCCAGCCCAGGCCAGCCAGCGAGCCGAGCACCGCGCCGGCGAGCACAAGCCGGCCCCGCGAGCGACCCGGACGACGAGACATGGGGGACATGGGAACCTCCTGAGGGCGCCGCGCTTCCCCGGCTCGGGTGCAGGTGGCGCCGCCGTGCTGATCGTATCAGGCCCGCCCGCCGACGCCTAGCGGCCGGTCGCGCCGGCGCCGCACCCTTGGCGCCCCGGAGTCGGCGACCGCGACGGCGACCACAGCGGCCGCCGCGCTCGCGTCACCCCCGGCGCCTCCTACGGCGGCGGCACCGGCACGTACAGCAGGTACCGGTCGTTGTCCAGCTCGGGCGTGTCGACCTCGAGCAGCAGCTCGTGACGGCCGGGAAAGTAGGCCCCGAGCGGCAGCGCCCCGGTCACCGCCCCCACCCCCTGCAGCAGCACCCGCGAGGTGCGCCTGGCCCCGTCGATGAGCGACACCCGGTTCTGCGCGCCGATCACCGCCAGGTTCTCGGCGACCACCAGCCGCCCGTCGGGTAGCTCCTGGTAGAAGCCGACGTTGCGGGCCAGCCGCAGCTGGCTGGCGGTGCTCCACGGCTCTGCCGGGGTGCGGCCCAGCGAGCGCAGCTCGCCGAGCTTGCGCAGGTCGGCGGCGTGCTCTTTGAAGTACAGGTGCTGGCAGTCGGTCGCGAAGCGGGCGTCGCGGCCGCGCTCCATGAAGCGCAGGCTGCCGACCCAGCCGTCGCCGATGCCCTTGCCGTAGCGCTCGGGCGGATCCAGCGAGTAGGCGACCTCGCGCGACTGGCAGATGGCGAAGATCTGCTGGCTGCCCTGCCGGGTGAGCACCCGCGGCGGCCCAGAGCCATCAAGCGGCGCCACCCGCTGCTCGTTGCCGTGGCTGTAGGCCACCTCGCCGGTGTGCGGGCTGAGCACCGAGTACTCGGCGTGGCACGGCTCGGGATCAAGGACCCGCTGCGTCGCCACCGCCTGGGTCTGACTGCGCGCCGGCCGCACCGCCACCGCGCGCACCCCGTCCCAGTCGCAGGTCAGCACGGCCAGGCTGTCCAGGTCCACCCCCAAGAGCTGGCCCTCGGACGACAGCCGGAAGCCCAGGTGCAGGGTGCGCTGCTCGATGAGCGCGAAGGCGTGCAGGAAGCCGTCAAAGTCGATGAAGATGTAGTAGCCGGCCACCGGCGCCCCCAGATACACCGGGCCGAGGTCGACCACCTCCATGCTGTCCAGGTAGTAGATCCGGGTATGGTAGTCGCCGTCGATGGTGACCAGCACCCGCTCGTCCTCATCGAGGACCCGCGGCCCCTGATCCCAGTCTGGGTTTGCGCCCTGCGGCCACGGCAGCCACAGCTGCACCACCTCGCCGCTCGGCAGCCGGCGCAGCACGTCCAGGTGCGTCGGATCGAGCCCGCCCGGGTAGGCGACCAGGGTGCGCTGCCCGCACAGGACCACCGGGTCGCTCGCCAGCTGCACCCGCGGTCCGTTTAGCTCGCCGGGGCCGAGCAGGCTCACCGCGAACCGGCCCTCGCGCGGGTCCTTGAACACCGCGCACAAGGACTGCGCCGGCGCCGCCGGTGGAAACGACACGTGCTCGACCGGCAGCGCGAGCTTGCTATAAGGCGGCGACAGCTGCTGCAGGGCCACCGCGTGGCCGTCCCCGACCTTGACCGCGGCCCACGGCGTGCCGTCGCGGCCTTGCATGAACAGGGCCTCCTTCAGCGAGCCCTTCACGTACGCCGGCGTCGTCAGAAGCGGCGGCTCGGCGAGCAGCCGGACATCCAGCACGTCGGGGTCCAGGACCTCCGAGCAGCCGCTCAGAAAGAGCATCAGCGCCGTCCACAGCCAGGCAGCCCCCCCGGGCAGGTGCATCGTCAGAACCCTCCTCGTACTCCAATCGACGGCAAGATCCACTGAAAGCCGATGATCTCGGGCTTGCCGTAGGTGCCGCCGACAGTGGCGGTCTCGGCGTCGGGATAAGACAGGTACAGGTTGGTGCGCGAGAAGGTGGCGTTTATCACCTCCAGGAACGCTGCGACGTAGAAGCGGCGGAACTGCCAGGTCTTGTCGGCGCGCACGTCCAGCTGGACGAAGTTCGGCAGCCGGATGTTGTTGCGCACCCCGGGGTTGCCGTCGGTCAGCCCGAGCATCGAGTCATTGATCGGCTGCGTCGGCGGCAGCAGCGTCTCGGGCCGGCCGGTGGACACCAGCAGCCTTGCCCCGAGCGCGAAGCCGCGCGGCAGCTGCACCTGGGCGACCACATTGAGCACGTGCGTCTGGTCGTAGTCGGCCGGGCGGACCCCGCACGGGTAGACCCGCTCGGAGCGGCTGAGGGTGTAGGCGATCCAGCCGGTGAAGCGGCCGCGGGTGCGGCGCAGAAGGACCTCCAGGCCGTAGGCGGCGCCGTCGGTGACTCGCATTAGGGTGGCGGTAGTGCCGGTGAGCGACTCGGGCGGCGGCGGCGCGCACGACAGGGTGCCGAGCGGCGGCAGGTCGGTCACGTTGCTAAACAGCTGGTAGAAGCCGGTGGCCGACAGCGTCAGGTCGGCGGGCAGCTTGAACTCCTCGGTGACCGAGCCGCCGGTGGCCCGCTGCAGGCCGAGCTGCAGCGCGAACGTATCGATGCCCGGCAGGAGCAGCGGGAAGCTCGGCGGCTGCTGGTAGACGCCGCCGCCCACATGCATGCGCAGCCACGGCTGCAGCACCAGCTCGAGCTGCGCCCGCGGGTCCACCCCGAGCAGCGTCACCCCGCCGGCGTGATAGACATCCAGGCGCGCCCCCACGGTCAGCGTCGCCCGTCGCGGGTATAGCTCGACCGAGCCCTGCGCCCACAGGGAGTTGGTCACCCCCGTGCGCGGCCGGCCCAGGTCGCCAAGCTCGTCGGGCGTGCGATCGGGGTCCTTGCCGCTCACCCGCGCCGGACCCTCGGCGTCGCGGACAAACGCCAGGTTGCGCAGCCCGAGGTCGAACCGCTGGCCGTCGAACTGCGCCAGCTCGCCGTCGACGCCGCCCTGCAGCTTGAAGCGCGACCAGCGCGCCTGCACGAGCGCCCGCCAGCCGAGCGCCAGCTTGCGCACCCCGCGCCCCGCGACATCTCCCGCCTCGTCGTAGCCGCCGTACAGCGCCGCCTCCAGCTGCACCGGCCCGCGGCGCAGCCGCTCGCGCACCTGCAGGCGGTGGAAAAGCAGGCGCGAGTTCTGCGCCGACACATAGGCGCTGCCCTCGGGGTTCTTGATCTCCAGGGAGTCATACGACCCCAGCGCCTGCACCGTCAGCCCGCGGTAGTCCAGGCGCAGCTGGTAGTCCCAGTACGACAGGCGGATGCGATCCTCGACCGCCTGCAGGATCGGTCCCGGGTAGCCGTAGTGCCCCGAGACCGTGACCCGCACCTGGTGCGGCAGCTTCAGCTCGACCAGGCCCGAGACGTCGTACAGCCGCACCTGCAGCTCGACGTGCTGGCCATCGTCGCGCGCCGGCCGCGTGGTGGCGCTGATCGCCCCGCCGGCCAGCCTGCCGAGCGAGGCGTCGTAGCCGCTCGGATAGAAGTCGACCTGATCGACCAGGTTCGCGTACACCACCGCGCCGCCGATGAGCAGGTGGAACAGCTGCGGCAGCCGCATGCCGTCCAGGAAGAACCCGCTCGTCCCCGGGCTCGCCCCGCGGATCGAGTAGATCGGCAGCCCCGGCAGCGGCGAGGCCACCCCCGGCAGCAGCGACACCACGCGGAACGGATCGCCGAGCGTGCCCGGCGCCGTGCGCAGCGGCACCCCGCTCAGCGAGAAGTGCTCCGACTCCTTGGCGGCGGGTCGCGGCGCCCGCACCTGGGCGGTGAAGCGCTTGGCGGCCGGCTCCCCGGGGGTTGGAGATGCAGCGGGCGTGGCGTTCGGGGCCGGCGCTTGCGGAGGAGCTGGTGATACGTTTGGCGGCGCCGGGGGCGAAGGCGCGGGCGACCCTTGCGCGGCGACGGTCGGTGCCGCACTCGGCGGGGCGGGAGAAGGCGCCGCGGGCGACCCTTGATCGGTGACGGTCGGTACTGCATTCGGCGGGGCGGGCGAAGGCACCGCGGGCGACCCTTGTGCGGCAGCGGTCGATGAAGCGGCCGGCGTCGCTGGCAACGAAGAACTGTCTATGGGAGCCGCTTGCGGACCTGCCGGCGCCACTGCGCTCCCCGGAGCCGGCGGCCCTGCCGGATCGGACGCGGCGGCCGGCGACCTGCCACCAGCCGGCAGCTCTGCCGCGACCGCCGGTCCGCCGAGCAGCGCTGCACTGAGGGCCACATACGCCCACCTCGCCCGCCAGGTGCTCCCCGAGCGGCCAAGGCACGGCCCCAAGCCCCCTTGCTGCCCCGGACCCCCATCCGTAGGCAGGCGCGAAACCTGCTTCACCACAGCATAATTTGTCGCGCTCTCTTGAAATTATGTCCGTACGCAATCACACAAAGTCGGGCCTATTTGCGCCCAAAAAGACATCTCGCCCCGCTCCCCGGGGTCGCTCTGCGGAACCTTCCTACATCAGCGCTAGCTCGCCGCCGCCGCTTGTCACGCGCAGTGCGCTTCCGGCAATCAGGGAGCATCCTTGGGCCGCCCTGCGGGAGCGACAGCGCTTATTTGTCAGCTCCAGCGCAGAGGGAGAGTATTCAAATAAGGATCTGCCCAAGGGACGGGAGCCCGAATCTGCTCCAGCGCGGCGCTTTTGCCAGGTGCCGCTGAGAAAGGGGAGTGCGCCGTGAACAAGACCCCGCTGCCGTGGTCAATCGCGGGAACCGCCTTGCTGCTGCTGCTGGTCATCGGCGGCGGTCTGGCCGGGACGGCGGCCCGCGCGCGCGCCGCGCCCCCTTCCTACGAGGAGCTGGTCGGCCGCGCCAAGGCGGCGGCCGACCAGGACCAATACGCCGAGTGCGAGCGGCTATACGGCCAGGCGATCAAGGCAGTGCCTGCCGACTCCACCGCCGAGGATATAGACAACCTGCGCGAGAACCGGAGCGTCTGCCGGCGGCACATCGCCGCGCCGCCGCCGGCCGCCGAGGTGGCGATGGGTCGACTGCCGACCACCGTGGCGCCGCTGATCGGCCGCCAGTCGGAGCTCAAGGAACTCGACCAGAGCTGGCAGGGACCGCGGCGGCGGCATGTAATTGCCGTGGTCGCCCTGGGCGGCCAGGGCAAGACCACGCTGGTGGTCAACTGGCTGCTGCACAGCCTGGCGCCCATGCGCTACCGGGGCGCGCGGCGGGTCTTCGGCTGGTCCTTCTACCGCCAGGGAGCCAGCGAGGATCATGCGGCCTCGGCCGACGAGTTCTTCGCCGTGGCGCTCAAGTTCTTCGGCGACCCCGACCCGAGCCGTGGCAGCCCATTCGAGAAATCCGATCGCCTGGTCGAGCTCGTGCGCAAGGAGCGCTCCCTGCTGGTGCTCGACGGACTGGAGCCCCTGCAGTACGCCCCCGGTGCCGAGCAGGGCGAAGGCCGCCTCACCGATCGCGCCCTGGCGTCGCTGCTGAGCAACCTGGCGCTGGAAAATCCCGGCCTGGTGGTCGTCACCTCGCGCGCCAAGCTGACCGACCTTGCGGCCTACGAGGGCGGCTTCTTGCGCACCATCGAGCTGCAGCCCTTCTCGGTGCCGGACGGTATCACCCTCCTGCGGCGCCTCCACGTCCAGGGCACCGATGACGAGCTGGCCGCCGCGGTGCAGGACTTCAAGGGCCACCCGCTGGCGCTGACCCTGCTCGGCAACCTGCTGGTCGAGGCCCGCGGCGGCGAGGTGAGCCAGCGGACCCTGGTCGGCCCGGTCGTGTACGCCGACGCCAAGGGCGGCCAGGCGCGGCGGGCGATGGCCGCCTACGACCGCTGGTTCGGCGCCGGCCCCGAGCGCGCGCTGCTGCGGCTGCTCGGCCTGTTCGACCGCCCCGCCCCGGCCCCGGCGCTCGCGGCGCTGCGCGCCGAGCCCCAGATCCCCGGCCTCAATGAAGGCCTGGCGAAGCTGACGGACCTGGAGTGGAATCAGAAGCTCGCCCGGCTGCGGCGGGCCGGCCTGGTCGCCGAGGTGAACGATGCCGACAAGGCCGAGGTGGACGCCCACCCCCTCATCCGCGACCACTTCGGCGAGGCCCTGCGCAAGGAAAACGAAGCCGCCTGGCGGGAGGGGCACCGGCGGCTCTATGAGTGGTACGCAGGCTCGGCGAAGCCTCTGCCGGACACCGCGGAAGAGATGGCCCCGCTGTACGCGGCAGTCCTGCACGGGTGCCGGGCGGGGCTTTATCAGGAAGCGTTTGACCAGGTGTTCAAGAAGCGCATCCGGCGGTTCAAGGAGCACTATTCGATTAAGAGGCTCGGTGCGTTTGGAGCGGATCTGTCGGTGCTGTCTGGCTTCTTCGCGGAGCCGTGGATGCGGCCGGTGGCGGTGCTGCGCGAGTCCGACCGCGCCCTCCTGTTGAACGAGGTCGGGTACGCCCTCCGCGCCCTGGGCCGACTGGAGGAGGCAGTGGGGCCGATGCAGGCGAGCTTGGCGGCGTGCCTCGCCCAAAAGGACTGGAGCAACGGAGCTCGTGGCGCCTCGAACCTGAGCGAACTACAGCTCTTGCTGGGCCAGCTGAAGGAAGCGACAGAATCGGCCCGGCAAGCTGTCAAGCTGGCTGACCAAAGCGGCGATGCATTCTTGCGATTGGCCCGGCGAACCGATCTGGCTGATGCGTTGCACCAGGGCGGGCAGACGGAGCAAGCCGTAAGCCTCTTTGTCGAGGCCGAGACGATGCAGCGGGAGCTACAGCCCGAGTTCCCGCTTCTTTATAGCTTGCGAGGCTACCAATATTGCGACCTGCTGCTTGCGCGGGGCGCAACCGACGATGTGCGGCGGCGGGCGGAGCAGGTACTCCAGTGGAGGATACCGGAAGACTCCCTGATCTCCATCGGGCTGGAACACCTTTGCCTGGGCCGCGCCCAACTGGCCCGCCTCACCGCTGGCCACCCGGAGGCCACCGTCCCCGCCCGCGACCACCTCAACCAGGCAGTGTCCCGCCTGCGCGAAGCGGGTGATCAAGCATACCTGGCGCACAGCCTTATCCACCGCGCCGCCCTGTTCCGCCACAGCCGCGATTTCCCCTCCGCCCACCGCGACCTCGACGAGGCCCTGCGCCTCACCCGCCGCGGCCACATGCTGCTATACGAGACCGACGCCCACCTGGAGCGCGCCCGCCTGCTGCTAGCCCAAAAGAACCCCCAGCCAGCCCGCGCCGAGCTGACCCAGGCCCAGGCCCTGATCACCCAGACCGGCTACGCCCGCCGTGCCCCCGAAGCCGCCGCCCTGGCCCAGCAGCTCACTGGAAAATAACCCGTCCTGGGCCGGCGCCAGAATCAGGGGGTCGCCCCCGCGGCAGCCGAGTCGCCCGCCGCCGGGGTCGGGGCCGGGGTCTCATCGGAGGCGGCCGGGCGGGCGCGGCTCAGGGTGTACAGGCTCTGGAAGCGGGCGGCCAGGGTGGGGTCTTTGCGGCACAGGTAGCTGGCGGCGGCGGTCACTTCGTCGTAGGCGCGGACCAGCAGCAGGCCGGCGCGGGCGGCGAGGTCGCTGTGGGCGGCGAGCTCCGGGCTGGCGCTGCCGCCGGCGGCATCCCCGCTGAGCCAGGACAGGAGCTCGGCGGCGATGCGGGCGGCGTCTTTTTCATCGCTCGCCTTGTAGTAGTCCGGGGTGCCGCGGAGCCGCGCCTTGTGCTCCCGGTACTGCTCGGCCAGACCCAGCAGGTCCTCGGCCAGGTCCTGGTAGCCGGTGCCGCGGCGGATGAAGTCGAGCTTGGGCGCGACCTGCGGGTCGTCCTCGAAGTAGAAGGTAAGCAGCCGCAGCATGCGCCGGCGCAGCTCCTGCCCGCGGCTCGCCAGCGCCGCCGGCACCATCGCCTCGCTGCGCAGCGCGCTCGCCTGCTCGACCTTGAGGCGGGCGTAGAAGGTGGCCCGCGCCAGCTCGGGCAGCAGCTGCAGCTGCTCGGGGTCCAGCTCGCCGAGCCGGCCCAGCGCCAGAAGCCGCCCGCGCAGCCCCTGCGCCTCGATAAGCCCATAGACGCCGAGCGCCGCCAGGGCCGCCGCCCGCAGATTGAGCGTCAGCGGCGTCACCTCCGCCGCCGGCAGCGCCATGAGCCGCGGCCGCAGCCGCCGCAGCGCCGCCGCTCCCGTCTGTTCGTCGACCGAGTCCGGCATGCTGAGCGCGGCGACCGCCGGCGCTGGCGCCGTCTTAGTGGACCGCTTGGCCGGGCGCTGGGACTTTTGCGGAACAGGTGTTTTCGCAGTCTTGCGTGTAGTCATAAAGACCCGATATCACGACCCATTGCCCTGAACCAGAGCCCTGGGGCCGCAGAATCGCCAGAATCGGCTGCCAGGTCTTGGCGCAGACGCCAGCTCAAGATCAGGCCGCGGGGCCTGCCGGGAGCGGCTGGCCGCGGGCTCAAGGAGCCATACGGCATGAGGGGCGAGGCGGGCTTTGCGCGGGCTATAAGGCTGGCTAGGACGTCGGGGCGCGAAAACCCGGCGGCGGCCCGCCTCGGGCAATGGCCTCTTGCGCGAACCTCTCCACTTCTGTGTCGATAAGCGCTTCCAGTCGACGAACAAACCCTATGCCAAAGCCGATGCTGGCCGGCACCCGATGAAAGCCCGTCAAGCCCGGCTCCATCCCATTCCAAGACAGGGACCGCGGGCGGCTGTCGAGGAAAAGCCGGATCTTTTCGAGCGCCAGGCAGAGGGCTTGACACCCATCCTCGCCGTAGCCTCTGTCCTCATGCCCCTTTGCTCCCTCTTCGATGCGGTAAAGGCACTCCCAGACGCCGTCGGCCCCTTGCTGCGGCGACGAGAGACTCACTTTGACCTCGGTACCCGTGGCAGGGTCGCTCAAGGTCCGGGTTGCTATCCAGTTCATGTCAGCCTCACGTGCCCCAATATAGGAAGCAAAAGCCCAGGCATGCCGGCAATACGGCAAACTCATATGCCCAGCATGCCCCACGGATGCGAGGGTCAGGGATACTGCGGCAGAAATCTCGGACGGCCTCACTGCCGGACTTACATGCCAGTTGACACTGCTGTAGCATCGCCGGGTTCGGCCCAGCCGACATCGGAGCTGCCTCGGAGCTGGCCCAGACAGCCTCGCTCATGTCTGAGCCCACCTTGAGGCTAAGCTGAGCCGTTGCGCTCGGCAGGGCGGAAATGCTGACGGCTTCTGCTTGCAGCTCCGGCGAGCTCACACAGTCGGCCAACCCCGCCAGGAGCGCCAAGCCGGCCAGTCCAGGGCGGCCCACAGTAACTACAGTAGTCCGACCATCTTTATGGATCATGGTTGCGCGACAGTCCTCCCAATGGTTAGCGCTGCCAGTGAGCTACGAGCCCTTGTTCTACTGGAACAACTTCTTGGGAACAGGTTTTCGCAGGCTATCACCACCCATGCCCTGAACCAGAGCTCAGTGGCCACAGAATCGCCGGGATCGGTCGCTAGATCTTGGCGCAGACGCCAGCTCAAGATCAGGCCGCGCGGCTTGCCGGCAGAGGGTTAGAAGGCGCCGGGGGAGCCGCGCGGCTTGCCGGGAGCGGGCTAATAGGCGCCGGGGGAGCCGCGCGGCTTGCCAGGAGCGGGTGGACAGGCACCGAAGGAGCTATGCAGCTTGAGCGGCGAAGCGGACCGGCTCCGGCGGTGCCGCTTGGCTTGCGCGGCGATAGGGGAGGAGCGTCCGAGGAGCTGCGCGGCTTGCCGGTTGCAAGGAGAGGGACAGCTGAGAAGCTGCTCGGCTGGCTTGGGGTTGAGTGAGCGGGGTTCCGACCGGCGCTCTGCTCGGGCTATAAGCTTGGCCATACGATGGGGCAGGGGCTCCGATCAGCCTGAGGGATGCAATGCGCGTGTTCGTCAGCTATAGCGCAGAGGACGAGGACCTGAAGAAGGGGCTGCTCAAGCACCTGGCCCCCGCCGTCCGCAAGGGGACTCTGTCGTCTTGGGACCGCAGCCAGGTGAGGGCAGGCGATGCGCCGGCGACGGTCATCGCGGCCGAGCTGGCGAGCGCGCAGGTGGCCCTCGTGCTGCTATCGGCCAGCTACCTCGATCGGGACGGACCGGCCGATGAAGACCTCGGACGCATCGCCGAGCGGCAGGCGGCGGGCGGGCTGCGCGTCGTGCCCGTCGTCCTATCGGCCTGCGCCTGGCGGGACGAGCCGCGCCTGCGCGACCTGCAAGTCCTGCCGCGCGATGGCCAGCCGATTCGCTCGCGGCGCGACCGTGACGCCGCGCTGGCCCAGGTGTGCCACGAGCTCGCCGCGCTCGCCCCGGCCCTCACTGCGGCGGAGCCCGCGGCCCAGCTGCGACCGACCGCGGGCGGGACGGAATCGACGACCAGGCCCGACCCCGCTGCGGCGGAGCCCGCGGCCTTCACCTGGCCGGTCCTGCTCTTGACGCTGGGCAGCTCGGCGCTGCTGCTCGCAAGCTTGTTTTTCAGGAAGCCCCAGCCGCTGCGGTGTCTATTCCACGAGGAGCTGTGTCTGAAGGGACAAGCCGCCACCCCGCCGGCTGGCGAGCCCACGACTGCGCTGCCGACTCCGCCAGATCTGGCAGAGCCCGCGTTCATCGAGCTGCCCATCAAGAGCACGCCACCTGGTGCCAGAGTACGCAACGCCGACAATGAACCTCTCCCTCTGTGCCCCAAGACCCCGTGCCGCATCCTGGTGCCGGCGCACACGCCGCTGGAGCTGCACTTGGACAAGCCCGGGTTCACCTACCAGTGGAAGACCGACGACCCGGCGCGAGCGCTGCAGAGCGGCGGCGTCAGCGTCCACCTGCTGCCGATCAAGCTCAAGGCGAGCGCGCCGTGAACAGGCTCCCTGTGGCGATCACGTGCGAGCCAGCTTCTGACCCTTCGGATGGTCACAAGTCACAATAGTCACGCCGCGGGTCCCCCTACCCTGCGATGTTTCCGTCGGGGGACAGGCTCCCGCCGAAATCATCTCCGGTCGGCCCACAGCTAAGGCTCCCGACGGAGTTAGCAGATGTGACCATCCGCGAGCGTTCAGGGCTTCAAGCTGCGGGCAAAGAACGTCGCCACATGGTCGACGTACGCCTCGGGCCCGCTGACAAACGCCGCGGCGTGGCGGACGCCGGGTAGCACCCAGAGCTCGGACTGCGGGTAGGCGGCGTGCAGGGTGTAGGCGTGCTGGAGCGGGATCAGCTGATCGGCGTCGCCGTGGATGATGAGCAGCGGGCGCGGCGCAATCTTGGGCGCCTCGTCGGCCGGCCGCAGGTCCATCAGGTCGTAGCCGTCGACCACGCGGTTGACAAGGCGGGCCGAAAACAGGAAAAACCCCGGCAGCCGGGTGACGCGGGTGAAGTTGGCGCGCAGGATCGGGGCGAGCTCGGCGAAA
Source organism: Polyangia bacterium (assembly GCA_044222245.1). Classification (GTDB taxonomy): domain Bacteria; phylum Myxococcota_A; class Polyangia; order Palsa-1104; family JAEUJZ01; genus CALFML01. The sequence goes on along the minus strand of JBGANQ010000038.1, from coordinate 28,964 downwards.
GCGCAGTCGGAGACGGCGGCGCCGATGGCCGGCTCGCGCGCCGCCGCCAGGATCGTCGAGGCGCCGCCCAGCGAGACGCCGAGCACGCCGATGCTGCCCGCGGGGTAGCCCTGGGCGCGCAGCCAGTCGACGGCGCCCAGGATGTCGCGGTGCTCGTGGATGCCGAAGCTCAGGCGGGCGTCGCTGCTCTGGCCGTGGCCGCGCAGGTCGATGGCGAGCAGGGCGAAGCCGCGGCGGTAAAGGCGGGCCATGAGCTCGGCGGTGCGCCCCGAGTGCTCACGGGTGCGGCTGGAGTCCTTGCCGTGCACGATCAACAGCACGTGGTGCCCGGCGGCGTGCTGCACGTACCAGCCGGCGATCTGGGCGTCGCCCCCGCGCGCCGGGAAGCGCACGTCAGAGTAGGCCAGCTGCTGGGCCGCCGGCGAGCGCTCGGGATCAAAGCTGCGCCGCGGCCGCGCCAGCTTCAGCGACACCACCGCGCCGAGCCCCAGGTACACCACCACCAGCAGCGCCAGCAGACCCCCTAGGACGTAGCGCAGCCGCCGGCCGCCGCCAGCGCGCACCGCGGGGGACCTGGACGAGGAAGGGGGGGCAGCAGGGAGGGACATGCGCACAACTCCTGGGCGACGGCACCGAACGCCGAGCTAAGAGACTACGCAAAATCCGCCGCGCGCGCGATGGCGCGACGATTTGCCGAGAGGCGGCGCGGGGCCGGGCCTCAGGGCTTCGGGGCCGGGCCTCAGGGCTTCGGGGCCGGGCTTCAGGGCTTCGGGGCCGGGCTTCAGGGCTTGGCCGGGGCCGGGCCGGGCTTCTTGTGGGCGAGGGCGGCGGCGATGAACTGGCGGAACAGCGGGTGGGGGTCCATCGGCCGGCTCTTGAACTCGGGGTGGAACTGGCAGCCGACGAAGTAGGGGTGATCCGGGAGCTCGATCATCTCGACCAGGTTGCCGTCGGGGGACAGGCCCGACAGGACCATGCCGTGGCTCTCCAGCTCGGCGCGGAAGGCGTTATTGACCTCGTAGCGGTGGCGGTGGCGCTCGCTGATCTGCTCGCTGCCGTAGGCCAGCTGGGCGCGGGTGCCGGGCTTGAGGGTGCACGGGTAGGCGCCAAGGCGCATCGTGCCGCCCAGGTCCTCGACGTCGCGCTGGGTGTGCATGAGGTCGATGACCGGGTACTTGGTCTTGGGGTCAAACTCCGAGGAGTTGGCGCCGCCCAGGCCGCACACGCTGCGCGCGAATTCGATCACGGCAATCTGCATGCCCAGGCAGATGCCGAAAAACGGCAGCTTATGCTCGCGCACGTAGCGCACCGCGGCTACCTTGCCCTCGATGCCGCGCGCCCCGAAGCCGCCGGGCACCAGCACCGCGTCGACCGCTTGCAGGAACAGCTCGGCGCCCTTTTCGTCGACCTCTTCGGCGTCGATAAAGCGCAGGCGGACGCGGGCGTGGCTGGCGATGCCGCCGTGGATGAGCGCCTCGTTGAGGCTCTTGTACGACTCGGCGAGGTCGACGTACTTGCCGACGATGCCGATCGTCACCTCGTGCTGCGGCCGCATCACCGCGTCGACCACCCGCTGCCACGGCTCTAGCGCCGGGGTGCGCGACCAGATGTTGAGCAGCTCGCAGAGCTTGTCGTCCAGGCCCTGCTGGTGCAGGTGCAGCGGCAGCTCGTAGATCGTCGCCACGTCCTGCGAGGTGTACACCGCGTCGTCGGGCACGTTGGAGAAAAGGGCGATCTTCTGCTTCTGCCCGGGCGGGATCGGGCGGTCGCAGCGGCACAGCAGCATGTCGGGCGAGATGCCGATCTCGCGCAGCTTCTGCACCGAGTGCTGGGTGGGCTTGGTCTTGAGCTCGCCGGCGGCGGCGATGTAGGGCACCAGCGTCAGGTGCATGGCCACCGAGTTCTGCGGACCGACCTCGTGACGCAGCTGGCGGATCGCCTCGAGGAACGGCAGCGACTCGATGTCGCCGACGGTGCCGCCGACCTCGATGATCGCCACGTCGTAGCCCTCGGCGCAGGCCTTGATGTTGCCCTTGATCTCGTCGGTGATGTGGGGGATGACCTGGACCGTGGCGCCAAGGTAGGTGCCGCGCCGCTCCTTGCGGATCACCGACTCGTAGACCTGGCCGGTGGTGAAGTTGTTCTTGCGGGTCATGCGGGCGCTGAGGAAGCGCTCGTAGTGCCCGAGGTCGAGGTCGGTCTCGGCGCCGTCCTCGGTGACGAACACCTCGCCGTGCTGCAGCGGGTTCATCGTGCCGGGGTCGACGTTGATGTAGGGGTCGAGCTTCTGGATCGTCACCTTGAGGCCGCGGCTCTCCAGGAGCGCCGCGATCGAGGCGGACGCCAGGCCCTTGCCCAGAGACGAGACGACCCCGCCAGTGACGAACAAGTACTTGGTTTGCTTTGCGGAATGTCGTCGATTGGCCATCTGCTCCCCAGGCCGCCGCGAGGGCGGTTCAAGTCCGCGCGGTTACGTGCCACAGCCAGCCCCCAGGCGTCAAGCGTCCGTCGGTGAGCGCGCGCCTCGGGGACTGGGGTCGCGGCGGCTCAGTCGCGCTGGAGCAGCCGCAGGGCGCGCCGCAGCACCGCCTCGATCGGCGCGCCTGGATCTTCGCCGAGCGCGGCCTCGGCGGCGCGGTCGGCCTCGGTGGGCTTGTAGCCGAGGTTGCCGAGCGCGAGGGCGACATCGGCGGCCAGCCCGCCGCCGGCGCCGGCACTGACCCGGCTGGGCGTCCGGGCCTCGCCGCGCGCCGCCCCGGCCTCGGGACCCAGGCCGATGCGGCCGACCTTGTCGCGCAGCTCTAGCACCAGGCGCTCGGCGGTCTTGGGGCCGATGCCCGGCACGCGCTTTAGGCGATGGACATCGCCATCGGTGATGACCTTGGCCAGGCCGCGCGCATCGAGGCCCGAGAGGACTGAAAGGGCGATCTTGGGGCCGATGCCCGAGACCGCGATGCACAGCTCGAAGGCGCGCCGCTCCTCCGGGGTGGCGAAGCCGAACAGCTGCAGGGCGTCTTCGCGCACCTGGAGATAGGTGTAAAGCCGCACCGGCTGCCCGACCTGCGGCAGCACGGCCAGCGTGTTGAGCGAGATCGACACCGCGTAGCCGACGCCGCCCACGTCAACGACGACGGCGTCGAGTCCCTTTTCCTCCAGCAGGCCCTTAAGTTGTGCAATCACCGGCCCGGCTTACACCGGCCCGCCGCGCAGGTAAAGGAACTAAACCGGGCCGGGGGCGAAACTCCAAGGGCCTGCATGCGGAGCGAGCGGCACCGGAGGCGGGGCCCCCGACGCCCAAGCGGCGGCCTAGAAATAGCCGTCGGCAAAGAACGCCAGCACCGCGGCTACGGTGCGCTTGCTGCCAAAGTCGCCGCAGCAGCTCGAGGCGCTGCCCCAGCTGGAGCCGTCCTTGCGGATGGTGCCATCGGACTCGATGCGGCCGATCGAGCTGCCGCTGCGCCGCATCGTGCCGTCATTTTCGACGCGGCCGACCGAGCTGCCGTCGCGGCGGATGGTGCCGTCATTTTCGACGCGGCCGATCGAGCTGCCGTTTTTGCGCACGGTGCCGTCGCTTTCGATCTTGCCCACCGAGCTGCCGTTTATGCGCACGGTGCCGTCGTTTTCGACGCGGGCCCAGCTGGAGCCGCCGCGCCGCACCTCGATGTCGGCGTGCGCGGTGGCGGACCAGCCGATGCCGAGGCTGAGGGCGCACAGGGCGAGACCGGCGAGCAGGGAGCGCTGGGTGATGAGCGGACGCATGGGGACCTCCAGGTTGGTTGTCAGGTTGGGGTTGGACGCGGCTGTGGCCCGCAGCATACAAGGGCCCGCTCCGGGGCGGGCAACTTCGCCGGGGGCGGCAGGCGAAAGGCAAAGCCGGCGCCGGCGCGTCGCCGCGTCGCCGCATCGCTGCGTCGGCAGCCGGGCTGGTGCCGTCGGAGCGAAGGTGATAAAAAGGTCTGATGCCAGATCTTGGACCTTTTGTCAGCGGCCTGGCCGAGGTGCTCGGCCCGCTGCTGAGCGCCTTTTTGCGCACCACCGTGGGGATGCTCACCTTCAGCGGGCTGCTCGCGGTCCTCGCCTACCGCACCGCGGCGGCGTCGGGCTCGCCGGGCAAGGCGGCGCTGGCGGCGGTGCTGGTGCTGGGCCTTGGGGCGGTGCTCGGCGGCGTGCTGGCGGTCAAGCGGGCGATCTTGACCGCGCTGCGGCATGGGGTGGCGCGGCTGCAGCTCGGGCAGCGGACCCTGGGGGCGCTGTTTGCCCGCATGCTCGGCGTCCACGGGGCGGCGGCGCACGAGGCGGCGGGCAGCCGCGGCGGGGTGGTGGCGCAGACCGTCGAGCGGCTGCCGCTGGCGCGGGCGGAGGCGCTGCTCAAGGACGCGGTCGCCGGTCTGTATAAAGAGGGCGGGGTCACCGGCTTTTTCCGCTCGCGCCTGCACCGGATGCTCGTCGACCGCGTCGAGGCGCTGACCCTTGCGCACCTGCGCGCCGAGGGGGCCAGCGGCGGCGGCGTCGACCTGGTGAAGGTGCGGGGCGAGCTGTCGGGCCGCATCGACGAGCTCCTACTCGGCGTCTTCGACAAGCTGCTGCTCAAGTTCACCGCGCTCATCTGCCTGGCGCTGGCGGGCGGCGCGTTCCTCATTGCTTTGGCGATCCGCTCCCTTTAACTTCGCGCCCCGCGAAGGCTCGTCCGGCAGCGGTCGGCCGCGATCGCCGGCGCCCGCGGCGCCGCTCCATCCTGCCCCCGAAGGTCACGCTGAAGTCGCATGAAAGCTATCCACGGTATGGCCGCCGGCCTCTACTTCCAGACCCACGCGGGGGCCGCGCCGGGCCAAGCTCGCGAGTCGCTGGCCGCGGCGCCGCCGCTGCTCCTTCTGCCCGGCCTCCTTGGCGATGGGCGGCAGTTCCGCCGGCTGCTGCGCGAGCTCGGGCGGCCGGCGGTGGTCGTCGATCCCCTGGGCAGCGGCCGCAGCGAGCTGCCGGCGCATGAGGAGGAGTACGCGCTGCCGCTGCAGGCGCGGCGGCTGCTGGCGCTGCTCGATGCGCTGGAGCTGCCGGTGGTCGATGTCGCCGGGCTGTCCATGGGCGGGATGTGGGCGCAGCACGCGCTCTTGCAGGCGCCGCAGCGCTTCCGGCGGGCGGCGCTGGTCGGCACCGCGGCGCGCATCGAGCCGCGGCTGCGCAGCCTGCTGCTCGGGCTGCAGGCGCAGTGGCGGGCCGGGGTGTCGCTGCTCGATCTGTGGCGCACCCTGCAGGTGCTGTTCTTCTCGGCCGAGTTCCTCGACCGCCCGGGCGTGCTGGCCATGCTGGAGAACCTGGTCACCCTGGAGCCGCCGCCCGGTCAGGCGGTGCTCGGCCAGCTGCAGGCGATGCTCGCCCACGACGTGCACGCCGACCTCCACCGCGTCTTGCAGGTCGGCCTGGTCCTGGCCGGCGCCGAGGACTTCGTGATGCCGCCCGGCACCCAGCAGCGCCTGGTGGGCGCCCTGGGCTACGGCGCCGCGCGGCTGTGTCCCGGCGGCCACTCGCTATGGATCGAGCAGCCGGCGCTGCTGTGCCAGGAGCTCGCCGCCGCCCTGGGCTGAGCGGGGCGCCCTCAGTCGATGCAGGTCGCCTGCTTGCGCGGCGGCGGCCGGCGCGGCTCGACCTTGCTCTGGCCCTTGAAGATGATGCCGACGCAGCCCTGGATGCGCTGGGTCTCGCTGCACTCGCCTTCCTCGCGCGCCTCGCTGTCGTAGCGGCGGAACAGGCAGTAGCCCTGGCACTCATCGCCGTCGTAGCAGGTCTTGCCGGCGTCGGGCATCTTGCAGTTGCAGCCCTGGAACTTGTTGACGCCGAAGCGGCCCCAGGTCCCTTCGCACTTGACGCAGGCCTCCTTGGCGGCGTTGAGGGCGCGGTTTATCACCTTGACCGGACCGCGGACCGAGAACTCCCCCGACTGACCCGGCGGGTGGTAGTAGACCACCGCCTCCAGCTCGCCCGGGGTGGTCCACGGAATCGTCTCCTTCCAGCGGCCGCCTCCGGGGCTGGCGAGGCCGGCGGGATCGAACTCAAGGATCTGCTGGCGGCGGCCGCCCTCGTAGAGCTCTAGCTTGTAGAAGCTCTGAAACTCGCCGGTGCAGTTGTTGGCGACGAGCTCGATCTTGCCGTCGCAGTCCTCGAACTCCTCGTTGCACTTGATGTCGCCTTCGGCGGGAAGCAGGCTCACCTGGCCCTCGCTGCCCTGACACGAGGCCTTGGCGGTGGCGGCCGGGGCCGGGGGCGGGGCCGTGGCCGGACCCTTGCCCGGCACCTTGGGGGTCGGCTTGACGGCCGGCTTGGCGACCCCCTTGGCGGCGGCCGGCGGCGCCTTGGCCGGCGGCTTGGCCCCCGCCGGCGCCTGGGCAGAACTCGCCGCCGGCGCCTGGGCAGAACTCGCCGCGGGACCAGCGGCAGCCGACTGGCTCAGGCTGGCGGTGAGCAGCAGCGCGGCGGTGCAAAGGACAGTCCCTGGGCGGCAGCTAGGCCCCAGGGTCATGATGCGCGAAAATGGCATAAGAACCTTTGTAACACGGGCGCGCACCCCACTGGCAGCCAAGATCGGCAGGCGTCGTCAGGGGTCATCAGGAGTCGGCAGGCCTTGGCAGGCCTTGGCAGGCCTTGGCAGGCTTTGGTGCTGCCCCCCGCCAGCGAGCTTGGCGTCTGCACCTCCGCAGGCTGCCGGCTTTTCTCTACAAGTGCCTACGCGCTTTTTCAGTTTGCAGCTAATATGGGAGGCAGCCATGGAGGCGCAGCGGTCTCCCTTCCCGGGTATCACCCCCCACCTCGATCCCCCCCGTGCGCGCGTGCGGACCTGGTTTATTGAGCCGGCGGGGATGCTCAACAAGGTCGAGCGGGGGGCGGTGATCAACGCGGCGGTGGCGACCTACATCTCCGAGCACGTCTACAACCTCATGCGCGCCCGCTTCCCGCTGGCCAGCCGCTACCTGTACATCCACGATTTCTCGGAGTCGGCGAGCTACGACACCCAGGGGCGGCAGATCCTGACCCAGTGGGCGATGCGGGTGCGCAATCAGATCGAGAACGTGCTGGTGATCGCGCCGCCGATGAACTCGCTGTTCAGCATGGGCATCGACACGGTGGCGATGATGCTGCGCATGAGCGGCATCCCTTTCGAGATCGTCTACAGCATGGACGCGGTGCGCAACCGCTATCCGATAAGGCCGAGCAGCGAGGCAATCACCTAGCCAGCCGAGCTGCCTGACGGCGGCCCTGCCGGGTCAGGCTCCGCTTGCCGCGGCGCTGCGTCCTTTTAGTCCCCTTTAGTCTTCAATCGGCTCGAAGTCCTGCTTGAGGGCGCCGCAGTCGGGGCAGACCCAGTCGGCGGGCAGGCTCTCAAACGGCGTGCCGGCGGGGATGTTGGACAGCGGGTCGCCCACCGCGGGGTCGTAGACGTGATCACAGATGACGCAGCGGTATTTCTTCAACTTCATGGCTCGCTCCTGGGGGGTCAGCTGGCCTTGGGTTTGGACAGCGGGTTGACGGGGGCCACCGCGGCGGAGCTGGCCAGCACAGGTCGCGAGCGCGGTCGGGCGTGCCGAGCGGTGCGATAGTACGCAAGCCAGATCATGAGCGCGGTGAGGAGCCCGAGCAGCGCACTGGCCGCCGCGGGCGTGAGCTTATGCTTAATCGGATATGACCAGATATTGTAGACAAGATCGAGGTGGACCATATACACGGTCATCGAGGCCTGGCCCAGCCACAAAAGCGGGGTGAAGCGCGCCCACGCCGCCCGCCAGCCAGCAGGCGGCCCGTCCGTTGAAGGACCGGCGGCGCGGCGGCTCCGCCACTGCTCCAGCCAGTAGGCGCAGGCCAGACCGAGCACGCAGGTGCCGCTGCGAAAAAGGTATGACACCGGGGTCGCCGGGATCGGCACCGCGGCGGTCGGCCGATAGATCGGAATGTCGACGCGGCCGCCCAGCTTGCCCACGGCCCCGATCACCGCCCCGATGATCGCCAGGCTGACGACGGTGCGGCCGAGGGTGCCGGCGGCGCTGCCGCGCAGCAGGTAAGCCCCCACGCAGCAGCCGGTCAGGGTGTAGCTCACCCACGGCAAGAGCGGAAACGGCATGAGGTCGTGATCCCCCCACAAGAGGATCGGCAGCCACGCCGGCAGCTGCGGCGGGTGCCCGAGCTTCTGCAAAAGCGGCGTCCCAAGCGCCACCAGCAGCGCCGCCAGCAGCGGGCGCAGCGGCGGCGGCTGGCCCGGCTGGGTGTCGCGCGGCGCGGCGACAAAGGCCGAGATCATGAGCGTGGCGCCGATGCACTGCAGCACATCGAACTTGAGCAGCGCCCAGGCGGCGCTCGGCCGGGCGCCGCCGATGAGCCACTCGCCGACGCGGAAGGCGTAGCCGAGCAGGAACACCTCGAAGCCGCGTCCCGCCGCCCCCCGCCGCGCCTCGGCCTCGGTCTTGCCGCGCCGCAGGTCGCCGGCAAAGCGCAGCATCAGCGACACCCCGGCAAGCAAAAGGAACATGCGCGCCGGGAACCCGCCAAGAAACGGCCGGGCGAGCCACCACCAGTATCCGCCGCGGTACGGCTCGGCGACCCAGGCGTCGTATGCGTGCGTCTGGAACATCAGCACACAGGCGAGCCCGCGATACCAGTCTATAAACCCGAATCGCTGCGCGGCCACTGAGGGTGGCAAGCTATCACTGTCCGCCGCGTGTTGGCAAGCCGCTCGCGCGCCAGCGTGCCCTCTGGTCAGCCGGCCGGGAAACGTCTTACTATGGAAGGTAAATGCGATCGCGAGTCCTTGGTGCCTGGGGGATTCCTATGGAGATGCGGACGCGGCGGCCGAGCAGCAGCGGTCGGCTGAGCCGAGCGGCGCGGCGCCTGCGGCTGGCCGTGCTCGGGCTTTTGGTCGGCGGCCTCCTGGCCGGTCCGCGCGCCGGGGCCGATGAGCTCAAGGTCCACCTGGAGAGCGTCGTCACCGACAAGCTGCCCGAGCTCAAGACCTACGTCTCGCTCATCACCGGCGAGAACAAGCCGCTGCGGGTAAAGAGCGGCTTTAAGCTCTTCCGCGACAACACCGAGCTCAAGGATATGGTGATCACCGCGACGCCGCTCGCCGAGGCCAAGGAGCCGGTCGACGCCATCGTCGTGGTGCAGGTCTCCTCGGCGATGGAGGCGGTGCTGCGAGAGGTCAAGCGCGGCATCGAGAAGTTCGCCAAGTCGCTCGCCCGCCACCCCGAGAGCCGCCTCGGCCTTGTCGCCTACGCCGGCGAGGCCAAGAAGCTTGAAGACCTCGGGCGGCCAAACGAGGTCGCGCGCGAGCTGGACCGCCTGACCATCGACGGCGAGGCGACCGAGGTGCGCATGGTCGACGGCGCTCGCCTGGCCATTGACCTTTTGCGCGAGCAGCACGGCCACCGCAAGCTCATCATCCTGTTCTCGGACGGCATCGACGCGATGCAGAGCAAGGACGCCTACGAGAGCATCGGCAAGCGCGCCCGCGAGGCCGGCATCGTCGTCGACACCATCGGCTACGGACCGTTCGAGCCGGGCCGCCTGCGCACCCTCATCGACATCAGCAAGCTCGGCGGCGGCACCCCGCGCGGCATCAAGAACCCGCGCGAGCTGCCCGACCGCTTCGCCGAGATCGCCGAGGAGCTGTGGGGCGTCTACATCGTCAACTTCCACCTCACCGAGTCCGGCGACAACCAGTCGCACGTCTACCAGGTGGGGCTGCGCCAGGGCAAAGAAGATGTCCTGTCCGAGCCGCTGCCGCTGACCCTGCCGCCGTTCACCCCGGCGGAGCCGCTCGGCTGGCCGTGGTGGTACTTCGTGCTGGCCGGCGCCGGCGGGCTGCTCGGGCTCATCATCATCCTGGCGATCATCGGCAGCCTGATGGGCTCCAAGCAGTAGCCGCCCGCTCGCGTCGCCAAGACGCCTCTGCGAGTCGGCGCGCCGGCGGCCAGGACGCGCGAGCCTAGGCGGGGCGCGCCACTTTGCGGTAGCGTGGACGCAGGTGTCCCCAGACCCGCGCGCCAGCGACCCCGCCGGCGCCGCGAGCTCGGGCGAGCGCAGGAGGACTTCATGAGGCGAGCCATCGGACGGTTACTTGCATGGATCGGCGGGCTGGTGGTGGTGGCGGTGGTGCTGTCGCTGGTGATCACGCTGTACGGGCTGCGTCACAAAAAGGCGGTGCCGAGCAAGACCATCCTCGAAGTCAACCTCGAGACCGTCCTTAGCGAGGACCCGCCCGACGATCCGCTGGCCAAGCTGAGCGGCGGCCACAAGGCCGACCTGCACGACATTACCTTTGCCCTGGAGCGCGCCGAGAGCGACCCGCGGGTGGTCGGCCTCATCGCTCGCCTCGGGGCAGCAAGCGTCGGCATCGCCCAGGTGCAGGAGCTGCGCGACGCCATCACCCGCTTCCGCAGCACGGGCAAGTTCGCGCTCGCCTTCTCCGAGACCTTCGGCGAGTTCGCCTCGGGCGCCGGCGCCTACTACCTCGCCTCGGCGTTTGATGAGGTGTGGCTGCAGCCCTCGGGCGACGTGGGCCTGGTGGGGGTGAAGATGGAGTCGCAGTTCCTGCGCGGCACCCTGGACAAGCTCGGCATAAACCCGCGCATGGATCATCGCTACGAGTACAAAAACGCGATGAACGCTTTCACCGAGACCAAGTTCACCCCCGCCCACCGCGAGGCGATGGCCAAGGTCGGCGAGAGCGTCTTCAACCAGTTGGTGCGCGGCATCGCCGAGGGCCGCAAGCTCAGCCCCGAGCAGGTCAAGGCGCTCATCGACCGCGGGCCGTTCCTGGGTCAAGAAGCGGTAAACGAGAAGCTCGTCGACCAGCTCGGCTACCGCGACACCTTCTACGCCAAGGCCAAGGAGCGCGCCGGGGCCGGGGCCGAGCTCCTGTTTCTGCACAAGTACCTGGAGCGTGCCGACCGCCTGCACAAAAAGGGCAAGCGCCTCGCCCTCATCTTCGGCGTCGGCGCGGTCGGCCGCGGGGCGAGCGACTTCGATCCCCTCACCGGCAGCCGCTCGATGGGCTCGGACTCGGTGACCACCGGCTTTCGCGCCGCGATCAACGACAAGGACGTAAAAGCGATCGTCTTTCGCGTCGACAGCCCCGGCGGCTCGTACGTCGCCTCGGACGCCATCTGGCGCGAGGTGGTGCGGGCCAAGGAGGCGGGCAAGCCGGTGATCGTCTCGATGGGCAACGTCGCCGGCTCGGGCGGCTACTTCGTCGCCATGGCCGCCGACAAGATCGTCGCCGAGCCGGCCACCATCACCGGCTCGATCGGCGTGCTGGGTGGCAAGCTCGTGCCCACCGGGCTGCTCGACAAAGTCGGGGTGTCGGTGGATCAGGTGCACTTTGGCCAGAACGCGCTCATGTTCTCGCCGACCTCCGACTACAGCCCGGCCGAGTGGGCGCGCTTCCAGAGCTGGCTTGACCGGGTGTACGCCGACTTTACGACCAAGGTCGCGCAGGGTCGCAAGCTGCCGCCGGCGCGGGTGCTGGAGATCGCCAAGGGCCGCATCTGGACCGGCGAGGACGCCAAGCAGCTCGGCCTGGTCGACGAGCTCGGCGGGCTGCACACCGCCCTGCGCCTCGCCAAAGAGGCCGCCGGCATCGCCGTCACCGAAGACGTCGAGCTGCGCCAGTTCCCGCCCCGCAAGGGCCCGGCGCGGGAGCTGTTCGAGAAGCTAACCGGCAAGGAGCCCGACAGCAGCGACAAGGCCGAGCGGGTCGCGGTCGAGGTCAGCCCGCAGGCGCTGCAGGCCGCCAGCGAGCTCCTGCAAAAGGCGCAGCGGCTGGGCCTGTACGGAGCGCGCGAGGTGCTGACGATGCCCGAGGTCAGCGCGGAGTACTGAGGCGGCGCGCCCCGGCGCTACAGCGGCGATGGCGCCGCGGTCGCCGCCGTGGGCGCCTGGGCCGGCGGCGGCGTCCCCTGGCTCTTGACCAGGCCGTCGAGGAAGGCCTTGTAGTCGAGCTCGACCTGGCTGGCGTAGCGCAGCGCGACCTGGCGGACCAGGGCGAGGAAGCCGGCGCGGCGGGGGCCGATCTTGGCCAGCGCCTCGCGCTCGAAGTCGTAGGGGATAAGGGGGCTAGAGTCCTGGTCGGCGCGGGCGTGGGCGGTGGCGAGCACGGCGCCCCAGACCTCGGCGAGGCGGCTGGCGCGCTGGACGTTGACCAGCTCGCGCACCTCGAACGTGCCGCGGGCGGGGGTGCGCTCGCGCACGCCGTAGCGGTCGCCCCACAGGGTCATGGTGCCGACGTGCTCGTCGACCCGATAGCCGAGCACGCGGTTGCCGAGCACTGTCCGCATCGCCTGATCGCGGTTGAGCAGCGTCGCCAGCTGATCGCGCAGCAGCGGATCCATGTACGGCCAGCCGCTCGGGATGCCCTGCAGCTTGACGTCGAGGATGCGGTCGTCGTCCTGGTTCAGGGTTGGCCCCTCGACGAGCACGTAGTAGCGCGGCAGCCCGCGCGAGCCCAGGCCCTGGTTGACCCGCTGGGCGACGTCCTTTACCCGGAAGTAGCCGGGCAGGTAGCGCACGCGCCCGGCGAGGGTGGCGATATAGGCCGGCATCGCCGCCTGCACCGCGGCGATGAAGCTCGCCGGCACCGGCAGGATGTCGGGCTTGTTGAAGTCGAAGGTGCGGGTGCCGCTCTCGGTGGTGGTGTGGCGGCCGAGCATGCGGGTGCGGCTGGTGTGCTGGGCGATGTCGGCGAGGAAGTCGGACAGCGGGCTGGCGGTGTTGCCGGCGGTGAAGATCTGGGTGAGCTCGTTGTTGTTGCCGCGGTAGCTGGTCAGGGTGTTGAGGTAGCTCTGGCTCAGCGCGTCGAGCAGCGCCGCCTGATCGGCCATCGAGAAGCCGCCGTTTTCGTGCGCCAGCAGGATCAGGCTGATGCCCAGGCGCCACAGGTCGAGCTGGTAGTCGCCGATCACCACCTCGTCGAAGTCGTCCAGGTCGTAGACCACCCCGCCCTGGTTGTTGGTGAGGGCGCCGATGTTCTCGGCGTGGGCGTCGCCCTGCAGCCACACTCGCGTCGTCGCGCTGCCGAAAGTGGACAGCAGCGGCGAGAGCCCGAAGTCGGCCCAGTACAGGTAGTTGGTGGCGCGGAAGAACGCGAGCACCGACTCGGCCATCGCCGCATACTTCTCGGCCCGCACCTGCGGCAGGAGGTTGGCGTTCTTGGTCTCGATCTGGCTTATCACCCACGCCGCCCGCGTGTCGCCGCGACCGGCGCGGACGCCGCTGCCGAGCAGCGCGACGGTGAAGAGCAGCGGCCCGAGCCCGCGCCAGGCGGCCCGCAGCCTACGCCGCCGCACAAGGGCGGCGTGGCCCCCATGCAGGTCGGTCGTCGGTCTAGGAGCGCCCTTCATGCTGCTGAATCTACGCAATGCGTATCGATCGATGGTAACCGATGGCTGCACGACGGGCAGGCGCGATACCGCACCAGCCGGAGGCAGCGACGGAAGTTTTTCGCTATCTGCGGTCCAGCCGCGGCGCCGGGGTCCGATGTGGGACGTAGACACCGACGAGAAATCGCAGTTATTGGCGAGAAAAAGCAGGCTCTTAGCCGGCGATCGCAGCGGCCGCGCGGCCCGCTATTTTTCGCGCGAGCGGGGCCTTGTTTGCTAGGGTGCCGCCATGGCGACCCCTCGCAAGTCCTCTCCCCGCAGCTCATCCTCGCGGTCCAGCGCGCCGGCCCGTGCGACCGGCCCTTCCGGGCGCGGCGGCTCGGGTCCGCGTCGCTCGGGTGCGCGCCCGGCCGAGTCCGCAGCGGCCCGGCGGTCAGCATCCGGGCGGGCCGACTCGCGCGCCGCGGCGCGGCCGACTGGCGGCGACCGGGCCGGCGGGGGGCCGGCGGCGCGGCCGCCGGTGCTCGGACCGCCGCCGGTGCTGACGACCAAGCAGCGCTGCTACCTGCGCGGGCTGGGCCATCACCTCGATCCGGTGGTCCAGATCGGCAAAGAAGGGATCACCGAGCCGCTGTGCGCGGCGATCGCCGTCGCCCTCGGGCGGCACGAGCTCATCAAGCTGCGCCTGGCCGAGTCGGTGGAAGGCGAGCGCCACGGGCTGGCGGCGGAGCTGGCCGCGCGCAGCCACGCCGCCCTGGTCCAGGTGCTGGGGCGGACGCTCCTACTTTACCGCCGTCGCCCCGACGATCAGAGCCGCCCGCGCGACTCGCGCCCGCACCTTCTGCCCCGCTAAAGCGGCCGGTCGCGATGCGGATCGGTATTGTCGTCAACCCGCGGGCCCGGGGGGCCCAGGACCCGCGGCTGCCCGGCCGCCTGCAAGCGCTGGGCGAGCGCCCCGGCATCGCCTGTCAGACGGTCACCACCGCCCGCCCCGAGGATCTGCCCGAGACGGTGGCCGGCCTGGGCGCGCTCGACGTGCTGGGGGTGTGCGGCGGGGACGGCACGCTGATGGCGACCCTGTCGGCGCTGTTGGCCGCCCCCGCGGGAGCGCTGCCGGCGCTGCTCCTTATGCCGGCGGGCACCATGAACACGGTGGCCAAGAACCTCGGCCTGCCGCCACGGCCCGAGGCGCTTTTGCGCGCCACGCTGGCGGCGGCGCAGCCGGGCGGTCTGTCCGCGGTGCCGTTCTGGCCGCAGGAGACCCTGCGCGTGCGCACCTACGGCGAGACCCCCTACAGCGCGGCGCCCCCGCCGGCCGCCGCGGCGCCGCTCACCGAGGCGCTGCTGCAGGCGCTGCCGCGCCGCGAGCGCTGCGGCTTCCTGTTCTCGGGAGCGATGGGGGCGCATCGCCTCGTGCCTGTACCCGGGCGGCGGGACGCTGGCGCGCTGGCTGTTCCAGCCGACGCCGACCCGGCTGACCGTCGACTGCGGGGACGAGGCGGCGGTGCAGCTCGCGGGCGCGTTTCGGCTGCTCCTTCTGGCCACTGTCTCCGATGCCGGGCTGGGCATGCGGGTGCCATGGCGGGCGGGCTGCGTGCCGGGCCGCTTCCAGCTCATCGCTTCAGCGATCTCGACGATGCAGAACGCGCTGCAGCTGCCGCGCATCTGGCGCGCCCAGCCGCTGCGCGGGACCCCCCACCATGACCTCCTGGCCCGCGCCGCCAAGCTGCGGTTTGCCACCCCCCAGCCGCTGGTCCTCGACGGTGAGCTGTTCTGCGCGGCGGCGGTCGATGTCGAGCTCGGCCCACGGCTGCGGGTGCTGCGTCCGCCCCTTGTGCGAGCCGGCGCGCGGCTGTGATAGCGTGCGCCCATGAAAACCCCCCGACACTTTTTAGTCGCGCTTGCCCTGGGCGGGGCGAGCCTGCTTGCGACCCTGTCCGGCTGCGGTGACGCGGCCATGGAGCCGATGCCACCGCCCCCCACGGCGGCCGACCCGAATCAGCTGCGGCCGACCGCGGCTGCAGTGACGGCGGCGCGCGCGCTGGTCGCCGCCCGCCCCTACGAGGCCAAGCTGCCCGACCAGTACAGCGACCAGAAGAACTGGCCGCTCATCGTCCTTCTGCACGGCTACGGCGCCAACGGCGTCACCCAGGACCTGTACTTCGGCCTCAGCCACGAGCAGAGCCGGCTCGGCTACCTGCTCGCGGTGCCCGAGGGGACGGTCGACTCCAAGGGCAAGCAGTTCTGGAACGCCACCGACGTCTGCTGCGACTTTGACCGCAAGGGCATCGACGATGTCGCCTACATCGACGCGATCATCGACGACATGGCCGACCACTACCGCATCGACCGCCATCAGGTCTTCCTGGTCGGCCACTCCAACGGCGGCTTCATGTCGCACCGCTACGCCTGCGACCGCGCCTCGCGGCTGGCCGCCTTCGTCTCGCTGGCCGGCGATAACTACAAGGACGCGGCGACCCTCTGCAAGCCGCAGAGCCCGGTGGCGGTGCTGCAGGTCCACGGCGATATGGACACCTCGGTGCCCTACGCGGGCGGCACCGACCCCGACACCGGGTGGTCGCTGCCCTCGGCCCTGCAGACCACCAGCTTCTGGGCCGGCATCGACGGCTGCGACCTGACCCCCGACACCAGCGCGCCCGAGCTGGACCTGGATCAGGGCCTGCCGGGAAACGACACCCGGGTCGCGCGCTTCCCCGGCTGTAAGACCGGCACGGGGGTCGAGCTGTGGACGATTCGCGGCGGCAGCCACGTGCCGAACTTCCTGCGCCCCGACTGGGCGAACTCGCTCTGGGGCTTCCTGTCGGCCCACCCCAAAAAAGACCAGTAACGGCGCTGGGCAGCGCGTCCGCGACTGCGGTGGGGTCTGCATTGACGGTCTTGCCGCGGGCGCGGTGTAATAGGCAGGATGACCCCTATCGGCTCGTCGTCCTGGGCCCTCCCGGTGCTCGCCTCTCTGGGTGTCCTTTGCTGTGAGGGTCGCGCCGGGGCGCAGGCGGCGGACGCCAAGGCCGCCAGCGAGGGGTCCGCAGCGACGGTGCTGACGACGGTGCTGCCGGTCGTCGGCGCCGCGCTCGGGCCGTTCTGGCCGCTGGCACCGGCGGCGCGGGTGGGGCTGGCGGTGGACGTCACGGTGGGCGCGGCGGTCGGCTTCTCCCGGCGTCGCCCGGCGAGCCCGGCGGTGAACCCGTGGCAGCTGCCCCGCAGCCAGGACGAGCAGTACCTGCAGGCGGCGCTGTGGCTGCAGCCGGAGTTCGGCTACTCGTACGAGCGCGGGGACCCGGCCGAGCCGCGGGCGAGCGGCCACCTCGGCTCGCTCGGGCTCGGGGTGGGCTACGGCAGCCTGCTGTTCCTCAGCGGGGCCTATACGCCGCGCCTGGTCGCCGGCTTTGTCGGCGGCGAGCTGACGGTCGGGCTGCGCCACGGCCTGTCGGGACAGTTCCTTGGCCGGCTGTTCTCGGCGGAGCTGTCGCACCAGCTGCTGCTCGTCGGCGGCGAGCTGCGGCACGAGCTGCGCCTGCTGCTCGGGCTCAACGCTGGGGCGCTGCTGCTGCCCTGGCTGTGACGGCCGGCGACCCCGGTCGGGCTCAGACGCTGTCTTATAGATGGGTTAGGATGACCGCTTCATCCTTTGCCGAGCAGGAGAGCTCTCATGAGTGACACCCCCAGCGACAACCTCGAGACCGATCCCAGCCTCGCGCCGCCGACCGTCGAACTGGCCGAGGCGCAGCCGGGCAGCGTGCACGTCGTGCTGAGCATCCCCACCCAGGACGCCGCCCCCGAGCCGGCCCCGCCGCCGCCGGCCCGGCCCAACGAGGCCACCGAGGTCGCCGGCGCGGTGGTCGGCGGGGCCGCCAAGCTCGTCGGCAAGGTGCTCGGCGGCGTGTGGGACGTGGTCAAGCCGCGCGGGGACAGCTAGCGGGCGAGCTGCAGCTCTTCGTCGATGAGACGGCGGAAGTCGGCGAGCGGGCGGGCGCCGCGCAGCGGGCGGCCGTTGATCAGGAACACGGGCACGGCGGTGATGCCGGCCTGGCTGCAGGCGGCGATGTCGGCGGCGACGACGGCGGCGGTCGCCGGCCGGGCGGCACAGGCGGTCTGCTCGGCGTCGTCCAGGTGCAGCTCGCGGCGGGCGGCGAGCAGATCTTCGGGGTCGGTGTTGCCGGCGAACAGCTTCTCGGCGAGCGCCCAGAACTGACCGCGGCCGGCGGCGCAGACGGCGGCGCGGGCCGCGGCGCAGGCGTTTTCGTGCACGGGGCGCTTGAGCAGCGGGTTACAGGCCTGGTCGAGCGGGAAGTGGCGGAACACGACCCGCAGCTGGCCCGGGTAGGCGGCCAGCAGCTCTTTGATCGTGCCCGAGGCGCGCTGGCAGTACGGGCACTCGAAGTCGCTGATCTCGACGATCGTCACCTTGGCGGTGGCGGGGCCGAGCGTCGGCGCGGTCTTGGAGTCGAGGTCGATGCGCGGCTCGGGTGGTGCCGGCGCGGCGGCAGTCCCAGGGCTGCCGGGGCCGGCTGGGCTGCCAGGACTGCCCGAGCTGCTGGCGCTTGCCGCAATGGTCGGCGGGACGGCGGCGGCAGGGGGGGGCGGGGCGAGGGCGCGCAGCGCGATCAGCCGGCCGCGCAGCAGCCAGCAGGAGCCGGCCGCGCCGAGCAAGAACACGAGCAGCAGCACCGCGGCGGGCGACCGCCAGAGCCGGCGCAGGTCGACCATCCACAGCGGCCGCTCGCGCGCAGCGGGGGCGCCGCGCAGGGCGTGCAGCGCCGTCCACGCCTCGGGCAGCAGCGCCGCGAGCAGCAGCAGGTTGACCGCATCAAGCCCCAGGCAGAACAGGCACAGCGCCCGGATCTTGAACACCGCCACCCCGGCCAGGTACGCCGAGAACACCCCCCCGGCGACGGCACCGATCAGCAGGTAGCCGTGAATCCGCTCGGCCAGCCAGCCGCCGCGGCGGGCGAGCAGCGACAGCAAGAGGACGGCCAGGTAGAACAGCGTCGCCAGGTGCGACACCGGCACGCCGAGCAGCTCCGCCCACGGGCTGCTGTTCACGGTGTCGCAGTTGAGCGTGTCGCTGACGTTGCAGGCGCTGGGCAGGCCGGTGCGCAGGTACGAAAGGTGACTGGCGGTCAGGTAGGCGGACAGCCCGACGCCGAGCGCCGCGAGGCCGGTAGTGATCGAGAAGCGGACAGTGTGGCGCATGGTCTTTAGTGGGGCTCGGACTCGCCGGCCGGCGGGGCAGCGGGCAGCGGCGCGACCGGCAGCGGTGCCTGGGCGGCCAGCCGCAGGTGGCCGAGCAGGCGAACGGCGGCGACGACGGTGATCGGACGGAACACGAGGTTTAGCACCGGCGTACATAATAACGCCGCGGTGGTGGTCGCGAAACCGAGCATCACCGGCAGGTTCTGCTCGATGAGCGTGATCTCCTTGTGCCAGGGCGAGCACAGCCAGCGCAGCCGGCGCACGACAAAGCGCAGCGGCGCCCCAAGCAGCCCTGGCAGCCAGTCGGCGAGCTTGTGCACCGGCCACAGGAACCACGGCAGCCAGTCGGCCGGCGGCGGCTCGGACGGCTCGGTGGCCGCGGCCGGCTCGCGCGGCAGCTCGGCGTCGACGCAGCCGTCGTCAAGGGCCTCGACGACGATCCAGTGCAGCGCCCATAGAAGCAGAAGGACCTGCGCCACCCGCGCCCCGAGCCATGGCACAAGGTGCAGGGCGAAGCTCAGTGGCACGATCGCCACCGCCACCGCCACCAGCTGCCGACCGGCGATCATCGCCGAGGAGATGAGCGGCCGCTGCCGCGGCTTGCACGGGCCGAGCTGCATTCGCTCGTGGGCCTGCGCGCACAGCCGGCGGTAGTGGTTGGCCATGACGATCGAGGGCACCGGGGCGAGCACTGCGAAGCTGCTCAGGCCGGTCTTGAGTAGCGGCCACAGCAGTCCCGCCTCGTCGCTGGCAAGCGCATGCAAAAACCCGACGCCGAGGCAGAACCCGAGCAGCAGCAGCGCCGGCAACAGCGCTTCCATCAGCAGCTCGCGATCGCCGATGAGCAGGCGCTGCACGACCTGGCGCAGCCGCCCCGCTCGCCGCCCGCCGCCCCGGACAAGCGCCGCGGGCGGCGGCTGCCCCGTCAGGTCACGCAGCTCGCTCAGGACTTCGCTCGCGGTGGCAGTGGCCTGGGTTCGGACCTGCCGGTAGCGCGCGCGGGCCTGCTGGCCGGGCGGCCCCGGACGCAAAGTGCGGACCGAAGACATCGAAATAAGCTAACAGCCGCTCAGAGCGGGTGCAAATGCCGCCCGCCCGCAGCTTTAGCCGGCCGCCCCTGGCGCGGTCGGGCGAGCGCGGTTGCCGCGGCGCGGCGCCAGAGCGATAGTATTGGCCCCCGGCTGGCAAGGCATCCCGCCTCAGGCATGATGAAGGGGAGACGAAGGAAAGTTGATGAGCCGATTTCTGCGGATCTTGAAGACCTCCATCGGCCGCAAGCTGCTAATGGCGGTCAGCGGGCTTTTCATGCTCGGCTTTGTCGTCGGGCACCTGCTTGGCAACCTGAAGATGTTCGCCGGCCCGGAGGAGATGAACAGCTACGCCGAGTTCCTCCACCAGCACCCGAGCCTGACCTGGCCGGTGCGCCTGGGCCTTATCGCCGCTTTGGTGAGCCATGTGGTGACGGGGGCGCTGCTGTGGGGGAAAAATCGCGCCGCCCGCCCGCGCGGCTACGCTCGCAACCGGACGCGCCGCGCCAGCCTCGCCTCGCGGCTGATGATCTTCTCGGGGCTCGGGCTGCTCGGCTTTATCGTCTACCACCTGCTGCACTTCACGTTCCTGGCCGTCCCCGGCCACGGCGAGCACTCGCTGGCCTACGACAGCGCCGGTCGCCATGACGTCTACTCGATGGTGCTGGCGGCGTTTACAAGCCCGGCCCTGGTGGTCGGCTACGTGCTGGCGATGGGGGCGCTCGGGCTGCACCTATGGCACGGCGCGCAGAGCTTTCTGCAGACCTTCGGCATCCACCACAGCACCTACAACGGCCTGCTGCGCGGCGCCGCCAAGACCCTTATCGTGCTCTTGGTGCTCGGGTTCTGCGCGGTGCCGCTGAGCATCTTCTGCGGGCTCTTGCCGAGCGCCGGCTAAGGAATCGCTGCCATGCCTACCTCGACTTCCAGTGTCCCGGCCGCGGCCCCGCCCGCCGCGGCGCCCTATGCGGTACCCGAGGCGCGCCGGGCAGACCTCCGGCTTGACGCCAAGGTGCCGGGCGGGCCGATCGCCGCCAAGTGGCGGACCTACCAGTCGCAGCTCAAGCTGGTAAACCCGGCCAACAAGCGCAAGTACACGGTCATCGTCGTCGGCACCGGCCTGGCCGGGGCCTCGGCGGCGGCGACTCTCGGCGAGCTCGGCTACAGCGTCGAGTGCTTCTGCTTCCAGGACAGCCCGCGGCGCGCCCACAGCATCGCCGCCCAGGGCGGCATCAACGCCGCCAAGAACTACCAGAACGACGGCGACAGCGTGTTCCGCCTGTTCTACGACACCGTGAAGGGCGGCGACTTCCGCGCCCGCGAGGCCAACGTCTACCGCCTGGCCGAGGTGAGCAACCTCATCATCGATCACTGCGCCGCCCAGGGCGTCCCCTTTGCCCGCGAGTACGGCGGCACCCTGGCCAACCGCAGCTTCGGCGGCGCCCAGGTCTCGCGCACCTTCTACGCCCGCGGCCAGACCGGGCAGCAGCTGCTCCTTGGCGCCTACGGGGCGCTCAACCGCCAGATCCAGGCCGGGCGAGTGCGCATGCACCCGCGCACCGAGATGCTCGATCTGGTGCTGGTAAACGGCCAGGCGCGCGGCATCATCACCCGCGACCTTGTCACCGGCCAGCTGGCCCGCTACAGCGGCCACGCGGTGGTGCTGGCCACCGGCGGCTACGGCAACGTCTTTTACCTGTCGACCAACGCCGCCGGCTGCAACGTGACCGCGACCTATAGGGCCTACAAGCGCGGCGCGCTGTTCGCCAACCCCTGCTTCACCCAGATCCACCCCACCTGCATTCCCGTCGCCGGCGAGCACCAGTCCAAGCTGACGCTGATGTCCGAGTCGCTGCGCAACGACGGCCGCATCTGGGTGCCGCAGCAGGCCGGCGACACCCGCCGCCCCGAGCAGATCCCCGAGTCCGAGCGCGACTACTACCTTGAGCGCAAGTACCCCTCGTACGGCAACCTGTCGCCGCGCGACATCGCCTCGCGCGCCGCCAAGCAGGTCTGCGACGAGGGGCGCGGCGTCGGTCCGGTGGTCGCCGGGCGGGCGCGCGGGGTGTACCTGGACTTCGACGACGCGGTCCGGCGCCTCGGCAAGGACACGATCAGCCAGCGCTACGGCAACCTGTTTGACATGTATCAGAAGATCACCGGCGAGGACCCCTACAAGACGCCGATGCGCATCTACCCGGCGTCGCACTACACCATGGGCGGCCTGTGGGTGGACTACAACCTCATGAGCAACCTGCCCGGGCTGCACGTCATCGGCGAGGCGAACTTCTCCGACCACGGCGCCAACCGCCTCGGCGCGAGCGCCCTCATGCAGGGGCTGGCCGACGGCTACTTCATCCTGCCCTACACCCTTGGCCACTACTTTGCATCGAGCAAGCTGGCCGCGGTGACCACCGACCACCCCGCCTTCGTCGACGCCGAGAAGCAGGTGAGCGAGCGCCTGGGGCAGCTGCTCGCCATCAAGGGCCGGCGCTCGCCCGACTCATTTCACCGCGAGCTCGGGGGCCTGCTCTGGGATCACTGCGGCATGGCCCGCGATGCCGCCGGCTTGCAAAAGGCGCTGCAGCGCATCCCCGAGCTGCGGCAGGAGTTTTTCACCAACCTGCGCGTCCAGGGCGACAGCAGCGAGCTCAATCAGGAGCTCGAGCGCGCCGGCCGCGTCGCCGATTTCCTCGAGTTCGCCGAGCTCATGTGCCGCGACGCCCTCGATCGCCAGGAGTCGTGCGGCGGCCACTTCCGCAGCGAGCACCAGACCGAGGACGGCGAGGCGCTGCGCGATGACGAGCGCTTCTGCCACGTCAGCGCCTGGAAGTACGCCGGCCCCGACCGCCCCCCCGAGCTCGGCATCGAGCCTCTGGTCTTCGAGAGCGTCAAGCTCGCCCAGCGGAGCTACAAATGAACCTCACCCTGCACATCTGGCGGCAGAAAAGCGCCGCGAGCCCGGGCCGGCTGGTCAAGTACAAGCTCGAAGGCATCAGCCCCGACCAGTCGTTCCTCGAGATGATGGATCAGCTAAACCAGGGGCTCATCGAAAAAGGCGAGGAGCCGGTGGCCTTCGATCACGACTGCCGCGAGGGCATCTGCGGCGCCTGCTCGATGGTGATAAACGGCGTGCCGCACGGGCCGCAGCGCGGCACCACCACCTGCCAGCTGCACATGCGCAGCTTCCGCGATGGCGACACCCTGTACGTCGAGCCCTTCCGCGCCCGCGCCTTTCCCGTGCTGCGCGATCTGGTGGTCAACCGCGGGGCGCTCGATCGCATCCAGCAGGCGGGCGGCTACGTCTCGGTGAACACCGGCGCGGCGCCCGACGGCAACGCCATCCTCGTCCCCAAGGCCGAGGCCGACACCGCCTTTGACGCCGCCAGCTGCATCGGCTGCGGCGCCTGCGTTGCCGCCTGCAAGAACGCCTCGGCGATGCTGTTTATCGCCGCCAAGGTCGGGCAGCTCGCCCACCTGCCGCAGGGCCAGCCCGAGCGGACGCGCCGCACCGTCGCCATGATCGAACAGGCCGACCGCGAGGGCTTTGGCGGCTGCACCAACTATTACGAGTGCGAGGCGGTCTGTCCCAAGAACATCTCCGCCCGCTTCATCGCCGAGATGAACCGCGACTACCTGCGCGCCGCGCTGCTCAGCCGCGAGCTGGACGCACCGCCGGCCGGCGACGACTCCTGAGCCATCGCCCTGAGCCATCGCCCTGAGCCATCGCCCTGAGCCATCGCCCTGCGCCATCGCCCTGCGCCATCGCCCTGCGCTATCGCCCTGAGCCATCGCCCTGCGCCATCTCAATGACACCAAGGAGCATCTACATAAGTAATGTCCTTAAGTGTTAATTCGAGATGACATTTGAGTGTCAATCAAAGATGACACTCGGGGGACGCGCAAAATTAGCGGCGGCCCGCCGCAGCCGCTAGCGGGCCAATCCCGTTGACATCGAGGGTCACTTTGTAGACAAATGCAGGGGTATTGTAGCGATGCAGAAAATGTCCGCACAGCACCACTTACTTGACCGAGTCCTTTCTGCTTGGAGTATCCATGGCGTCTGATCTTGTGCCTTTACGGCTGCGTGGGATGGGCAAGACCCGCCGTCGCGACACCTGGTGGGTCGGCCCGCTCGCGGCCCTGCTCGGGCTGTCGGCGTTCATCGTCTACGCCACCTGGGCGGCGCTGCAGGGCGCGAACTACTACTTCCAAAACCTCCTATCGCCGTTCTACTCACCCGAGATCTTCGGCAGCTCCCCGCATGCCTTGCTGGGGCCCAAGCCCGGGTGGTGGCCAGGGTTTCTGCCGTTCTCGCCGGCGATGCTCATCCTGTGGGCGCCCGGCGGGTTTCGCTTTACCTGCTATTACTACCGCGGCGCCTATTACAAGTCGTTCTGGGCCGATCCACCGGCGTGCGCAGTGGGCGAGCCGCGCAAGAGCTACCTCGGCGAGAACTCGCTGCCGCTCATCCTGCAGAACGTCCACCGCTACTTCATGTACCTGGCGCTGGTGTTCATCGTGCTGCTCGCCTGGGACGTCTGGAAGGCGATGTGGTTCACCGATCAGGCGACCGGCCAGAGCTCGTTCGGGATCAGCGTCGGCACGCTCGTCCTTTTGCTCAACGTATTCCTGCTCAGCTCCTACACCCTCGGCTGCCACTCGTTCCGGCACCTGGTCGGCGGGCGCCTGGACCGGATGAGCGAGGCGCCGGCGCGCAAGGTGGCGTATGACTGCAGCAGCTGCCTGAACCGCGCCCACATGCGCTGGGCGTGGTGCAGCCTCTTCTCAGTTGCGTTCTGCGATGTCTACGTGCGCCTGTGCGCCATGGGCATCTGGACCAACTATCGAATCCTCTAAAGGACGGCGGAACAAGGCATGGGCGAATATCAGACACACGAGCACGACGTCCTAGTCATCGGCGCAGGAGGCGCGGGGCTGCGCGCCGCCATCGAGGCGGCAGCGGGCGGCGTCTCGGTCGGCTTGGTGTGCAAGTCACTGCTCGGCAAGGCGCATACGGTCATGGCCGAGGGCGGCGTCGCCGCGGCGCTCGCCAACGTCGATGACCGCGACAGCTGGAAGGTCCACTTCGCCGACACCATGCGCGGCGGGCAGTACCTCAACAACTGGCGCATGGCCGAGCTGCACGCTCAAGAGGCGCCGGCCTGCGTGCGGGAGCTGGAAGCCTGGGGGGCGCTGTTCGATCGCACCAAGGACGGCCGCATCCTGCAGCGCAACTTCGGCGGTCACAAGTACCCGCGCCTGGCCCACGTCGGCGATCGCACCGGGCTGGAGATGATCCGGACCCTGCAGGATCACGGCATCCACCAGGGGATCGACGTGCACATGGAGTGCACCATCGTCACCCTGCTCAAGGACGGCGATCGCGTGGTCGGGGCGTTCGGCTACGACCGCGAGCGCGGCCGCTTCCGCATGTTCAAGGCCAAGGCGGTGGTGCTCGCCACCGGCGGCATCGGCCGCGCCTACAAGATCACCAGCAACAGCTGGGAGTATACTGGCGATGGCCACTCGCTGGCCTACCAGGCGGGCGCGGATCTGGTGGATATGGAGTTTGTCCAGTTCCACCCCACCGGCATGGTCTGGCCGCCCAGCGTGCGCGGCATCCTGGTCACCGAAGGGGTGCGCGGCGAGGGCGGGATCCTGGTCAACAAAGAGGGCAAGCGCTTTATGTTCAGCGACATTCCGGAGAACTACCGCAGCCAGACTGCGGACAATCCGGAAGAGGGCTGGCGCTACGTGCTGGGCGACAAGAACGCCCGCCGGCCGCCCGAGCTTCTGACCCGCGATCACGTCGCCCGCTGCATCGTCCGCGAGGTGCGCGAGGGCCGCGGCAGCCCGCACGGCGGTGTGTTCCTCGACATCGCCTGGATCAAAGAGAAGATCTCCGGCGCGCCCGAGCACATCAAAAAGAAGCTGCCCAGCATGTACCACCAGTTCAAGCAGCTGGCGGACATCGACATCACCACCACGCCCATGGAAGTCGGGCCGACCACCCACTACATCATGGGCGGCGTGCGCGTCGACGGCGACACCCAGATGTCGACGGTGCCGGGGCTGTTTGCGGCCGGCGAAGTGGCCGGCGGTCTGCACGGCGCCAATCGCCTGGGCGGCAACTCCCTGTCGGACCTCCTGGTGTTCGGGCGCCGCGCCGGCATGCACGCCGCCAAGTTCGCCAAGGAAAACGCGGCGGGCAAGATCCACGAGGATCAGATCGATCAAGCCGCCAAGTCGGCGCTGTCGCCCTTTGACCGCGGCCCCTCGGGCGAGAACCCCTACCAGATCCAGCGCGACCTGCAGGAGATGATGCAGGACCTGGTCGGCATCGTCCGCCGCGAGTCCGAGATGAAGACCGCGGTAGACAAGCTCGGCGGCCTAAAGAGCCGCGCCGAGCGGGTCGGCGTCGACGGCAACCGCGAGTACAACCCGGGCTGGAACACCGCCATCGATCTGGCGAACCTGCTCACCGTGTCCGAGGCGATTGCCCGCGCCGCGGTCGAGCGCAAGGAGAGCCGCGGCGGTCACTTCCGCGACGACTTCCCGGCCAAGTCCGAGGAGTTCAGCAAGTTCAACATCCTCATCCGCAAGGGCGACGACGGGGCGATGCAGGTCGTGCGGCAGCCGATTGCCGAGCTGCGCCCAGACCTCAAGCAGATCATTGAGGAGAACAAGTAATGGCCAGCGCGACGTTCCGGATCTGGCGCGGAAGCGGCGACAAGGGGTCCTTCGTCGATTACAAGACCGAGGTCTCCGAGGGGATGGTTGTCCTCGATGCGGTCCATAACGTCCAGGCCGAGTCGGCTCCCGACCTGGCGGTGCGCTGGAACTGCAAGGCGGGCAAGTGCGGCTCGTGCTCGGCGGAGATCAACGGCATGCCGCGGCTTATGTGCATGACGCGGCTGTCCGAGATCAACCTCAGCGAGCCGGTGACCATCGAGCCGATGAAGTCGTTCCCGCCGCTGCGCGACCTGGTCACCGATGTGTCGTGGAACTACCGGGTGAAAAAGAAGATCAAGAAGTTCACCCCGCGCAAGCCCGACGCTCCCGATGGGACCTGGCGGATCAAGCAGGAGGACGTCGACCGCGTCCAGGAGTTCCGCAAGTGCATCGAGTGCTTCCTGTGCCAGGACGTGTGCCACGTCCTGCGCGATCACGACAAGCACGAGGAGTTTATCGGTCCGCGCTACTTTGTCTACACCGCGGCGCTGGAGATGCACCCGCTTGACACCGAAGATCGGCTGGCCGATCTGAAAAAGACCCAGGGCGTCGGCTACTGCAACATCACCAAGTGCTGCACCAAGGTCTGTCCCGAGAGCATCACCATCACCGACAACGCAATCATTCCCCTCAAGGAGCGCGTGGTCGATGAGTTCTACGATCCGGTCCGCAAGCTCCTGCGCGTCTTCAGCCCGAATAAGTAGCTCTCTCTGGCCGGGAGCCCCTCGGCCGGCGCGGTCGCAAGGAGGCGCTTTGTGTTTACGCTCAAGCTCCTGCACAAGGAAGGGATTCCGGCGGCGCTCGACAAGGCCGAGCGCTACCGCCTGCTCAATGAGCCGGCCGAGGCCGAGAGCATCTGCCTGGATGTGCTGGCGATCGAGCCCGACCACCAGCAGGCGCTCATCACGCTGCTGCTGGCCCTGACCGATCAGTTCGAGCAGGGGATCGCCGACCGCCAGGCGCGCGCGCAGGCGCTGCTGCCGCGGCTGGGCGGCGAGTACGAGCGGACCTATTACGCGGGCCTGATCAGCGAGCGGCGCGGCAAGGCGGCGCTCAAGGACGGCACGCTGGCGCTCGGCAGCGACATCTACGAGTGGCTGACCGAGGCGATGGCGCTGTACGAGAAGGCCGAGGCGCTGCGCCCGCCGGGCAACGACGAGGCGCGGCTGCGCTGGAACGCCTGCGCGCGCAAGCTCAACAGCAACGAGTCCCTGCGTCCACACGACGAGGCGAGCTCGGTCCCCTATCACGACTAGGCTAAGCGACCCGGGTCCGGCCGTGCTCGCAGCCAGAGGTCGCTCCGGGCGACTGCACCCGCACTCGGGCTGCTCGCTACGCCTTGCGTTCCTTACAGGCCGCGGCGCTGGTAGACGCTCAGGCTCTGCTCCAGGATGAGCTGCTCATCGCTCGCTTGTTCGGGATAGGACGGCTCCTCTTGTAGCAGGGCGCGCAGCTGGCGCAGCTCGGCGTAGAGCAGCCGGTGGGTGAGGGCGAGCCGCTCGGCGGGCAGCGGGGGCAGCTTGGCGGCGACGCGGCAGGCCTCGGCTCCGTCGGGGGTGACGGCGAAGGCGAACTCGCGATGCGCCTGGCCGGCGGCGAAGCTGTAGACGACCTGCTCGCCGCGCACCTGGGCGCTGACCGCTACGTCGCCGTGCAGGCGCACCTCGACATGCTGCTCGCCGAAGCGACGCAGCGAGCGGTGGCAGGTCCAGCGCGGCAGCTGCGCGAGGTCGGACAGGAACGCCCGCACCTTGGCCGCGGGACGCCCAATGCCCAGGGCTGGCGCCGCGTCCGGCACCGCCGGGGAGGTGTCGGGGGCGACGTAGCTGGCCATGGTCTGGACCAGGCGGCTCATGTTGGGGTTGGCGAAGTAGCCGGCCTGCGCTTGCGGGGTGCGCTCGATGAGCTCGACGAAGTAGCCGGCGTGCTGCCGATCGATGAAGATCTGCCGCAGGCCCGAGCCGGGATCGCGCAGAATCTCGGTCGAGGTAAAGCGGACGCCGTCCGACCGCAGGGCGGCGACCGCCGCCTCCAGCTCGGCCACCGCGTAGGCGACGTGGTGGATGCCGGGCCCGTACTTGTGCATGTACTGGCTGAAGATCGACTCCGCGGCCAGGCCCTGGGTCACCACGCAGGTGCGGCCGGGCGCGCCGGGCAGCGCGAGGATGTAGTTGCGCATCGCATAGGTCCGCACGGCCGGGTCCTCGGTGCCGACGTCCTGGATGCGCAGCAGGCTGAAGCCCAGGGCGCGGGTGTGAAAGTCGCTGACCGCCTGACCATCGGCGACGATCAGGGTGTAGTGGTCAAGCTCGCCAAGTGACAGCGGGAGTCCAGTCATGGAGTCGTCGCCTCTTTCTTCCCGGCAGCGGGGACCGCGGGGCGCTCCGCGCTCAGGATGCGGTCGGGATCGAAGACCTGCAGGTGCGGTAGCAGGGCAGCGCGGCGCGCTGCATCGAGCACCGGCAGCGGCAGGGCGTCGCAGGGGTAGCGCGTCGCGCCGTGGGCGACCGCCAGCTCGTAGAGCGCCAGGTTGCGCGCGGTCAGCTCGGCGATGCGCTCGGCGGTGGCCGGGCGGGCGACGCGCAGCAGGCTGAACAGGTAGCCGTGCGGGGCCCCCCGCCGCCCCCCC
>JBGANQ010000037.1:0-76895 GCA_044222245.1 Polyangia bacterium | reverse complement strand
CGGGGCGCAGCGCTCCACCCGGCGCCAATCGATCCGCACCGAAAGCCTTGTTTTGCAAGCACTTCGCCCCGCTGCGGATCGTTTGGTGGACAGTTTCTCTCGGTGGGTACTCTGTGCACTATGATGGCCAGACCTGGCTGCCGGCGACCAGCGGGACCACGCAGGCGCTTTACTCGGTGTGGGGCGACAGCAGCGGCCTGTGGGCGGTGGGTCAGATGGGCACGGTGCTGCGCTATCTGACGACCACCAAGACCTGGGCCGCCGCCTCGCCGGCGCCGGCGGTGACGGCTACGCTGTACGGCGTCTGGGCGCAGAGCTCCACCGCCGTGTACGCCGTGGGCGCCGCCGGCACCATCGTCAAGTTCGACGGGACCAGCTGGACGACCCAGAGCAGCGGGACGACCGCCAACCTCTACGGGGTCGGCGGCGATGCCGCGCAGGTCTACGCGGTCGGCGACGGCGGTGGCGTCATCCAAAAGCTCACCGGGGTCACCTGGGCCACCACCAACACGCCGGCCGGGCAGACCCTCAACAGCGTCTTTTCGCCGAGCGCCGGGCAGTACATCGCCGTCGGCGCCGGCGGCACCATCCTGCGCTCCAGCGGCGCCGCCTGGGCCAGCGATCCGGTGGGCAGCGGCACGACCCTCGGCCTCAACGCGGTGCGCAGCGCCAGCGGCAGCCCGATCTGGGTCGCCGGCGACGGCGGCACCCTGCTGAGCTTCGCCGCCAACAAGTGGACCACGGTGACCGGCGGCAAGGCCTTCACCCTGCGCAGCATGTACGGCTTCAGCGCCTCCGACATCTGGGCGGTCGGGGACGGCGGGACGGCGCTGCACTACGACGGCACGAACTGGAACGCCACCGCCACCGGCGCGACGGCCAACCTCAACTCGGTGTGGGGCAGCGGCCCGTCGGATGTGTGGGCGGTCGGCGATATGCGCACGGTCGTGCGCTGGAATGGCACCAGCTGGACGACCAAGTCAATCAGCGATCCTGCCGCGACTACCCTCACCGGCGTCTGGGGCCCAGACTCAACCTCGGTCTGGATCACCGCGCTTACCAACGTCGCGATGGAGTCGCACGCGATACAGATCGTCGGCCCGACCGAAGGGCGGCTCAAGATAAGCGGCCTGGCTTCGCTGAACGCGGTCTGGGGCAGCAACGCCAACAACGTCTGGGTCGTGGGGGACAGCTTCGCTGGCAACATCGTCAACAACGCCGGCAACCAGATCCTCAGCCAGTACGCGATGCCGACGGTGATGCGCTCGGTGTGGGGGACTGGCTCGCAGGACGCCTGGGCGGTCGGCGACGGCGGCATCCAGATGCGCTGGGACGGCACCGCCTGGTCGCAGACCGCCAGCCGGACCGGACAGCGGCTGAACACGGTCTGGGGTCTGAGCGCCAATAACGCCTGGTCGGTGGGCGATCAGGGGACGCTGCTCATCTATGACGGCAAGGCGTGGACTGCCGCGGAGAGCGGCACCCGCAACAGCCTCTTTGGCGTGTGGGCGGCGCTGCCGACCGACCTGTGGGGGGCGGGCGCCGCCGGAGCGCTGCTGCGCGCCCAGAAGTAGAGTTACCCTGCCGCCCGGCCGCCGACCGTATATGATGCGGCCATGGAACCCACCTTAAGTCTGCAGATGCACGGATCGACGGCGCTGGTCACCTTGGCACGACCGCCGGCCAACGCCCTGAACCACGCGCTGCTCAGCGAGCTTGTGGTGCTGCTGCGCAAGCTGCACGAGCCGGCGGTGCGCAGCGTCGTTCTGACCGGCCAGGGCCGCTTCTTCTCGGCCGGGCTCGATCTGTTCGAGGTGTTCGCCTACCCGCCCGAGCAGGCGGCCGAGTTCGCCCGCGACTTCGACGACGGGGTGAGCGGCCTGTTCGCGCTGCTCAAGCCGGTGGTGGCGGCGATCAACGGGCACGCCATCGCCGGCGGCGCGGTGCTCGCCGCGACCGCCGACTTCCGCCTGGTCTGCGCTGGCGAGGCCAAGCTCGGCATCTCCGAGATCCAGGTCGGGGTGCCGTTTCCGACCTCGGCGCTCGAGTCGATCCGCTACAGCTGCGCCGGCCCCCACCTGCACGAGCTGTTCTACCGCGGCCTGAGCTATGCCCCGGCAGCCGCCGTCGAGCGCCGCCTGGCCGACGAGGTGTGCCCGACGAGCGAGCTGCTGCCGCGGGCGCTGGCGCTGGCCGCCGAGCTGGGGGCGCGGCCGACCCAGGCGTTCGCGACGACCAAGCGGGCGCTGCGGGCCGAGGCCCTGGGGCGGATGCGGGCGGCGCGCATCACCGGCGACGATCCGGTCTGGGAGCTGTGGCGCACCCCCGAGACCCTGGCGGCGATGAACGCCTACCGCGAGCGGCTGCGCCGCGGCGCCGCGCAGTAGGTCCGGCGGCGCGGGCGCGGCGCGCGGTCGGGTAAAGTGTGGCTCAGTCACCAAAGCTGCCGGGCGGCTATGGTAGACTCCCGCCATGGGCAAATTTACCGTCGTTCACGAGATCAACTGCAACGTCGACACCTTCTGGCAAACCTTCTTCGACAAGGAGTTCAACGAGAAGCTGTACCGCGAGGGCCTCGGCTTCCCCGAGTTCAGTGTCCTTGAGCAGCGCGAGACCGACACCCAGATCATCCGCCGCGCGGCCGGGCAGCCCAAGATGAACATGCCCGGCCCGGTGATGAAGCTGCTCGGCAACAACTTCCGCTACACCGAGGACGGCACCTTCGACAAGGCGAGCAAGCAGTGGAAGTGGAAGATGACGCCCAGCACCCTCGCCGACAAGATGCGCCAGGAGGGCAGCCTGCGCGTCGAGCCGATCGGCGACAACAAGGTCCGCCGGGTCGCCGAGATGGTGATCGAGGCCAAGATCTTCGGCGTCGGCGGCCTGATGGAGAGCGCCGCCGAGAAGGGGCTGCGCGAGGGCTGGGACCAGAGCGCGGTGTACATGAACAAGCACCTGGCCAGCAAGCAGGGCTAGCCGTCGCGCCCGCCGGCCGCTGGTCGGCCGCTAGTCGGCCGACCAGTCGTCGACTTCGTAGAGGAACTTGGTCTTGCCGAGGAGCTTGCGGTTGACCGAGGTACTCTGGACGAAGACGCGGTACTTGTCCAGGCTGGCGGGCTTGATGCGGGCGCTGCCGCTTTCCGGCAGGCCGAGCAGCTCGCGGGCGGCGGCACCGGCGAACAGGTCGCCGGTCTTGCGATCCATGAGGACGATCTCTTTGTACTCCTGGATCGTCTCGGTCTTGGTGAACTCGTAAAAGCCGCGCCCCTTCTTGAAGGTGAGGCCGTTATCGAGGACAAAGTCCTTGATCGCGCAGTCGTGGTCGATGTCGAGCACCTGGAAGCGGCCGGGCGGCACCGCGCGCAGATCCGTCGGCGCGAAGTCGGCCGACGGCTTGCGCTTGAGGATCGAGTCGAACATCTTGTTCAGGCCGCGGCTCATGCGGCCTTCCTTGATGACCTCCTGCTCGTAGGACTTCACCTGGGCGGGCGAGGACTGCTGGTAGCAGACCGCCATGATCAGATCGGTCACATACGAGAACTGATCGAGGCTGACGTGGAAGCCGCCCGACTTATGGGCGAGCTCCTCGTAGAACTTGGTGGCGTGGCGGCGGTTTAGGCACTGCACCCCGTACACCGGGATGCCCAGGCCCCCGAGCTTGTCGACCTCGTCGCGCCAGTTGAGCTTGCCGGGGTTGTCCTTGGGCCCGTGCGGGATGTCGTCGCCGATCAGCACCAGCGCCTTCTTGGTCGGCTTGAGCCAGTTGAGCGACTGCGCCTCGTGCAGCACCAGCTCGTAGCACTCGGGCAGATCGCCGCCGCCGGTCGGGCCGACCTCCTGGACGAACTTGCAGATCGCCGCCGCATCGTCGGACAGCTTGAAGTGCTTGGTGACGTAGGAGCTGCTTTTGTCGCAGTAGTCGCCGTGGGCGATGATGCCGATCCGCATGCCCGGGATCTCTTTGAGCAGGCGCGTCACCGTCTCTTTGACCTTGCGCCGGACCTGGGTGAGACAGGGGTACATGCTGCCCGTGGTGTCGAAGCTGAACACGACTTCAATGCTGTAGTCAGACATGCGCAGTTCCTGGGGTCCCAGAGGTTGTCGCCGCTGCTCGGCGCGCCCGCGGCGCGCTCGCACCCCGGCTCCCCACGGTCGGCGGCCCAGCGGCGGGCACCCCTGACCGACCCTGCCCAGCAGCAGCAGCCCACCCCCTGCGGGCCCCTTACGCAGCGGACGGGCAGCGGCCCTTGTTATCAGACAGCGAGTAGTCTTTTGCTGTCAAGGGATGCCAGCCTCGGGCGGCCGGCGGGCGCAGCCCGCGTCATCATTGATTGACTTCCGCCGCCGGCCTTCGATAAATGGAGGCCCATGGCCGAAGACCTTGTCGTCCTACGCGAGATCCTCCAGCGCGAGCTTGAGACCATCAACGCGTACGAGAAGATGATCGATCGGGTCTCCGATCCCGCCCTCAAGCAGATCATCGAGCACGTCACCGACGAAGAGCGCGAGCACGTCGCCGAGATGTACCAGCTCATCATGGCGCGCGATGAGAAGCAGCAGGCGCGCTCGCTGCGCAGCGAGCAGCAGCTGCGCGACATGCACCTGACCGGCGCGCTGCGTCTGCTGCGGCGCGCGAGCCCGCCGGCACCACCGCCGCTGCTGAGGCTGGCCTTACGGCCCCGCTGCTTGTCCCGCGCGCTGCCGGTCCTGCCGCCGCCGAGGATCCGTTCCCGCCGCCGCCGCCGATCTTTCCCGATGGCTCGTGGTCGGTGGGCTGGCTCAAGCGGACCAGCGCGCCGGCGGCCGGCAGCTCGGGCACTGGCCCCTAGGCGGGCGGCGCGACGCAGCAGACTATACTTTACGGTCACGAGGCGGCCGACCGACTGACTGACTGACCGACCGACCGACCGACCGACCGATCGACCGATCGACCGATCGACCCACAGGCCCAGGTGGCCCCCCGGCCGGCCCCAGGCAAGCGACAGTCCCGGAGAAGGTTTACAGCGATGCCCGACACCAGCAACTTCCTCACCCACGAACACCTGCCGCTGTCTGCGGAGCGGTGGCGCGAGCTCAACATGGCGGTCGTCGAGGTCGCCCGCCGGCGCCTGGTCGGGCGGCGCTTCCTCGACCTGTACGGGCCGCTCGGGGCGGGCGTCCAGTCGGTGCACAACGACGTGTTCACCGGCACCGAGCGCGCCGCCATCGGTGTCCTCGGTGAAGAGCCGATCGCCCCGGTGCGCACCGCCGGGCGCCAGATGCTGACCATCCCCATCCTCTACAAGGACTTCTCGCTGTACTGGCGAGACCTTTTGACCAGCGAGCAGGTGGGCAGCCCGCTCGACCTGTCAGCGGCCGCCGGGGCGTCCAGTTTTGTCGCCGATCGTGAAGACGATATGATCTTCAACGGCATCCAAGAGCTCGGACTCCCTGGTCTTGCCACGGTGGCCGGCCGCCACGCGATGCCGCTTGGCGACTGGAGTCAGGTCGGCGCGGCGATCCAGACGGTGGCCAGCGCCATCGAGCGCCTGGTCGAGGCGGGCTTTTACGGGCCCTACTGCCTGGTGACCAGCCCCCACCTGTACGCCAAGCTGGCGCGCTTCGTCGAGAACAGCGGCGTCTCCGAGCTCGGTCACATCCGCGAGCTGTGCACCGACGGAGTGTTCCGCACCAGCGTCCTGCCGCAGAGCTGCGCGGTGCTGGTCTCCACTGGGCCGCAGAACTTCGATCTGGCGGTGGCGCAAGATTTTCGCGTGGCCTACCTGGGCGCGCAGCAGATGAACCACCCATTTCGGGTCTTTGAGTGTGCGGTGCTGCGCATAAAGCGCGCGCAGGCGATCTGCACCCTCGAACCGGGCAAGTAGCGAGCCGCCGCCATAGGCCCTCACCGAGGGCAAGCTTTCGAGTAGCATGGGGCGGCTGGCCCAGGGCGGCGAAATTTGTGCTAAGCAGGAGCCGCGCTGCTTTCCGCCCTGCTATAAGGCTGGCCTTGCTGTGGTCGGCCTAGGACGAAACAGAGTGACGCGGCTCAAGAAAATGTGGCCAAACAGGCCATCAGACTAAGACTAAAGATAGCCAAATTTACGATAGCCAATATCGAGCAAAGACAGATCGCCAGGAGGACGCGCAAATGCTGGGTGCTGAGACTGAGATGCTGCCGTCGTGGCTTCTGCCTCTGGAGGTGGCCCCTGCCCGGGACGACGAGGATGAAGACCACGATGAGGACGATGATCTAGACGACGAGGACTTCGACGAGGACGACGAAGACTTCGACGAGGACGACGAAGACTTCGACGAGGATGACGAAGACTTCGACGAGGACGACGAAGACCTCGAAGACGAGGATGACGAAGACGATGAGGACGACGAAGACTTCGACTACGAAGACGATGAGGACTTCGACGAGGACGCGGACGAGTAAGCGCCGATGACCTACGAGTACACAGTGCTTGTAAGCCAGAGTCCCGGGGCCGCCCACGCCAAGGACCATCGGCAGTGCCACGTCGTGGTCGAGCCGCTTGCGGCCGAGCAGTACCGGATCGTCATCGACGGTGTAGAGACGCTGGTAAGCGCCCGCAAGGTCGAGACTGCCGGCGCCGCGGCGAGCTACTCCCTCATTCAGGCCGGGCCAGGCCAGGCCGGCACGCAGCGGATGGTGGACGTCGATCCGGTGAGCGTGGCCGCTGCCGGGGGGCCTCCTGAAGAAGACCTGCGGGTCACGGTGGGCGGGGGCGAGCCGGTCTTTGTCCAGGTCCACGACCTGCGGGATCGCCTGGCTGCCGATGATGAGGGGGCGGGCGGCGGCGCGGCGGGCGAGCTCCGAGCGGCGATGCCGGGCAAGGTCGTCAAGCTCCTTGGCAAGGTCGGCGACACCGTCAAGGCGGGCCAGAGCCTGCTCATCATCGAGGCGATGAAGATGGAAAACGAGCTGCGCGCGCCCAGCGCTGGCTGCATCACCGAGATCGGGGTCCGCGAGGGCCAGACGGTCGAGGCCGGGCAGCTCCTGGTGGCGCTGGCTCCCTGAAGGCTCGGGGACCGCTCGCGGGACCGACGCGGTTCCGGGGTTGTTGGCTCGACCACGGATGAATACCGATGAAGAATGCAGCTGGGTACAAGGTCGCGGGACTGCTTCTGACCTCGGCGCTTTTGGCCTGCGGCCCGCAGAACGACATCATGGGCAGCGGCGACACCCCGCCCTTTGGCGGCCGGGTCATCCACTTCAACAGCACCTACGTCTACTTCCCTTCGGATTTCTCGGTCTCGATCGTCCGCGACACCATGTCGCAAGAGGACGCCTGCCGGATCCTGAACATGTATTCGGCGACCAAGCCGGCGCTGCCCGGCCTGCCGGTGCTGCCCCACAAAGACGAGCACTATGCGCTGGTGATCACCGTCGACTCGGTGATGGCGCCCGATGATGTCTCGCTGGAGGCGGGGGTGAGCGGCGGGGCCGGTGACATGCGCTATGCAGGCATCGGCCAGTACGCGACGGGCAATAACCGCTCGCCGCTGTGGGCAAGTCGCGCCGGGGGCCTCGGCTCGTCGGTGCGCATCGATGAACTGCAGCAGTACAAGCGGGTCAAAGGCAGGTTCAACCTGCACTTTGATACCGGGGAACGGATTACCGAAGACTTCGCTGTGGATGTCTGTCCCAAGTAGTCGTTGCACCTACGGCAGCAGCTAGCCGCCGCCCGACAAAAAGCCGCCCAAAAAACCGCGGCGCTGCGGTCTTGACAAGAAAAGGGCGGATACCTACAGTGCGCTGCGGCCAGTTCGGGAAGCTTGGCCGGTCGGTTCGCCTCGTCCAGCTATGCAATTCGCTCTGTACTCCAGGGTCTCTTTCACTTGCCAGGTCAGCCTGCAGGCCAGGCTGAGCGTGTACTGGCGCGGGTGCAGGCAGCCGAGGCTCGGGGCCCGGCGCGGCGGGTAGCACTTCCACTCACAAAGGCACGAATCAGGCAATCGGGAAGCGTGATGAGTTCACCCATGAAGACGTCTCAAGCGACAGGCAAGACCATGATCCATGTCGACGGCCTGACCAAGAACTATGGGTCCTTCGCCGCCGTCAAAGGCATCTCCTTTGATGTCCATGTCGGGGAGGTGCTCGGCTTCCTTGGCCCCAACGGCGCCGGCAAGACCACGACGATGAGGATCCTCACGTCGTTTCTTGCCCCGACCTCCGGCCGGGCCGAGATCGGCGGCTTCGATGTGTTCGAAAACGCCCTGGAGGCGCGGACGCGCATCGGCTACCTGCCCGAAGGCACCCCCCTTTACCGCGACATGACGGTCCTTGAATACCTCAGCTTCATCGCCGACATCCGCAAGATCCCCGGCGGGGCGCAGCGCACGCGGCGGCTCAAGGCGGTGGTCGAGCAGTGCGGCCTGGGCGACCGCCTCGGCTTCCTCATCGGCGAGCTGTCCAAAGGCTTCCGCCAGCGGGTGGGCCTGGCGCAGGCCATCCTGCACGAGCCCGAGGTGCTCATCCTCGACGAGCCGACCTCGGGTCTGGATCCGAATCAGATCGTCGAGATCCGCCAGGTGATAAAGCACATCGGCGAGTCCAAGACCGTCATCTTCTCGACGCACATCATGCAGGAGGTGGCCGCCACCTGCTCGCGCGTGCTGATCATCTCTGACGGCCGCATCGCCGCCGATGGCAAGCCCGACGAGCTGCAGCGGCGCGCCCAGGGCCACATGGACCTGTCGGTCGAGGTCCTGGGCGAGGTGGCAGCGGCGCGCGCCGGGCTGGAGGCGGTGCCCGGGGTGAGCACCGTCACTCCCGCCGCCGCCGATGACGCGACCGCCGAGGGGGCGCACCGCTTCCTGGTGGTGGCGGCGCCGGGCAAGGATCCGCGGGCCGAGATCTTTCGCATGGCGGCGCAGAAGGGCCTGGTGCTGACCGAGCTGCGTCGCGAGCAGGCGTCGCTCGAGGATGTATTCCGGTCGCTGACCTCCGGGGCCAAAGGCGCGGGCCACAGCGCGGTCGCCAATTGACGGCAAGGGGAAAGCGGAACGTGGAGAGGGCTAGATCATGAGGAATATCGCAACCATCGCGCGCCGAGAGCTGGGCGCCTACTTCAACTCCCCGATCGCCTATGTAGTCGTCGCAGTGTTCCTGCTGCTGTCGGCGCTGCTGTTCTTCAGCGCGCTGTTTATCCAGCAGCAGGCCGACCTGCGCGAGCTGTTCGACGGCTTCTGGACGACGCTGCTCGTCGCCATCGTCGGCCCTGCGGTGACCATGCGCCTGCTTGCCGAGGAGCGCAGCAACGACACCCTGGAGCTGCTTTTGACCATGCCGGTGACCGACTGGCAGGTCGTGCTGGGCAAGTACCTGGCGGCGGTGGGCCTGTTCGCCTTCGCCATGCTCGGCATGTTCGTGTTTGCCGCCACGGTGGCGATGATCGGCCCCCTGGACAAGGGACCGGCTTTCGCCGGCTACCTCGGGCTGTTCCTGGTCGCCGCGACGTACATGGCGGTGGGCATGATGACCTCGTCGTTTACCAAGAACCAGATCGTGGCCTTCATCGGCGCGGTGATGATCTGCCTCATGCTGTGGCTCATCGGCAAGGTGGTCCAGGTGTTTCCGCCGGTGGTGCAGCCGCTGCTCGACTGGCTGGGCATGGACCGGCACATCGGCAACATGGCGCGCGGCGTCATCGATACGCGCGATCTTCTCTATTTCGGAACGCTCATCGCCTCGTGCCTGATGGTGACGCAGGCGACGCTTGAGAGCCGGAGGTGGCGCTAATGAGTCAGCCGCTTTCTTCAAGTCACGGTTCGTCTAAGGGAAAGACGGCCGTCAACGCGGTGCTGTTCGTGATCCTGTCGATAGGCGCCCTGGCGGCGCTGAACGTCGTCGGTACGCGGTCGTTTTCGCGCATCGACATGACCCAGGACAAGGTCTACACCCTGTCCAAGGGCTCCAAGGACCTGGTCAAGGCGCTGCCCGATCGCTTGAACGTCAAGCTGTTCATGAGCGAGGATCTCAAGCCCCCGTTCAAGCAGCACGCGCAGTTCGTGCGCGACCTGCTCAGCGAGTACGCCACCTACTCGGACGGCAAGCTCAACGTCGAGGTCATCAAGATCGGCGAGGGCGACACCAAGAAGGAAGAGGAGGCCAGCAAGTACAAGGTCCAGAAGTCAAACCGCGGCGTCGTGTCGGCCAACAAGTTCGAGATCGGCACCACGTTCCTCGGCATCGGCCTTGACTACCACGGCGAGATCGAGTCCATCCCGACCATCGAGCAGGTCGAGGGGCTGGAGTTTGAGATCTCGGGCCTCATCAAGCAGATGACGGTCAAGAAGAAGAAGGTCGCCTTCGCCTCCAGTGAGGGGGAGCTGCCGCTGACCCACCCGGGCGTGCAGATCCTGAGCGAGCAGCTCAAAAAGTCTGGCTACGAGACCACCAGCCTCGAGCTCAAGGCGAGCATCCCGGCCGACGTGGACGCGCTGCTCATCGTCGGACCCAAGCAGCCGATGAGCGAGCGCGCCAAGTACGTCGTCGATCAGTTCCTGATGAAGGGCAAGTCGGTGGCGCTGTTCGTCGACGGGCAGACCATGTCGACGCCGCGCGGCATGATGATGCCGGGCATGGACATGCCGCAGATCGCGCAGAACAACGACACCGGTCTTGATGACCTGCTCGGGGCGTACGGGGTCAACATCAAGAAGGACATGGTCCTGGACAAGCAGAACTACATCGGACCGGTGACGATGGGGCAGCAGGTGCTGGGCATCAACCACCCGGTGTTCCTGCTCGCCGGGCCGCTGCCGCAGGGGCACCAGATCAACCAGGGCATGAAGGCGGTGGTCCTGCCGTACGCCAGCACCCTGGAGCTGGTCGGCGATGCCAAGAGCGGCAAGGGGCCGGTCGAGTGGGCCAAGCTCGTCGAGTCGAGCGCCGAGTCGTGGCGGCCGCAGGGGCCGTTCGTGTTCACCCCGAACCTCAAGGCGCGCGACATGACCGTCGGCACCGATCGCGGGCCGTTCCTGCTCGCGGTGGCGGGGCAGGGGGCCTTCAAGAGCGCCTTTGCCGGCAAGCAGATCGTCAAAGAAGACGGCAGCAAGGTCGACGGCAACGTCAGCCAGCCGGGCGTCGAGCCGATGCTGGCCGAGGCCAAGCCGACCGCGCGCATGGTGGTGGTCAGTGACTCCGACTTCATCAGCGATCAGTACGTGAACCTGGGGCTGCGCAGCGGCCTGCAGCTGTACGTCGCCAACCTCGCCTTCGTGCTCAACGTCATCGACTGGCTGGCGCAGGATGAGGCGCTGGCGCAGGTGCGCAACAAGGGCATGCAGAGCCGGCCGCTGGAGCAGATCAGCGAGGCCAAGGTGACCGTGATCAAGGCGGCCAACATCGTCGGGCTGCCGCTGCTCCTGCTCCTCATCGGCCTTGTGCGGTGGCGGATCCGCCAGAGCGCCCGCTCCGCGGCCAAGCTGTAAGC
Organism: Polyangia bacterium; assembly: GCA_044222245.1. Lineage (GTDB taxonomy): Bacteria > Myxococcota_A > Polyangia > Palsa-1104 > JAEUJZ01 > CALFML01. Next base: position 65,451 of record JBGANQ010000037.1, on the reverse strand, counting down.
AGACAGAGCGAGGGACTTGTAGACCATGGAAAAGAAGACTCTCTATGCACTGATCGCGCTGCTCGTCCTGGGCGGGCTCTCGGTCTATGTGATGCGGGCGCCGGAGAAGGGCGACCGGGTCGGCGACAAGCCGCGGCCGCTGCCCGAGATCAAGCCCGGCACCATCGCCAGCCTCGAGCTGGCGCAGCCCAAGGGGACCGACAAGGTCACCCTCAGCAAAAAGGGCGACAAGTGGCAGGTGACGGCTCCGTACGATAAGCCGGCGGATCAGACCGCGGTGAAGTCGGTGGTCGAGGCGCTGGAGAAGATGAAGTGGGGCGACATCACCACGCAGCAGAAAGAGCGCCACGGCGACCTCGAGGTCAGCGATGACAAGGCCGTGCACGTGATCGCCAAGGACAGCGGCGGCGGCGTGCTCGCCGACCTGTACCTGGGCAAGGTGGCAGGCGCGGCGACGATGGTGCGGGTGGCGGGCAAGGACGAGGTCTGGCAGGTGGCGGACCTTTATGCCTCCAACTTCAAGAAGGACGGCAAGAGCTGGCGCGACCACACCGTGTTCGACCTGCGGGCCGAAGATGCGCAGACCCTGACCCTCAAGGGCGGCGGCACCCAGGTCAAGCTCGAGCGGCTGCCGCCGCAAAATGGCCCGGACGGCAAGCCGCAGCCGAGCATCTTTGACGCCAAGTGGAAGGTGGTGCAGAGCGATCCAGCCCTCAAGATGACCGGCGAGCTCGATAACGCGCTGATCAACCGCCTGGTGCAGGGGGCGGCGGCGCTGCGGGCCGGCGACTTCCTCGACGCCGCCAAGCCCGAGGAGACTGGGCTGGCACCGGGGGCGCCGGGGCAGATCGAGGTCCAGGTCGGCTTCAAGGACAATAAGTCGGTCGGGCTGCGCATCGGGCAGCTCAAGGGCGATGACTACTACGCCCAGGCGATCGACTCGGGACAGATCTTCACGGCGAAGAAGTACGCCCTGGACGCGGTGGCGCACATCCCGCAGGACCTGCGCGACAAGGCGCTGGTGAGCTTCAAGGAGGACCAGCTCGACCAGATCACGGTCGCTCAGGGGACCGAGGTGGCGGTGCTGAGGCGCGTCGATAAGGCGTGGAAGGTGGACAAGCTGGCCGACGGCGATGACGCCAAGACCAAGGGTCTGGCTGACAGCTTCGACAACCTGGTCGGCTCGGGCTACGTCGCGCCGGGCTCGCCGGAGCTGGCGTCGCTGGCCAAGCCGCGGGCGACCGTGACCCTCAAGCCCAAGACGGGGGCCCCTGTGGTGCTGAACATTGGGGATGCGCGCGGGGAGGATGTGGTGGTGCAGAAGGTCGGGCAGGACCCGATGTGGCTGAAGAAGTTCCAGATCGATCGCTTCCTCAAAAAGCCTACCGAGCTCGCCAAAGACAAGAAGTAGCTTCATCCGGGCTCAGCGACGCTGGGCCTGGGGTTTCCTGCCTTCGATTTCCTTCTTCAAGCCAAAAAAAAGCGCCTGCTCGGCAGCGGTCTTTGCAGACTGGCTGCCTGGAGCAGGCGCTCGGGATCAGGTTGAAATGAACTAGCGGGGCAGAGCGAGCTCAGGCCGCGGCGGTCTCCGCCTTGCGCACGTTGGTGGCCTGCAGACCCTTGGGGCCCTCGGTGATCTCGAACTCGACCTCCTGGCCCTCGCTCAGCGTGCGGTATCCTTCGACCTGAATCGCAGTGTGGTGAACGAACACGTCAGCTCCATCCGACCGCGAGATAAAGCCAAACCCTTTTGCATCGTTGAACCACTTTACATTGCCTTTAGCCATTTGCTGCTCCTGCGACGCGACCTGCGTCCGCTCGATTGCACGCGCGACGCCGGCAAGGGTGCGCTTGGAATTGTGCATAGGTCGCGTTCGAAAAACTGTTAGGCGCTTGCCGTACGCCGGATTGCCTGTCCAAATCGGCAGGCGAACCTTTGCCGACCATGCCCGCGAAAAACTGCAAAGTCAAGAAAATCCTTGGCTTAGCTCAGCCCCGAGGATTGCAAAAAATCCCCGCCTGCCGGCCCGAGTGTAGCTACAATTCCCTACCGTCAGCCCACAGGTTACCCAGGCACTCGTGAAGCTTCCCGCCCACTCCCCGTTCGCCATCCGCTCGCTCATCGAGCAGCGGCTTGCCCAAGAGCGCCTCCTTATCCCCCGCCGCAGCGAGGCCGAGCTGTCGGTGCCGCTGTGCTACCCGAGCCCCTACCACGTGGCGATGTCGTCGCTCGGCTATCAGGTGGTGTATCGGCTGCTCAACGATCCCGACTATCCGCGGCTGCGCGCCGAGCGGGCGTTTCTGCCCGATGACGTCGAGGCGTGGCGGCGGGCGCGGCTGCCGCTTCTGACCTACGAGTCGCAGGCGGCGGTGGGGCTATCGCCGGTGATCCTGTTCTCGGTCGCCTACGAGCTGGAGCTTACCGGGCTGTTCTCGTGCCTGGAGCTGGCCACTGTGCCCGTGCTGCAGAGCGAGCGCGGCGCCGGCCAGCCGCTGGTCATCTGCGGCGGCCCGCTGACCTTCAGTAACCCGCTGCCGCTTGGGCCGTTCGCCGACATCGTGATCATGGGCGAGGCGGAGCAGGTGCTGCCGCGGCTCATGCGCGATCTGCTGGACGCGGGGCTCGGCGATGGGCACCTGCTGGGGGTGGTCGAGCGGCAGCAGCTGCTGCGCCGCCTGGCCGGGCGCGAGGGCCTGTGGATTCCGTCGGTAGACGGCGAGAACCTGCCGCGCGTGGCGCAGTGCGACGACCACCTGCTGCCGGCGGCTTCGGTGGTGCTCACGCCGAACACCGAGCTCAAGTCGATGTTTCTTATCGAGCCCGAGCGCGGCTGCTCGCGCGGCTGTACTTACTGCGTGATGCGGCGGACGACCAACGGCGGCATGCGGCTGGTCGCTCCCGAGCGGGTCGCGTCGCTCATCCCCGATGGGGTGACCCGGGTGGGCCTGGTCGGGGCGGCGGTCACCGATCACCCCAAGCTGCCGCAGATCCTGCGCCATGTGGTCGAGGAGCGCGGGCTGCAGGTGGGCATCAGCTCGCTGCGCGCCGATCGCCTGACCGATGAGCTTGTCGGGCTGCTCGGGCGCGGCGGCTACCGCACGCTGACCGTGGCCAGCGACGGCGCCAGCGAGCGCCTGCGCGAGCTCGTCGAGCGGCGGACCAAGGAGCGGCACCTGCTCCGCTCGGCGCAGCTCGCCGCGGCGCACGGCATGAAGACCCTGAAGGTCTACATGATCGTCGGCCTGCCCGGCGAGACCGACGCCGACATCGATGAGCTGGTGCGCTTCGCGATCGAGCTGTCGCGCATCGTCCGCACCTCGCTGGGGGTGGCGCCGTTTGTCGCCAAGCGCAACACGCCCCTTGATGCGACGCCGTTTGCCGGCATCACCGAGGTCGAGCAGCGCCTCGGGCGGCTGCGCCAGGGCCTGGGCAAGCACGTCGAGGTGCGCCCGACCTCGGCGCGCTGGGCGTGGGTCGAGTACGTGCTGGCGCAGGGCGGCATGGAGGCGGGGGTGCGGGCGCACGCGGCGCACCTTGCGGGCGGCGGCTTTGCGGCGTGGCGGCGGGCCTTTGCCGGCTGGACCGGGCGCGCGGTGCCGGTGCGGGCGCAGCCGGCGGCGGCGCGGCTCAGCCTGCCGATTTTGTAGTCGCGCGCGGCGCCGCCTCTTCCCAAAGCGCCCGCGCTGTCTCATGCTCTACCGCGCTGCGCACCCGACCCATATATATATTGAGCCAGGAGCTGCTGTTTCCCCCCGTTGAGTGGGCGCGCCCCGATGGGCTGCTCGCCGCCTACGGCGATCTGTCGGTCGAGCGCCTGCTGCTCGCCTACCAGAGCGGGATCTTCCCCTGGTACAGCGCCGAGTCGCCCATCCTGTGGTGGGCGCCGCCCGAGCGCGCGGTCATCGCGCCGGCGCAGCTGCACGTCGGCCGCAGCCTGCGCAAGGTGGTGCGGCGGGGCGAGTTCGAGATCCGCTTTGACACCGCCTTCTCCGCGGTGATCGCCGCCTGCGCGACCACGCCGCGGCGCGGCGAGACCGGCACCTGGATCGTCCCCGAGATGATCGAGGCCTACACCCGCCTGCACGAGGCCGGCTACGCTCACTCGGTCGAGACCTACAAAGAGGGCGTGCTGTGCGGCGGCCTGTATGGCGTCTCGCTCGGCGGCTGCTTCTTTGGCGAGTCGATGTTCTCGCGCGCTGACGACGCCAGCAAGGTCGCCTTTGTCGCCCTGGCCGAGCGGCTGGTCAGCTGGGGTTTCGAGCTCATCGACGGCCAGCTGCAGAACCCACACCTGGATCGCTTCGGGCTGGAGGTCATCCCGCGGGCGGAGTTCATGCTCAGGCTGCGGCGGGCGCTGCGGCATCCGACCCGCGTGGGGCGGTGGACCTGAGCGCCCAGGTCAGGCGGTCAGGTGGAAAGGCGGTCAGCCGGTCAGCCGGTCAGCCGGTCAGCCGGTCAGCCGGTCAGCCGGTCAAGTAGACAGGCGGTCTTGCTCGGCGTTCAGGCGCGCGAGCCAGGACTTGGGCAGGCCGTAGTCGGGGTTTAGCGCCAGCGAGCGGCCGAAGTAGCGGCGGGCAGTCTCGTAGTCCTCGGCGTGGTAGTAGCAGATTCCCATGTTGCAGAAGGTGACCGGGTGCTCGCCGAACATCTGCAGCGAGATCTCATTATAGCGCAGCGCCTCGCGCGGGCGGCGGATGGCCAGGTACATGCGGGCGATCTCGAAGGGCACGTCCTTGCCGAGCGGGAAGAAGTTGTCCCAGATCTTCTCCAGCGCCAGCTGCAGCTCGGCGCGCGCGGTGTCGTTGAGGCTCCCGGCGTTCTCCAGGAGCGCGCGGTTAAACTCCAGGAAGATCTGCGGGTCAAAGTGGCTCAGGCGCAAAAGCTCCATGCAGCCTTCCAGCGACAGGTTCTGCTGCACCGCCACCCGTAGGTGGTTTATCAGGGTGTAGTAGTCGTAGGGACCAAAAGTATCGACGCGCTCGCGGAACTCCAGCAGGGTGTCGGCGAAGTAGTCGGCATCGCCGCCCAGGAGCAGCGCCACCGTCTTGAGGTTCAGCTGGCGCTGGGTGGTGGCGATGTAGACGCCGCCGCGGCCGCGGATAAACTGGCCCATGGCGTGATAGTTCACCATGGTCGAGAAGCTGCCGTGGAACTGGATGGCCTGGCCGGTCAGGTAGTAGAGCTCATCTTCGTGGGTGTAGCCCTTGTCGCTCGACAGCACGAGCAGCCGCTGGCCCGAGATCTGGGCGAGCCGTGACAGGGCGCGGATCGGACCAAGCGGAAACACCACGGTGGAGTCATTAAGACGCTGCCTGTAGCCGGTGAGGATCTTGTCGAGCTCGGGATCGTCGTAGAAGGAATCCTTGGCCACCGCCTGGTAGTCGAAGCTGATGTCAAACTGCGACATGACCTCGGGATCGCTCAGATCCGGCGGATCGGCGCTCGGGGCGCGGGTCGTGATCAGTCCCTCCTGCAGCTTGCCGTTCTCGACCCGGAAGTAGTCCTGGGTCAGCGAGTCGAAGATGTAGTTGCCGAGCACGATGAGGGGGTTGTGAACCGTCTCGGCCGACAGCGGCGGCTGGTCGCCGGCGATGCGGATGGTGGCATCGCTCTCCAGATCAAAGAGGGCAAAGTGCAAAAGGCCCTGCTCCAGGAACGGGCGGAACAGCGGCTGCCGGCCCCACTCTTTGAGGTTGGTCTCGGTGAAGTCGGTCATCACGTAGCGGATATCCAGAGCCCGCAGCGTGGAGGCGTTCTTTAGCGCGTAGAACTTCTTGAGAAACAGATAGGAGAAGCGGGCGTGGCCGGCGGCCAGCTCGACGATATAGATCGGCTGCTTGGGATCGATCGTGCAGCCGGCGGCGCCGGTGCCCTGGCGGAGCAGGCAGTTCTTGAGGAAGGTAAGGACCAGGTTGGCGTAGACCTGGGCGATGTAGGGGTTGCTCGTTACGTAAGAGGGGACGGTGCCGCTCTCCCAGGCGCTGAGGCCGCGCTGGTGATAGTAGTCCCGCGTCAGCTGCCACAAGACCGACTGGGAGAATCGCTTGCCCTGCTCGAGCACGAAGCCGGTCGGCTCCGCCAGCTCCGCCTCGGCTGCCTGCTCAGTTGTCTTCGTCTCGGTCACGTTCATCGTCCTTCATCCGGGCGGTCGGCTTCCCGGCATTTATTCTGGTTGGATGGCGGGGCACGCGCAGAGAGTTCCCGGCATTATCGCATACTTATCTACTCGCGCGGCGTCTTTTTGCCGCCAAGCCCTTGCTCCAGAAGGAGGGAAATACTAGCGATGTCGCGTACTTGGCGGCGGGCCTTAAGGAGTGCCGCCTCGCCGGGGCTGGCGAGGCCGTGGAAGGTGGGCAAGCGGCGCGCTACGGGGCTACTGTGCGCGCAGCGGGAAAATAGTCCTACAAGTTCCTACAGATAGTCCGAATTCCTGCTTTAGGAAGAAAAAATAGGCTCCATGTAGGTGCTTCTGGGCCTAGATCTGGGACTCATTAGGGGTGTAAGGTTTTGATACGATCAGGGACTAATAGCCAACATTCGGTGGATCGCCTGACAGGTGTCTGTTGCTTGGTGATCTGCAGCGGATTTCTAAAGGAGTTTTAGATGAAGCGTTCATTGTTTACTAGTTCACTCTTCGGGGTGGCTGCCGCCGCCTCGATCGGTGCCTGCGCTTCGCCTGACGTCGGCGTACCCTGCCCGGTGCCCCCGGGCGCGTCCGCGGCGCAGATGCTGGCGGCCAAGCAGTCGTGCTACGGCGGGACGACTTCCAAGATCGCTGACACCCGCCTCCACAAGGATGTCGATATCCTGTTTGTTATCGATAACTCGCCCTCGATGTCGCCCAAGCAGAAGGTGCTCGCGACGGCGATCCCGCAGTTCATCCAGACCATTGACGCCACCGGCGCCAACTATCAGGTCGGTATCATCACCACCGATCTTGGCTATAACCCGACTCCGGGTCTTGAGAACAAGAAGCCGTGGAACACCATCCCGGCCTGCAACACCTACGTCGGCGACGACGGCGTGCTGCAGAACACCCCGTGCACCAACCGCACCGGCCTGCAGGGCGAGGCGGCGACCGCCTGCTCTTCGCTGTGCCCCGATCCGAAGTTCGTTCCCGCCAACGGCGCCCGCTTCATCTCCAAGGTGGACGGAATCAGCAACGTTCCCCAGAAGATGATGAACGGCGTCGACATCGGACCGCAGCTGGCCTTCCAGTGCATGGCGCTCGTCGGCGACATCGGCTGCGGTGTCGAGCAGCAGCTCGAGTCGGCCAAGCGCGCCCTGGACAACCACCGCCAGGATAACGCCGGCTTCAACCGCGGCAGCTCCGTCCTCGCCGTCATCTTCATCACCGATGAGGATGACTGCTCGGTCGATCTGATGCAGCGGGCGTTCCTCGATCCGTCGACCCCCGGCGTCGGCACCTCGGCCTGCGACATCAACAGCCCCAACGCGGCGATTAACCCCTCGTGCTTCAACGTCGACTACCGCTGCATCGCCCGCGATCTGGCCTGCAAGGAGCCGCTCAACACCGTGGGCTCCAAGACCAACTGCGCCGAGCGGACCGACAGCGTCCTTTACTCGATCGACAAGTACGCCAACTTCTTTGCCAGCCTGCCCAACCCCAACCTGGTCATCGCCGGCATCTGGACTCCGACCCTGCTCGACAACCTGAGCTCGAACCCGGCCAAGGACGGCCAGCTGTATGTCGAGAAGGTCCAGAACCAGACCGACAGCGCGGGTCTGAACCGCGGCACCAAGACCAACGCCGCCTGCTATAACCCCGATCCGACCCTGACCACCGATACCGCCAAGGGCTTCTTCGGTCAGGCCCAGGTCCGTCTGTCGACCTTCATCCGCCGCTTCAAGTCGACCGGCACCACCGAGAACTCGATCTGCGATGCCAACAACTATCCCAAGGCGCTGTCGGTCATCGCCAACAACATCATCAACAGCTTCCAGGTCGACTGCATCTCGCCGGCGCCCAAGACGGTAGGCGGCAATCCCGAGTGCGTGGTCGGCTACGTCGACGCCAGCAACCAGAAGGCGACGCCGGACACCGCCCTGCCGGTGTGCAGCGCCAAGTGCTGCGACTACTTCGCCACCGATCCAGCGCCCAACGCGGCCAACGATCCGAACCTGTCGCCCAACCCGCACCTGGTCGCCGAGATGGCCGCCTGCTCCGCCGAGCCGGACTGCTACTGCGCTGTGCCCAGCAAGGTCAACTGCGCCAACGGCGTGGTCGCCGGTGTGTGGCGCAAGGGCAACGCCCCGGCCCCCTCGGGCAAGGTCGTCAACTTCCAGTGCGCCATCCCCGTCGCGGGCCCGTAAGCTGAGCCGGGGAGCCCTGTGCTCCCCGCGCGCTTCGCGCTTCCTGCTCTCCCTGAGACCACCCGACCCACCTAGGTACTGACACCCGCCGCGCTGTCCGGCCGCTCTGGCGAGCCGGCACGCGGCGGCCCCTCCAGCTGCGCCAGCACCTCGGGCAGCCCGAGCTCGCGCGCCGCGGCACACGCCGAAAAATCCAGCGCCACCGCCCGCAGGGCGATGCCTTGGTCCAAGGGCACCGGCGAGCCATATAGCGTATCGCCGACGATCGGACAGCCGCGCCGCGCCAGCTCGACCCGCAGCTGGTGCGCCCGGCCCGTGCGCGGCTGCAGCTGCCAGCGCAGCCGATCGCCTTCGATGGCGAGCAGCGTCGCCACCGTGACCGCCTCAAGCCCCGCCGGGTGGACATAGGCGCGCTTTTTGCCGCGCAACAGCCGGCTCGTCCACTGGCGCGGCTCGCCCACCGCCGCATCCGCCGGCGGCGGCCCGCAGGTCGTCGCCAGGTACGTCTTACAGACCGCGCGCTCGGCGAACGCCGCGTTGAGGACGCGGTGCGCCGCCGCGTCCTTGGCGAACACCAAAAGCCCCGTGACCTCTTCATCCAGGCGGTGGGTCGGCCACAGCCGGCAGCCGAGCTGCTCCTGCAGCACAAGCCCCACGCACGGCCGCGGGTCGGACGCCCCGAGCCGGCTCGGCACCGACAGCCAGCCCGCCGGCTTGTCGACCACGCACAGCCGCTTATTGTCCAGCACGACCGGCAGCGCCGGCCCCTGCAGCTTGGTCACGCTGCGGTCTAGAGCCGCACGGCGCTCGCCGGGGTGTTGAGCAGCAGCCGCGCCGCTTCCTTGGCGTGATAGGTGAGGATCATGTCCGCCCCCGCCCGCCGGATCGACAGCAGCACCTCCATCATCGAGCGCTGATAATCGAGCCAGCCCTTGTCGGCGGCCGCCTTGAGCATCGCGTACTCGCCCGAGACATTGTAGGCGGCGATCGGCAGATCGGTCTCGTCCCGCACCCGGGCGATGATGTCCAGGTACGACAGCGCCGGCTTGACCATCAGCACGTCGGCTCCCTCGTCGGCGTCCATCGCCGCCTCGCGCACCGCCTCGTGGCTGTTGGCCGGGTCCATCTGGTAGGACTTGCGGTGGCCGAAGTCGGCGCTCGTCCCCGCCGCCTGGCGAAACGGCCCGTAGAAGCAGCTGGCGTACTTGACCGAGTAGGCCAGGATGCCCACATGGTCGTAGCCCGCCTCATCCAGCGCCTCGCGACAGGCGCCGACGCAGCCGTCCATCATGCCCGAGGGCGCGACCATGTCCGCCCCTGCCTTGGCCTGCGACAGCACCACCCGCCCCAGGTTCTCCAGCGTCGCGTCGTTATCGACGTCGGTCCAGCCGCCGTCGGGCATCACCACCCCGCAGTGACCGTGCGTGGTGTACTCGTCAAAGCATGCATCGAGGATCACCACCAGCTCCGGGCAGGCGCGCTTGATCGCCCGCGCCGCCTGCTGCACCAGGCCCTCGGCGTTCCAGGCGTCGCTGCCCACGCTGTCCTTGCGGCTCTCGTCGGGCACTCCGAACAGGATGATCCCCGGGATGCCCAGGTCCAGGCACTCCTTGGCCTCGATCACCGCCTGGTCGACCGAGACCTGGAACTGATCCGGCATCGAGCTTATCGGCCGCCGGGCGTTCTTGCCCGGGCAGACGAACAGCGGGTAGATGAGGTTGTTTGGGCCAAGGACGGTCTCGCGAATGAGCCGGCGCAGCCCCTCACTGCGGCGCATCCGACGCGGGCGATACTCGGGGAATTGCATGGTGGGTCTCCGTCTCTGTCAGGCTGTCGTGAAAAGGGCCAGGTAAGCCGCCCGTCCCGGCCGGCGCTGCCGCCAGGATCTTACCGGACGGCTAGACAACTCGCCGTGACTACTACCACAAAGCCGCGAAACTCGGCAGGGGGCAGCGGTTCGGGGCTGCCATCGTCCTACATCGTCCCGGTTGTGCTGGCGCCGGCGCGCGGCTGTGCCTTACGATGAGGGGCGATGACCTCCAGCCAGGGCGCAAGTCCGCCCCCCGCCACCCCCTATGACGAGTTCCCCTACCGCGGTCGCCCGTGCACCGAGAGCCACCCGAGCCGCCTTTACACCGCCGCGGTCCTTTTGGGCCATAAGCCGCCGCCGGCGCCGCTCGGTAGCTGCCGCGTCCTTGAGCTCGGCTGCGGTGACGGCAGCAACCTCCTCTCGATCGCCGAGTCGCTGCCCGCCGCCAGCTGCCTGGGCATCGATCTCGCGGCGCGCCACATCGCCGCCGCCCAGGCCGACGCCCAGACCCTGGGCCTGCGCAACGTCCGCTTCCGTCAGGCCGACCTGCTGGCTCTGACCAAGGAGGAGCTCGGCGAGTTCGACTACATCCTCGCCCACGGCCTTTACTCGTGGGTGCCGCGGCCGGTGCAGGACCGCCTGCTGTCGCTGTGCAAGCAGCACCTGGCCCCCGGCGGCGTCGCCTTCATCAGCTACAACGTGCTGCCCGGCTGGCGGGTGCACTCGATCCTGCGCGACTTCATGATGTTTCACACGAACAGCACCGAGGGCACCGCCGCCCGCCTGCAGGGCGCCCGCGAGGCCCTGGCGCTGTTTATCGAGCTCGGCAAGTCGAGCTCGGGCGAGATGCTGCGCTTTGTCTCCGAGTACGCCGCGGTGTTCCAGCAGCACCTGGAGTCGCTGGGCGAGTGGGCCGACTCGCTGCTCCTTTACGACGCCCTGACCCCCAGCAACACCCCCCTTTACTTCTCCAAGTTCGCCGGCCACATCCACGAGCACGGTCTCAAGTACCTGGCCGAGGCCGACTTTCAGATGCCCATGCCCGGCGTGCTGCCCGCCGAGGTGCTGGACAAGCTGGCCGACAAGCTGACCTCGCAGATCGAGCTTGAGCAGTACATCGACTTTTACCGCATGCGCATGTTCCGCCAGTCGCTCATCTGCCACGCCGAGGCCGAGCTCCCCGGGACCCTGGACGCGGCGCCGATCAGCGGCCTTTACGTAAGCGCCCTCGCCCAGGCCGAGGGGCAGGTGGACCCCACCGACGGCACCATCGCCGTCTTCAAGTCGCCCCGCGACCGCAGCCTGAGCACCAACCACCCGCTGACCAAGGCCGCGATGCTGCACCTCATCGAGGTCTGGCCGCGCGCCGTCCCGTTCGCCGAGCTCGTCGAGGCCGCCACCGCCCGCCTGCGCGGCCGCGGCAAGCCGACCCAGGACGCCGCCGCGCGCAGCGCCGTGACCCTGGGCCTGAACCTGGTGCGCGCCTTCGCCCACGGACCCGGTCCGGTGTACCTCAACGCGTTCTCCCCCGAGGTCGCCACCAGCACCGCCGGCCGGCCGCTGACCCGGGCGCTCGCCCGCCTGCAGGCGGTGCGCGGGCACGAGGTGACAAACGCCTTCCACGACAACATCGGCCTGCCCCCCCTGGCCCTGCAGCTGCTGGCGCTGCTCGACGGCACCCGCGACCACGCGGCGCTGCACGCCGAGCTGCGCCAGCAAGTCGAGCGCGGCACCATCGACGTTGCGGCCTACGGCGACCCCGCCGGGGCGGCCGGCAGCGACCCGGTGGCGGCCGCCCTCAGCGAGAACCTGGAGATCCTCCGCCGCGTCGGCCTGCTCCTCAAGTAGGTCGCTGCCGTCAGAACAGGAAGAAGCCGCTGAACCAGCCGCGGTGGTTCTGCGCCACCACGCCGTCGGCGTAGGTCTGCTGCAGCCAGCTATACTCGATCCCGAAGCGCAGCGACGCCGTGGCATCGAGGAACAGCGACGCGTTGAGCAGCCGCGACTGCGTGAACACCTGCGTCGCCTCGCCGTAGTTCTGGGCGTTGTCCGAGTTCATCTGCGAGTAGTTGCTGGTCAAAAAGACCCGCCCCTGCGGCGGCAGGTAGAACTGCAGCCCGACCAGGAACGACTGCCAGTCGACGGTGCCGAGGATGCCGTTGCGGTCAAACAGCGCCAGGCCGCGGTCGATGTTGGGGGTATACGTCCCCCCGAGCGGCAGCGTCGGAAAGCTGACCCCGCCGGTGAGGCCGGTGAAGAAGTCGGCGATGCCGGTGCCGCGCACATACGAGCCGTGCAGGGTCAGCGCCCAGGCCCGGCGGTCGGGCACCGCGATGATCGGGAACAGCGCGTCGAGCGAGATCCCCCAGCCGGCGGTGGACACCGAGTTCTGCGGGTTGGCGATAAACTCCGGCAGCGAGAACCGGCGCAGCGTCCCCGAGATGCCGATCGCCGCGCTGTCCACCGTGGTCTGCGTCGCGGTGATGGTGCGCAGCCCGCGCAGGTTGTTGAACACGATGCGCAGGCCGGCCTGGCCGTCGGGGTCCAGCGAGTCGCGCTGCGGCGCCCGCGCCAGCGCCACCGCCACATCGACGCTGACGGCGCTAGTCCGGAAGCGGTGCGAGAGCCGGATCTGCGCCGCCCGCGAAAAGACGTTGCCGGCGATGCCCGGGATGCTCACCGCCCCCGGCTGGAAGTACGGCTGCCAGCCGAACAGCTGCCATGACTGGCCGATGAGCAGGTCGATGTACGGCGTCTCGATCAGCACATGGACGTGCCGCAGGCGCAAAAGGCCCGCCGTCGAGATGATCAGCTCCGAGGCGTTGGGCGCCTGGTTGCCGAGGAAGTCCATCTCGACCACGGCGCTGGCGTTGAGGCGGTAAAACTCCGGGGCGCGCACCCGGAAGCCCAGGCGCGAGTTGCGCACCGAGTACTCGAAGCGCCCGTGCTGGCCGGCGTAGGTGTCCGGGCGAGACAGGGCGTTGTTGCCGGCCACCTCGGTCAGGCTCTGCGTGGAGTCGACGATGGCGTCGGCCTCGACGAAGCCGTAGAGCTGGGTCTCCCACTTGGGGGCGAGCACCGGCTTCATCGGCGCCGCCACCGGCACCGCCCGTCCCGCCATCGCCTCGTCGTACTCGGTCGGGGTGATGAGCCCCTTGTCGCGCATCAGCTGCAGCGCCGCCTGGACCTGGGAGACGGTCGCCAGCGGCTCGGGCGGCGGCGGCGGCGGCACGACCGCGACCGGCTCGGGCGGCGGCGTCTCGGGTGGGGGAGCAGGAGGCGGCGGCGGGCGGGTCGGCCGCACCGTGGCCGCACGCGGTCGGGCCTGCGCGGTGGCGGTGGCCACGGCGCTCAGCACCACAAGCGAGGCGACGACGGAGTACGCAAGTCGCATACGGGGGAACTCCTAAAGGTCGGGCTGGCCGCCCCGGGGCTCGTCCGCAGCCGCCGCTCCGGACAGGCAGACGCTGCAGGTCAGGCACCTCCCGCCGCAGACCTCGCATCCAGCCGCCCGCAGGCGGACCTATCCAGATAGATCGTCTCGGATAATCCCAATTACTTTCTACCCATAGCGCCGCAGTGTCAACTGCGTCGAGCAAGCGCCCACGGCCACTTCTATTAAAGAAGAAGTGGGACCGCTTGGCTTGCGGCGGGCCGAGAGCTTTCGCGGCGCATTTTGGCGCTTTCTGGCTAGAGGCGGGCGATGGTGGCGACGAACGTCGCGCCGCGCCGGGGGGCGGGGGCGGCGGGCCGCTCGCAGTAGACGTCGCCGCCGTGGGCACGGGCGATCTCGCGGGCGATCGCCAGGCCGAGGCCGGCGCCCGAGCGCTCGCGCTCGGCGTCGCCGCGGAAGAAGGGCTCGAAGATGCGCTCGCGCAGCTCCTCGGAGACGCCGGGGCCCTGGTCGCTCACGGTGAGGGTGACGCGCTGCGGCTCGACCTGGCAGCGGACGCGGACCTCGCCGCCGGGGGGAGAGTGGGCGATGGCGTTATCCAAGAGGTTGCGCAGCATGCGCGTAAGGTCCGAGCCGCGGCCGCGCAGCTGCAGCTCGGGGATGTCCTCGGGCTCGACGCCGCGCACCGCCACCTCGGCCTGGGGATCGCCGCCGTCGCGGCTGACCCGGGAGGCGCGCGCGGCCTCGCTGACCAGCTCGCGCAGCGCCACCGCGGCCGGGGCCGACGGGGCCGCCGAGACCTCCAGGCGGGCCAGCGCCAGCAGGTCCTGGGCGAGGGTGACCAGGCGGTTGGTGTTGTCCAGCGCCTCGGCGATCGAGGCGCGGTAGGACTCGGCAGAGCGGGGGTGGCGCAGCGCCAGCTCGAGCTCGCCGCGCAGGGCGGCGAGCGGCGAGCGCAGCTCGTGGGCGGCGTGGGAGACAAACCGCCGGCCGGCGGTGACCAGGCTGGCCAGGCGATCGATCATCAGGTTCAGGTCGCCGGCGAGTGAGCGCAGCTCGGCATCGCCGAGCCGCTCGACCGCGGTCACCCGCGCCGCCAGCTCACCGGTCGACACGCGCCGCGCCACCTCGGCGAGCAGCTCGAAGCCCACCGCCAGGTGCCGGCCGAGCAGCGAGCCGATGAGCAGCGACAGCGCCACCGCCCCGCCCAGCACGCCCAGCATCAGCCGCAGCAGCCGAAAGGTGTCGGTGTCCAGATCGGCGCGCGAGGCGGCCAGGAGCAGCAGCCGCTGCTCGGGGCTAGGCTGCTTGTCGACGCGCACCAGCACGCCGCGCAGGACCGTGCCGCGCACCGGGAACTCCAGCCGCTGGACCGGGAAGACGACGTTTGGCTGCAGCAGGCTGCCGAGGGGGGGCGGCTGCGCCCCGAGGTTGGCGCTGGCGTACAGCAGCTTGCCGCTGCGCCGGTACAGGGCTACATACTGCACCTGATCGTCGAGGTCGCCGTTGTTGCCGCTGGCCGGCCGCGGGGCGCCGAGCTCGGTCTCGCCGTTGCGGCCGACCAGGTCGCCGAGCTGGCGGGCGGTGAGCAGGAGCTCGTGGTCGAGCTGCCGCTCCTGCCCGTGGCGGAACGCGGTGACCGTCACCACCAGGGTGATGGCGACGGTGAGGCTGGTGGTGCCGGCCAGGGCGATGGCGAGGCGGCGGCGCAGCCTCATGGCGGCGGCTCGGGGCCTGGGTCTCCTCCGGTGGGGCCGCCGGCGGGCAGGGCGGTGAAGCGGTAGCCGTGGCCGCGCACCGTCTCGATGCAGCCGGCGGCGAGCCCGAGCTTCTCGCGCAGGTGGCGCATGTGGACCTCGATGACGTTGCTGCCAGGGTCAAAGTGCAGGCCCCAGACCTGCTCGAGGATCTCGCTGCGGGTGACCACCCGGCCGCAGTGGCGGACGAGCAGCGCCAGCAGGGCGAACTCGCGCCCGGTGAGCTCGATGCGCGCCTCGGCGACCTGCGCCACCCGCTGGCGGATGTCCAGCGCCACCGGCCCGGCGCGCAGCATGCCGTCGCGCAGCGGCCCGGTGCGGCGGGTAAGCGCCCGCGCCCGCGCCATCAGCTCGTCGAGGTGAAACGGCTTGGTCATGTAGTCGTCGGCGCCCGAGTCGAGCGCCATGACCTTCTCGGTCACCTCGCCGCGCGCGGTGAGCATGAGGATCGGGACCCCGTTGCCGACCCGGCGCAGCTCGCGGCACACCGCCAGGCCGTCAAACTCGGGCAGCATCCAGTCGAGCACCACCAGGTCGTAGCTGCTCGCCGCGGCCTGGGCCATCGCCTCGACGCCGGTGCGGCAGCTGTCCACCGTGTAGCCCTCCTCGGCGAAGGCGCGGGCGAGGAAGCTTGATAGCTTGCGATCATCTTCGATGACAAGAGCTTTCATGCAGGTCCTTTGGGCGACGAGTTCGCGGGCCCTAGCGTGAATCGGTCCGCCAGCATAGCAGAGCTTCCCGCCGCCGCCGCCTTGGCCAGCCGGGCCGCTGAACAAACCCGTGACACCGCGCAGACTGGCGTTGTATAGCGTGGGCAATGACGACGACAAGGAGCTCGTTTATGTGGCAGCGGAAAAGACTGCTCTACCTGCTACTGGCCGGCGGCGGCATGACGCTTATGGCGGTGAGCTGCGCGGACTACCTGACCGGACAGCTGGAGGAGCCGAGCGGACCCCTGCAGATTACCAAGCTTACCCTGTTTGACAGCGGCTCGCACAACGGCGCGGTGTTCACCGACACCAGCATTCCCGACTGCAGCAAGAACCAGAGCGTCGACTGCACAAGCCCCGACAACCGCGACTCGGTAGTCTGTCGGGTCTGTTATAACGACGTCGCCAAGGACAAGTACAGCCCGGCCAAGAGCGTGCCCACCCCGGACTCTGGCCAGGACATGCGGGTGGTGTTCAACAAGGTCCCGCTGCTGCTCGATGGCGATGACATCGACAAGCCGGAGAACCTGGCCAAGGCGCTCGAGCTCGGCTGCTCGGGGTGCGGCGGGCTGCCGCCGCTCAAGCGGGTGCTGCAGATCAGCGGCTCGGGAGTCTCGTTCGATCCGGCCCAGGCTCCCTACGGCCCTTCGCTGCAGCTCACTGTCGATCGCAGCGATCCGCGCAGCGCCCTGGAGCCGGGCACCAGCTACCAGGTCAAGGTGAACCCGGGGGTCTCCGGGCGCGACGGGCAGAAGGTCGATCTGCAGGTGCCGGCGACGCTGCTGTCGTTCCAGACCGAGCCGTTCCGGGTGCTGCAGCTCGGCACCGGCGACCTCAAGGGCGATGCCTGGGTCTATACCATAACGACGCTCGGCGACGGCTCGGCGGACAACCCCTACAAGGTCGCGGGCGTCGGGCAGAACAGCGCCGTGGCGCTGCGCTTCAACGCCTCGCTGTTTACCGCGGCGCTAAAGCCCGTGGTCATCAAGGCGGCGATCAACGGCGGCGTCGCGACGGTCGATGTCCGGCTGGGGGCGAGCAACTGCAAGGTGGTGAACGACAAGTATGTGCAGGACAGCGCGCGGTCGCTTTACCTTTACCCCGACACCGTCGATCACAACTGGCCGTTTATCGCCAATGAGATCACCTTGGTGATCCCCGCCGCGGTGATAAAGGACGTGGCCCAGACCGCCGGCTTCCCGGCCGGGCAGCACGGGGTGGCCACCGACCTCAAGGTGTCGATCAAGCTGACCGGCAAGCTGGTCGAGTCGTCCTTTGCCGGGGTGACCACCACCGCGGCGCTGGCGGCTACCACCTGCATGCCGGCGACGATGACTAACCCGGATCTCAGCGGCGGCCCCATGGACCTTGGCCCGCCGGCGGATATGTAGGAAGGGGCCGCCATGGCGATTCACAAGAAGAACAAAGTCCGCCCCGTCCGCCGTCGCGTCGGTGCCGCCTTTTTGCCCGGAGCGCTGCTCGCCGCGGCCGGGGTCGCGGGCGTGCCGGCGCTGGAGCGGGCGGCGCAGGCGCAGCTGCAGCTTGGTCAAATTCAGGGCCGGGTCACCAACAAGGACACCGGCAAGCCGCTGCCCGGGGTGACGATCGTCGTCTCGGGACCGGCGCTGCAGGGCGACCAGACCGAGGTGACCGATGGCAATGGGAAGTACCAGATCACCCAGCTGCCGTCCGGCGACAACTACGTAGTCCGCTTCTACTTCAACGACGTAGTCGTCGAGCGCCCCGGGGTCCGCATCGCCCAGAGCAAGTCGCTGACGATCAGCCTCGACATGCCGACCCACAAGGGCGAGCGCGACGTCTACGTGGTGCGCGAGCGCGCCCCGGTCATCGACACCGCCAGCGCCAACACCGGGGTCGAGATCAACCAGGAGATCCTGCAGAACACCGCGGTGCGCGGCCGCACCTACGAGTCGGCCCTCAGCCTGGCCCCCGGCTCGGCCGACGTGTCGCCGCGCGGCCAGGCCGGCGGCGATGTCGGAGTGAGCTTCGGCGGCAGCACCGGCAACGAGAACGCCATCGTCATCGATGGGCTCAACACCACCGACCTCAACTCGGGGGTGATCGCGACGCAGCTGCACCAGTACTTCATCAAGGAGTTCCAGGTCATCACCGGTGGCTACCAGGCCGAGTACGGCCGCGCCACCGGCGGCGTGGTGTCGATCGTCACCAAGAGCGGCAGCAACGAGTTCCACGGCGGGGTGTTCGGCTCGTGGGCGCCGTGGCAGGCGACGCCGCAGACGGTGGCGCGGCTGGGCGAGGCGCTGGCGACGCGCAGCCGGATGCTGCAGCAGTACGACTTCGGCTTCGAGCTCGGCGGTCCGATCGTCAAGGACCGGGTCTGGTTCTACGCCGGCTTCGCGCCGACCTTCACCGTCAACCGCACCGAGCGCGCCATCCGCGCCCAGACTCCCTCGACCACGGTCGGCACAAACGGAATGTTCCTGGCCGAGCGGGACACCGGCTACCAGCCGCCGGGCTACCTGTCCTCGCCCGAGCTGTCGCGCGGCCTGGACGTACTCGCCCTGCGCACCACCGAGGTCGGAGCCCCGCAGCAGATCGACGAGACGCAGCGCATCTACAACTGGATCGTCAAGCTCCAGTTCAACCTCAATCCCGACCACAACATTACCCTTGGCTACATCGGCGCCCCCGAGTTCAACAACGAGTACAACGGCCTGCGCAACGACGTAAACGCCGTCCACCGCGACCGCGACTCGCAGATCCACGACGGGACGTTCCATTACCTGGGCAAGCTGTTCGATCGCAAGCTGCAGGTCGATGTGATCTACGGCTACCACTACCAGGGGCGCTCGGACACCCCGTACGCCGTGGACAAGCAGCTCATCCAGTATCGGGCGCCGGCGTCAAACCCGTACTCGCTGTCGGACTTTGAGCCCTCGCCCGACTGTCAGCGCCAGCGCGACGGGGCCGGCAAGGTGACCTTCAACCCGTGCCCGATCACCACCTACCAGTACGGCGGCTACGGGCAGTACATCCCCCACCAGGTGCTGCAGCGCCACGCCATCCAGGCCTCGGGGACGCTGTTCCTCAAGGCCGGCGGCACCCACGCGGTCAAGCTGGGGTTCGATTTCGAGGACAACCTCAGCGACAACACCCGCATGTACACCGGCACGGACTTCGATCCGAATGACCGGTTCGCCGGCCACCTGAACTATCAGACCGACGGCAGCGGCCAGCTCTTGCGCATCAACCGCGGCTTCGGTCTGCCGCGCGATAAGGACTTCTTCGGCACGCCCGGGGTGACGCCGTGCGGCATGGCGACCGATGTCTGGTGCTACAACTACTTCCGCGCCGTCACCGAGACTCGCAACTACTCGCTGTACCTGCGGGACAGCTGGGCCATCGACATCGGCAAGCTCAAGGGGCTGACGATCAACGCCGGCCTGCGCTGGGAGGCCCAGGAGATCGCCGGCGCCGATGGCACCAAGCAGATCTCAATCTACGATCAGCTCTCGCCGCGCGTCGGGCTGGCCTGGGATCCGCGGGCCCGCGGCCGCGCCAAACTGTACGCCAACTACGGCCGCTTCTACGAGACGGTGCCCCTTGATATCAACGACCGCTCGTTTAGCGGCGAGGGGTTCCTGGTCGGCAAGGCCTACGTCGGCGACTGCAACCGCCGCCCGCTTCTGCCCGGCGGCCAGCCGGTGCAGGTGCCCGAGGTCGGGGCCGGGGCGCCGTGTACGCTCGCCAATCCGCGGGTGAGCGGCGGCGGGGTCTACGCCCCGGTGGCGCCGGCGATCAAGGGCCAGCACCAGGATGAGGTGGTGGTCGGCGGCCAGGTTGATGTCGGCCTCGATATCGTGCTCGGCGCCTACTACACCTATCGGTCGCTCGGCAACATCATCGAGGATCTGTCGGTCAACGGCGGCGACACCTTCTTTATCGCCAACCCCGGGGCGCAGCCCGATCCCAAGGTAGCGGCAGAGCTGGACGCCGATGCGCAGCGCAAGCAGGCGATGGTCGACAGTACACCCATGCCCGACCCCAAGGCCGCCAACTACGCGGCGCAGCAGGCGGCGTTCAAGCAGCTGTCCGACGACGCCAAGGCGGCCAAGAACCGCGCCGACGTCTACAAGGCGGTCTCCCTTTTCCCCAAGGCGCAGCGCGAGTACCACGCGGTGACCTTCACCATCAACAAGCGCCTGTCCAACCGCTTCTCGATTCTGGCCAACTACACCTACTCGCGGCTGTGGGGCAACTTCCCGGGGCCGTTTAACCCCTACACCAACCAGCTCGATCCGAACATCTCGTCGCAGTTTGACCTGATCAACCTGACGGTGAACCGCAACGGACCGCTTAACAACGATCGGCCGCACAACTTCAAGGCGACCGGGTTTTACCAGCAGCCGGTGGCCGGCGGGCGGGGGACGATTACCGCCAGCCTGACGTTCACCGCGCTGTCGGGGCGGCCGATCCAGACCCTGGGTCAGGACGTGGTGTACGGGGCGCGGCAGACGTTCATCCTGCCGAGCGGCTCGGCGGGGCGGACGCCGACCATCACCCAGCTTGATCTGCACCTGGGCTACGAGCACCTGCTCACCGACAAGATCAAGCTCAACGTCTACGGCGATGTGATCAACGTCGCCAACCAGCGCGAGGTGGTCAACGTCGACGACGAGTACACCTTCTCCAACGTGAACCCGATCGTCTACGGCAAGCCCGAGGACCTGCGCAAGCTGCGTGCGACCGACGGGACCGCGCTGGTGCTAAACAGCAACTACGGCCAGCCCACCGCCTATCAAGCGCCCCTGTACCTGCGCTTCGGCGCCCGCCTGTACTTCTAGTCCGCTCGGGCGACGCGGGGGGCGTCGCCGCGGCTTCAAGCCTCAGCGCTGACAACACGCCTGCGCGGCCGGACCGTAGCCTGGACCAGCGCTCGCAGGCGGCCCATCCCCCCGGAATCCTGGCCGCCGAGCGGCGCCTCTTGGCAGCCTCTTACAAAGCGACTGTGAGACTCTTTAGAACCTGCCGTGCTCACGGCCCCGAGGTCGCTCGGCACGCTAGGTTCGGCGCTCGGGAAGCCCGCTACGCTTTGGCAACAAGCTGTTGGCCCAACGTGGTCATTTGGAAGAGGCTTACCGACGAGAAACCCGGCAAAGCGACTAACTTGCCGCGCTTGATGCGCGACGCAGATTCCTGGAAATCACCAGGTCGTGTCGTATCAGGGAGCTGCGCCCGGAGCGGCTTTCTTGGCCTTGTCCTTGCCTGGCTTGGCGGCCGGCGGCGCCGCCTTGGCCGGAGCCTCGCCGCTTGGCAGCGCCGGTGTGGCTTGCGCCTTGTCGGTGGGCGCGCCGGGCGCCGCGGGCTCGGCGACCATCGCTTTTTGCAGGACCGGGCTCAGGGTGTGCGGTCCGGTGGTGGCGACGGCGCCCTGCTCATCGCCGAAGACCAGGGTGCCGAACTTGTCCAGGGCGTGGAAATCGCCGCGCATCGGCGGCGACCACGCCGAGCCGGACTGCGGCTTGCCGGCCGGCAGATCCATGCGGAAGAAGTTGATGCGCCACTCGGTGCCGACCTGCGGCGGCACGCCCTTGACGGTCTCCAGGCGCCCCTTGACCGCGCTGAGCGGGATCATCATCTCGACCGTCCAGCCGGTGTCGGTGTCGTCGCGCTTGTTCAGGGTGCCGTTTACCTGCACCGCGGTCTTCATCGGCGCGTCCCAGGCGTTGTCGTTCTGGCGGTAGCCGGGCAGCCAGGAGTCGAAGGTGACGTTGCGCGGGCTGACCTGCAGCTCGATATAGGTCCGCCCGTCGCCGTCGGGGTCGATGAACATCTCGGCCGCTTCCTGGGTGTAGATCTTGTCGTCGTGCTTCTCGAAGCTGCCCCAGATGTCGGTGTCGGCGAAGTCGAAGGCGACGTACAGGTTCTGATCATCCCACAGCACCTTGGCCGAGGAGGCCTGCGGCGCGGCGCTGCCGTCGAGCGAGTTCACAAACGGCTCGCTGACGCTGGCGGTCTTCCACGCCGGCTCGTCGAGCTTGCCGTCCACGGTGATCGTCGTGCCGGTCGGCAGCTTGCGGGCGACCAGGCGCTTGGTCGGCGCGGCGGGCGGGGCGGCGTCATTTTTGACCGGCAGCTCCAGGGCGAGGACGCGGTTCTGGCCGTCCTGGGGCCCGCTCTTGACCGCGAACCGGGACTGTCCCTTCCAGAAGCCGACATAGATGGTGACCTTGTCGGCCGGCCAGCTCGGCGGGACCATGACCTTGTGGCTGTCGGCGATGATCTCGCCGGTCTTCCACAGCGCCACCGGGTACTTGCCGCCGATCGGCACGTGGTCGGCGTTGAGGTGGGCGCGCCGGGCCGCGGTGCCGTCCAGGTGGACGAACAGGCGCCAGCCTTCTGCCACCGGCTTCTCGACGCGGAAGTAGTGGGTGAGGTTGAACGACTGGCCGGGCACGACGGTCGTGGTGTCGACGTCGGCGCCCAGGTAGACGATGCGGCCCTTGTCGCCGTTGTCGAGGACCGCGCTGCTCGGGTAGCGCGGCGTCGGGGCGACGGTGAGCACGTGCTCGTGGGCGGCCTTGACGTCCTCGGCGCTCGGCTGGCTCGGCTCGCTCGACTGCTCGACGCAGGCCGGCAGGAGCGCCGCGGTCAGAAGGAGAGTCCCAAGGACCCCGCCCTGTTGCCGCGGGGCCAGCAGCGAGGAGCGCGCCGGGCTGCGGGGAGAGAAGTCCTGCCGCGCTCCCGGGTGGGGCGAGAGTCCTGCCAAGACGAACGGGCGTGCCATGTCCGGGTCCTTTGTCGGGGGTAAGTCGAGCTTGCTATTGCCGCGGCGGTCGCGCCGCGCTCGGCGGTTGTATCGCGGATCGCGGGCGCGGGGCAAGCCACCGCCGCCGGCTCAGTGCAGCACGGTGCGCAGCCGGGTCAGGCCCAGCCCGAGCAGCAGATCGCTGTCGCTCTCAAAGCCGGTAAAGCGCACGCCCATGCCGGTCAGGGCGTGCAGCCCGCCCTTGGGATCGGCGAAGTTGAGGAAGTAGTGATTCTTCACCTCGCCGCGCGCGACGATGCGGGCGTGCGAGTCGGGCACCGAGAAGAAGACCTGCACCGCGGTGCCGAGCGGCAGCGGCTCGGGCAGCTCGACCATGATGCCGCCGGCCGAGACGTTGCGGGCGATCGCGCTCGACTCGCCAAAGGCCTCGCTGCGGATCGCCACCGGGAAGGCCTTGTCGAACCGGATGTTGCGGCGCTGCTCGACGCGCAGCACCGGCGGGCGGCCGCTCGACGGACCTGCGGCCGTAGGCAGCTGCAGCGGGCCAGAGCGCGGCGGGCCGCTGCGCGCGGGGGCGGCGCCGGCTGCCTCGGGTCGGGCGGAGCTCGGGGCCAGGGAGACCGCCAGGGCGCTGGCGCCGCGGGCGGGCCGCGGAGAGCCAGAGGAGCGCGGGCTCTTGGGGCGAACGATGGGGGTGCGTGCCGTCTTCATGGGCCCCAAGCTATTTCGGTACGATAAGGAAGTCAAAAATCTTACTTTGTCCTACATGTCAGGAGACGTGACCGGACGGCGCCGGCCGAGCCTTACGCCGCCTTGCAACACCCGCCCGCCGCAGCGAAGCGCCCACTTTGCCGCCGATTTCGCGCCGGAGTTTTCAGGTCCGCGCTTGGTGAGGGCGGCGGCCTATGCCATGCTGACGCGAGCCTCTTAAACACAGGAAAAGGAAACCAACCCATGAACTGGAAGCCAATCTCGGCGGCGCTACTGACGCTGCTTCTCGGCAGCAGCGCTTGCAACAAGGGCTCCACCAAGACCGTCGGCCCGACGCCGACCTCGTCAGACGCGCAGGTGGTGGTGGCCCTCATCGGCGGCCAGCCGCTCACCATGGCCGACCTGGACAAGGCCGCCGGCCGCGAGCTGTTTGAGATCCGCGAGAAGACCCTGGACAACCTGGTCGGCGAGCGGGTCGTCAAGGCGGCGGCGCAGAAGGCCGGGCAGAGCGACGAGGACTTCCTGCGCAAGCAGGTCGAGACCAAGGTCCCGCAGGTCAGCGTCGACGAGGCCAAGAGCTTCTTCGAGGCCAACAAAGAGCGCCTGCCGCCGCAGCTGGCCGGCCAGCAGTTCGACGCCGTCAAGGACACCATCGTCACCGGCCTTACCAACCAGAAGCGCCGCGAGGCGATTGCCACCACGATTGAGGACCTCAAGAAGAAGGCCGGCGTGCAGATCCTCTTGCGCGCGCCCAAGATCCAGGTCGCCGCCGAGGGGCCGGCCAAGGGGCCCAAAGAGGCCAAGGTCACCGTCGTCGAGTTCTCTGACTTCCAGTGCCCGTACTGCAGCAAGGGCCGCGCGGTCATGGATCAGGTGGTCGCCAAGTACGGTAACAAGGTGCGCTTGGTGTTCCGCGACTTCCCGCTCGACTTCCACGAGAAGGCGCAGAAGGCCGCCGAGGCCGGGCAGTGCGCCAACGACCAAGGCAAGTTCTGGCAGATGCACGACTGGATGTTCGACAACCAGCAGAACCTCGACGTCGAGTCGCTCAAGAACGCGGCCAAGACGCTGGGGATCGACAGCGCCAAGTTCGACAGCTGCCTGACCTCGGGGCAGCACGCGGCGCTGGTGAAGAAGAACATCCGCGAGGGCCAGGAGGCCGGCGTGCGCGGCACCCCGGCGTTCTTCGTCAACGGTACCTTCCTCAGCGGCGCGCTGCCGCTCGACAAGTTCTCCGCCGAGATCGACCGCGCCCTGGCCGAGTAGCTGCCGCCGGACCTTGGGGCGCGGCTCGCGGCTCCCGGGCCGGATTCTCGCTGCCTGCCTCTGCGCTTGCTCTTTCCCCAACTGCCGCGCTATGGCTCGACCACGCTGTGCGAGCCGCCCATGACCGACCTTGTAAACAAGAATGAAGAAATTTACAGCCGCCTGTGGTCGCGCCTACCCATCCCCGGTCATGAGGAGTGGCCGATCTGGCGGGAGCTCGCCAAAGAGCTGAGCCCGGCGGCGCGCCTTCTGGAGCTCGGCTCCGGGGTGCTGCCGCGCATCCCGGTGCGCGGTGGCTACTTCGTCGATCTGGCGCAGCCGGCCCTGCGCAAGCTGCAGCAGCACGGCGGCCTGGCGGTGCGCAGCGCCGGACCGCTGCCGTTTGCCGACGGCGTCTTTCAGGTGGTGTGCGCCTTCGAGGTGCTGGAGCACATCCCCGACGACGACACCGTCCTCTCAGAGCTGGCGCGGGTGCTGGCCCCCGGCGGCGCGCTGTTCTTCTCGGTGCCGGTGGATCCGGCCCTGTTTACCCGCTTTGACACCGCCTGCGGGCACGTGCGCCGCTACCAGGCCGCCGAGCTGCGCGACCGCCTAGCCGCCCGCGGCCTGTACATCGAGCGCTGGACCACCCAGCGCAACAACTACAAGCCGCGCGTGGGCAACCTGATCGGCGCCTTCCTGCAGGCCATCGAAGGCTGGCCGCGGCTCACCCTGCTGCTGAAGCGGCGAGCGGTGGCCGCCGAGATGCGGCTGCGCTACAGCTGGCGCAGCGACGACATCCGCGGCAGTCACCAAGCCGGCGGGCTCATCGCCATCGCTCGCCGCCGCTAGCAGGCTGAGAAAGAACTGCTCCGCGCGCCCCGATTGCGGTCCGGCCGTGCTCACAAAAGAGAGGCTGCTCAGCGCGCCCGAGCTCGCACCGCTCGCTACGCTTGCCTCAGCCTGACATGCCACGCGCGGCTTCATTCCAGCCGCAGGCGCAGCTTGTCGACGAGCGCTCGCGGGTTGCCGCCCGTCGCGCGGTAGGCATCCAGGATGTCGTCGGCCGGGCAGCGGCCCGCCTGCGTCGCTGCGAGCAGCGGCTCTAGCGCCTCCACCCCCGGCCCGCCGCCGAGCGCCCGCACGCCGGCCTGCGCGATGCGGAGCATCTCGGCGCACAGCGGGGCCAGCGGCCGACCGCGCAGCCGGGTCTGCAGGCCGTGCCGCGGCACCTCCCGACGCAGCTCTTCGCGCTCGGCGATGCTCAGGTCGGCGACCAGCGCCCAGGCGGCGGCGCGCGAGTCGTCCGAGTAGAACAGGCCGCGCCACAGCGCCGGCAGCGCCCGGATCATCGGCAGCGGCCCGGCGTCGGCGCTGCGCAGCTCGACATACTGCTTGAGCCGCGCCTCGGGGAACAGGGTCGACAGGTGCAGCTCCCAGTCGGCCAGGGTGGCGCGCTCGGCGCCGGCGCCGTCGGCCAGGAAGCGGCGGAAGGTCAGGCCGCCGGCCGGGGTGTAGGTCCCGTGGCGGTAGACGAAGAACATCGGCACATCCAGGGCCCACTCGGCGTAGGCGCGAAAGCCCGCGTCCTCGCGGAACATGAACGGCAGGATGCCGCAGCGATCGGGGTCGGTGTCCAGCCAGCAGCTGGCCCGGTAGCTCTTGTAGCCCGAGTCCTTGCCATCGACGAGCGGCGAGGCGGCGTAGATCGCCGTCACCAGCGGTCCGAGCCCGATGCCGAGCCGCATCTTGGCCACCGCATCGGCCTCGCTGACGAAATCCAGGTTCGCCTGCACGGTCGCGGTGCGCTTCATCATCTCGACGCCCAGGGCGCCGCGGGTGGGCAGGTACTCGCGCATCACCCGGTAGCGTCCCTTGGGCATGTAGGGCACCTCGCTCCAGGTACCGAGCGGGCGGAAGCCGCAGCCGAGGAAGGCGACGCCGCTCGACTCGGCCAGGGGCAGCAGCTCGCGCAGGTGCTCGTCGAGCTCGGCGCTGCACTCGACCTCGGTCGGCTGCGGGCGCCCCGACAGCTCGAACTGGCCGCCCGGCTCCAGCGTCACCGAGGCGCCGGCGCGCCGCAGGGCGATGACGTTGTCCCCCTCGCGCACCGGCTGCCAGTCCTTCTCGATGAGCCCCTGCAGCAGGGTGCGGATCTGCGGTCGGCCCGGCGCATCTTCATAGGGCAGCGGCCGCACGCCGCCGTCCGGGTCGAGGGCGACGCCGATCTTCTCGTGCTCCAGCCCGACGCGCTGCTGGTCCCGAGTCTTGTTGCCGCGCTGGAAGTGCGCGACCAGATCGTCGAGGGTGTGCACCAGGGAGTCCGCAGCGGGCCCGGTGGACGTGTCCTGAGTTTTACTACCGGGCGGGGCATTGGGGGTAAGCACATGAACCATGGAGCAAACCTGACGTTAGGTTCATTAATGCTAAGGGTCGGCCCAGGCTGCGTCAACGAGTGATAAAACGCTGAGTTCGCCAGGGCCAGCGCCGCCGTCCGGCGCCCCCGGTCAGCTCGGCTCGACGAGGTGGTCGGCCACCGCCGGACCGCCGCTGCTGGCCCGTCCTCCCCCAGAAGCCGCGGCGGCCGCCGGGGCGCCGCTGACACTGCGGCCGGCGAGCAGTGCGGCGCGGATGGAGAAGACCGCGCGCGCCACGACCGCACCGCTAGCTGCGGCCGACTCGCTCGCGGGGGGCTGCTCGGCCGCCTCCGGTCGCTCGGCCGCCGGCTCGCCCGGGGCCTGCCGCAGCCGCGCGGCGAGCAGGTCGAGCCGCTGCAGCCGCGCCGGCTCCCAGCCGCGCAGCGCGCAGATCTGCCGCAGCGCCGCCACCAGCCGCCCGAACTCGCCCGCCGCACCGGCCAGGGCGCCGAGCCACACCTGGTAGTCGTTCTCCAGCGCCACCCCATCCCGCCCCGCCGCCCAGTCGCAGAGCAGCAGCGCCTTTTTGAGCGCCCGCGTCTGCTCGAAGCGGACCACCCCCGCCTGGGCGCGCAGCCAGCGGAACAGGGGCCGCTCGGCCGCGCCCTCGGCCGCTGCGCGCAGCAGGGCGCGCGACCAGTAGTCGCTCGTCTCTTGCTCGGACAGCAGCAGCGGCACCGCCGCCTCGACGCCGCTCGGCGACAGGGCGAGCGCCAGCAGGACCTCCAGAGCGGTGAAATCGACCTGCCGCGCCGCTTCCGCCCAGCGCTGCATCAGCAGCACGGTGCGCACCGGCAAGCCGAGCGCGGCGCCGGCGCGCCCGAGCGCGGTGACCTGCAGCCCCCCGGCGGCATCGCGGCGGATGAGCTCCTGGGTCAGCAGGGACTCTAGCGCGGTGCCAAGGGCGGTGCGCAGCTCGGCGGCGCCGCTCGCGGTGGTCCACAGCGCCTGGCCAGTCAGCGAGGCCGCCAGGCACTCGCCAAGCTCGCTCGCCGACGCGGCGGCCTGGGTGGCGAGCAGGCCGAGGATCGTCTCTTCCAGCGGCTCGGCGCGCAGCGGCAGCGGCAGCGGCTGCGGGGTGAGCGCCGCCAGCCCGCGCAGGGCGACCTCGGCGTCGTAGCGCGACGGCACGAGCAGCATCGCCCGGCCCGCTGCCGAGCCGCTGCTCGACCCGCGCGCCGCGCGCCCGCCGATGCGCGCCCAGTCGAGCCAGCCGAGCTCATCCCGCACATAGCCGCGGGTGCGCCGCTGGTAGCGCCACATCCAGCGCTCGCTGAGGACCACGTTGCGGAAGCGCAGCTCGGGGTCGAGCTCCAGGTCCAGCTCGCTGAGGCTGGTGGCGCACAGCACGCGCACCTCGCCATCGCGGCAGGCCCCCAGCACCAGCTCGCGCTGGCTCGGCAGCAGGCCCGGCTCGAGCAGCGCCGCGCCGCGGCTCAGGGTCTCACGCAAGAGCGCTCGCGCCTGGCCGTCCGGCGTCTGCGCCAGCCGGGCCAGCGCCTCGGTAGCCGGGGCCGGGGGGCAGCTGCGCAGCGCTGCGGTGAGCTGCTCGACGGCGACCACCGCTCGCGCCTTGTCGGGCAGCAGCACCAGCGTCTGCTCCCCGCGCATGCACAGCTCGGCGACCAGGCGCATGAGCGGCGTCGGGCCGCTCGCGGTCGCCCCCGGCCGCGCCCGCGGCGCTTCATAAATCTCTTCTTCGTAGCGCCGCCCGCTGCCGCGATCGTCCCGGGTGGAGAAGTAGGTCAGGCGGCCGCCGTGCACGACCCCCGAGCGCAGCTCGCTCGGGCGCCGCTCGTCGACCACCAGCTCGGCCCGCAGCGCCGTCGCCAGCGCTGGCAGCCCGGCCACCTCGGCGCAGCTCACAAGCAGGCGGAGACCCCGCTGCGACCCGCCGGGGACCCGCCGAGCCCTTCCGAGCCCGAGCAGCGCGAGCTCCAGGGCCGGTCCCAGGCGCGGCTCGGCCAGCGCCTCCAGTCCGTCGATTAGCGCCAGATCCACGCCGTCGAGCAGGCGCGGCTCCAGGACCAGCTGCTGCGTCAGCTCTGCCGCGCTCACCAGCGCCACATCGAGCTCGCCCGACCCTGACTCGGGGACCGCCCGCAGCGGCTCTGCGGCCGCCCGGTCCAGCTCGCCGCGCTCGCCGGCCACCCGCAGCCGGCCGATGCGCAGGCCGAGCCGCTGGTAGTGGCGACGCAGCCGGGCGCCCTGCGCGGCGGCGCGCTCCGCGGTGGGCAGCACGCACAGGACTCGCTGACCGCTGTGCGCCGCCTGCACCGCGCACAGCTCGAGCAGAAACGTCTTGCCGCTCGGGCTGGGGCCGGCGACGAGCAGATCGGCAGCGCCTTCGCTGGCCAGCGCCCCCGCGCGCACCGCCTTGTCCTGCAGCGGCCATAAGCTCTCCACCCCCGCGGCTCGAACCGCCGAGACCACGCTAGGGACCAGCTGATACGCAAGGAGGTCGTCAACCTGCATGCCGTCTTTGGCTCCTCTGTACTGTGTCGCCCGCCCGTGCCTGGCCAGCCAAGCCGACCAGAAAAAATCCTGTGGCCGCGCCAGTTTAGCTAGCCCGGCGCTTTTTTCTCAACAGGAATCGCCCCCTTTTGGGCGGAGCGAAATTCTGCCCTTACAGGACTGAGGCTGAGTCTAAAGTAGGAGGCAGAGCTTGCCGCCAGATGTAAGGATCGGAAGAGCCTGCGAAAGCTTCGGTACATACAAATTCGTCCGTCGACCGGCAGGGCGCGCGCGCCGCACCGGCCAGCGGACGCGCGCCCGCTGCAGGCCGCCTTTGCCTGAGCCGGCAGGGCAGCTTCGGGTGCTGCACGTATCGCCGTCTTTTTATCCGGCGCTGGAGTTTGGCGGGCCGGTGGCCGCCCTTTATGAGCTGTGCCTTGCCCAGCTGCGGGCGGGGCACCAGGTGCGGGTCATCACCAGCACGGCCGGGCAGAAGCTGCGCGGCGGGCAGTGGGTCGAGACTTTCAAGGTGCCAACGTACTATGCGCCGGTGCGGCTGCCGCCGGATCTGGCCCCCGCGATGGCGCCGCAGCTCATCGTGCAGTGCCGGTGGGCGCAGCTTGTGCATGTCACGGGCCTGTTTAGCGCCGCGAGCATGCTGGGGCTGGCGACGGCGCTGGCGGTGGCGCGGCTAGACCGGCGAGGGGGGTCGCCGGGGCGGCGGCTGCCGGTGGTGCTGTCGCCGCGCGGGGCGCTCCTGCCGTGGGCACTCGGGCAGAGCCGCAGCAAGGTCCGCAAGGAGCGGTTTCTGGCCGCGTTCGCGCCGCTGCTGCGGCGGGTCAGCGGCTGGCACGTCACTTCATTAGAGGAAGCAGATGCAGTGCGGGCGCTGCAGGCCAAGCTCGCGGTCGCCTCGCCGGCGCCGATCGCGGTCGTTACGCAGGGGCCAAGCGGCGAGGCGGAGCTCGCCCTGACGCCGGGCGAGCGGGCGACCGCGGTGGCGCAGCCGGTGCGCGGCGAGCGCCCAGCCTGTCAGCTGGTGGCGCTTGGGCGCATCCATCCGGTAAAGAACCTGGAGCTGGCGCTGGAGGCGCTGGCGCTGCTCCGCCGTGGCGCGGCACCGGCGGCGACGCTGGTCCTCGCCGGGCCGGTCGCCGATCTGCAGTACGCGGCCAGCCTGCGTGCCCGCGCCGCGGCGCTGGGGATTGCGGCCGCGGTGACCTGGCCGGGGCTTGTGCGCGGCGCCGACAAGCAGCGGCTGCTGGCCCAGAGCGAGGCGCTGTGGCTCTGCTCGCACATGGAGAGCTTCGGCAACGTGGTCGTCGAGGCGCTGGCCGCCGGCACGCCGGTGGTGGCGACCACCACCACCCCGTGGGCGCTGCTGGAGCAGGCGGCGGTGGGGCACTTCGTCGCGTCCTCGCCGCAGGCGCTGGCGGCGGCGACCGCCGACCTCCTTGCCCGCCAGCGCGAGCAGGCGTCCCGGCAGGCGCTGGCGGCGCGCTGCCGCGCTCTCGCCCGGGATCACTTCAGCCCCGAGCAGGGTGAGCGGCAGCTCCGCCAGCTCTACCTGGAGGTCCTCGGACACCCAGCAGGTCCGGGCTCGCTGTGATAGCTTGAGCGCATGCGCCTGGCCGCCATTGACTGTGGAACCAATACCGCTCTGATGTTGGTCGCCGACGTGGTGACCGGGGATACCGCGGATACCGGAGATACCGCGGATACCGGGGGGGCGGCGCCGGTCGCGCGGCTGCAGGCGGTGGGCGACTTCCTAGAGATGCCGCGCCTGGGGCAGGACCTGGATCGCACCGGCCGCCTGCATCCCGAGGCGATCGAGCGCGGTGTCGCGGCGATCCGCCGCCAGCTCGCGCGCGCTCGCGAGCTCGGCGTCGAAAAGCTGATCGCGGTCGGCACCGAGTCGCTGCGCGCCGCCAGCAACAGCGACGAGTTCCTGTCGCGCCTCGGCGAGCTCGGGCTGCCGCTGCGCATCATCAGCAGCGATGATGAGGCCCGGCTGTCTTTTGACTCGGTGGTCAAGAGCCTGCGGCTGCCGCCCGGGGGGCGCTGCAGCGTGCTGGACATCGGCGGCGGCTCGACCGAGCTGATCGTCGGTGGCGAGCGACCCGAGCGGTGGGCGAGCGTCAAGATCGGCTCGGTCCGCCTGACCGAGCGCCTGCTGGCCAGCGATCCGCCGACGCCGGCGGAGCAGCAGGCGCTCATCGCGACCGTGCAGCAAGCGCTCGCGGCGCTGCCCGCGCCCGAGGGCGAGCTGGTGGCGCTGGCGGGCACGGCGACGACGCTCGCGGCCATCCACCTGGGCCTTGCCGCCCACGACAGCGCCCGCATCGACGGGCTGCGGCTGCCGACGGCGGCGCTCGCCGAGCTGACGCAGCGCCTGGGCGCGCTGACTGTGGCGCAGCGCAAGCAGCTGCCAGGCCTGGACCCGCGGCGCGCCGATGTCATCTACGCCGGCGCGGTCATCCTGTGGCAGGTCGCGCTGCGGGCCGGCGTCCCCGCGGTCATCATCAGCGATCGCGGCGTGCGCTGGGGAGTGCTCGAAGAAGTGCTCGCCCGCAAGTAGGCCCAAGCCGGCCGGCTCGGCGACAAGCGACTCGGTCCGCCAAATTAGGGGGTTACCAGAGCCGTCCTGCCGGCTACACTCCCTTTCTGTGAGCCCCCAGAATGCCCAGCCCAAGCGTTTTGTTTTATCCCTGACAGTTAGTCAGTGGCACCGCCTTGCCGCCGAACTCCTGGCGATGGAGAACGCCCCCCACAATCCCGCTGTCCCTGTCGAGAAGCAGCTTGAGCGCGACCGCGCCGGCGAGCAGGTTCAGGCCCAGGTCAGCGCCGCGCTGGAAAAGACCCGCGAGCTGCCCGACGACAAGAGCGTGAGCTGGACCCTGACGCTGGTGCGCACCACCGCCAAGTACCTGCTCACCGCCTGCGATCGCCTGCGCCGGGCCGCCCTGCAGCAGGCCTGGAGCATCCGCGCCCTCACCCCCGCTGAGCTGCCGCCGATGCTCACCGAGGTGCGCAGCTGGGACGTCATCATGCGCGAGCTGTCGACGCAGCACGGCGTCATCCATCCCCTGGGCGAGATGGTCAGGCCGCTGCGCCTAAATGACATGGAGCTCGTCGCCCTGGGCGTCCCCTGCGAGACGCTGCTCAACGGCGAAGACCTGCTATCTCTATAGCGTCTTTACGTGGACGACGAACGAGCCGATAAACGTCACGTCGTGCGGCGGCAGGGTGCCGGTCGCGCTGGCGGTGAACTGGGCGCCTTCGGTGATGTAGGGTAGCAGGTTCACCGAGGGGATCGTGCTCGGCACGGCGACGATCGTGCGGCCCGGTGCGGTGAGGCTGGCGACCGGCACCTTGGGCAGGCTCGAGTTCTGGCGCTTGCTCTCGATGTTCACGGTGGCGCCGGAGACAAACTCGAACGAGCTGCTGCCGCCGGGCGGCGTCCCGGTCTCGGTGACCTGGAACTGCATCGAGGTCAGCGAGACGGTGGTGATCGGCCCCTGCGCGTTGCGCGCCTTGGCCTCCTGCTCGACGTTGAGGCCAAAGGGGACCGGGCTTGGCAGGAAGCTTGTGAGGGTGCCGCCGGCGGCGCTGCCGGTCACCCGCTGCTCGAGGATGACCTGCGTCAGATCGAACTCGACATGCCCGCCGCAGCCGGCGAGCACGGGCCCGCAGAGAGTCAGCAGGCCACAGAGGCGCCGGGCCCTGCCGGGCCAGCGAGTCCGCGAGGCAGGCGTGACCGGCAGCCGCCGGACAAACAAAGTGGAGAGACGAGGTCGAGTCGGCATAATCATGCGGGGCATTTTGCCATGAAGCCCGGCACCTTGCGCAAGACTCCGACACATGGTCTCCTCAAAGCCCATGGCCGAGTCTGTGGCGGATGCACGCTCGGCGGCGACCTTCGGGAACAGCGCCGCCGCAAGGGTCGCGGCGACCCCGGAGCCGAGCGGTGCGGCCGGGCCCCCAGCGGTGGGGCAGGGGCGAGCGAGCAGCAGACGCTGGGTGCCAGCAATCGTCCGCGCGCTGGTGGTGACCGGCGGCCGGGCAGCGGCGCAGCGGGCGGCCCCGCTGGTGATGGGGATCCTGGTGGCCAGCGCCGTGATCTTTGGCGGCAACGGGATGAATGCCGCCGACCTGACCGGGCTCATGGCCCGCGCCCCGGGGGTGCGGGCGAGCTTGTGGGGGCTGTGGCTGCTCGCGCAGACGCCGGCGGCGCGGGCGCTGCTCGGCGAGCGCGCGGCCCTTCTGTGGCGGGCGCTGCCGGTGCCGCGCTGGCAGCACTACGCGGTCAACGCCGGGCTGCTGCTCGGGCTGGAGCTGCCGATGATCGTGCTTTATGGGCGCGGCTCCGGGCCGCTGGCGGCGCTGACGGCGGCGCTGCTGGCGATGGCGGGTCATGCGCTGCTGTGCGATGACGGGCGGCGACCGCGGACCTGGCTCCTTGGGGGCCTTTTGGCGCTGGCGCTGCTCGGGCCGGGCGAGCCGTGGCGTACCGTCGCCGTGCTGCTGGCCGCGGGGCTGAGCCTGGTCCTGGCGCTGCCCGCGGCGTGGCGGCGGGCGGCGGCGCGACCGCTGCCGCGCGAGCGGCAGCTGGTCGCTGGTCCGGCGACGGTCGCGCTGCTGCTGGCGCAGATCGCGCTGCTCGTGCGGACGCAGCGCCCGCTGCTGCTGCGGGCGGCGGTGTTTTATCTGATCGCGCTCGGCATCGCCGAGCTGGCGCTGCGCAACAACCACATCCAGAGCCCGGCGGCCACGGCGGCGCTGGCGCTGCTCGTCCTCGGGCCGTTCGCGCTGCTCGCCGCCGGGGCACTCGCCGGTCCGGTGCTGAGCGCCGAGCGCACGCTCGGCTGGCTGCTCCTCTCGACGGGCAGCTCGGGCAGTCAGCGGGTCACGGCGGCGCACGGGGCGGTGATGCTGCTGCTCGCCCCGCTCGCGGTCCTGTACGGGGTCCTGCTGACCGTGCTCCTGCACCGCGAGCCGGCCCTGGGCCTGCGGCTCGGCGGCGAGGCGCTCGGGTGCGGGCTTGCGGCCGCCGGGGCGGTGACGGCGCTTTATCGGTGGGCGCAGCGCGGCGACCCGCGCGATGGCGACCGCATCCTGCGGGTGCAGCTGGCGCTCGTGCCGGCGGCGCTGCTCGCCAGCTGGGCGCTTGGTGAGGCGGTGCTCTTTCTGTGGGCGCTGGCGGCGGTGATCCTATGGGGCCGGGCGCTCGGCCTGGCCGCGCCGCTCACCCGCTACGGCCGCCTGCGCCGCGAGCGCGCCCTGCGCGACAGCAATACGGTGAACCCATGACCCTTATCGCCCACGGAATCACCAAGCGCCTGGGCCGGCGCACGGTGCTCGCGCGCGTCGAGCTGCGCTGCGGCCCCACCGAGCTTATCGTGCTGCGCGGCGAGAACGGCTCGGGCAAGTCGACGCTGCTGCGCATACTCGCCGGCATCCTCGACCCCGACGCCGGCGCGGTGACGCTTTATGACCACAGCCTCGAAGCGGGGGGCACCGCGGCGCGCCGCCACCTCGGCTACGTCCCCGACGCCACCGAGCCGCTGCCCGAGCTGCTGGTCGGAGAGTTTTTAGAGCTCGTGCGGGCGCTTAAGGCGGCGGCGCCGGCGCCGGCCGCGCTGCTCGCCGAGCTCGGGGTGAGCGAGATCCTCGGGCAGCGCCTCAGCACCCTGTCGTTCGGGCAGCGCAAGCGCTGCTGCCTGGTCGCGGCGCTGCTCGGCGATCCGTGGCTGCTCCTGCTCGATGAGCCGAGCAATGGCCTGGACCCCGACGGCGTGCGGCTAATGGCGCAGCTGCTGCGGCAGCGCGCCGGGCGCGGCAAGGCTACAATCCTGTCGACCAACGATGAGTCCTTCGCCCACGCTGTCGGCGGCACCCAGTACCTGCTGCAGCAGGGTCGCCTGACGACCCAGCCGCCGCCAGCCGCCGCTTGACATTCGCGCGGTTCCGACGGAAAACCACCTCATCTGTCTGCCGCTGCCCGCGACCTGCAGCCAAACCTCCACGCCGCCCAAAGAGACCGCCGTGACCGCCGAAGCCGAAACCGACGGAAAGACCGCCGCCCGCCCGACCCCGCGCTCGGGCCTCGCCAAAGAGCTGCAGCGCGAGATCGATCGCCGCCGCACCTTCGCCATCATCAGCCACCCCGACGCCGGCAAGACCACGCTCACCGAGAAGCTGCTGCTGTTCGGCGGCGCCATCCAGATGGCCGGCGCGGTCAAGGCGCGCAAGGCGGCGCGGCACGCCACCAGCGACTGGATGGCCATCGAGCGCGAGCGCGGCATCTCGGTCACCTCCTCGGTGATGAAGTTCAACTACACGCCCGAGGCCAGCGCCTTCCACAAAGAGGGCGACAAGGTCCGCGACATCGAGGTGAACCTGCTCGACACGCCGGGCCACCAGGACTTCTCCGAGGACACCTACCGGGTGCTCACCGCGGTCGACTCGGCGCTGCTGGTCATCGACAGCGCCAAGGGCGTCGAGACCCAGACCAAGAAGCTCATGGACGTGTGCCGCATGCGAAGCACGCCCATCATCACCTTCATCAACAAGCTCGATCGCGACGGCCGCGATCCGTTTGATCTCATCGCCGACATCGAGCAGCACCTGAAGATCGAGTGCGCGCCGCTCACCTGGCCGGTCGGCATGGGCAAGCAGTTCCGCGGCACCTTCAACATCTTCCACAACGAGATGCGCGTCTTCTCGGCGACGGGAAACGAGCGGGTCCAGGACGCCCTGGTGGTGCACGGGGCCGACGATCCCGAGCTCGATCGGCTGCTCGGCACCCAGGTGCAGCAGCTGCGCACCGACCTGGAGCTGGTCACCGGCGCCAGCGCGCCGTTTGACAAGGAGCGCTACCTGCGCGGCGAGCAGACGCCGGTGTTCTTCGGCAGCGCGGTCAACAACTTCGGCGTCAAGGAGCTGCTCGACGCGCTCATGGAGTTCGCGCCGCCGCCGCGGCCGCGGCCGACGATGACCCGCGTGGTCTCGCCGTACGAGGAGGAGTTCTCCGGCTTCGTGTTCAAGATCCAGGCGAACATGGACCCGGCGCACCGCGACCGCATCGCCTTTTTGCGCATCTGCTCGGGCAAGTTCACCCGCGGCATGAAGGTCCGCCACCACCGCATCGGCAAGGAAATCCAGATCGCCAACGCGACGATCTTCATGGCCCAGGACCGCAGCGGCGTCGAGGAGGCCTACCCGGGCGACGTCATCGGCGTGCACAACCACGGCACGATCAAGATCGGCGACTCGTTCACCGAGAAAGAGCCGCTCAAGTTCCTCGGCATTCCCAACTTCGCCCCCGAGCACTTCCGGCGGGTGCGGCTGAATAACCCCATCAAGTCCAAGCAGCTGGAAAAGGGCCTGCTGCACCTGGCCGAGGAGGGCGCGGTGCAGCTGTTCCGGCCGGTGCGGAGCAACGACTACATCCTCGGCGCCGTGGGCGTGCTGCAGTTCGACGTCATCGTCGCCCGGCTGCGCGACGAGTACGGCGTCGATGCGGTGTACGAGCCGATCGAGTTTGGGACCGCGCGCTGGGTGCACTGCGACGACAAGAAGAAGCTCGAGGAGTTCACCGCCAAGCTCGCGAGCAACATGGCAGTGGACATCGAGGGCAACCTGACCTACCTCGCCGAGAACGAGTGGCGCCTGGGGTACACCAAGGAGAAGTGGCCGGACATCGTGTTCCGCGCCACGCGCGAGCACATGTGAGCTAGCGGGGCGCGGCGGGGCAGCGGACGGCGTCGCCTTGCGCCACCGTCAGATCGACCTGCAGGCGGCCGGCGGGGACGTCGAGCTCGCGGGTGACATCGGGCTGACCGGGGACCTTGGCGCGCACGGTGTAGTGACCGGGGGCGGGCAGGTAGCGGTCGAAGCGGCCGTCGCGGCAGCGGGTGGTCCAGGTCTCGCCCTCGGCGGTCTTGATCTCGTCGATCGAGATCGCGGCGACCGCGGGGTTGCCGGCGGCGTCGGTGACCCGGCCAAAGACGGCCGGCCCGTCGAGGTAGCGGTCGAGCAGGCGCACCCACAGCGGCCGGGCGGCGAGCACGATGGCGTGGCGCTCGTCAGGGTTACTGGTGTCTTTGCGAGCGCCTTCGACCAAAAGGGCCAGGGTGCCGAAGCGGGCGCGCAGGAAGTCCTGGTCGGTGCCGTCGACCGGGTAGATCATCTTGCGCACCGCCCACGGCCGGCCCTGCGGGTGGTCGGGGAGGCCGGCGACCAGCTGCTCGGCGACCGTCCACGCCTCGTTGGGGGTCGGGCTCTGCACTCCATCGATGGTGTAGGGGGCAAGGACGGTGACGTTGCCGGTGTGGTAGCTGATGCTGGCGACGAAGTGCTCGCTGTCGGCCAGGCGCATCATGGCCTGGGTCTCGGGCTCGGAGCCGGCGCTGGGGCCGCGGTAGTAGGGGCTCTGCGGGTTGGATGAGCTGCCCTTCTCGGCGAGGAAGCCCCACCGGAAGGGGTAGTTGCGGTTCAGGTCGACCCCGTCGCTGCGGGTAATGGTGCCGGGCCCGGGGGAGGGTCCGGGCGGGCCGGGGCGGCCGTTTTTGCGCGGCGAGCGCGGGTTGCCGTGCTGCAGGGCCCAGATTCCGTCGGGGTTGACCACCGGCACGCACCACACCACAAGCTCGCTGAGCCAGCGCTGGACCTTGGCGTCGAGCTCGGGATCGGGGCGCAGCTCGCTGCGGCGCTCGCCCGAGCGCAGCAGCAGCACCTGGGCGACATCGAGCGCCAGATCGATCGACATCGGCTCGATGCCGTGGTGGGCGCCGTTTATCAGCACCGCCGGCCGGTCGCCGCGCCCGCGGTCGCTGCTGATGGCAAGCGCCCAGATCGGCCGCCGCTCGTGGGTCGTGCCGAGCTGCACAAGGCGCGTCAAGCGCGGGTAGCGGCGGTGATAGTCGGACAGGATCTTGTGGACCCAGGCGCTGCTGTAGCGCTGGTCCGCCGTCGGCTCGGCGGCGGCGCCCGCCGGGACGCCCGGCGGCGACTGGGCGGCGGCCGGCCGCGGCAGCGCAAGGCCCAGGAGCAGCGCCGCCAGCGCCCCGCCGCGAGCCGGGCGCGCCGGCGGGCGGAGCTGGTTCGGGGGACCGGAACTGGGGCGGCGGACGCTCGGCAAAGCGTCCTCCAGTGTCCGCGCCGGCCCCGCTCGGGTCAAGCAGCGACCGCCCGCGGGCCGGCCAAGCGCCGCCGATTCCTCGGCATTCCCGAGCCGCCGGCGATTTGCTATCGTGAGGCGGTATGGCCACTGACCCTGCCCAGAAATTTGCTCCAGTTTCCGAGCTTGCCGTCGCGGTTTCCGGCGCCAGCGCCGCCTCTGAGCTGCACCTGGACGCCTGGATCGCCGCCCTCGGGCGGATGTCGGCCAACCACCCGGACATCGCGCGCCTTCTGCGCATCATCGACCGGCTGCAGGATCGCCCCTACCGCACCCATGTGGTGATCTACGGTGAGCCGGGCACCGGCAAGGAGGGGCTGGCGCGCCTCATCCACCGCCTGATGCATCCCGACGGCGGGCCGGTGGAGCGGGCCCACCTGGCTGGCTGCACCGCCGATGAGATGCTCAAGCAGCTGTTTGGCGCCGATACCTACCGCAGCAGCGATGGCGGGCTGTACGGCGTGCGCAGCGGCGCGCTCACCCGCACCCAGGGCGGCTCGCTCATCCTCGATGAGCTGCTGGCGCTGCCGCTGGATGTGCAGCGCCACCTCAACGACAAGCTCAGTGAGCAGCGCCTGGGCAAGGACGCCGCCAGCAGCGCCCGCGACGGGGTCACCCTGATCGCGCTCACCGATGGCGATGCTCCCACAGCGGTGGCGGAGGGCCGGCTGCGGCATGACCTGTGGTACAGGCTGCAGCGGCTGGTGCTGCATGTGCCGCCGCTGCGCGAGCGGCCCGAGGACATCACCCACACCGCGCTGTGGGTCGCCAACCGGGTGCTGCGCAGCCGCGGCCTCGGGCGTCCGGCCGAGCTGCTGGAGGCGATCGACCGCCCGGCGCCGCTGTCGTCCGACGCCTACTGCGTGCATGCCAGCGCCGTGGCGGTGCTGCGCAAGCACAGCTGGCCCGGCAACTTCCGTGAGCTGGAGGCGGTGATGGAGCGCGCGATCCTCCTTTACAGCAACGGCAACGAGCTTGGTGAGGCCGACGTCCGGGCAGCGATTGCCGACGGCTGGGTCCAGCGCGCTGCCCAGGCGCCGCGTCCGCTTTAGCCGCCGCTCCTCCCGCGGTCGGTCGGGCTACGGCGGTGGCTGACGCGCGGCGAGGTTCTCGGCGCTGAGCCGGCGCAGTCGCTTGGCCATGTGCAGGATGTCGGCGACCGCGCGGTCGGCCTGGGCGCTGCGAGCCAGCAGCGCCGTGATGAGGCCACCGGGCTCGGAGTAGGCGTAGTAGGTGAGGCGGGTGCCGGCGCCGCGGCCCGGCTCGACCTGCCAGCCGGCGCGGATGATCGGGATGCGGACGTGGCCGGCGGCGACTGGAGGACCGACGCCCGAGACGGTGGCGCAGCGGAACTCGGTGCGCTGGCGGGCCGCGTCGTAGGTGCGCGTCACCTTGATCACGTAGTCGCGATCCGAGACGACGGGGGTGCGGATCTGATCGTAGATGAGAAGCTCGGCGGGGCTCTCGGCCAGCACCTCGCGGTGCTTGAGGGTGGCCATGTCGCCGCCGCGCAGGGCGCGCCACACGTCTTCGGCCGCGGCGGCCGGCGCGATCGGCAGCTCGACGACGGCGCGGTGCTCGTAGAAGCCAGAGCCGGGGACCGGCCGCCGCTCCACGGTGATGCCCTCTTTGGTGGTGTAGGGCTTCCAGCCGCTCGCTGGCGAGTCGGCGGCGGTGAACTGGACCAGCGCCGGCTCGGCGGCGAGCGCGGGGGTCGTCAAGGTACACAGGAGGAGCAAGCTGCACAGGCGCATCGCGGCGCTGATTCTACTTGCGAAGTACAGGTCCCCCCAAATTAGTACCCAGCGCGGAGCCGGGCAGGGCCCAGGCGTGCGGCGCGCAGCCAAGCTGCACCCAGCCCAGAGATCCTTGGGCAGCGCACGGCCCGAGGCAGCGGCGCTCACGAACTCGCCCTGCGCTGCATCAAGCGCCTGGCCGTCTGGCGCTGCCGGCGCCCGGGGTATGACCGCGGCTCAGCGAGCGGACGGCCGCCCTGGGCTCTTGGGGTTGGCACCGCTCAATCCCCGTGCGCATCGGCCGCGGGCCGGTGTAGGCTGGGCGCGCGCCGCCGGCCCGCGGCGCTGGCTCAAGGAGAATCCATGCTCGTAGTACTTACCGGGGCATCCGGACACATCGGCGGCAACCTGACGCGCGCCCTGCTAGAGCAGGGCCGCAGCCTGCGGGCCCTGGTGCGGCCCGAGGACACCCGCGCCCTGGCCGGTCTGAAGGTAGAGCAGGTGGTCGGCGATCTGCTAAACCCGGCCTCGCTCGAGCGCGCCTTCGCCGGCGCCGAGGTCGTGTATCACCTGGCCGCCCGCATCTCGATCACCGACGACGATGATGCCGAGGTCTTCCGCGTCAACGTCGAGGGCACCCGCAACGTCGTGCAGGCCTGCCGGCGCGCCGGGGTGCGGCGCCTGGTTCACTTCAGCTCGGTGCACGCTTACCACCAGGTACCGCTCGACCAGCCGATCGACGAGACCCGCCCGCTGGCTGATGTCGCCAGCGCGATGGCATACGACCGCTCCAAGGCGCAGGGGGAGGCCGAGGTGATGGCCGGAGTCGGCCAGGGCCTGGACGCGGTGATCGTCAACCCGGGGGCGGTGCTCGGACCGCACGACTACAAGCCCTCGCCGATGGGCCAGCTGATCCTCGACCTGTGTCACCGCCGACTGCCGGCGGTGGTCGCCGGCGGCTACGACTGGGTCGACGTGCGCGACGTGGTAAGCGGCGCCATCGCCGCCGAGCAGCGCGGCCGCGCGGGCGACAAGTACCTGCTCACCGGCCACTGGCGCAGCCTCAAGGAGCTGGCCGAGCTCGTCTCCCAGGCGAGCGGTGTGCCGGCGCCGCGCCTGGTCTCGCCGATGTGGCTGGCCAAGCTGGGGGCGCCGGTGGCGCAGCGGGTGACGAGGCTGCTCGGCAAGCGGCCCAAGTTTACCCCTCACTCGCTGCAGGTGCTGTGCGGCAACTCGCAGTTCAAAAATGACAAGGCGCGCCGCGAGCTCGACTACAGCCCGCGGCCGCTCGCCGAGACCGTCGGCGCCGCGGTCGACTGGTTCCGCCAGAGCGGCCAGCTGCGCAGCTGAGCCACCTTCGGTAAAACCCCCGGGACCCGGCCATGAGTAGGATGAACCTTTACGACGCCGTCCTTTACACCTTCATCGTCATCGCGCTTGTGACCATGCCGTATCTGTTTCGCATGGCGGCTCCCTACGGTCGGCACAGCCGGGGCGGCTTCGGACCGCGGCTGAACTCGACCCTGGGGTGGGTGCTGATGGAGGCGCCCGCATCGCTTGGGCCGCTCGCGCTGTTCCTTCTGGCCGACGAGCTGCACCAGCGCAGCCCGGTCGTGGTGACGTTTCTCGCGCTGTGGCAGCTGCACTACTTCCTCCGCGCCTTCATCTTTCCGTTCCGCCGGCAGGGGGGGGCGCCGATGCCGCTGCTCATTCCGCTCACCGGGATCCTCTTCAACCTCGGCAACACCTACCTCAACTGGCACTACCTTTTGACGCTGCGCGCCCCCTATGCGGCCAGCTGGTTTGCCGATCCGCGGTTTGTCCTTGGCGTGGCGGTGTTCCTGGCCGGCTTTGCGATAAACCAGCACAGCGACTTCATCCTGCTGCGGCTGCGCCGCCCGGGCGAGACCGGCTACAAGATCCCCTACGGGGGACTGTACCGCCTGGTCTCCTGCCCAAACTACTTGGGTGAGCTGCTGGAGTGGATTGGCTGGGCGATCCTCACCTGGTCGCTGCCGGGGGCGGTCTTCGCGCTGTGGACGGCTGCGAACCTGGTGCCGCGCGCCGTCGCCCACCACCGCGACTACAAGCGCCGCTTCAGCGACTATCCGGCCGAGCGGCGGGCGGTTATCCCGCTCGTGCTATAGTCAACCAAAGCGCGGCTCCCGTCTAAGCTCTGGTTGGCGCTCGACAAGCGGGCCGGAGCTGTGGGAACGTCTTAAGAGGAGCTCCGGTGCATGGCGTTCGTACTCGCCCTAGGGGATGCTGAAAGCGGGGAGGCGGGGAAGTCGCAGGCCGCCTTGCACTGGGGGCCGCGGCGGGCCCTGTGGCAGGCCGTGCTGGCGGTGCTGGCCGAGCAGCTGGACAGCGCGAGCCGGCACGTCGCGCTGGCGGTGCAGCCGGACACCAGCGACAAGGCCGCGGCCGAGTCGGTGCACGAGGCGCGCAAGTCGCTCAAGCGCCTGCGCTCGACGCTGCGCCTGCTGCGTCGGGGGCTGGGGAGCAAGCGGGTCCGCCGCGCGGGCCAGCAGCTGGCCAAGGTGGGGCGGGCGCTGGCCGAGACGCGCGAGGCCCAGGTGATGAGCGACGTGCTGCGCGACCTCAAGCGGGCCTGCGCGGCGCCGGGTCCGGCCGCGTCGGCGATCGCCCTTGGGGAAGAGGCGGCCGCGGTCCCGCTGCCCGAGCTCGCTGGCTATGCCCAGGCGGTGGCGACCGCCTACAAGGTCTACCGCGAGCTGCCCCAGCCCAATGCGATCCGGCCCTCGCTGGCGGTGCGCGACCAAGTGGTGGCCGAGCTGACGGCGGCGCACCGGCGGATGCTGGGGTGGTCGCTGCGCGGCAAGACCCGGCTGTCGCTGCGGGACGGACTGGAGCGCGCCGTGCGGCAGCTCCGCCGCGCCTGGAGCGTGGCCCGCTCCTCAAACCG
Source organism: Polyangia bacterium (assembly GCA_044222245.1). Classification (GTDB taxonomy): domain Bacteria; phylum Myxococcota_A; class Polyangia; order Palsa-1104; family JAEUJZ01; genus CALFML01. The sequence goes on along the minus strand of JBGANQ010000037.1, from coordinate 22,024 downwards.
GCCCGAGCACGCCGCCGAGCAGTTTCATGACCTGCGCAAGCGGGTCAAGGACCTGTACTACATGGCGACCCTGCTCACCCCGGCGCAGCCCGCGGAGCTCGCGGAGCTGGCCAGCAAGCTCGATCAGCTGGCCGATCTGCTTGGGGACGATCACGACCTGGCGGTGCTCGCCGAGCGCGCCCACGCCCACCCCGAAGAGTTCGGGGGCGACGAGGTGGTACCGGCGCTGCTGGAGCTGGCGGCGGCGCGCCAGCGGGTCCTGCGCGAGGCGATACGGCCCCTGGCCGAGTCGCTGCACGCGCTCAAGCCGCGGCGCTTCGCGCGCGCAGTGGCCCGCGGGCTGCACCCGCGCCGGCCCAAGACCAAGACCGACCCTGCGCGAGCCGCCGACCCCGTGGACTAGACACTGCGCGAAAACCGACTCGAACTGCCGAAGGAGGCGCTGGCACGATGACTCTGCTCGCTGGAGACCTGGGGGGAACCAAGACCTTGCTTTCGCTGTGCGACGACCGCGGGACGCCGCTTTACACCCAGCGGGTGTCGAGCAGCGCCTACAGCGGACTGGCCGAGATGGTGGAGGCGTTTCTGCGCGAGCCCGAGGCCCGCGCCCTGCCGACGCCGACCCGCGCCGCCTTCGGGGTGGCCGGTCCCGTCGAGTCGCTGCCGGCCGCCGCCGGTGAGGCCGCGGGCCTTGGGGAGCAGCGCGCCCGCATCACCAACCTGCACTACAGCATCGAGACCGCCGAGCTGCGCTCGCGCTGCGGCTTTACCCGGGTGCGGCTGTGCAACGACTTCTACGCCGTCGCCGCGGCGATCGCGGTGGCGGCGACGCCGGGCGCCGATGCGACTTCGTTCGAGCTGCTGCCGCTCAACCCCGGGGCCAAGGCCGATCCGAGCGGCACGGTGGCGATCCTGGGCGCCGGCACCGGCATGGGGCAGGCGCTCATCGCCCGCGGCCACGCCGGGCCCTACATCATCCCGACCGAGGGCGGCCACGCCGACTTCTCGCCGCGCGACGCCGAGGAGATCGAGATCCTGCGCTTCCTCCTGCAGCGCCACCCCGAGCACGTCAGCGTCGAGCGGGTCCTGTGCGGCGCCGGTCTTTTGTCGCTGTACGAGTTCTACGCGGCGCGCGATCCGGCGGCGCAGCAGCCGCAGGTGCATGAGGCGCTGCTCGCGGCGCGCAGCGAGGCCCCGGCGCTCATCTCGCAGCACGCGCTGGCCGGCACCGACGCGCTGTGCGGCCTGGCGCTGTCGCGCTTTGTCATGCTCTACGGGGCCGAGGCCGGCAACCTCGCCCTCAAGTGCCTGGCCACCGGCGGGGTGTACCTGGCCGGCGGCATCGCGGCCAAGATCCTGCCGCGCATGACCGACGGGACCTTCCTGCAAAACTTCACCCGCAAGGGTCGCTTCGGCGCCGTCCTGCAGCCGGTCCCGATCTACCTCGTCCAGAACCCCCAGATCGGCCTGCTCGGCGCTGCCTACCTGGCCGCCGCCCTGTAGAGCCTTCACCGCTGCCGCTGCCGCCGGCGCCCCTGGCGGGCGGTTGTTTCCCGACCGCGCCGGGCGGGCGCCGAATGTACCGGTCCAGCTGGGTTAGCCCGCCTCCAGCTCGGCGCAGGCCGCGGCGAGGAGCTCCAGGCCTTCCAGGGCCTGCTCGCGGGTGATGACCAGCGGTGGGTTGATGCGCACCCGCGGGGCGTAGCACAGGGTCAGAAGGCCCCGGCGCAGGCAGGCGTGGAACAGCTGCCCGCAGCGCTCTGCCGGCAGCGGCTGCCCATCGGCGGCGAGCAGGTCGAAGCCGAGCAGCAGCCCCTGGCCGCGCACATTGGCGATAAAAGGGAAGCGCGCCGCCAGCGCCTGCAGCGCGGTGAGCAGCTCGGCCCCAAGGGCGCGGGCGTGCTCGGCCAGCCGCTGCTCGACGATGACCCGGGTGACGGCGTTGGCGGCGGCGGCGGCCAGCGGACTGCCGCCATAGCTTGATGAGGAGAACGACGGCCGCGACCACGGCGCGGCGGCGGCGAGCGCGTGGCGGGTCAGAAGGCCGCTCACCGGGAAGCCGCCGCCGACGCCCTTGCCGAAGGTGATGATGTCCGGCGCCAGCTGCGCGGTCGTGCTCGCCCACAGGGCGCCGCTGCGACCCCAGCCGGTGATCATCTCATCGACCACCAACAGCGCGCCGCACTCGCGGGCGACCGTCTGCACCGCCGCCAGCCAGCCGGGCGGCGGGATGACATTGCCGGCCGTGCCCTGGATCGGCTCGACGAGGATCGCCGCCAGGCTGCCGCTGGTCTGGTGGCGGATGAACTGGCGGAGGAAGCTGACGCAGTGCAGCCCGCACGACTCTGGGCGCAGCGCAAACGCGCAGCGGGCGCAGTCGCCATAGGGGACAAGGTGCTGGCCGGGCAGCACCGGTCCCAGCCCGTGCTTGAAGTCGCTGCCGAGCAGGCCGATGACGCCGCCGGTCTTGCCGTGAAAGCCGCCCCAGAAAGACAGCACCTCGAAGCGGCCGGTGGCGGCGCGCGCCAGGCGCAGCGCGCTCTCTACCGCCTCGGCGCCGCCCGAGTACAGCTGCACGCAGGCGAGCTCGGGCGCCGGGGCGGTGGCGGCGATGCGGCCGAGCAGCTCGACGCGCGCCTCGCAGGTGAAGCTGCCGCTGCTCAGGCGTCCGGCCTGCTCGGAGAGGGCCGCCGCCAGCGCCGGATGCCCATGCCCGAGCGAGGCGGTGCCCATCCCGGCCACGAAGTCGATAAAGGTGTTGCCGTCGGCGTCGCAGAGCAGCGCGCCTTCGCCGCGCACCATCGCCAGCCCGGACAGGGTCGACAGCTGCTGGATGCCCGGAGCGAGGTAAGGCGCCTCGGCGGCCCGCAGGGCGCGCGAGCGGGGACCGGGCAGCTCGGTGGCGACGCAGGCGGCGCGGCGGCTAGCCGCCAAGGTGCCGCCGCCCGCTCAGCGCCCGCATGACCACCGCGATGCGCCACAGCGCCGTGACGTTGGTCATCACCGCCAGGAGCCCCATGACCAGGACGGTCAGGTGGTACACCGGCCGCGCCGCGCCCGGCTCCAGGTAGGCGGCGAAGATCGGCGCCAGCGCGGTACCCGCTCCCAGCCACACCGCCCGCTCATGGCGCTGCATGTAGCCGACGTTGGCGTTGACCCCGACCGCGTCGCCCTTGGCCCGCGCGTAGCTCACCACCGTCGAGCCGATGAGCCCGAGCGCAGTGAGAAACAGCGGCAGCGGGCGGTCGCGGTAGTAGTACAGGAAGCCAAGGAAGGTGATGAGATCGTTGTAGCGATCCATCGTCGAGTCGAAAAACTCGCCGGCCGGCGAGCACTGGTTGGTGGCGCGGGCGACGATGCCGTCCCAGCTGTCGCAGGTGAAGGCGAACAGCAGCGCCCAGCCGCCGAGCGCGAAGTGCCCCATGCCCACGAACACCGCCGTCACCAGCGTCATCAGGAACGACATGAAGGTGATCATGTTGGGCGAGATGCCAAGGCCGATGCACAGCCGCACCGGGATGCGGAACATCCAGTAGCCAAACTCCATGACCACCCGCGGCAGCCACGGGGTCCGCGTGAGCTGGTCCAGGCGCGGCGTCCGATCCTGGCCGAAGATGGCGCAGCGGATGAGGTAGACGATAAACGACAGGATCCAGAAGGCTGGCAGACCGACCAGGGGCACAAGGACGGTCAGCGGGAGGCTCCACAGGGGATGCCCGGAGGGCAGGCTGGGCGTTTGCAGAACGAACATATCTAGTCCTATGGACGCTAGGCAGGGGGACATTTCTTGGAGCTACAGGTCGCGCGAATGCAATATAAGGATGTCGTGTTGCAAGTAGGCTGCCAACTTCGGGGCGCAGATCGTTGACAGGCCAAGCGGGGCTCCTGGCAGGGCGGGCAGCGGCCCGGCCCTTGAAGGTCAGGTCGGCACTTGGATGCCGGAACCCGGACGGCTGCGCCGGCTGGGCGCGCGGTGGCCGCGGGCGCCGCGGATCGGAGACGGTCCACCGGCAGCGCCGCCCTGGCCGCCGGGTGGCAGCGCGCAAGCGGCGCGCATCGTCCAATTATCACCACTTTGTCACCGCACGCCTGGCAGCGGAGCAGGTGTTGAAGATTGGACGCTGGAAATCCGTATCTAATCCGCGCTTGGGGCAGCGCTCGACACGGCGCGCGCTGCCAAGCTGGCCAGGGAGTCGACCAAGGAGCCGACCATGAAGGGGACGCACATCAACTGGACGCGGGCGGCGGCGCGGCGGGCGAGCCTGGTCGGCATCCTCAGCCTGGGCCTCGCGGCGCTGAGCCCGCGGCCGGCGGCGGCGGCCGAGGTGGTGGAGCTCGCCAGCGGCCAGAAGTTCACCACTCCGCTGGTCGGCGGCGGCACCAGCTACTCGCTGCTGGGGGTCGGGCTGCGCAGCCGTCAGACCGGCAAAGAGCCCAAGGTGCTGCTTTACGCGATGGCGCTGTATGTAGATCATGCGGGCGCCAAGATTCCCTTCCCCGCCCTGTACGGCAAGGCCCCGACCCGCGCCATGATGATGGCCGAGAGCCGGGCGCAGAACTTTGTCCTGTGGGGGCGGTTTGGCAAGCTGGCGGTGCTGCGGTTCATCGCGCCGTTTACCAAGGCAGAGATTTCGGCCGAGCTGCGCAGCGGCCTGGCCGACGTGCTCACCGAAAAGACCCCCGATGAGCTGCGCCGCGACGGCGAGAAGTTCCTGGCGCTTTTCGGCCAGGATTTCAAGGCCGGCGACGAGCTGCGCATCTACACCGATGAGACGGGTAAGATCGAGGTGCAGCTCGACGGCGTCAAGAAGCCGGGCCCGCACAACCCCAAGCTCGCCCGCCACATCTGGGAGATCTGGCTCGGCTCGCGCAGCATCTCCAAGGAGATGCGGCAGAGCCTGGTCGACAGGCTCGACATCTTGAAGAAGTAGCCCGCGGGCGCGGGCGGGGCTAGCAGCTGCAGGCGCTGGTGCAGGCGGTGCGCAGGCAGTTGTTGAGCTTGTTGAGCTGGTTGATCGCGGCCTGGGTCGCCGCCATGCCGCACATGTTGCGGCAGGTCTGGGTGGTGCAGGCGTTGACGCACACGCGCAGGGCGGCGCAGCCGTTGGCGGCGGTGTCGGCGCTGCAGGCGCTGGCGTCGGCCTTGCAAGTGGTCGTCTCGGCGCTGGCGACGCAGCTGTCGCAGGCGGCGGGGCCGCAGCACTTGGAGTTGCGGCAGCTGTCGCTGGCGTTGCACGCGCTGCCGCACTTGCCGCAGTTCTGCTCGTCGGAGGTCAGGTCGATGCACATGTCGCCGCCGCACAGCCCGGTGCCGCGGCCGCAGCCCTGGAGGCTGGCGCTCTCGGTCGAGGTGGTCGTAAGCTGCAGCCAGCCCTCGGGCTGCACGGTCTGGGTGAGCAGCGCGCCCTTGGTCTTGAGCCCCTTTTGCAGGGTGAGCTTCTGCCGCGACACCGCGATCGCCAGCTGCTGCGTCACGTCGGTGCGCTCGCCGAGCACGGCGCTCACCACCTCGCGCGGGATGTCGAAGCTGCCGGCGGCGTCCATCGCCTCGCAGACCGCCGTGCCGTCGATGCCGGTCACGGTGACCTGGACCTTGTCCTCACCGGCCACCCACTTGACGGGCACCGTCGCGCCGCTGCCGAACACCTGGCCGCGGGTGAGCTTGCTGATCGCCGGCTCGGTGCGCAGGTAGGTGGTGGCGCCGAAGGTCTGCTGGAAGGTGTCAAAGCCGGCGCCGGTCGCGCCCGAGGCGTTGACCGTCAGGCTCGCCTTCTCCAAAAACGGCGCGCCGCTGCCCTTGCTGGTGTAGGAGTAGGGCGGAAACAGGGTCAAGGTGGTGGTGGTGCCGGCAAAGGCGAGCGAGCCGGCGTCGAACGTCTCGCGCTTGCGGCAGGACGGCGAGTCGGGCGAGGCGAAGTAGCACTCTTCATCGGTGGCGCACTTGGCGGCGCACGCCTTGACGCAGCGCGGCTGGCAGCTGTCGTCGTACTGGCAGACCTCGCCGTCGGCGAGCTTGCAGCCCGTGCCGGGGTCGGTGCCGCACACCGGGGCCTTCTGCACCTCGCAGCCGGCGATCGTCGTGGTGCACTTTTTGATGAGCTTGGAGTCGGGCACGAACAGCGCGCTCACCACCGGGGTCGCCGAGCCGCCGCCGCTGGCGTGGAACTCGCCCAGGGTGATCTGGCCCAGCGCGTGAGGGCCGCCGCTGTTGGGGTCATCAGGGTTCATGCTGGCGGGATTGTCGGCGGTGCAGCCAAAGGCGGCAGTCAACAAGGGCAGCGCCAGGGTCAAGGCCAGTCCCAGTTGGGAACTCTGATTCCGCTTCTTCATGCTCGGCTTCATAGATCAGCTCCATAGATTAGGTGGATAAAAGAAGTCGCCGCCCAGTCGCAAGCGGCCGGTCGGACAACTAGCAGGCGGGCGGATACTAGAAGTGGGGTTTACACGCTGTCAACCCCCCGAGACTGCGCGCTTCCCCGGCGCCCAGACAGCTGCGGACAGACGCGCGGCGCGACGGCTGGGCCCGCGGGCCGCCTTGACCGCCGCTGCGCGTGCGCGATATGAGCAAGAAACTTCCGCTTCCGCCTACCACTTACCCGCCGGAGCTTGCCTTGCAGCCACTTACCCTGTCGGTCTTTTTTCCCATGTACAATGAGAGCACCAACATCGCGGTCACGCTGGAGCGCGCGCTCGCGGTCATCCCGCGCCTGGGCTTTGCCGACTTCGAGATCCTGGTGATCGACGACGGCAGCCGCGATGACTCGGCGCTGGTGGTGCGGCGGGCGGCGCAGCGGGAGCCGCGCATCCGGCTGGTCAGCCACCCGCGCAACCTGGGATATGGGGCGGCGCTGCGCACCGGCTTCACCTCGGCGCGCGGCGACGTGGTCTTTTACACCGACAGCGACCTGCCGATCGATCTAAACGAGCTCGGGCGGGCGCTGCCGCTTTTGGAGAGCGCGGATCTGGTCATCGGCTATCGCCGGCGCCGGCACGACACGCCGCGGCGGGCGCTTTACTCCAAGGTCTACAACCTGCTCATGCGCATCCTGTTCGGGGTGCGGGTGCGCGACGTGAACTTCTCGTTCAAGCTGGTGCGGCGGCGGGTGCTCGACGCCATCAAGCTCAGCGCCTCGACCGTGTTCATCGACGGCCAGCTGCTCGCCGAGGCGGTGGCGCGGGGCTTCCGCATCGCCGAGATGCCCATCGAGTACACCCCGCGGCGGGTCGGCAAGAGCAGCTTCGACAGCCTGCGCGCGGCGTGGGTGACGCTGGTCGAGATGCTGCGCTACCGCTTGGTCCCCCACTCGCTGAGCGTCGATCTGGTGCTGCAGCTGCGCTCGACCGGAGACGGCGTGCCCGGCCTTGCCCTGCCGGCGCTGTCGCCCCTGCCGGAGGAAGAGCCCGAAGAGCTGCTGGCGGTGCCGGTGCCGCCGCCCGCTCGCGCCGAGCCGCCGCGGGTCGGCAAGGCCATCCCATGAGCTGTGGCAGCTCTTTCTTCGTGCAGCGCCTGTGGGCGCTGTGCAACGTGCTGCGCGACGACGGGATCACCTACCACCAGTACGTCGAAGAGCTGGCCCTGCTGCTGTTTCTCAAGATGGCCAAGCAGACCGGCGCCGAGGCGCGCCTGCCAGGCGGGGCGCGGTGGGACGATCTGCGGCAGCGCGACGGCGCGACGCAGCTACCATTTTATCAGGCGCTGCTCGCCCGCCTGGCCGTGGTCGCCGACCCGCGGGTGCGCGAGATCTTCCACGGGGCGAGCACCAGCCTGCGCGGCTCCCGCCACCTCGCCGAGCTGGTCGCCGCCGTCGACGCGCTAGAGCTGGCCGCGGCCCCGGGCAGCGAAGCCGACGGCGGCGGCCTGGGCGAGCTGTACGAGGGCCTGCTGGAGAAGAACGCCAGCGAGCTGAAGTCCGGCGCCGGGCAGTACTTCACGCCGCGGCCGCTCGTCGCCAGCATCGTCCACCTCTTGCGCCCGCGCCGCGGCGAGAGCATCCAGGACCCGGCGGCCGGCACCGGCGGCTTCCTGATCTATGCCGATCGCTATATCAAGGACCACAGCGGCCCCGGCGGCCCGGCGGCCCGGCTGCTCGGGGTCGAGCTCGTGCCCTCGACGCGGCGGCTGGCGCTCATGAACCTGACCCTGCACGATGCAGTCGGGGAGGTGCTGCTCGGCGATGCCCTCTCGTCGCTCGGCGCCGAGCTGGGCCCGGCCGACGTCATCCTGACCAATCCGCCGTTTGGCAACAAGCGCGGCGCCGGCGCGCCGGCCCGGCCGGAGCTGCGGGTGGCGACGCGCAACAAGCAGCTGCTGTTTCTGCAGCACTGCTACCGCTCGCTCAAGCCCGGCGGGCGGGCCGCGGTGGTCGTCCCGGACAACGTGCTGTTCGAAGAGCACGCCGGTACCGCCACCCGCGCTGAGCTGTTGGCGACCTGCAACCTGCACACGATCCTGCGGCTGCCGACCGGGATCTTCTACGCCCCCGGGGTAAAGACCAACGTGCTGTTCTTCAGCCGCCCGCTGCGCCCGGGGGCGGGCGACGCCAGCGCGCGGCTGTGGATCTACGACCTGCGCACCGGCCTGCCGCCGCTCGGCAAGCGCGCCCCGCTGACCCGCGAGCACCTGCGCGACTTCGAGCGCTGCTTCGGCGACGATCCCCACGGCGAGGCGCCGCGGACCGACAGCGGCCCGCGCGGGCGCTTCCGCAGCTTCTCGCGGCAGGAGCTGCGCGACCGCGGCGACTCGCTGGATCTGTGCTGGCTCGGCGGACCGAGCGCCGAGGAGGCCGCCGCGGCGGCGCGCACCCCGGCCGAGCTCACCGCCGAGATCCTGCGCTGCCTGGGCACCGCCACCGCCGAGCTGCAGGCCCTGGCCGCCGAGCTCTGCTGAGCCCTGCCGCCGGCGCTGCCCGAGCCCGAGCCCGAGCCCGAGCCCGAGCCGCCGGGGCCAGTGTTAAAATCAGCAGCATGGCTGGACAGGCTCCGCAGCAGCAGGCGCGCCCCTGGCGGCAGGGCAGGGCGAGCCGGCCCCGCGCCGGCTGCGGCCGGAGCCCCCGCCGGTGACCACCGACCGCTATAGCTGGGCGCGCGGCCTGCCGCCGCACGGGTTCTGGGGTCGCGAGCGCGGCGATGAGGTGATCCTCATCGGCTGGTCCGGACACCTGGGATGGCTCGGCGCCGGGCTGGCGCTGCTGGTGCTGGGGATGGCCGGCACGCCGCTCGGGCTCATCGCGCGCCGCTCGGGGCTGTTATTCCCGACGGGGACCGCGATGCTGGCGTGCCTTGCCGGGTCCTTTGACGAGCTGCGCCGCGGCCGCGGCGGCTGGCACCTGCTGCTGGGACTCTCGCTGTGCCTGCCGCTGGTTCTCCTGTTTCGCTGGCTGGCCGGCGCCGGGGTGTGGGCGGTCTGGCTCGGCTGCCTGCCGCTGGCGGCGCTGGTCGGGCTGCTCGCCGACGGCTACATTGTCCGGGTGAGCACGCGCGGCCTGCAGGTCACCCTGACCGCGCTGCTGCTTCCCACCCGCACCCACGCCTTCCCCCTGGACTGCGTGCTCGAGCCCTACCAGACCCTGGACGCCGACGAGCCCGACGGGGTGGCGGTGCGCGACGAGAGCCGCCCGGGCTCGGAGCTGTGTCTGGGCACCGCGCGCAGCGCCCCCGCCCTGCGCGAAGCCCTGGAGCACGCGCGCGCCCGCTACCGGCGACCCGCCTGAGCCAGCGCCGGCCCGCTACCGCCGGCTAGCCATTGCCTGCAGGGTCGCCGGAAGCCTAAAGTAGGGAGATGATTATCGATCGGCCCTCCTACCTCTACCCCACCCCCGGCCGCGTCGCGCTGGTGCTGGCGGGCGGCGCCGCCCGTGGCGCCTACGAGGTCGGCATCCTCCAGTACATAGCCGAAGAGGTCACCCGCGATCTCGGCCGCGACCCGCCGCTCGACATCTTCTGCGGCACCTCGGTGGGCGCGATCAACGGCTGCGCCCTGGCGGCGTTCGCCGACACCCCACGCACCCGCATCCACCGCCTGACCACCAGCTGGCGCTCGCTGCGCGTCGATGACGTGGTGCGGATAAATCCCTCCCATGTCAGCAAGTTCCTGCGCAGCGCCTTTGGTCCCGCGCCCCTGCAGAGCGCGGTCACCGACGAGCGCTACGGCGGCATCATCGATCCAGTCGGCATGGAGCACATCATCCGCGACAGCATCCCGTTTGCCCGCATCGAGGAGCACCTGCGCAGCGGACTTTTATGGGGCGTGACCGTCTCGGCCACCCACATCGCCACCGGCAACACCCTGGTCTTTGTGTCCCGCCATGAGCCGGGTCTGCCGCGCTGGTCGCGCGATCCCAAGGTCGTGGCGCGGCGGGTCACCCTGCGCATCTCGCACGCCCTGGCCTCGGCGGCGATTCCGCTGATGTTCCCAGCGGTGCGCATCGACGGCGAGTTCTACTGCGACGGCGGTCTGCGCCAGAATGTGCCGCTGTCGCCAGCCCGCCACCTGGGCGCCAGCCGCGTGCTGGTGATAAGCCCGCGCTACATCGATGAGGTGCCGCCGCTGCCCGAGCGCCCCGACCCGCAGGCGCGCATGCCGGGTCCGGCGTTCCTGGTCGGCAAGGCGCTCAACTCCCTGCTGCTCGATCGGGTCGAAAACGACATCGAGCGGCTGCAGCGGATAAATGAGCTGCTGCTCGCCGGGCAGCGGCGCTACGGTCCGGAGTTCGTGCGCGAGATCAACCTCGCCATGGGACACAAGGACCCCGAGCGCGGCCTGCGCCCGCTGCGCGCGCTGCTGGTGCGATCCTCGCAGAACATGGGCAAGATGGCGGCGGAGTATGTCCGCAGCAAGCAGTTTGGCCAGCGCGCCTCGGGCATGGTGTCGCGCCTGCTCCACAAGGTCGCCGACCAGACCGACAACGAAGCGGACCTTCTGTCCTATGTCCTTTTTGACGGCGAGTTCGCCGGGCAGCTCATCGAGCTCGGGCGCAAGGACGCCCGCGCCCAGCACCGCGAGCTGTGCGAGTTCTTCACCCAGGAAGATCAGAAGTAGCAGCGGCTCAAGGCTCGCGGCGCAGGATGACTCCCGAGTCTCCCACCGCCCAGGCTTCGTTTGCCCCGCTGGTGTAGGCCCAGTTCAGGTTGCTCGTCGTGCCCGTGCTCTGCCGGGTGAACGCGCCGCCGGTCGAGCGCCACAGCGCGCCGTTGGTCCCGACCGCCCACACCTCGCCGGCCGTCACCGCCACTGCCGAGAGGAAGTCGGGAATGTTGTTGGCGATGGTCTTCCACATCGCGCCGTCGTAGTGAATGATGGAGGCCGCTCCGGCCATGGCGTTATACGCAGTGACCACCCACACGTCCGTGGCCCCCGAGCCGGATATCCCGGTCAGCAGGTTGGTCGTGCTGCTGGTGCCGTTGACAAAGCCGGCGCCGACGTAGTGCACTACGTTGCCGGTCACGGTAGTAACCCAGAAGTCATTGGCGGCGCTGCCCCAGATGGCGGTCAGGGCCGAGCCCGCGCCGGTGGCGATCGGCGGGAAGCCGGTGCCGGTGAAGTGATACAGGCTGGTGGAGCCATCGAGGAACCAGACATCATTGACACCGCTACCCCAGATTCCCGTGATCGCCTGGGCCCCGCCGATGGTGAGCTGGTTGAACGTGGTGCCGTTCCAGCGCAGCAGCAGGCCGCTGTTGCCGCCGACCCAGATGTCGTTCGGACCCGAGCCCCAGATGCTGAACAGGTCGGTGGTGGTCCCGCTCTGTACGGGCGTAAACAGGGCGCCGTCCCAGTGCATGATGTTGCCGCCGGCGCCGACCACCCAGACGTTGGTCGCCGAGGTCCCCCAGACAGCGCGCCAGCGGATCGCCGGCAGCGGCGTGGGGAGCTTCACGCACACGCGGTCCAGGCTGCAGGCGGTGGTCGCAAACCGCGCGGTGGCGGTCTGCGCCGAGCTGACTGCCACCGCGCAGGAACCGCCGACCGCAGTGCAGCCTCCTGACCAGCCAAGGAACAGCGAGCGATAATCGGGCACTACATTTAGAGAGACCTGGCTCCCCTGCGCAAACGTCGCGGTGCACATCGCGCCGCAGCTGATGCCGGCTGGCGTCGAGGTGATCACTCCGTTGCTGGCGCCGGCGCTCGACTTGGTCACGGTGAGCGGATAGACCGGCCCGCCGAGATCGGCGCCGCTGCACGCCGGCGCAGACAGCGGTGACAGGCTGATGCTGAGGTCGGTGCGACTCTGCCCGCCGACCATGTCGATGTTGCCGCTGCCGCTGGCGATGATGCACTGATCGCTGCGCAGCGCTTCCAGGGTCAGACCCAGGGCGCCGCTGGACCCCTGGGGCAGTCGCAGGCCGAACTGGGCGAGCCCGCTGGTGAACACCTCGACGTCCGTCTGCCCGCCCAGGGTGGCGGTGGCGCGGATGCTCTGCACCCCGGCGGTCAGCCCCTCGACCGAGACGACCACCAGGGGCCGCGAGTCGGTGGCGCAGCCGGCGAGTCCGAGCAGAAAAAGGAGTCTGCAGAGGCCAATGCGGCCGCGGCTCTTCAGGGTGCCCAGGCGTCTGTACTGTACAAGTCCACTGCGGCGAGTTCGTGTCATCGGCACCCTTCCCTAAAACACATTCCGGATCTCGATGTTGGACGGATCCGCGCTTGTGGAAGCGCGGACTCCGAGCGCTATTCCCGTCGCCGTGGCCGCGACTCCGACCCCGATGAGGGTCCAGAACCACCACTTTTTGTAGACCGGCCGCGTCGCCGCGGTATCGGTGGCGCGGTGCTCGGGGGTGGGTGCAGCGGCGACGCTGAGTCGCGAGTCGGCTGCCCCTGGAGGCGGACCTGCGGCCGCGCTCGCCGGGGGGGAGCCGACCCCAGCGGCGGCGGGTCCACCAGCGCCCGCGACGGTCGGCGGCGCCGACGGGCCCGGTGGGCTCGCGCCGCCGCTGCCGGGGCTGGCGGAGGCGGGCGCGAGCTCCCCTCCCGGCGACGGCTCGCCCTTCTGCTCGGCGCGCATCCGCTCGGCCGCCTCGAGCAGGCTGCGCGTCTGGGCGATGTAGGTCGTGAGCTCGGCCTTGATCTCGGGCTTGGGGTTGGGCTCGACGCGCAGGTAGAACTCATAAAAGCCCAGGGCGTCGCGGGCGTGCCCGAGCTTGCGGTGGGCCTGGCCGATGTTGAGCAGCAGCCGCGGCAGCTGCTTGAGGGCGTAGGCGGCCTGGAACTCCTTGATCGCTCCTTCGTACTGCCCGCCGTCATAAAAGCGCAGAGCCGCCTCGTAGTGCTGGCGGAAGTCGCGCGCCGGGTCGGCCTGCCCTGGTCGGGCGGCCGCCGCCAGCAGGGCTCCCACGAGCACCGCCAGCCGCAGCCACCTACTTGACGATGCGAAGCTCGTCATCGCTGAGATCCTCCGAAGATGATTTGCTGGTGGCCGGGCGGGGCAGGGGGCCCCGGCGCTTGCCCCGCGGGTGCGGCGGCTCCAGGGCTGCGGCAGGCGCCCGCCGCAGCTGCTCGCTGCGCTCGGCGTCGGCGCTCTGCGACAGCTCGAGACTCTGGTCGACATACCCTTGGAGCTTGAGGCGCAGCTCGACTCGCTGTGCGCCGCGGTCCTGCTCACTCTCCCAGGGCGTGGTGCCGAGCACGGCGCCATCGCTCATGCGCACAACCTGCGCGCCCGCGGGCTGCGAGGTGACGCGCCAGCGGACCTTGGTGGCCGCAGCCGGCGGGCCGGCAGCCGGCTGCGGCGGCACCAGCGCGGCGGTGGCAGTCGCGGCACTGCGCGGTCCCGCTGCCGGTCGCCGGTTCCACGACAGAAACACGACGCTCAGCAGGCCCATGGCAGCGACGCCGGCCACCGCGACAACGACCGCCGAGCGGCGCGGCGCGGGCGGGCGCGCCGGGGCCTGGGTCGCGGCGGCGCGCAGCGTATTGGGGGTCGCCAGCATGCCGCTGAAGCCCTCGGGCCAGCTGGTCGAGGGCGGAATCGACTTCTCCGCGCTCCCCGCCGCGGTGCTGCCCGGCCGGGACAGCGGCGGCGGAATCGAGCGATGGGCCGCGATCTCTTCCAGCTGCCGCACCACCTCGGTCATCACCGGCCGGTCATCGGGATTTTTGGCGAGCATCGACTCGATGAGCTGCGTGAGGTCGCCTGGCAGGGTCGGATCGAGCTCGCGCAGCGGCGGCGGCGTCATGTAAAGGTGCATCGCGATGAGCTCACCGGCGGCCTCGGCGACCATCGGCGGGCGACCGCTGACCATCTCGTACAGCATCACTCCCAGCGAGTACACGTCCGACTTTCCCGAGATCTCGCCCAGGCCGCGGCACTGCTCGGGGGACATGTAGCGCGGAGTGCCCATAAGGGCGCCGGTCTGGGTCTTTACAAACGACGGCTCACTCGGGTCCCCGGCCTCCTTCCCTTTGGCGATGCCGAAGTCGAGGATCTTGGCGCGCTCGCCGCCGATCGCCTCGCCATCGGGAACGATCATCACATTGTCAGGCTGAACGGACTGCGCTGCCGGCCGCGTCGGCAAAAATCTGCTGTCTGTCCCGCGGGAACAGCGGCGGAAAGATAGGCTGACCGGTCAGGCTGAACGGACTGCGCTGCCGGCCGCGTCGGCAAAAATCTGCTGTCTGTCCCGCGGGAACAGCGGCGGAAAGATAGGCTGACCGGGCGCCGGACTCAGGTCTTGGAGCCGGAGGACTGCTGCTCGAACGCCAGGCCCTTGCGCAGGATCAGCAGCAGCTGCCGCTGGTCGCGCGGTGACAGCGCCAGCATCCAGGGCGCAGGTTCGCGCAGCCGCTCCCACAGCTTGGCCCGCAGGGCGGCGCCCGATCGCGTCATGCTGACCAGCTTGACCCGGCGATCGGTGGCGGCAACGCCGCGCTTGACCAGGCCGCGCGCCTCCAGCTTGTCGATGACGCCGGTGAGGTTGGACGGCTCGAGCGCCACCGCCTGGGCAAGCTCGCTCATCGTCAGCGATTTTTCCGGGTCCATGAGCGCCAGGGCCCGCGCCTGGCTGGGGGTCAGCTCGAGCTCGCTGGTCAGGGTCTGGATCCGATCGGCGCGCCGCATCATCAGCTCGACGTAGAGATTCGCCAGCTCGTTGACGACTGGATTGGCGGCAGCCGCCGCCCTGGTTGTCGCAGCGGCAGCGGAGCGAGGGCGCGGGGTCCGCATGAATAAAAGTTAACAGCTAAGCCAGACTCTGGCAATTACTTCACGCAGTGGAATATCTTGGTTGACAACTATAAATATGTGCGGCAGCTTTGGAGTATATGGCCCCGGTACCGTCGTCAGGGCGCACGCGGACTGCTGGACTAGTCGTCGGACTAGTTATTAGTGGCCAGCCGGTGACTTGGGCCAGGGGATGAAGGGTTCTGGATAGATAGTATGAACTCGCTTCTTCGCATTGCCTTCCGCAACGTGCTACGCAACCGTCGGCGGTCGATCATTACGTTCTCTGCGGTCTTTCTGGCCCTTGGTGTCATGGTCGGACTGCGCGGATTTCTCAATGGAATGCAGGCGACGATCCGCGAGGCGGTGATCCTCGGCCAGACCGGGGCGCTGCAGGTGCACCGCAAGGGCTTCCTCAAGTCGGTGAACACCTCGTCGCTCGATCTGGATCTGCCGGCCGATGAGGCGTTCATGGCGCGCATCTTGTCGGTAAAGGGAGTCAAAGCTGCGACCGCGCGCATCACCTTTGGCGGCATGGCCAACGCCAATGACACCAGCACCGTGGCGCTGTTCTCGGCCATCGACCCGCAGCGCGAGATCGTGGTCTGCCCGCGGCGTCTGGAGATGATCTCCTCGGGAAAGACCCTGGACCACGGCGGCCCGGCTTCGGGCATCTTTACCCCCGAGCTGGCGGCCAACCTCGGCATCCAGCTCGGGCAGCGGGCGACGCTCCTTATCAACGACAAAGAGGGGGTGATGAACGCCCTCGATCTCGACTTCATCGGCGTCTATGGGCAGCCCGGCTTGCCGCTGCCGGAAAAAAAGATCGGCTATGTCCCGCTGGCCTACGCCCAGGAGCTCTTGCGCATGCCCGGCCGCGCCACCGAGATCGCCGTCGCCATCCACCAGCTCGACGATGCGGCGCGCCTCAAGCCGGTGCTGCAGGAGGCCCTGGGTCCGGAGTATGAGGTGGTGACCTGGCTGGACGTCGCCGCCTCGATCGAGGAGGCGATGGCGTCGCAGAATGTCGTCCTCAACCTGATCGCCAGCATCTTTCTGTTCATCGCCCTGCTTGGCATCGCCAACACCATGCTGATGTCGGTGCTGGAGCGCACGCGCGAGATCGGCACCATGATGTCGGTGGGCGTGCGCCGGCGGCAGATCCTCGGGCTGTTTTTGCTGGAGGCGGCGCTGCTCGGTCTGGCCGGCGGCATGCTGGGCGCGGCGGCGGGCAGCACCTTCGTCATTTATTACGGACACGCCGGGATCACCTTCAAGTTCCCAGGCATGCTGGCTCCCTTGCATGTCTATCCCCTGGTGAGCCTGAGCTACATTCTATCCATCCTCGCGCTGGCGGCGGGCGGGGCGGCACTGGCCGCGCTGTGGCCGTCGGTGCGCGCCAGCCGGATGCGCCCCGTTGAGGCGCTCTCCTCGGTGTGATATGCGGCTGCTCGGCCTCGCTCTGCGCAACCTCACCCGCAACAAGCGGCGAACCCTGATCACGGCGCTGGCCATAGTCCTCGGCGCGGTCGCCATCGTGTTCCTGCGCGGCTTCGGCAATGGCTTCGTGCAGAACCTGATCGAGACCAACGTCCTGTCCAAGGTCGGCGCGGTCCAGGTGTTCCGCAAGGGGTACCTCGGCTCGGATGATCCGCTCAAGACGAGCCTGAAGGAAGATCCGCAGCTGGTGGCGCGCATCCTGAGGGTGCCTGGGGTGACGGCGGTGGCGCCGCGCATCGACTTTGACGGCATGGTCTCCAACGGCTCGGAATCGACGATGTTCCTCGCTACCGCGATCGATCCGGCGCTGGAGTACAAGGTCTGTCCCAAGCGGGCGACCCGGGTGGCGCCCGGCTCGCAGCCGCTGATGCCCGGTCCCGAGGGCGATGCACTCATCGGCAAGACGCTGGCCGAGTCGCTGGGGGCCAAGCAGTCGGCGACCCTGGTGATGCAGGCCGCCGGTCCGCACGCCAGCACCAACGCCCTGGACGTCGAGATCTCGGGCTTCCTTCCCACCCACAGCCTGGCCGAGAGCAAGCGCCTGGCGACGGTGCGGCTCGGCTTCGCGCAGGACCTTTTGCGCATGAAGGGGCTGGTCACCGAGTATGTAGTGGGCATCGGCGAGCTGTCGCAGGCGCGCCCGGTCGCCGAGCGGGTGCGGGCGGCGCTGGGCGATGGCTATGAGGTGACGACCTGGGCCGAGCTCGACCCGCAGACGCAGACCCGCGTGACCTCGATGGACTACACGCTGGTCATCATCGGGCTGGTGCTGTTTCTGCTGGTCGCCACCGGCATCGTCAACACGATGCTGATGTCGGTCTACGAGCGGGTGCGCGAGATCGGCACCATGCTGGCGCTCGGCGTGCGGCGCTGGCAGGTTACCGCCCTGTTCATGCTGGAGGCGAGCGCGCTGGGTCTTCTCAGCGCCCTTGCCGGCATTGGCCTTGGCTGGGTGCTGGTGCGGGTCATCTTCCGCAACGGACTTACGATTCGGCCGCCGGGCGGCGACGTGACCACCATCTACCCCTACGTCGACTTCAAGTTTCTCCTCATCGTCCTCGGGTTTGCCTTCCTCGGTACGGTCCTGTCGGCGCTGTATCCGGCCTGGAAAGCCTCGCGTCTGCGCCCGGTCGAGGCGCTGCGCGCGACCTAATGTGACAAAAAAGGAACTCTCCCATGTACCGCACTTCCAAGCATCATGCCCTGTGGGCCGGACTCGTGCTCGCCGCTGCGCTCGCCCTGCCGGCCCGCGGCCGCGCCGCCGATCCGACCCCTACGGAGCTCCTGCGCCGCTACGATCAGGTGATGTCGCCGGGGACCTTTGACGGCCTGCTGGTGATGATCGCCCACCGCCAGGACGACACGACGCGGTCTTACAAGTTCCGCGCCCTCAAGTCCAAGGACGACAAGATCCGCACCTGGTTCTTCGAGCCCGCGGCGGCCAAGGGGCAGGAGATGCTGCGCGTCGAAGACAACATGTGGGTCTACCTGCCAAACCTCAAGCGCGCCCTGCGCCTGGCCTCGCGCGAGAGCTTCCAGGGCGGCGACTTTAACAACGGCGATGTGCTGCGGGTAAACTACATCGCCGACTACAACGCCAAGTTCACCCCATCGGGAGATGACAAGCTGTGGGCGCTGGAGCTGACCGCCAAGACCAAGGAAGCCGCCTATGATCGAATCAAGCTGTGGATGACCAAGGACAAGCAGCAGCCGGCCAAGGCCGAGTACTTCGCGGCCTCGGGCAAGCTGCTGCGCTCGGCGGTGTTTGAGGACGTCAAGAACTTCCACGGCCACGAGCGGCCGGCCCACATCGTCATGCGCAACGAGCTGGCGAGCAAGCGCTTCTCCGAGATGACGATGCTCGACCTGAAGCTTGACATCGACGTGCCGGCGCAGAAGTTCATCCTCGACGATCTTGGGCGGTAGGCGGTAGGCGGTACATAGATGCGCGCGCGGTATCTTTTCACGGTGCTTGCTGCCAGCCTGGGGCTCGTTGGGCTCCTGGGTCTGCAAGCCCCGCTGCACGCGCAGGAGAGCCTGGACGAGATCGAGTCACTGTCCAAGAGCCAGAAGGCCGCCGAGACCAAGCGCCCAATCGCCCAGGTCAACGGCTACCTCGATAACCGTTTCCAGTTCAGCTACGTCAACCCCAATGCGGCGCCGCTGTCCACTATAGATACGCCGTCCCTGCAGGAGATTCTCGAGGGCAACATCCAGCTCAAGGTGAACCTGGGCAGCAAGGCGTTTATCTACGGCGACATCTCGCTCATCTATCAAAACGGCTGGCTGTTCTACGACCGCGACGGCATGGGCGGCCGCGTCACCTACCCGGAGCACGACGTGGCAACGCTGCGCCCATTCGTCGTGCCGAGCGAGCTGTACGTCACCTACTCGCCCAAGCCCTGGCTCAACTTCCTGCTCGGTAAAAAGCGCATCGTCTGGGGCTCGGGCTTTGCGTTCAATCCGACCGATCTGGTAAATCCGCCCAAGGACCCCACCGATCCGAACTTCCAGCGCGCCGGTCAGTGGATCGCCCGCATCGAGCTGCCGTTTGAGAAGTTCACCATCAGCACCCTGTTCGCCCCCCAGGCGCTGTACCAGAGCAGCGGCATCCCCTACGCCCTGCTCAAGTATCCAAGCTGCTCGGTCCCCGGCTGCACCAATCCGCCGGACGACAGCTACCACTACCTTTTGTCGGCGCGGCTATATGTGCTGCTGTTTAACACCGATATCAATCTGTTTTACTTCTTCTCGAACAGGTACAACGACTCCTTCGAGAACACCTCACGGTTTGGCGGCAGCTTCTCGCGCTACTTCTTCACCGACTACGAGCTGCACGCCGAGGCGCTGTTTCAGTTTGGCAGCGGCAAGGTCTATCCCGATCACCTGTGCGCCACCGGCGGCGGCAGCTGCAACCCCGCGACGGCGCTGTCGGCGAGCAAGCTCACCGACGGAAATGTCTATCCGCGGGTGCTGGTCGGCGGCCGCACCCAGTTCCGCGATGAGAGCACCCTGTCGCTAGAGTACTACTACCAGGCCGACGGCTACTCCGACCTCGAGTTCGAGGACTTCCTGCGCCTGCTCACCAAGGCGCAGATGGCCAACATCCAGACCACCGGCGGCACCGCCACCACGCTCACCGGCGGCAGCAGCGGCGCCCTGCCGCAGCGCTTCACCTTCGATCCGCTGCGCCGGCACTATCTCATCGCCAGCTACACCAAGACCAAGATCAAGGACGACTGGACGATCAGCGCCGTGCTCATCGCCGGTCTGACCGACCTGTCGGGGACGATCTCTCCGTCAGTGTCGTGGCAGACCCGCGAGTGGCTGACGCTGTCGCTTTACGGGTTTATTCCCATCCGCGGCATTCCGGTCGGCCGCGTCACCGTGAATGACATCAGCTATAGCGAGTACTCGCTTGTGCCGATCGACTTTCGTGTGCTCTTTGAAGCGCGCGCTTTTTACTAGGAAGGAAGCAGATGGCCACAGCGACCCAGAACGGCCGGGGGCAGAAGCTCATCTCGCTGCGCAACGTCGTCAAGGAGTACCACCTAGGCAAGACCCTGGTGCCGGCGCTCCAGGGGGTCGATCTGGACCTCGCGCGCGGCGAGTTCACCGTCGTCATGGGCCCGTCCGGGTCCGGCAAGTCGACGCTGCTCAACATCATCGGCTGCCTTGATCGGCCGACCAGCGGCACCTATGAGTTTGACGGCCAGGAGATCGGCACCCAGGACTTTGACCGCCTGGCCGGCCTGCGCAACGAGAAGATCGGGATCATCTTTCAGTCCTTCAACCTCATCCCGGTGCTCAACGTCATCGAGAACGTCGAGTTTCCTTGTCTTATGCGCAAAGAGAAAGAGAAGCTGCCGCTGCTGCGCGAGCGCGTGCACAAGCTCTGCGAGGACGTGGGCCTTGGGCCCTACCTCAAGCACCGGCCCGACGAGCTGTCCGGCGGCCAGCGCCAGCGCGTCGCCATCGCCCGCGCCCTCATCACCCGCCCCGAGCTGGTGCTCGCCGATGAGCCGACCGCGAACCTGGACTCCAAGACCTCGGAGCAGATCATCGCCCTCATGCAGCGGCTCAACGAGCAGATGGGAGTCACCTTCTTGTTCTCGACCCACGACCCGCGGGTGATGCAGCATGCGCACCGGGTGGTCTATATCGCCGACGGCAAGATCGTCGACAGGAACCCGATGCTGGCGGCCTGACGATGCGCCTTTTCGCCAAACGAGCCGGCCTGGCGCTGCTGCTGCTGACGGCGCTGCTCGGACGCGCGCGCGCCGAGACCCCCGAGGCGCAGCCCGAGCCGCCGCCGGCGCCGCTTCGCGGCAGCGCGGACGAGCCCGAGCCGCCGCCGGCGCCGCTTCTGAGCCAAGAGGAGCCCGAGCCCGAGCCGGCGCCGCTTTTGACCCCCGAGAGCCTGACCGCCCGGGCGGCGCCCGCCACGCCCAGCACGCGCGGCCTGCGCGGCGCGGCCTGGGGTGGGGTGGCGCTCACCTTGTCGCTTCTGACCGCGGGCACGGTGCTCGGGGTGCTGACCCAGCAGCGCTCGGACGCCCTGAGCTTGAGCACGGCGCCGCGCCCGGGCGAGCTGCCGCCGCTGTATGACGCCGCGCAGCAGCAGGCCTATGGGGATCTGCAGAGCCAGGGGCGGGCCCTCAACAGCGCCACCATCGCCTGCTTCTCGATCGGCGGCGCGCTGGCGGTGGTGAGCGGGGTGCTGTTTTGGAATGCGGCGCGCCTGCAGGCCAAGCAGAAGCACCTGGCCCTGGGGCCGGCGCTGGGCCCGAGCGGCAGTCGCGTCCTGTTGGGCGGGAGCTTCTGATGCAGCGGCCCCTTCCCATGCTGGCGCTGGCGCTGCTCGGCCTGCTCGCGGGCCTTTTCTTGAGCCAGTGCTTCTCGCCGACCTACGCCGACTGCGCGTTCCGCTGCGGCACCGGCACCCCCAGCTGCCCTGCCGAGTATGAGTGTCGTCCCGATGGCTACTGTCACCTGCCCGCCAGCACCGCGACCTGCATCCCGGCGCTCGATCTGGCCACAGCGACTGACCTGGGTCCCGACTCCGCCCCGGCCGACTGAAAGCGCGGCGCGCCCCCAGGCGCCGGGTCCGCCGCGGCTTGGCAGCAGCGGCGCCGCGCCGGATATCAGTCCGCTGCCAAGTGCCTGATACTCTGTCGTTTATCCCCGCCGCGGCTGGGTTGCCGCGCCGACGCCATCGCGGCTGCCTTATCAGGCTGAACGGACTGCGCTGCCGGCCGCGTCGGCAAAAATCTGCTGTCTGTCCCGCGGGAACAGCGGCGGAAAGATAGGCTGACCGGGCGCCGGACTCAGGTCTTGGAGCCGGAGGACTGCTGCTCGAACGCCAGGCC
>JBGANQ010000036.1:0-76984 GCA_044222245.1 Polyangia bacterium | reverse complement strand
TGCCGGCCCCGCCCGAGCCGACTCAGGCCGCTAAGCCAGAGCCCGCTAAGCCGGAGCCAGCTAAGCCAGAGCCAGCTAAGCCAGAGCCCGCTAAGCCGGCCGCAGTCAAGCCAGAGCCAGCTAAGCCAGAGCCCGCTAAGCCAGCCGCGGTCAAGCCAGAGCCCGCTAAGCCAGAGCCGGCCAAGCCCAGCGCGACGCCCCCAGCGACAGCCCCGGCGACAGCCCCGGCTAGCAGCGCACCGGCGACGACCGCGGCCGCCAAGCCGACGATCTCGCTGGATGAGCTGCGCAAGAAGATTGGCGAGGACATCCCCCGCGGCTTCGACGACCAGATGGAGCTCGCCCAGCGCCTCGTCGAGCGCTACAAGTACGACTCGGCGCAGGCGCTCTACGAGTACATGCTGACCTACGCCAGCGCCGTGCCGGCCATCCACAACGGCCTCGGCACCTGCGCCTTCGAGAAGAATCGCGGCGACGAGGCCATCCAGCACTACCGCGACGCCCTGGAGCGGCGGCCAAACTACTCTGCGGCGGTGTTCGGCCTCGCCAAGACCTACCACCGGCTCAAAAACGACAAGGACCAGGCGCTGACCTACTACAAGAAGTACCTGGAGCTCAGCCCCAAGGGCTCGGCGGCGGCGATTGCCCGCGACTCGATCGCCAAGCTCGAGGGTCAACCGCCGCCCGCCCCGCCTGCTCCGCCCGCCCCCTAGTTCAGCTCCGGCGCGACCGCGAGTTGTGGTAGAACTCCCGCCAAACAGCTCCGGAGCCTCCGGAGCGGACTGCAGCGCCCCCGGCGCACCAAGAGGAGCGGATCCCCATGAGCATCAACAAGCCGTCGGAAGCCGA
Source organism: Polyangia bacterium (assembly GCA_044222245.1). Taxonomy (GTDB): domain Bacteria; phylum Myxococcota_A; class Polyangia; order Palsa-1104; family JAEUJZ01; genus CALFML01. The sequence continues at coordinate 76,135 of JBGANQ010000036.1, read as the reverse complement.
AGAGGAATATTTCGCGCGCGAAGAAGCGGCCCGCCGCCAGCGCGCGGCGCTCGAGCAGAACAAGCTGCTCGCCGAGGCGGAGCGTGAGCAGCGCAAGCAGCTGCACTTCATGAAGTGTCCCAAGTGCGGCATGGACCTCTCGGAGACCAGCTTCCGCGGCGTCACCATCGACAAGTGCTACGGCTGCGGCTACCTCGGCTTCGACGACAAGGAGCTGGAGCTGCTCCTGGGCCACGAACACCCGAACCTGTTTAAGAGCATCGCCAACATCTTCCGCAATCGCGTCACCTAGCCGCCAGCACCAAGCGAAGAGTCCTGGGCCCCGGCCCCTGCGGGCGGGTCGGCCACCGGCAGCGAGACGGTGAAGCACGCCCCCTGGCCGGCCGCGGTGTCGACGGCGATGGTGCCGCCGTGGCGGCTGACGATGCCGTGCACGATGGACAGGCCCAGCCCGGAGCCGCTGCTCGCATCCTTGGTCGTAAAGAACGGATCGAAGATGCGCAGGCGGACCTCGGGCGGGATGCCGGTGCCGTTGTCGCGCACTGCGACGCGCACCCAGCCGCCATCGCGGCGGGTCTGCAGCTCGAGCTGCGGGACATAGCCACCGGCGGCGCTGGCGGCGCGCGCGCTCACGGCGTGGAAGGCGTTGCTGAGCAGGTTGATGAAGACCTGCTGCAGCTGCCCGGCGTGCGCGAAGATGAGCGGCAGCTCGCCGAAGCTGCGGGTGATGGCGACGCCCGCGGTGGCCGGGGGCGGCAACAGCTCTAGCGCCTCGGCGAGGATCTGGTGCACGTCGGCGAGCGCGAAGGCCGTGGGCTCGCGGTCGGCGTAGCTGTGCAGGGCGCGTACGATCTCGGAGGTCCGGCGGGTGCCGCGCTCGATGACGCGCAGCATGTCGGGCAGCTCGCGCACGGTCTCGGCGACGGCGGCGCCCGGCGGCGGGGCGGCCAGCTCGAGCAGCGCCTCGCGCAGCGGCGCCGCCATGTTGACCACTGCATTTATCGGGTTATTGATCTCGTGGGCGATGCCGGCGACCAGCCGCCCGACCGAGGCCAGGTGCTCGGTGTGCAGCAGCGCGTCCTGAGTCCGCTGCAGGTTGGCCAGAGCCCCCCGCAGCTCCTCATTGCGGCGCTGCAGCTCGACGGTGCGCGCCGAGACCTGCTGCTCCAGAAGCAGCTGCGCGTGGGCCGAGGACAAGAGGCGCTCGCCGAGCGCGCGCTGCATGGCGGTGAGGGCCGCCGCCAGGCGACCTATCTCATCGCCCTCGCTGTCGATGTCGGCGATGAGCAGCTGCTCGCCGCCGGCAGCGACGAGTCTTCGGGCGCCGAGCTCCAGGCTCGCCCCCAGGCCGCCCAGTCCCTCGCTAAAAGGTCCCGCCGAGCCGTCGCCGCGCGGGGCGAACTCGCCCCCGGTGAGCCAGGCGGCGCGGCGGTGCAGGGCCCGCAGCGGTCGCACCAGATCGCGCAGCAAGAGCCAGGTTCCACCGCCGGCGACCGCGATGAGGACGGCGCCGCTCAGCCAGCTGTGCCAGCTCTGCCCGCCGCCGCCGAAGCCGAGCAGCAGCTCCCACAGCAGCACGAGCAGCGCCACCGGCACGACCAGCAAGAGCGGCAGCGAGCCCGAAGCGGCTGGCGTCCGCCCCGGCGCCTGCAGCGCGCGCGCGGTCAGCCGGGGCCACAGCGGTGCCAGGATCGACTGCTGGGAGGGCACCTGATACATGGCGGCGGCAAACATCAAGAGGGCCACCGGCACCAGCAGCTGCAGCACGCCGGTCGGACGCAGCGCGAACCGCGGTCGCGCCGCCAGCACTGCCAACAGCGCCGACCCGGTCCACGCCAGCCACAGCGCCACCGCCAGGGCATAGGGCAGCTGCTGCGTCGCTGCCAGCGCCTGTGCGAGCTCCCGGGCGCGGCCCGCCGGCTCCAAGCGCGGCACTGCCGCCGCAGCGGCCTCGTCACGGAGCTCGCTGTCGAGGAAGCGGTCGATCGGGCGGGTGCCAAGGCGCAGCCAGGCCAGCCAGGCCAGCGTCGCCAGCAGCAGCGCCGGCGGCAGCCACCACCACAGCTCCAGCTGGCCGCGCGCCGGCAGCACCGTCGAGGTAGCGACGATACACACCGCACCGCTGCCGAACACCCCGCTGCAGGCGAGCGCGCTGAGCACCAGGCGGCCCTGGAAGGTGTCGCGCAAGAGCCGCAGCTCGGCGTCGCTGCCGCGCCCCCAGGCAGCGGCGGCCGGGCTGCGCAAGAGCTGCAGCAGAAAGCGGTTGCCCAGCCGCTGCCAGAGCAGCGCCCGCCACGAGCCCAGGTGCGGGACGGCCAGCGCGGCAGCCCACAAGACGAGCAGCAGCCCCTCGGGCGGCAGGTGAAACAAGCCCACCCCGAGCGCCCCCCAAAGCGCCGCCACAGCCGTCACCAGCGCCGTGCGCAGCCACAGCGAGACAAAGCCGAGCCGGGTACCGGCCAGGTACGCGGCCGGCGCCAGCGGGCTCGCCGGTGACGCTCCGCCGCGCCGCTCTGCTGGCAGCAGCGCCGCCGCTCGCGCTGCCCGCAGCGGGGCCCACAGTCGCCTGGCCAGCAGGGCCCAGCTCACCATCGCTAGCAGCAGCAGCCCGGCCAGCACCGCCCACAGGCCGGGCGCCGGCGCGAACAGCACCGCCACCGGCCCAAACACGCAGCCAAGCTCAACAACGGCGGACGCCGCGTCGACGAGCGGCAGCAGCGACTCCAGCCAGGGCCCGGGCGGCGCCGGGGCGATAGTGCCCCCGGGGCCGCCCTCGCTCACAGCTTCTTCTCCTGGCCCCGCCACAGCCGGGCGATGTTGCCGCGGTGGGTGGCGACGATTCCCAGCAGGAGCCCGCCGGCCAGCACATAGCTTGGTCGCCGCGCGCCCACAAGGTAGAGCCAGAGGGGAAAGCTGACCACCGCGCACAGCGAGCCCACCGACGAGATCCGCGTAACTCCGTAGGCCAGCGCGTAGGTCAGAAAGCCCAGGCCAGCGGCCCGCGGCTCCAGCGCCAGGAATGCCCCCAAGGCGGTCGCCACCCCCTTGCCGCCGCGAAAGCGCGAGAAGATCGGGTACAGGTGACCCAGGAACGCCGCGCCCGCCATGCCGACCCGGATCCAGTCGCGGCGCGGATCACCGGCGAAGTAGCTGCCGGCGAGCCACAGCGGGATCGCCGCCTTGGCGGCATCCAGCACCAGCACCAGCAGGCCCCAGCGCTTGCCCAGGGCGCGCGCCGCGTTGGTCGCGCCGATGTTGCCCGAGCCAACGCTGCGCAGATCGACCCGGCGCACCCGGGCCAGCACCAGACCGAACGAGATGGAGCCGCAGAGATAGGCCAGGAGCAGCGCGCAAAAAATTGCCATCGCCCGCTTCATACCAAGAGCGGCGGTTTTTCGCGACAGTCATGCCCCGGCGACCTGGGTGACGGCGAGGCCGAGCGCGTCGGGCGCACGGGCGCACGGGCGCACCGGCCAGGGTGCCAGCACCCCGGCGCCGCTACTTGCGAGCGCGCCGGCCAGGGGTTCGCAGGGAGCGGCGCAGCGCCGCCAGCCGCGCCGCCGCGCGCGGCCCCCCGGCGCGCAGGCCGAGCGAGCGCCCACCGTCGGGCAGGACGTCCAGGGTCAGCTCGAGGCGATCCCTTGGCAGGGCCTGGGGAAAGCGCGCCAGCCACTCGACCGCCATCACCCCGCCCGACTCCGCCGCCTCCCACAGCCCAAGCTCGTCAAGCTCGCGAGCGCTCTCCAGGCGGTAAAGATCGACGTGGTAAAGGGTCAGCGGCTGCGGGTCCGCCGGGCTGGGGTCGCTCGCCGGGCCGGCGGGCGGCGGCAGGGACTGCCCCGGGTACTGGTTGACTAGCGTAAAAGTCGGGCTGCTCACCGCCACGCTGGCCGGCACCCCGAGCCCGCGAGCCAGCCCCTGCACCAGGCAGGTCTTGCCCGCCCCGAGCGGCCCGTCCAGGCCCAGCGCATCCCCCGGCTGCAGCAGCTCGCCCAGGCGCCGGCCCAGCCGCTGCGTCGCCGCCGCCGTCTTCAGATGGATCACGACCAGGCGCTGGGAGACCTCGTCGGCCCCGGGTCCGTCACTCGCAATGCCAGCCACAGCAGGCTACTTAGCGCATCGCGCCGCGCCAGGCTAGACCCCGGGCAACAATTCTCACCGCGTTCGCGCCCGGGCGCGCCCGGGACAAAGGACTTAGCGGCGCGCCGCTCGCATGCTATGTGATTCGCGATGCAACCCTGTGATACGGACCGCTCGGGGCTGGCTCAATTAATGAGTCCGCTTTATCGGCAGCGCGGCCGGCTCCCGCAGAGCGCTCGCTGGCTCGGGCTGGCAGCGCTCGGCTGGGCGCTCAGCGGCGGGGTCCAGGGGGTCTTGGCCGATCGCGGCGCCAGCGGCGCGCCAAGCCCGGGCGGGGCCACTGTCGTCGAGGCGCTCAACGCCGAAGGGAGTCTGCTGCACCGCCGGCTCGACCTCGGGAGCCTTGTCTGCTGGGACCGCCGGACGCGCAGCTGGCAGCCGCTTGCGCGGCCAACCGAGCGCCTGCTGGTGCTCAACTTGTGGTCAGCGCACTGCCCGCCGTGCGTCGCCGAGCTACCCCTGCTGCGGCGGATGGCGGCGGCCTGGAGCCGGGAGCGTGAGGTGCGCTTCCTGTTTGTCGCCGACCCTCCGCACGACACCGAAGCCGCCGAGGTCGTCGAGTTCTGGAGCGCGCACGCCGCCGCCGTCCCCGATGCCGACCCGTGCCGCAGCACCACCGACAAGCTGCGAGCGGCGCTCGACAACGGGTCGCAGCCGCTGACGCTGCTGGTCGACCCGGAGGGCGTGGTCCGCCAGGCGTTCATCGGGGCCGTCCAAGGGCGCGGCCTGGCCTCGGCGATGGAGCGGCTGCTGAAGGTCTTAGGCCCGAGCGCGCATCGACTCCGCTAGGCTGCGCCACCGGAGCCGCTTGCGTCCGCAGGGGCAGCCGTGGCTATCTGGGAATACATGTTTGCCAAGCGAACTGGGGATTCTCCGCAGCCAGACGGCGCTGCCCACCCGACCCAGCCGGGCGAGCCGCGCCGCCGCGCCAGGTCTTCTCACCGCGCCGCCGCGCCGGCCGCCGCCTTGCTGGCGCTGCTCTCTCTGGCCACCACCCCGGCGCAGTCGAGCGCGGGCCAGGCGACCGCCGGCGCGACCCCCGCCGCGGCGCCCAGCCCGGCGCTGCGGGTGCCCGGACCGCTCAGCGCCCGCAACGCCAGCTACAAGCTGCGGGCGTCGCTGGATGCCACCACCCACAAGGTGACCGGGCACGGCACCCTGGTGTGGCGCAACCTGGAGAATCAGCCCGTCGACCACCTGGTTTTCCACCTGTATCAGAACGCGTTCAAGAACTTCGCCTCGCAGTTCATCCGCGACAGCGGACCGCAGCTGCGCGGCGCCACCATGCCGGCCAAGGGCTGGGGCTACATCGACATCACCGGGGTCCGCATCGGCGGCGCGGATCTGCTCGGCAAGTCGACCGTGGTCGACACCCTGATGACGGTGCCGCTGCCGACGCCCCTTGGCTCGAGCGCCGCCGTCGAGGTCGAGCTCGACTGGACGGTGCAGCTGCCCAAGGTGTTCGCGCGCTCGGGCTGGGTCGACGAATACCACGCGGTGACGCAGTGGTTCCCCAAGATCGGCGTCTGGGACTGCGGCGGCGAGGGCAACCGCTGCCGCTGGCGCGCCCACCAGTACCACGGCTTCACCGAGTTCTTCGCCGACTACGGCGTCTACGACGTCGAGCTCGAGGTCCCCGCCGACACCCTGATCGGCGCCACCGGCGTGCGCACCAGCGAGCGCATCGAGGGCAACCGCCGCATCGAGCACTACCACGCCGAGGACGTCGCCGACTTCGCCTGGTTCGCCGACCGGCAGTTTATCGCCGTCGATCGTCACGTCGCCGACGAGTTCGGCGGCATCGACGTCCGCCTGCTCACCCGCCGCGGCCAGGAGCCGTCGATCCCGCGCCACTTCGCCGCCGTCAGCGCCTCCCTGCTCGAGGGCGAGCGCCGCTTTGGCATCTACCCCTACCGCAACGCGACCGTCATCATCCCGCCGCCCGACGGCAACGGCTCGGGCGGCATGGAGTATCCGACGATCCTCACCAGCTTCTCGTTCCCCGCCCCCGAAGGGGTGCGCATCCTCGAGGTCGCCACCGCGCACGAGTTCGGCCACCAGTTCCTCTACCACCTGGTCGGCACCGACGAAGTCGAGGAGGCCTGGCTCGACGAGGGGCTCAACGAGACGTTCACCTCCTGGGTGATGGAGCGCCTGTATCCGCGCGGCTGCACGATCCTCGACCTGCCCTACGTGTGCCTCAACGATCTCGACAACGACTGGCTGGTCTACCGCGGCACCACCCGGCGCGCCCCGCTGGCGACGCGCAGCTTCGAGCTGCCGCGCGGCAGCTACGGGCAGATCTCCTACAACCACACCGCGGTCATCCTGCGCACCCTCGAGCGCTACCTCGGCGCCGAGCGGATGCAGGCCGGCATGCGGACCTACACCGACCGCTACCGCTTCCGCCACCCCCGGCGCAGCGACTTCACCGCCGCCATGAACGAGGGCGCCGACGAAGATCTCAGCTGGTTCTGGGACCAGGCGCTCGCCACCTCGCGCGTCGCCGACTACGAGGTGCTGCACGTGAGCAGCGACTCTCACCAGCTCGCCGCCGGCTACTGGGACTGCCCGCCGCGCCCCCTGCCGGCGGCGATCGAGCTGCCTAGCACCGACGATGATCAGGAGCGCGCCGAGCTGCAGCGGCTGTGGCAGGAGGCCAGCGAGCGGGCCTGCCTGGGCAAGCCGCCGGGCCGCTACGAGCTGCCGGTCGAGGAGGACAAGCCCAAAAAGGGGACGCCGGCGGCCAAGGAAGCCAAGGAGCTCTACGACACCGAGATCACCGTCTACCGGCGCGGCGATTTCCTCTTCCCGGTCGAGATCAAGGTGCAGTTTACCGACGGCAGCATCGAGACCGAGAAGTGGACCCTGGCCGAGCAGCGGGCCGAGCCCGAGCGCCGCTTCAAGATCCTGCGTTACCTGCGCCGCCCGAGCAAGGTGTACAGCGCCGAGGTGGATCCCCACCACCAGCTGCTCCTTGACGAGAAGCGGATCAACAATGGCCTCTTGGCGAGCGCCGACAAGCGCCCGGTGCGGCGGCTGTGGCTCTCCTTCGAGGGCGCAGTGCAGACGCTGCTCGACCTGCTGGCCCTTTAGAAGCCGATGCCCAACCCCAACCTCACGGATCTAGCGATGGAAGAACCTGCGCAGCCCGCGGTGACCGTCCCGCCCGTCAGCTCCGCCGGGCCGGCGATTGTCAGTGTCCCGCTGAGCCCGGCGGTAGCGGAGCTCATGACCCTGCGGCCGCCGGCAGGGGGTCTGCAGCCGCCGCTGCCCGGCGTCTCGCGCCGACCCCCGCGACCGCCCGGGGTGCTGGCGGTGCTCGCCCAGGGCGCGCGGCGGGTCGCCGGCCAGCCGCGGCTGCTCATCCTGGTCTGGGGCCTGGCGATGGCGGCGGCGATGGCGGCCAGCGCGCCGGCGATGATGATGCTGGGGATGATCCTCGGCAAGCGACCGGTGGCGCTGCAGCTGGCGCGCGGCCACGCCGACGTCCTGTTCGGTGAGGTGATGGAGGATCACCCGGTGGCGGTGGCCATCGTCGTCGGCACCGTGCTCATCGCCGCGCTCTTGTTCTTCCTTATCCACTTGACGCTGGCCGGCGGTCTGCTGAGCGCGCTGCGCCGGCCGGGTCACCCGCAGCGGGTCGGACCGAGCATCAGCCAGATCATCGCGCGCGGCCTGCTTACGACAAGCGCGATGGTGCGGCTCGAGCTGCTGTTCCTGCTCCTCGGGCGGCTGCCGCTGCTGCTGCTCTTTGGCGGGGGGGTGGCGCTCGGGGTCCACAGCAAGTTCGCCGATACCCACAGCCTGGCCCAGATCCTCGGGCTGTTCGGACCGCTGGCCGGCCTGGCGCTGTGGCTGTGGTGCACCGCGACAGTCGTGCTGTACGCGGCGCGGCTGCAGCGGCTCGGCCAGACTGCCGGCGAGAGCAGCGCCTGGCGGGCGCTCGGCGCCGGGCTGGCGCGGACGCTCGGCGGCGCGGCGGCGGGGCGAGTCACCCTGACCCTGTCGCTCGTGTGGGCCCTGGGCATGGTGGCGCTGGTCGTCTTTGGACGCGTGCTGGCGGCGCGGCTAGACTATGCGCTGCTGGTGGTCGCCGCGCTGTGCGTGCGCCAGGGCTTTGCCCTGCTCAGGTCGGCGCTCACTTTAGGCATCATGGCCAGCACGATCGAGCTCTGTGAGCCGTCCGAGTAGCAGGCGGCGGCGGCGCGTCGTCGCTTGACATGTAGGTATCGACACAGGCAGGCAGCCATGGCGAATTTTCTGCAGCGTTGCTCGGTTATAATCGGACCGTCCATGCACAAAAAGCCTGTTCTTCAGGGTGGTGACTCAGGGGCTCGGCGCCCATCGCGGCCGGGCGCGGCAGCGCTGCGGCCCGTCGCGGGGGGGCGCTCAGCGGGCGCTTTTGCCGTCGCCGTTGCCATCGCTTTTGGGCTCAGCGTGCTGGGCGGCCGCGGCTCGGTCCGCGCCGAGGGCGATCCGGTTGCTCCGGCCAGCGAACCGGCGACCGAGTCCGCCGCAGCCCCACCGGCAGCAGCCCCACCGGCAGCAGCCTCACCGGCAGCGGCCGCGAGCCCGGGCAGCGGAGCCGCGGTGTCGCCGAGCGCCCCCCTCCCAGCAGCGCCCGCCATCCCCGCCCCCGCGACGACCGAGTCAAGATCTGCCCCGGCGGCCGGCGCCGCCGCGAGCGTCCCCGAGGCCGGCGGCCGCGAAGACCGGTTCCGCGACCTGGAGCGCCGCACCTTCGAGCTCAAAGATCAGGTCTTTCGCGCCAAGGCCCGGCTGACCCTGCTCAGCGAGACGCTGGTGAGCGCCAACGTCGGCACCACCCGAGCGGTGATCGTCCACCGCAACCAGATGGGCCAGCTGTTCCAGCCCATCCGGGTGAGCTACCAGATCGACGGACGCGAGGTCTTCACCAAGGAAGATCCGGCCGGCGTCGTCGGTCCCGGCAAGGAGTTCGTGGCCTGGGAAGGCGGGCTGCAGGCCGGTGAGCACACCGTGGGCGTGACGGTCGTATATCGCGGCAACGGGGCCAAGGTCCTCTCGTACTACGACAAGTACAACTTCACCGCCCGCGCCGCCCACCGCCTCAGCGCCGTCGAGGGCCAGACCACCCGCCTGCTCGTCCGCTGCTTCGAAAAGGGCACCGCGCTCACCGCCAAGGTCGAGGACCGGCCCGACTTCGAGTTCAAGGTGGAGGGGGGACCGACGAGCAAGCCCGCGGACAGCAAGCCCGCGGAAAAGCGTCCGGAAGAGAAGCCGGCCGAGGCCAAGGCCAAGTAGCGTGGCGAGGCGCGGTGACATAAAGGGCTCGGGCGAGCCGCTCTGCCCGCGGGCGCGGCCGCTGACCCGCAGCGCGGCGCCGTCCGTCCAGCGCCGCCTGCACCGCGGCCACGCCCGCCTGTTTGGCTGGGTCCTTGCGGCCCTTGCTCCCACGCTGACTCCGGTGCTGCCTGCGGCGTACGCCCAGGCCCCGACCGGCGGCGAGCTCAGCGCGCAGCTCGCGACGCTGGAAGCGCAGATTCGCGAGCTCGAGCAGGGCCTGCCGACCCCGACCGGGGAGACCGCGCCGGCCGCCCCCGCTGCGGTCGGCGGCCGACTGACCGACGCGCGAGCGCTTTTCGCCCTGCGCAACTTCACCGCCGCCGCCGCCCTGCTGCGCGACCTGGTCGCCCGCGGCCCGGCCAGCGCCGAGTACGGCGCGGCCCTGGACCTGCTCGCCGAGGCGCTGTGGGCCCAGGGCGAGTACCGCGAAGCCGAGCAGTGGTTCACCGCGCTCGTCGAGCTGCAGCCGCCGCACCCGCGCGCCCAGCACGGCCTGCTGCGCCTGCTCGACATCGCCACCCACCTGCACAGCGAGCCGAGCGCCGAGCGCTGGCTGGAGGCGCTGGGCCGCATCCCCGCCGCGGCGCAGCTCCCCGAAGCGGCCTATGGGATCGGCAAGTTCCAGTTCATGCGGCGCGAGTATGCAGCCGCGGTCGCCGCGCTCACCCCGATCGCGGCGAGCAGTCCCTACTACGTGCGCGCCCGCTACCTCATCGGCGCCGCCGCGGTGGCGCGCGGCGAGCTGCCTGCGGCCACCGCCGAGTTCCTGGCGCTGACCGCCCGCCCGCTGCCCGACAGCGACGACGATCGCCGGGTGCTGGAGCTGTCGCAGATGGCCCTTGGGCGCATCTACCACGAGCTGGGTCAGTCCGCCAAAGCCCACACCGCCTACCTGCACATCTCGCAGAAGAGCAACCTGTTCAAGGACGCCATCTACGAGGCCGCCTGGTCGGCGATCCGCGCCAAGGACTACCCACGCGCCGAGCAGGCGCTGGAGCTGCTGCTCCTAGCCTACCGCGACGCGCCGCAGGCAAGCTACGCCGCCGCCGAGGCCAAGCTGCTGCTCGGCAACCTGCAGCTGCGGCGCGGCGAGCCCGACTCGGCGCTCGACTGGTTTGAGCGCGCGCGCAAGGAGCTGCAGCCGCTGCTCGCGCAGCTTGGCGACCTGCTCGGCCAGCACGGCGAGCCGGCGCAGCGGGTGCGCGCCCTCATCGAGCAGAACCTGCGCAGCTTCGACCTCGGCCAGGTGAGCCCGGCCCCGGTGCGGCCGCTCATCGCCGCCGATCCCGAGGTCCAGCGGTTCCTCGCCCTGCAGCGCGAGCTCGGCGAGACCGAGCGCACCCTGGGCGAGCTCGAGGCGCTGCTGCAGTCCCTGGACAAGCAGCTGCTCACCGGCGCCCACCGCTTCCGGCTGGCGCCCGAGCTCAGGGCGCCGCGCGCCCGCAGCCACGCGCTGTTCCGCCAGCTGTTCCAGCTGCACCGGACCCTGGGCGAGCAGCTCGAGCCGCTGCTCGGCGGCGCCGCCTCGCCGCCCGAGGCCGAGATGCTGCGCGCGCTGCTGGCCCGTCGCACCCAGCTGCAGCAGGAGCTGAGCGCGGTGGCCGGCGGCGAGTCGGACGTCCTGGACGCCACCAGCGCCCAGCGACGAGCCCACACCGAGCTCTTGGCGCAGGAGCAGGCGCTGTGGCAGTCGCTGTCGGTGCGCCTGGCGGACGGGCCGCGCGCCCAGGCCGAGGGGCTGGTCCAGGCCGCCGCGCGCCTTGGCACCGCCGACGCCGCCCTGCGCGCGGTGAGCGGCCGCCTCGACCGCATGCTCGACGTGAAGGTGGGCGACGTGCAGTCCACCGTGGGCAGCGAGCGCGACAAGCTCCGCAGCTACCGCGACTCGCTGCGCGCCCTGACCCAGGACAGCGCCCAGCTCGGCGGCGCGGTGGTGGGCAGCGTCGGCGCCCAGGCGGCGCAGCGGTTCGCCGAGATCCTGGTGCGCGCCGATGCCGGAGTCGTCGACGCGGCGTGGGCGCGCAAGGTCCGAAGCAGCGACCAGGTGGCGCAGCTCGTCCGCGATCAGAAGCGGGAGCTGCGCATCCTCGACGAGGAGTTTGATCCGGGCGGCGAGCTTTTGGGCAGCGCCAAGCTGACCGCCAAGGCCGCGACCAAGTCGGCTGCCGATTCACCAAACCAGCCCGCCCAGCCCGACGACAAGCCGGGTCCGACCGACGCCGCAGCGCCATCGCAAAAGGACGCCGCGGCCAGCGCCCCGGTAGAGCTCCCGCCCGGCCTGCCCGACGAGGTCGCCGCCGACTACCAGCGCTACCTCGAGGCCGGCAAGAGCTACCGCGCCACCGTCGAAGAGTTTGCCCGCGAGGCCTACCCGCGGCGCCGCCAGCAGCTCGGCGACCGCTACGCCGTGCAGATCAAGGCCGGCGAGCGCGAGGAGAAGCTGCGGCGGGCGCAGGCGCTGACCCAGTTCGAGGACTTCCTCGGCCGCTACCCGCACCACCCGCGCTACACCCCCGAGGCGATGTTCCGCCTCGCCGAGCTGTACTTCGAGCGGTCGAGCGAAGACTTCATCGCCGCGGTCAAGCTGCAGGGCGAGAGCGAGACCGGCGTCGGCCTCCCCGACTACAGCCGCAGCGTCGAGCTGTACCGGCGGCTCCTGCGCGACTACCCCGGCTACCGCAACAGCGACGGCGCCCACTACCTGCTCGGCTACTGCCTGGGCGAGATGGGGCAGGAGGCGGAGTCGCGCCAGGCGTTCCTGGGCCTTGTCTGCCACAACAAGTACGCGCCGCTCGATCCGCCCCCGGTCATCGATCGCAAGACGGCGCGCACCCAGAACCCCTACAACGGCTGCACGCCGCTGCAGGGCGAGTCGCGCTTCCTCGCCGAGGCGTGGACGCGCATCGGCGAGCACCACTTCGACCGCGGCGAGCTCGAGCCGGCGATCTACGCCTACAGCCAGGTGCTGCCGTTCAAGGACTCGCCCTACTTCGATAAAGCCTTATATAAGCTGGCGTGGTCGTACTACCGCGCCGACCGCTTCCCCGAGGCAGTGCGGCGCTTCGACGAGCTGGTGGTGCTCGCCGACCGCAAGCAGCACGGCGACGCCACCGAGAAGAAAGAGGGCTCGTCGCTGCGCGGCGAGTCGATCCAGTACCTGGCGCTGTCGTTCGCCGAGCGCGACTGGGACGGCGACGGCCGCGATGACGAGGACGCAGGGCTGCTACGCGCCGTCGCCCACTACCGCGGTCGCGAGGCCGAGCCGCACGTGCGCGAGGTGTTCGCGCGCATGGGCGACCTGCTGTTTGACCGCACCGACTTCGGCCGCGCCGGCGAGGTGTACAAGTACACCCTCGACCACTGGCCGGCCGCCGCCGACAACCCCAAGCTGCAGGAGCGCATCGTCGCCGCCTACGAGCGGCAGCGGCTGTTCGAGCAGGCCCTGCGCGAGCGCGAGGCGCTGGCCAAGAACTACCTGGCCGGCAGCCCCTGGTACGAGAAGAACCGCAATAACCCAAGCGCCCTGGAGCAGGCGCAGGAGCTCGCCGAGGCGAGCCTGATGAACGCCGTCTTGCGTCGCCACGACTCGGCGCAGCTGCTGCGCGAAAAGGCGGTGGCGCAAAAGGACCCGAAGCTCTTGGCGCAGGCGGCGCTGGAGTACCAGAAGGCCGCCGACTCGTATGAGACCTACCTCCAGCAGCACCCGAGCGGCAAGCACGCCTACGAGTACAGCTACTACCTGGCCGAGTCGCTGTTCTACGGCCAGAAGTACCCCGAAGCCGCCGCTGCCTACGAGCGCTGCCGCGACGCCGACCCCGCCGGCAAGTTCGCCGAAGACGCCGCCTACGGGGCGGTGAAATCGCGCGAGGAGGCAGTGGCCGCCCTGTACAGGTCGGGCGAGGCCGTCGAGCCGCCGCTGCCAGTGGTGGGCAAGGTGACGCCGCCGGTGCAGCCGCTGCCCATGCCCGAGGGGGTGTCCAAGCTGCAGGCCGCCTACGATCGCTACGCGGCGCTGCTGCCGGGCTCGGACAAGACGGCGGTGATGGCCTACAAGGCGGCGGAGCTCGACTTCCGCTTCCTGCGCTTCCCGGCCGCCCGCATGCGCTTCCAGAGCCTGCTCGCGCAGCACTGCAAGAGCGAGCGCGCCGTCGACGCAGGCAACGCGCTGCTCGTCAGCTACACGATCGAAAACGACCTCGATCACATCGAGGAGTGGACCGGCCGCATCAAGGCCGCCGGCTGCGGCGCCGGCACCGCGCTGGCGCAGTCGCAGGCGGGCAACATCCAGAAGCTGTCGGCACAGGTCCGGTTCAAGAAGGCCGAGCGGCTGCTGGAGGAGAAGCAGTACGCCGCGGCGGCCAGCCTGTTTGTCCAGCTGGTCGATCAGGACCCCCGCGGGGTGGACTCGGACAAGGCGGTGTTCAACGCCGCGGTGGCCAACGAGAACCTCAAGCGCTTCGGGGCGGCGACCGAGCAGTACGAGCGGGTCGTGCGCGACTACCCGCAGAGCAACCTCCTTGACGAGGCGCTGTTCCGCGCCGCGGTCAACCACCAGCGCTTCTTCGCCTTCGACAAGGCGGTGGCGGCCTACAAGGCGCTGGCCACCGAGGCGCGGTTCAAGAACGCGCCGCACCGGCACGACGCGCTGTACAACGCGGCGCTGATTTCGGAAAACGACCAGAGCTACGCCCAGGCGGTGGAGCTGTGGACCAAGTACGCCCGCGATGAGAAGACCAGCCCCGAGGAGGCGGCGCAGGCGAGCTTCCGCGCCGCGCGCGCCACCGAGAAGCTCGGAAGCCCCGCCCGCGCCGAGCAGGAGCTGTCGCAGTTCGTCGCCAAGTACGGCAAGGACGAGCGCCGCCTGCCCCAGGTGGTCGAGGCCCACTACCGGCTGGCGCGGCTGCAGACGCAGCAAAAAGACCCCACCGGCGCTACCGAGAGCCTGCGCAAGACGGCGCAGCTCGGCGCCAAGCTGCCACCGGGCAGCGATGGGGCGGAGTTTGCCGCCGAGGCAGCGTTCCAGCTGGCCGAGCGGCGCCTCGCCGACCTGGAGAAGCAGCGCATCACCGGCAGCGGCCGCGAGCTGGAGTCGAGCATCGCCGACTTCAACAAGAAGGTGAACGAGGCCGTCGTCGAGTACGACAAGGTGCTCGGCTACCGGCGCGCCAACTGGACCCTGGCCGCCTACTTCCGCATGGGCTACGTGTTCGAGCTGTACGGCAAGGCGCTGCTCGCCGCCCCCTGCCCGCCCGAGGTCAAGCGACTGGGCGCCGAGGCGTGCGACCTGTACCGCACCAAGATCGAGGAGAACGTCGCCGGCATCGAGGACAAGGCGGTCGCCCGCTACGTCGTCACGCTCGAGCAGGCCGGGCGCCTGGGCGTCGCCAACACCTGGACCAAGCTGGCGCGCACCCGCGCCAACGCCTACCGCCCCGAGCAGTTCCCCCTGATCAAGGACGAGCACGTGGCGCAGCAGCTTTTACCCGACTCCAGCCTGGCGTTCCGGCCGGCCGGCAGCGGCGAGACCGCGCAGCTGCTCGGTGAGGCTCGCTCGGCGCTTTTGGCCGGGCAGAACGAGAACGCGATCGTGCTCGGCAAGCTGGCCCTCAGCAAGGACGACCGCTTCGTGCCGGCGATGCTGACCCTGGCCCAGGCCTACTACTTCCTCGGCAAGCGCGAGCTCGCGGCGGCGATCATCGGCGTCGCGCAGTCCATCGAGCCTGACAACGCCGAGGCCTACCTCGTGCTCGGCTTCCTCGCCCTGGCCAAGGACGACCGCATCGCCGCCACCGCGGCGTTCAAGAAAGCCAGCGAGCTCGATCCGAGCTTCGGCCTGGCCTGGCACAACCTGGCGGCGCAGTACCTGCACGCCAAGAACTATCCGCAGGCGCTGCAGGCGGCGCAGCGGGCGGTCCAGCTGTTTCCGGGGCCGGGCCTGGTCGGCGCTCAGCTCAACCTCGGCTCGGCGCTGCGCGGGGTGCGGCGCTTTGACGAGGCGCTGGCCGAGTACCAGCGGGTCCTCGGGCGCGATCCGAGCTACGCCGACGCCTACTTCAACCTCGGGGTGCTGCACCTGGACGCGCCGCAGCTAGCGGGCCTGGACGCGGTAGGCCAGCGCAGCGCCGCGATCCAGTACCTCATGCGCTACCAGGACCTGGCTGGGACGCGCGGCGGACGCGATGACGCCGCCGAGGCCTACATCAAGGAAGCCAAGGCGGCCATCGAGCGCGAGCAGCGCAAGCAGCAGCGCAAGCAGAAGACCACCGGAGAGCTGGCCCCGCCGCCGGCCGCGCTGGGCAGCCAGAGTAGTTTGGCAGCGGTGGCAAACCAGATGACACTGGAGGCCGGACGATGAGAAAGCGGGACACTCAGGTCACGATCGCGGCCGCGCTGGGCGCGGGCCTGCTGGGGCTCCTCGCCGCCCCGGTCATGGCCCAGCCGGTAGAGCCGGCCCGCCCGGCAGCCGCGTCGAGCGCCGCGCCCGAGGCAGCCGCGCCGGCCGCGGCGGCAGGTCGTCCGGCCGTCGCAGCGCCCGCCGCACCCGCTGACCAGCCCGCCGCACCGGCAGCCGCACCGGCGGGGCCCGGCAAGCCGGCGGTGGGCAAGCCGGCGGCGGGCGGCAAGACCGCGCTGCCCGACGGCGCCAGCATCAAGGTCGAGCGCACCTCCAGCGGCGCCAAGCTCTTTCGCATCACCGAAGGACTGCTGGTCGAGGGCCAGATGCAGCGCCCCAATGCCTTTCTGGTGCTGCAGCGCGCGACGGTAGACTACGACTACGAGGCTCTGTCCGAGAGCTTCCTGCCGCGAATCATTGCCGCTGCCCGCGAGAAGCCGTTTTAGGATTGCACCCGATGGCCAGGACTCCCGAACCGCACAAGAGCCGTAGCGAGCACTCCGGCAGCAGCCCGAAGGCCCTGCGCATCGGCCTGTTCCTCGCCGGACGACCGCTGGAAGAGCGCCTTTTGCGGCGGCCGCAGGACGTGCACATCGGCCCCGCCGAGGGCAACACCATCATCATCCCGCCGGTGCGCGGGCTGCCGAGCCGCTTCGCCTTGTTTGTCCGCAAGTCTGGCGGCTACGAGCTGTGCTTCACCGAGAAGATGAGCGGCCAGCTCATCCAGGGCGACGAGTCGGTGGCGCTGAGCAGCCTCATCGATGACGGCGCCGAGCAGCGCGGCGGCGTCTACCGGGTGGCCCTGGACGCGGACGCCCGCGGCGAGGTGCGCCTGGGCGACCTCAAGGTGCTGTTCCAGTTCATCACGCCGCCGTCGCTGCCGCCGCGGCCGCAGCTGCCGCTGTCGCTGCGCCAGTCGCTCATCCACAGCTTTGATCGCCGGCTCCTGCAGATCGCCGCCGGCTCGTTCGTCGTCCACTTCGCGTTCGTGGTCTACCTGCGGGCGATGGAGCGGCCGCGCCAGCCCGACATCGAGGAGCTGCCCGATCGCTTCGTCAAGATGCTCGTCCCCAAGAAGGCCGAGCCGCCAAAGCCCGTCGAGGCCAAGAAGGTCGAAGCCAAGAAGGTCGAGCCCAAGCCCGACGAGCAGAAAAAGCCCACCACCGCCAGCAGCGAGCACACCGCGCCCAAGAAGGCCGAAGATCCAGAGGCGGCGGCGCGCGCCGCGGCAGAGCAGAAGGCGCGCATGGAGCGGGCGGTGGCGCAGATGGGCGTGCTCAAGATGCTCACCGCCAAGGGACCCGATGGCGCCCTGGCCGACGCCCTGCACAACGGCGGCACCGAGGGCGACCCCGACAAGGTGTTCCGCGAGATGGGCGGCGTCGGGCCCGTGACCGGCCAGGCGGGACTTGGCAGCGCCCGCGGCGGCGACGGCACCGGCCAGAGCAAGACCATCGGCACGCTGGTCGCCAGCGGCCCCACCGAGGGCATCGGCACCGGCGAGAAGACCGAGAAGAAGGTCCACGCCATCGTCCAGGAGTCGGCCCCCCAGGATCTCGATCCGGTCGACCTCGATCCAGCCGCGGTGGCGGCCAAGATTCGCCAGTACCGCGGCGCCCTGGTCGCCTGCTATGAGGCGGCGCTCAAGCGCAACGCGGGCCTTGCCGGCAAGATCACGCTGCGCTTCAGCATCAGCAAGCTCGGCAAGGTCAGCAACGTCGAGATCGAGGTCGACACCATGCACGACGACGACTTCAGCAAGTGCATCGTCGAGCGAGCCTCCAGCTGGCGCTTCCCGCCGCCGCAGAGCGGCAGCAACGAAGTCCAGTTCGCCTACCCGTTCATCTTCCAGTCGTCGAAGTAGGCCGCGCGGCGGCGCAGTCGCGACCGCTGCAGGCCCAGCCGCCGGGACCGCTGCGACCTTGGGGCGGCTCAGCCCTTTCGGGCCTGGCGGACGAGCTGCACCAGGTTGCGGGCGACGCCGAGCGCGGCCTTGCCCCGCTGCTGCAGACCGTGCCCATAGATGAGCCCGACCGCGCTCTCCAGCAGCGGGAAGGTCGCCTGGCGAATCGGATACAGCGACAGCGGCAGGTGCAGCGGCAGCTTGTCAGTGACCACGGTCTTGGTGTTGCAGCAGGCGCGCAGCCCCTCGCGGCCGTTGATGCGGCCAAAGCCGCTCGTGCGCACGCCGCCAAAGGGCGCCGACTGCATCATGTAGGCGATCCCGTAGTCGTTTACCACCGTCATGCCGGCCGAGATGCCGGCGGCGATGCGCTCGGCGCGCCGGCGGTCCTTGGTGAACACGCTGGAGCCAAGACCGTAGACGGTGTCATTGGCGAGCCGTATCGCCTCGGCCTCCGAGTCCACGCGCAGGATGGTCATGACGGGGCCGAAGGTCTCCTCGCGCACCACCGCCATGCTGTGGTCGCAGTCGACCAGCACCGTCGGCTCGTAGAACTGGCCGGGGTAGTGCGGGTTGCGCCGACCGCCGCACAAGAGGCGCGCGCCCTTGCTCACCGCATCGTCGACCTGGCGCTGGATGATGGCCAGCTGGCGCGGCATGGTCAGCGCCCCGACATCGAAGTCGCCGCCGCGATCCGCCGCCGGGGGGCCCTGGCGCAGGGCGCGGGCGCGCTCGACCACGGCGGAGACGAACTGGTCGTAGATGCCGCTAAAGACGTACAGCCGCTCGGCCGCCACGCACATCTGGCCGCAGGCGGTGAACACCCCGAGCATCGCCGCCCCCACCGCCTGCGCCAGGTCGGCGTCGTCGCAGATGATCATCGGGTCCTTGCCGCCAAGCTCCAGCACCACCGGCGTCAGCGTCTCGGAGGCCGCCGCCATCACCCGCCGCCCGTTCTCGGGCGAGCCGGTAAAGAAGATCTTCTCCACCCCGGAGGTGACCAGCGCGCTGCCGGTCTCGCCATCACCGGTGATGATCTGCACCAGATCCCGCGGGTAGCCGGCGCGGTCCAGCACCGCGTCGAACATCGCCTGAAACTCGGCGGCCGACCAGGCGGTCCACTCCGATACCTTGGCGATCACCGCGTTGCCGGCAAACAGCGCCGGTACGGTCGGACAGAAGATGTTGTGAAAGGGGAAGTTCCACGGGCAGATGACCCCGACCACCCCGAGCGGCTGGTAGACCACCCGCGCCGCCTTGTGCATGAGCAGGCCGGACGGGCGCTCCTCGGGCCGTAGGTCGTCTTCGCCGCGGTCGATGAGGTAGCGGAGCTTCTCGCAGACGGGGAAGATCTCGCCCATAGCGGCGTCGGCCAGCGTCTTGCCCGAGTCGCGCGAGCACAGCCTGCAGATCGCCGCCTGGTGCTCGATGATGTAGTCGAGCAGGAGCCGCAGCACCCGCCGCCGCTCGGCGAACGAGGTCTGCCCCCAGGCCGCCTGCGCCTTGCGGGCGCGCTGCACACGCTCGCCGACCTCGGCGCGGCCTAGAGCGGGGGCCTCGCCCAGGGACTCCAGGGTTGCTGGATCGTGGCAAGCGATGGTGTCCGGCGCGCGCGGCGCGGCCTTGGGAGTTGCGGCGGTCTGCTGGCTCAAAGCGGCTCCTTTTCTCCGCCCCCGCGGGGCTCGGCTGCGGGTTCGACGGCGGGCGCATCCTCTACCACAAAGCGGACCTTGCGGCGAAATACTTCGCCTAGCAGGTCGGCCTTGCGGCGGGCCGACCACAGCTCCAGCTCCAGCTCTTCGCCGGCGTCGTGGCTGTGCCGGACCGCCAGGACGAGCTCGATCTCCTTGGCGAGCACCCGGCAGCGCACCCCGCGCACGAGCTGGCGGTTGGTGCGATCCAGCCCATCGGCCACCCGCAACAGCGCCGCCATCACCCGCACCTTGCGCCGCTGCGGCTCGCTGAGCTGCATGAACGGCAGGTGCCCCTCCTTGGGGGTGGCCTTGCGGTGGTAGCGCACCGCCTGCGCCAGCACCGCGATCTCGTCGGCGGTAAAGCCGCTCATGCCGACGTTCTCGATGAGGTACTGGCCGTGCTTGTGGTGCTTGGCGGCGGCGATGTAGAAGCCGACGTCGTGCAGGAGCGCCGCGAACTCCAGGAGCTCGCCGTCGGAGTTGGGCAGACCGTGCAGGGTGCGCAGGCCGCGGAACAGATCGAGCGCCAGGCGCGCCACCTGCTCGGCGTGGGCGGTGCGCACCTGGGTCCGCCGCATCAGGCTGACCACCGAGCGCCGCCGCAGGTCGGGAAACTCGTCGACGAGCTGGATCCCCGGCCGGTTCTTGGCGGCGTAGTCGTAGATGAGGCCCTCGCGCAGCGCCGCCTCGCACAGGACGTACTCGTCGGCGTGGAAGACCTCGAGCAGCGAGCGGGTCAGGATGGCGCCGGCGACGATGCTGTCGACGCGCCGCGCGTCCAGGCCGGGCAGCTTGGCGCGCTCGGGGCTGCCCAGGCTGCACAGGCGCTGCTCCAGGGCGTAGATGTCGGTGAAGCGGACGACCCGGCTCTTGTCGCTCTTGTCCTTGCCGCCAGTCTCGGGCAGGCGCGGGCTGGACGGCGCCTGAGGACATAGCTCGCTGAGGGCGCGCGCGGTGCCCGAGCTCATGGAGACGAAGTCAAAGCCGATGCGCAGCATCGGGCCGGCCACCTTCTCCAGCTCGCGGTGGCAGCGCTCGGACAGCTGCAGGCACTCTTCCGGGGACGGCGGGTCGCCCTTGAGGTGAGCGAGCAGGCGCAGCACGCCGAGCTTCAGGCTGCGCTGGATGTACAGCTCGCGGCCGTCGCACACCATGAGCTCGACCGAGCCGCCGCCGATGTCGCACAAAAGCGTCCGCCGCCCCGCCAGCGGAAGCACCGAGCGCGCCCCGAGATAAATGAGCCGCGCCTCCTCGTCGCCGCCGATGACGCGGACGTCGATGCCGATCTCATCGCGCACCGCGCGCACGAAGTCGCCGCCGTTGTCGGCCTCGCGGGTGGCGCTGGTGGCGGCGGCGATGATGGCGTCGCAGTGGTGGCGCTCGGCCAGGCGCTTGAAGCCGCGCAGCGCCTCCAGCGAGCGCTCGAAGGCCTCGGGCGAGATGACCCCGCCGTGGAACGTCGAGTCGCCCAGGCGCACCATGTCCTTGGCGCGGTGGATCGGCACCACCTGGCCGTCGGCGTTGACCTGACCGATGAGCAGGTGAAACGAGTTGGTCCCGACGTCGATCGCCGCGATTCTCATACGCCGCGCTCCGCGTCGGCGGGGGCTTCATCGTGGTGGCCGAGGCTTCGCCCGGCGGCCGCGGCGGGGCCGGCCCAGCCGACCAGACCGCGCGCCGCAGCGCTGCCGGGCCTTGCCTTCTTGGTCTTGGGGCGGGTCCCGCGCGGCTCCTGGGCCGGGAGTCCCGGCGCGGTGCCCGGCGCAGCGGCCGTCGCGGCACTCCCGAGCGCGGCCTCGGCCTCCGCTTGCCCGGCTTCGGTCTGGCCCCCCCGCAGCGAGCGCGCCGGCAGCAGCCGCGCCAGCCGTCCGGAGTGAACGTCGTAGCGCTGCGGCTCCCCGCCGCGAGTGCGACCGGGCGCGACCCAGGCCAGGTGGACGACGCCTTTGCGCCCCACCGCCGCCGCCGGCTCGCGTGCCCCGGCGCTCACTCCCGAGAGCGGCACGGTACGCACCTTGAAGCGGAGCGCCACCTGTGCCTCGGTCGCCGCAGCATCCGCGGCGGACGGCCGCGGCGCCCGGTACTGCAGCAGGCAGATGTCACAGCGCCCATCGGGCTCGCTGCGCTCGACGCACAGGAGGCCCGGAGCCACCGGCGCCGGGCTGCTGAAGCCGGGCTGGGTCAAGGGCTGAACCCGGCGCGAGGCGACCTCGACCACGGCGACCGCGGTCTTCTCACCCTGCGCCAGCTCGAAGAAGATGTACTCGGAGTCCGCCGACCACGCCGGGTGACCGGCGCGCACCGGACCCTCGCCGCCGCCCGCAATCGCCGGCGGCTCGGCCACCAGTAGCGAGTGCTCGCCGCGCGACAGCTCCATGAGCCACAGCCGCAGCGGCGATTCGCTCGGCCCGTCATCCGCGGCGTAGCACAGCCAGCGCCCGTCGGGTGAGAACGCCGGGTCGCGATACAGCCGCCCGTCCCCACCGAGCAGCGGCTGCGGCTGCGCGTCGATCGCCGGCAGCAGCCAGATCTCGGCGGTGGCGCCGACCTGCCGGCCGTACGCCACGCGGTGATCGGGAGCGACCGAGGCCCCGCCGACCACCGGCCCCGGCAGCACTCGCGTCGCCCGCCCCTTGCGGTCGGTGAGCAGCCAGTGCGAGTCGGGTCCCTGCCCCAGGGTGAAGCACAGCATATGACCGTCTGGAGACCACACCGGCGCGCCGTGGTGCAGGAAACCAGCGGTGAGCCGCCGCACCGAGCGCACCCGGGTGTCTTTGAGCCTGCTTGCCTGCTCTTTCGCCATGTCTCGCTCCTCGCGGGCGAGGCATACCACAGAAGCCGGCCCGCAGCCACGCGCTACCCGCGCCTGCCTCGATCCGCAGCCGCCGCACCGCGCAAAAAAAAACGGGACCTACGCCGAGGCGTAGGTCCCGCTGGATGAATGTCTATGTCTGGGCAGCTCCTCCGCCTAGGAGGCCCTGCCCGTCCCGGGCTGATTACCAGCGCCCGCCGCCGCCACCGCCACCGCCGCCCCGGCCGCCGCCGCCACCACCACGGCCGCCGCCGCCACCACCACGGCCAAACCCGCCGCCGCCGCCGCCGCCGCCGCGATCCTCACGGGGACGCGCCTCGTTCACAGTCAGGGTGCGGTTGTTGGAGACCTGGCCGTGCATCGCCTTGATGGCGGCCTGGGCCTCGGCGTCGCTGCCCATCTCGACGAAGCCGAAGCCCTTGCTGCGGCCAGTGTCACGGTCCTCGATGACTTGAGCGCTCTCGACGTGGCCGTAGGGGGCGAACATCTGCTCCAAGTCCGCGCTGCTTGTCGTATACGCAAGATTACCAACATACAGCTTCTTGCCCATGTGCTTCTCCTGTGCCGGGCCTCGTGCCCGCGGTTTTCCGTCTATTAAGCGAGTCAGGTGCGGGAGTTGTGGGCTGACGCTGAGACGCTGGCGAGACTTCTTTCTAAAGGCCAAAGGCCAAGAGGCCGTTTCCGTTCGCTTCCAGTGCCGTATCCGCAGCCGTGCCTGAGTAACTTAATGGTGCCTTCTAGGCAGTACACCAGGAAGCCGGGTTCGGGATAGAAAAATCGTCAGTCCAGTCGAGACCCTGAGCTGGCTGCGGCCGCTTTGGCCCCCCAAAAAGCGGCGCTTGGGCGATCTCCAACTGGGCACTTGGGGTCCCCGCGCTGTGCTAGGTTCGCCGCAGAACCCATGCGCCTTCTTGCCATCGACTATGCCGTCATCGCCGTCTACTTCGCCTTCGTGCTGGGCATCGGCGTGCTCCTCAAGCGCAAGATGAAGACGAGCAGCGACTTCTTCCTGTCCGGGCGGGCCATCCCGGCGTGGATCACCGGCCTTGCCTTCCTGTCGGCCAACCTCGGGGCGCAAGAGGTCATCGGCATGGGAGCCAGCGGCGCCAAGTATGGCATCGCCACCGCCCACTTCTACTGGCTGGGGGCGATCCCGGCGATGGTGTTCGTCGGGCTTTTCATGATGCCGTTTTACTATGGCTCGCGCGCCCGCTCGGTGCCCGAGTACCTGAAGCTGCGCTTTGACGAAAAGACCCGCGCCTGGAACGCCGTGTCGTTCGCGGTGATGACGGTGTTCTCCTCGGGCGTGTCGATGTACGCGATGGGCAAGCTGCTGCAGCTGCTTCTGCACTGGGACTTCAGCATGTCGGTGCTGCTGTCGGCGACGATCGTGCTGGCCTACACGTTCCTTGGCGGGCTGACCTCGGCGATCTACAACGAGGTGCTGCAGTTCTTCCTCATCGTGCTCGGCTTTCTGCCGCTTGTGACCCTGGGGCTCGTCGATGTCGGCGGCTGGTCGGGGCTCAAGGCGCGGCTGGCCACCGAGGCGCTGGCGCGCGGGGCGCCGGCGGCGTCGCTGACCAGCGCCTGGCGCTACGTCGGCGACCCTACCCAGAACCCGATGGGCATCGAGTGGTTTGGGCTCGTCATGGGCCTTGGCTTCGTCCTGTCGTTCGGCTACTGGTGCACCGACTTCCTCGTCGTGCAGCGGGCGATGGCCGCCGAGTCGATGACCGCGGCGCGGCGCACCCCGCTCATCGCCGCGGTGCCCAAGATGCTGTTCCCGTTCCTGGTCATCCTGCCCGGCCTGCTCGCCCTCACGCTCACCGACCCGGCGACCGGCGCCGGGGCCGACCGGACGAGCGCCGCCCTCAGCGCGCCGACCGCCACCGCGCCGGCGGGGACCGCCAGGGCCGGCCTCATCCCGGCCAAGCACGATGAGCGCACCGGCCAGCCGCTCGTCGGCGCCGACGGCCGCCTCGAGCTCGACTACGACCTGGCGACGCCGCTGCTCCTGCAGCGCTACTTCCCGGCGGGGCTCCTGGGCCTTGGGCTGTGCGCCCTCATCGCCTCGTTCATGTCGGGGATGGCCGGCAACACGACCGCGTTCAACACCGTCTGGACCTACGATATCTACCAGAGCTACATCAACAAGCACGCCTCCGATCAGCACTACCTGTGGATGGGGCGGATGTCGACGGTCGCCGGCATCGGAATATCGGTCCTGGCCGCCTACATCGCCAAGCAGTTCAACAACATCATGGATCTGCTGCAGCTGGTGTTTGCGTTTGTGAACGCGCCGCTGTTTGCGACCTTCCTGCTCGGCATGTTCACCCGCTGGGCGACCGGCCACGGGGCCTTCTTTGGCCTGCTCGGCGGCTCGCTGGCCGCCGCAGCGCACCACGGGCTGACCCTGCCGGCCGGGGCCAGCCCGGGGCTCAAGGGCGGCTTCTTCGGTCACGTCCTGCACCACTACCCAAGCGAGATGGCGCAGAACTTCTGGACCGCGATCTTCGCCTGGACCTGCTGCTTTGTGATCACGGTCGTCGTCTCGGTCTTCACCAAGGGGCGGGCCCAGGAGGAGCTGCGCGGCCTGGTCTACTCGCTGACCGAGAAGCCGTCGGCGCAGGGCCTGCGCTTTTATCAGCACCCTGGGGTCCTGGCCGCCGTCGTCCTCGGCCTGACCCTGCTGCTCAACATCCTGTTCTGGTAACGCCTGCCATCTCGCCAAGGAGCGCCCGATGGGACTCGATCTGCGCTGGCCACTAGGCCTTATGTTCATGCTGCTGGGGGCGCTGCTGGCGATCTACGGGCTCGCCACCGGCGGCGACGCCATGTACGGGCGGTCGCTCGGCTACAACGTCAACCTGATCTGGGGGGCGGTGCTGTGGGCCCTGGGCACAAGCCTGGTCATGGCGCTGCTGCTCGGTCGACGGCGCCGCGCCGGCGGGGCTAGCGCGGGTGCAGGCGGTCCAGCAGCGCCGCGTTCTGAGGATCGATGAAGAAGGTGCACAGGTCGCGGACGTCGGCCTCGGCCTCGGCGGCGGCCTCGGCGCCGTGGTGGTCCAGGCGCAGGTAGTAGCCGTCGAGGCGCGGCTCGTGGCTGGCCGCCAGATCGACGCCGCGGATGACGCTCACCGCCGAGATCAAGTCGCCCGAGAACAGCAGCGCCGCCCGCTGCAGCGTCCGCCGCACCGACCGCCGCCAGGCGACGGTCGAGAACATGACGTCCGGGTGGTCGCGCAGGAGCTCGGTGAGGCGCTTCACGGCGCGATAGGCCAGGTCGCGCTTCCAGGCCGCCACATCGTCCGCCGGCTTGGCGGCGTGGCGCGGGTGGAAGGCGCGCACCGCCAGCCCCAGCAGTTTGGCGAGCTCGGCCGGTGGCATCGACGTCGCCAGGATGTACTCGGGGCGCAGCCCTTCGACGCCGCGGGCGAGGATGAACTGCAGCTCGCCGATGGGCCGCTTGCTCAGCGCTGGTGACACCACCAGCGCCGTCGGCATGCGGGCGAACACCTTAGGCAGGACATGCTGCTGCCCGGCGGCGCGGAACAGCCCGGCGCGCTGATTGCCGAGCACCCGACACGCCGCCGCGAAGGTCCGCGCCAGCTCGTCGGCCGAGGACTCGGACGGCTGCAGGCGGTCGGTGCTGGCGACGCCGAAGCTGTCGAGCGTCGGCGCCTTGAGGCCGTAGACGCCGTCCCACAGCGCCGTCATCACCTCGGCGAAGACCCGCGCCGGGGGATCGGCCCAGCGGGCGTGATCGCTCTCGTCCAGGCGAATGCCCGGCGGCACCAGCGGCAGCGCCGCCGGGGCGACGCCCGTGGGCTCTAGCAGCGCCAGCAGCTGCTGCAGCCGCGCCGCCGCGCCGCGGTGCTCGGCCCGCTCCTCTAGGAGCCGCAGCCGCCCGAGCTGCTCTTTGTCGAAGGGATCGTGGCGCAGCAGCACCAGAAGGTGGGCGCGCGCCCGCTCCGCCTCGGTGTCGGGCAGCACCTCCAGCGCCGCCCGCCGCAGCCGGGGCTCGGCCGCAGGCTCGGCGGTCAGCGAGAGCGCGATGGCACGATCATACGAGCCGGCGGCCGCCCCGCCCTGGCCCTGACCGAGCTGCGCCTGCGCCGCCTGCTGCCACAGCGCCATCAGCCGCCGCGCTGTCGCGGCGTCGGCCGGGGTCGCCGCGCTCAGCACCGCCGGCAGCGTCTGGGCCATCTCGCTGCCATCGAGCAGCACCGCCAGCTCCTCGATGAGCGCCACCGCGGCCGGAGTCGCCTGCAGCGCCTGCCGCAGCAGGGCCTTGCCGTCCTCGGGCCGCTGCGCCGACAGGGCCCAGCCGGCGGCGCGGTGCAGCCAGCGCGCCTGCTCCTCCGCGGTGGCCGCCGTCGCGGCGAGGCCCTGCGCGTAGGTGATGGCGGCCGGCAGATCGCCCAGGCGCTCGGCGCTGTCGGAAAGCCGCGACTCCAGGCTGCGCCGCACCGTCAGCAGCTCTTCCGGCGTCGGGCTGGGGATGTGGGCCAGCGAGGCGACCAGCAGCTCGTGCGCCTTGGCGGTGTCGCCCAGCCGGCCCGCCAGCTCGGCGGCCCGCTGGTACTCGCCGAGCCCGGTCTGCAGGTCGCCGGCCTGCAGCGCCCGCTCGGCGCGCCCGCTCAAGAGCCCCATCGCCACCGCGGCGTCTTCGGCATCGCTGCTCGCCAGCAGGAGGTCGAGGTAGTGGGCCGCCGCCGCCGCGTGCTCGGGGGCGATGCCCAGGGCAATCTGCCACAGCTGGCGCGCCTGCCCGGCATCCTGCAGCGCCAGGTGCGACTGCGCCGCCCGATCGAGCGCGTCGGCCAGGAGCTCGGTGGTAAGCGGCGCTGGCAGCGCCGTCGGATCGGCGGCATAGACGCTCAGCCCGCCGAGCGCTCGCGCCGCCACCTCATGCTCGCCGAGCGCGAAGGCGCTGTCGCCCAGCCACAGCTGCTGCGCCAGATCGCCCGGCGAGAGCTGCTCGGCCGCCCACAGCGCGGCGTAGGCCTCGGCCATAAGCCCTAGCGCCTCGCGCGCCTCGGCCTGCCGCCGCAGCAGCGTCGCCCGCTCGCCGCCCTGCAGGGTGATCTCGCCGCCATCGGCGGCGCTCAGCACCTGCGCCACCAGGGTGTCGATGCGCGCGAACTCGCCCGCCGGATACAAGAGCTCGACCAGCGCCCGCGTCGGCTCCAGCTGCCCCGGCTCGGCCCGCAGCGCCGACTCGAAGTGATGGATGGCGTCAAACGTCGAGCCGGTGGCGAGCGCCGCCTGGCCCAGGAAGTTGTGCAGCTCGGCCGCCCGCCCCGCCGGCACCGCCTCGGTCTCGATGGCGCGCCGGCCGTAGGACATCGCCCCGACGTTGTCGCCCTCTTTATGCGCCAGGTCGAACAGCGGCAGGAGCACGGTGCACAGCGCCTGCTGCGCCGCCGCGTGGTGCTGCGGGCTGTCGGTGGCCGCCGCCGCCGCGGTCTCGGCGCGCGACAGCGCGACCAGCAATAGCCGCCGCGCCCCCTCGACGTCGCCGAGCGCGTCCTGGGTGAGCTGCGCCGCCTGGCGCAGGGCGGCGACCGCCTCCTCCAGCTCGGGCTCATGGCTGGCCAGCCGCGCCAGGGCGGCCGCCTGACCGGCGTGGTTGCCGGTGCGCTGGTGCAGCTCGACCAGGCTGTGCAGGGTCGCGGTGGAGTCGGGCTGCAGCTGCAGGGCGCGCTCTAGCGCCTGCTCGGCGCCGGTCAGGTTGTGAAGCTCCAGCTCGCGGCGGAACAGCGCCAGCCAGCGCTGCGCCTGCACCGCCGGCTCGGCGCTGCCGGCGGCGGCCTCGGCGCGCTGCAGGGCGACGTCGCGCGCCGCCTGGTGCTCGCCGAGCTCGCTCAGCAGCTCCTCCTGCTGCGCCTGCAGCTCGTCGTCCTTGGGCCGCAGGCTGAGCAGCGAGTTCAGGGTCTCCAGGACCTCGGCCGACAGCTCGCGCGAGGTCTGCGCCGGGTCGACCCCGGGCTGCGGCGTCGCGTCGCTGCGCAGCCGGCGCCGCTGCTGCTGCATCTGCAGCCGCCGCCCGAGCAGCTGCGCCCGCTCGTCCACCGCGTCGAGCGGCGTCGCCGTCAGCCGCTCCAGCAGCAGCGGCTCCAGCTCGCTCAGGCGGTGCTCCTGGGCCAGCAGCTGCTCGACCCCGGCCCACGCCTTGTCGCGCGCCGCCACCAGCTCCGGCTGGGCGTCCAGTGACTCGCCGGCGACCACCGCCGCCGCCTGCACCGCCAGGATGCGCCGGGTGGCCGCCACCAGGCAGTCGAGCGCCTCGCCCGGCTCCTCCAGCTTGTGCAGGAGCAGCTCTGCCGCCTGCTGCAGCGCCTGCGCCGCCTCGATCGGCGACTGGCTGCGCTGCGCCGCCTGCTTGTAGCACTCGACGGCGCGCAGGTGGGTGCGCTGCGCCTCGTAGATGCGCGCCATCAAAAGGTAGGGCGCAGCGTCGCTGTCGTCGATCGCCACCGCCTGCCCGAGCGCCGTCAGCGCCGCCCCGAGCTTGTTGATCTCGCGGTAGACCTCGGCCAGATCGAGCAGCACCTGCCGCTGCTGCGACTCGGGCACCAGCGGCCGCCGCTTCTCTAGGAGCGCCGCCAGATCCGAGAGCCGCCGCTGCTGCCGGTAGACCCGCTCCAGGCACTGCAAGGCCTTTTCGGTGGTCGCCGGCTGCTTGAGAGCTTCCTGGTAGCGCCGCTCGGCCTGCCCCAGGCGCCCGCGCCGCTCGTCGAGCTGACCGGCATCCAGGGTCACCTGCGCCGCCAGCGGCGCCGCCCCCGCCTCGTTGAGCTGAGTCGCCAGGTTGTCGAGCAGGGCGACCAGCTTGGCCGCCCCCTCGCCATCGGTCGGGGCCGACTGCGCCAGGCGCTCCAGGGCGGCGCGGATGGTCCGCTGCTCCTCGGCCAGGGCGTCGTCAACTTCGTGCACCACCAGCTCGCTGAGCGGCGGTCCGCCCTTGCCGCTCGGCAGCCCGCCGGGGAAGTAGGTCAGCCGGTAGGCCTGGCCGGCGGCGTCGATGGCGCGCACATAATCGCCGGCGCCCAGCTGCCACAGCGACGCCAGGTAGAGCAGCCGCTGGCGCAGACCGCGCGGGTTGCCGCTGCACAGGGCGCGCTCGGCGCGGGCGATCTCGTCCCAGGCCAGAAGGCCCAGCCGCTGGCCGATGCGGAACAGGCGGCCGCGCATCTCGGCCTGGGCGTCGCTGCCCTCGGCGCACAGCGGCAGCGCCTTGAGGCAGGCGCGCAGCGCCCGCTGCGGGTCGCCGCCGTGGTCGTCCAGCCACGCCGCACCCTCGCACGCCACCTGCTGCCGGCGCAGCTCGTCCTCGGCGCGATCCAGGCGCCGGGTGTCGATGGTCGCCGCTTCCTTGATCTGGCCGGCGGCGATCGCGAGGCGGTGGATCTCGTTCAGGGTCGTGCGCAGCACCGCGTCGATCTGCGGGTCGCGGCTGTGATCGCGCTCGCCGCCGACGGTGAAGGCGTGCATGCGCTCGCTGAGGGCGCCGGTCAGGTCGCCCAGCAGGTCCTCGCGCAGGCGGGCGCTCTCGCCGAGCAGCCGGTGCAGGCGCACCGCGGTGTCCTCCGAGCCGGCGTCCTTCTGGCGGCACAGCTCGTCGACCAGGCCCCGGTAGACCGAGATGAGGTCGCGCACCACCGTCACCGCATCGAGCTCGCGCTCGGCCGAGTCCTCGCCGCGCCGCGCCGACTTGCCGAGCGCCCGCACCAGGCGGTTCATCTCGCCCAGGATTCGCTCGGCCCCCTGGCCGGGGGTGGTGGCAGCGATGGCGCCGGTGACGCTGAGCGGCATCGCCCGCCGCAGCAGCTTGAACGCCGCCTCCGGGTCGCCCAGCCGCTGCTCGTAGATCGCCGAGGCGGCCAGCACCGAGTCGATGGGCAGCTCAGCCCCCTGCTGCTGCGCCTCGCGCACCCGCGCCACATGCAGCTCGCACAGCGGCCGCCACTGGCTGTACCGCTCGGCGACCTCGGACAGCTGCTCGATCGAGACCAGGTGCGGCGCCAGCTCGAAGGCCTGCAGGCGCAGGGTGAAGCCCTCGGGGGCCTGGTCCAGCCGCTCCTCGTAGACCTGGGCCAGCTCGACCAGGATCGCCGCCGCCTGCATCGCCTCGCCCTGCTCGACCGCGACGTTGAGCCGCCGCTGGCCGATCATCACCACCTGCTGCCAGTCGTCGTTCTGGGCGAACATCTGGCTCATCGCTTCCAGGGCGTGCACGACCAGCCGGCGCACTGCGTCGCCCTCGGGCGTGCCGGGGGGCAGCTCGGGGGCGATGCGCTCGACGCGCTCGTAGCTGAGCAGCGCTCGGCCGGGGTCCTTGGCACGGCTGCGCCACATCTGGGCGATCTCCAGGGCGCGCTCCAGCCGCGCCACCGGCTCCTCGGTCAGCAGCAGCTCGCGCTCGGCGTAGCGGGCGGCGCGCGGGTAGTCGCCCATCTCCTCGTAGAGGCCCCGCAGGTGACGGTGCACTCGCAGATCGACCACCGGGCTCTCGGCCTGCACCTGCTCCAGCAGCGTCGCCGCCTGCCGCGGCTCATTTAAGTGCTGGCCCAGCACCTCGGCCAGCTCCAGCGCGATCGACAGCCGCTCGCGCGGCGGCAGCGGTGGCTCGGGCGCCCGCAGCAGGCGCCGCAGCACGATCTCCAGCTCTGCCCACTCCTGGCGCGTCCGGTGCAGCTTCTGCAGCGCTGCCATCGCCTCCAGATCGTCGGGGATGCGCATCAGCACTTCGCGGAAGGCGCGCACGCTCTTGTCGAGCAGCACCGGCTCCTCGGCGCCCACCGTCAGGCGGCCGAGGATGCGGTAGAGCTCGACCGAGGCGCGCGGGTTCTGCCGCAGGCACAGCTCCAGGGTCTGCACCGCCAGCTCGGTGCGGCCCTGGCGGCCGTAGGTGCGCGCCAGCTCGCTCAGCACCTCCTCGGACTCGGGGCCGGGCGGGCAGATGCGCACCGCCCGCTCCAGGTGGCTGACGGCGCGCGCCAGGTCGTCGTGATCCTCGGCGCTCTTGGCGATGCGGCGGTGCAGCGCCAGCTTCTCGCGCGGGGTCGGGGCGACCTTCAGGTAGGACTCCAGCACGTCGAGCAGCTCGGTCTTGTTGCCGAGCAGCTGCAGGGCGTCGGAGAGCCGGCGCAGCGCGTCGCGGTCCGACGGCAGCTCGGCGAGCAGGCTCTTGCACACCCAGATCGTCATCTCGATCCCGGCCTGGGCGTCCCAGCGGTCGTCGCGCTGCAGCATCAGCTGATCGCACAGCGCCATCATCCGCCGCAAGAGCGCCAGCCGCTCGGCGCGGTCGGTGGCGATGCTGACCTGCTGGCGCAAGAGCTCCAGCTGCCCCGGCACGTCGCTGGCCTGCTCGCGCAGCTCGATGAGGATCTTGAGCGACGGCAGGTCGGTGGGCGCCAGCTGCAGGAGCTCCTCGTAGACGGTGGCGGCGTGCTTGGGCTCGTGCAGCTCGCGGTAAAGCTGGGCGAGACGGCGCAGCTGCTCGATGCGCCCCGGGTCGTCCATCGCCGTGCGCTCCAGCTCCAGCTGCAGCTCCGAGACCTGCATGTCGATGCGGGTCAGCCGCTGCCCCAGGCGCTTGCGCTCGGACTGCGAGCGCACCGACTGGAGCAGCTCGTCGATGCGCCGCCAGATCGCCGCCGCCGAGACCACGTCCTGCAGCTTCTTCTCGTAAAGCTCAGCGAGCTCCTCCAGCTGCTTGGCGTAGCTTGAAAGGTCCAGGCGCGCCGTCTCGAACTGCGCCGCCATGCGGTTTTCCTGGATGACCGCCAGGCCAATGAAGTCGCGCCGGCTCTTGTAGTAGTCGCTGAGCTTGCGGAACGCCTCGGTGTGCAGCGGCAGCTCGTGGAAGGCCTGCTTGAGGCAGGCGATGTAGCGCTCCTGGTCGCCGCCGCGCTGGTAGAACTCGGCGGCCTGCATGATGAGCTCGGCCCGCTCCTCGGCCAGCGCCGCCTCCACCGCCTCCTCTTCCTTGAGCGCCGCCAGCCCCAGCAGGTCGCCGGACTTGTGCAGCATGTCCTGCAGCGTCTCGCGCGTCTCGCGCCACTCGTCCACCGAGCTCACCGCGTCAAGGCCCGCCCGGCAGGCGTCGATCACCGCCGCATAGTCGATCGGGCCCTGCGGCGGGTAGAGCTTGAGGAGCTTCGGCCCGCGCCGCGTCACCCGGGCGCCGCTCTTGTACAGCTTGACGAGCTCGGCGCTGCGCAGCGGCTCGGGCACCCGCAGGTACATCGTCTCAAGCAGGCCCGCCGCGGTGACGTTGCGGACGTCGGCGTCGAGGGCCTTTTTCAGGTAGTGGACCGCCTTCTTGTCGCTCTCGGTGAGCTCGCGCGGCTCGCGGTCCTCGGGGGCCAGCGCCTCGATGATCGCCGGGGTGGCGCCCGTCTCGCCCTCCTCCTCCTCGGCGTGCTGCGCCCGGTCGAGCACCTTGACCAGCGCCGCGTCGAGGTAGCGCTTGGCCAGACCCAGGTAGATGTCGCTGGCGTTGCGGCGCGCCTGCTCCTTCTCGCTCACCCCCGGCTGGTACTCGGGCGAGACGTAGGCCTCGGCGAGCGTCGCGAGCAGCGGCTCGGGCACCTCGGTGTCATCGCTGGCGTCGTTGTGCAGGCGCAGCGCGGTGCGCAGCACCTCGACCGCCCCCGCCGGGTCGCTCAGCTTGAGCTTGAGCTGCCCGAGCTCCAGCGCCAGGGCGACGCCGGTCTGGGCCTCGCCGGCGACGAGGTTGGCCAGGTGCAGCTCGGACAGGCGGGCGACCATGTCCATGTCGCCCAGCGACTGATAGATGATGCGCCCGCGGCGCAGCGGCTCCAGGTGGTCGGGCCGCAGCTTGAAGGCGCGCTGGTAGTGGACCAGCGCCTCCTCGAAGCGGCCAAGCTCCTCCTCGCAGGCGCGGCCGAGCTCGAACTCCAGCGCCGCCCCGAGCCGCGCCGCCGGCGGGGACTCGATGAGCTCGGCCAGCTCCTGCAGGCCGCGCTCCAGGCTGTGCACGGCGCTGACCGTGGCCCCGCGCTCGCGAAACGCCAGCGCCGCTTGATAGAGCAGCTCGGCGGCGGGCAGGCCGCGCTGGCTGGACGCCTGGAGGACCAGCTCATCCGGATCCGTGGTCTTTGGGTCAGGTGCAGACTGCGCAGGAGTTTGGGCCATGGACCGCTCGTGTGGCAGAGAGAAAACCGATAGTCGCCCTACAGTATCACGGTTACCCTCGCGCCGCCCAGAACTCGATTGGCCGTGGGCATTTGGCTCGTACCAGCGGGCGCGGCGGGGCCCCTATCATTTAGGTCGGATCATTTTTGCCGCGCCGCAGGTCTTGACCAGCACCAATTGATACGGAGGTACAACCAATCGAGGTCTTCACCACCCCGGACCAGATCCGGGTTGTGGTTGTTTGAGGTCTTCACCACCCTGGACCAGATCCTGATTCGGGTTTTTGAGGTCTTCACCACCCAAGACCAGATCCGGGTTCGGGCTCTTTGAGGTCTTCACCACCCAAGGCTCAGCGCGGAGCCGGCTGTTGCAAGGCACGACCTCCCCCAAGTGACGCGGACCTTGCCTGGACGGCGACGGGTCGCCTAGACTGAGCCTGCCATGACCCTGCTTGGCGCAGCGACGACCCTGATTTGCGCTCCCGGCCGCGCCGCGGCGGCTGCTCGGATGCGCGCCAGCGCGCGGTCATGAGCGACGGCAGCCTGCAGGCCGGGCGGCTACCGGGGGACCGACCATGGCGCTGAAGCCGGGGGAGCAGCCGCCGGGCAGCTCGGGGCCGGTCGCGGTCGGCGAGGCCGGCCGGCCGCGCGGGGTCGGCACGGTGGTCGAGGTGCGCATCCTCAGCGGCGCCCGCAGCGGCGAGCAGATGTACTTTTTTGACGCCCAGAAGGTGCGCATCGGCCGCAACCTCGGCTCTGACGTGGTCCTGCCCGACCCGGGGGTCTCGCGCCACCACGCCGAGCTGACTCGCGCCGGCACCGGCTACGTGGTGCAGGATGTCGGCAGCACCGCCGGCACCTTCGTCCTGCCCGGCGGCGTGCGCCTGGACGGCCCGACTGGCCCGACCGGCCCGACCGGCCCGACCGGCCTGACCGGCCTGACCGGCCTGATCCTCGATCCCACCGCCGGAGTCGCCGCCCCCGGCAAGGGCGCCGCGGCGCCGGTCAGCCCCGGGACGCCGACCGGGTCGATCGACCTCAGCATTGGACCGCTCGGGGCCGGGCCGCGCTGCCGCATCGGCGTCGGGCTGTCGGTGCCCTTTGGGCGCTACGTGCTGACCGGGCGCCTGGGCGGCGGCGGCATGGCCGAGGTGTTCATGGCCCGCCAGACGGGCCTGGGCGGGATGTTCCGCCAGGTGGCGCTCAAGCTCATCCAGCCCGAGATGTGGAGCCTCATCGACGCCGGGGCGATGTTCCTCGACGAGGCGCGCATCGCCGCCGACATCAACCACCACAACGTGGTCAAGATCTACGACGTCGGCGAGCAGGACGGCGTGCTGTTCCTGGCCATGGAGTACCTGCGCGGCGTCACCGTGTCCAACCTCGCTGCCCAGCTCGGCCAGCGCGGCGAGCGCCTGCCCCCCGAGCTGGTGGCGGCGATCATCGGCCAGGCGTGCGCCGGCCTGCACGCCGCCCACCAGCTGCGCGACATGAGCGGGCGGCTGCTCAACGTGGTCCACCGCGACGTCTCGCCGTCGAACCTGATGGTCCTGCCCGAGGGGCTGATCAAGGTCATCGACTTTGGCGTGGCGCGCGCCGACACCCGCCTGAACCAGGTCGAGGAAGGGCTGCAGGGCAAGCCCGCCTATATGTCGCCCGAGCAGGTGCAGTCGCAGCCGCTCGACTGCCGCTCGGACGTGTTCGCGCTGGGGGTGGTGCTGTACGAGCTGTGCTCGGGACAGCCGCTATTTTACCGCGAGGACACGGTGGCTACCTTCTATGCCGTGGTGCGCGGCGAGGTGCCGCCGCTGCGCGCGGTCTGCCCGTGGGCCTCGCCGCACCTGGAGGCGATCGTGCAGCGCGCCCTGGCCAAGCTGCCCGAGCAGCGCTTCCAGAGCGCCGCCGAGCTCGGGGCCGAGCTCGATCAGGTGGTGGCCGAGGGTGGCGGCCGCTTCTCCAGCATCGCCGCGATCAGCCGCTTTCTGACCGAGCGCGGGGTCAGCCTGACCGGGACGCCGCCGGCGCTGCTCACCCAGATCCCCAAGGCGCTGTACGCCGACAGCGGGCGGATCCAGAAGGCCGCCCCGCGCGAGCTGTTCGACCACCACGACAAGTCGCCAGTCAACCCGGCCGCCGCGGCCGCCGCCCACTCCACAGGTGGCGCCGTCCCCGGTCCGGCCGCGAGCGCGCTGAACCGACCGCCGCCGGGCAGCGCCGTCCCGGCCACCGCCGAGGCCCGCCCGACCCCACTATCGGCGCTGTCACCGTCGTCACGACCGCCGCCTGCCGGCTCGCCTCCGGGGGGGACGCCAGCCGCGCCGCCGCTGTCGCGACCGCCGCTGTCGCGACCGCCGCCAGGCACCCCGGCCGCGCCGCCCCTATCGCGCCCCTCGTTGTCGCCGTCCCCGACGTCCGGCCCGCCGCCGCCTTCCGCGCCGCCCCTATCGCGCCCCCCGCTGTTGCCGTCCCCGGCGTCCGGCCCGCCTTCCGCGCCGCCGCCTTCCCGTCCGCCGCTCGGCGGTCCGGGGTCGCCGTCGCCTTCCGCGCCGCCGCTGTCCCGGCCGCCGCTCGGGGGCGCGGGGTCGCCGCCGCCAGTCGCAGCCAAGGTGCGCCGTCCGCTGGCCAGCGAGCCGCAGCGCCTGATCGGCCTGGTGCTGGAGGGGCGCTACCAGCTGCAGCGCTACCTCAGCCGTACGCCCAAGGCGGGGCAGCCGCTGCTCAAGCTGACCTACCAGGCGACCCTGCTCGGCGACGGTCCCGAGGAGGCGAGGGCGCGCGCCGCGGGGCGGCTTGCAGGGGACCAGGTGATCGTGGCGGTGTGCGGGCGCGGCGACACGGCGCAGCCGCTCGATCCAGCGCAGCACGCGCGGCTGCAGCGGTTCGCCGCCGAGCGCCAGCTGCCGGCGGTGGCGCAGGCGCTGCTGCCGGTGCTGCACTGCGGCCGGCTGCCGCCCCGCGGCGAGCCCGATCCCGACGGCAGCGGCGCGAGCTTCGTGGTCCAGCCGCACGTCGCCGACACGCTTTTGACCTATGCCGAGCGAGCGCCGCTGTCGCTCGGCGACCGCCTGGAGCTCGGACGCGCCCTGTGCCGGACCCTGGCGGCGGTCCTGGCCCACCAGCCGGGGTTTGTCCACGGCGACCTGACGCCGTATCGCGTCGGCCTGTGGCCACCGCCGCCGCCGGGGGCGCTGGCGCTGCCCGACTCGCCCCAGCTGGTGCTGCTCGACTTCAGCCTGCCGGCGGTGCTGAAGGAGGCGCCGCGGCAGCCGGCCCTCGGACCGGGGACCGGCTCGCCGTATCTGTCGCCCGAGCGCTGGGCCGGCGGGCCGCCGAGCGCGGCGGCGGACCTGTACGCGCTGGCGGCGATCCTGTACGAGCTGCTCGGCGGCGACCTGTTGCGCGCCGCGCAGTGCGCGCGCCACCGGCGGGAGATCCCGCCCCTGCCGGCCCAGCCGGGTCTGCCGCCGCACAGCGAGCTGGCGATCCTCGCGGTGCTGCGCGCCGAGCCGGCGCAGCGCCCGGACGCCGCCCGCCTCGCCGAGCTGCTCGCCGCCGTGCCGCCGCCGGCCGCCGCCAGCGCCGCCCTGGAGGCCGACACCCTGGCGCCGAGCGCCATCGCCGACTCGCCGCCGGGCCTGCTGCACCTGCCGCTGCCCGCCGCCGGGGAGCCGCACGCCCTGGTCACCCCGACCGGGCGCAAGGTGGTGCTGCAGGTGATGACGGTGCCGGCCGGGCGCGAGCACGCCAGCCTGCCGCTGCCGCTATCGACGATCCCGGGCCTGCTGCCGGCGCCGCTGGTCCTTATCGCTCACGGCGAGTCGCTGATGGTCGAGCTCGACGGAACGCCGCTCGGGCGCGGCCGCGATCGACCGGGCCTTTATCACGACGCCAGCGAGCCGAGCACCCGCTGCGAGCGCTACACCCTCAAGCCGACCGCCCAGGACGAGTTCTTCGACCTCGGCCACCGCCGGCTGAGCGTGCAGCGGCTGCACTACTGCAGCGTCGTGTGCGCCCAGGCGCCGGGACCGCTCGGCGTGGTGCTGCCGACGCTCGGGCTGGCGGTGCACGCGCAAGGGGCGCTGCAGCGCCTGGTGGTGCTGTACGTCGAGAAGGAGCAGCTCACCTACGCGCTGGGCATCGCCGTCGGGTAGCCCGGGGTCGGGGCGGCCGCGCGGGGCGGGGCGGGGCGGCGGCTCAGGTGCCAGCCGATCGCCGCCAGCACCGCCAGGCTGGTGAGCTGGCTGGTCGACAGGCCGCCCCAGAAGATTCCGCGGTCGGCGTCGCCGCGGAGTAGCTCGATGAAGAAGCGGCCAACGGCGTAGCCGGCGGCGGTGCCGAGAAAGATCTGGCCGCCGAGGGGCCGGTCGCGCCACCGCCGCAGGCGCACAAGGGCCACCAGGCACAGGCACAGGCCCAGCGCCGCCTCGTAGAGCGGCGTCGGGTGCACGGCCAGCGACTCGGTGGAGTACGGACCCAGCCAGCCGGCGGCGGCGTGCGCGGCGTAGGCCAGGCTGCCCGCCGGGTAGCGCACCGCCCAGCCGACGTCGGTGACGGCGCCGAAGTCGCAGCCGCCGAGCAGGCAGCCAAGCCGCGTCACCGCGATGCCCAGGCCGAGCGCTGGCGACGCCGCGTCGGCGAGCGGCAGGAACCCGCGGCTGCGCAGCCCGCGCAGGCCGAGGTAGCCGCCGAGCGCCCCGCCGAGGAAGCCGCCATAGGCGGTGAGCCCGCCCCCGAGCAGCACCCAGCCGTTGGCGGTCATCACCGCCTGCGGGATGCGGCTGAGCGCCGTAAACCCGCGCGCCCCGAGCAGCGCCCCGACATAGACGCAGAGCAGCGCCAGGAGCCCGCGCCGCATGGGCAGCCCGTGGCGCAGCCCCAGGCGCAGGGTCAGCGCCCCCGCGAGGATGAAGGCCAGCGACAGCATGGTGCCGTAGTCGGGGACGAGCAGCTCACCGGCCAGCGGCCCCAGGCGCGCCGCGACCCAGGCGACGAGCAGCGGCCTCACGGCGCCGGCTCCGCGCGCTGCCGGCGCGCCGCGTGCAGCCGGCGCCGCCACCACAGGAACAACAGCGGCGGCAGGACAAACCCGACCGTGCCGCGCGCCCCGACCAAGAGCCGAGCCAGCCGCGAGGGCGGCGCCGCGGGTCCGGGCGGGATCGGGAACTGCGGGTAGCGGCCGCGGACCTCGACGACGCTGCACTGGCCGTTGCAGCCGCCGCCGTTGCAGTCGTTGCAGCCGCCGCCGTTGCAGTCGTTGCAGCCGCTGTTGCACTGGTTGCAGTCGCTGTTGCACTGGTTGCAGTCGTTATTGCACTGGTTGCAGTCGCTGCTGCAGCGGCTGCAGTCGTTATTGCACTGGTTGCAGCTGCTGCCGCACTGGTTGCACTCGCTGTTGCACTGGTTGCAGCTGCGGCTGCAGTCGGCGCAGCCGCTGTTGCACTGGCTGGAGAAGCCCTGGCAGCCCTGGTTGCAGCTACTGCACAGGTTGGAGGTGGACTTGCAGCTGCGCGAGCACTCGCGGTTGCAGTCGCTGCAGCCTTTGTTGCACTCGCTTAGGCAGTCGCTGCAGCTCTCGGTGCACAGCTGGCCGACCTTGTCGCCGCAGTGCTCGCCGAAGGGCTGGCAGCTCTGGCGGCCGAAGTGGCCGCACGCCTCGGCCCAGCCGGCGCTGCAGCCGCAGTCGCCGCCGGTCGGGCGGTCGTCGTCGCCGTCCCGGCTGCCGCCGTCAGCGGTGGCCGGCGCGGCGATGCAGGCGTCGACCAGGGCCACGCAGTGCTCGGAGCCCGAGCCGGGGGTGCACGCGGGATCGGCGCGGTTCAGGCAGTCGGCGACGCTGCCCAGGCGCAAGGCATGGTCGAAGCACAGCTCCTTGAGGCGACCGAGGTCGGCGAACACCCCCTGGCAGGCGATGCTGCCGAGCGTCGCCCGCACCGCGGCACACTCGGCGGCGTCGCCGCCGAGGCAGGTCTGGCAGCGCGCCCGCACCTTCTGGGCGCAGTCGGCGATCGAGCGGTAGGTCAGGGTGCGCTCGCCATCGATGGGCAGAGGAGCGTCGTCGTCGGGGTCGTCCGCCGGCTGCTGCGCCGCGGTCAGGGTGAGCACCACCGGGTTTATGTAGATGACGCTCTCGGGCTGGGACAGCAGCGCGGCGAACGGCACGCCGGGCATGAGGCGCACTGTGGCGCCTTCGAGCAGGGTCGGCCACTGCTCGGCGGCGCGCTCGCACAGCCGGCGCAGCACCGCGGCGCTGCGCGGGGTCAGCTCGGCGGGCAGGCGCAGGTGGGCGCTGGCTTGGCCGGGCGGCTCGGGCGGCGCCAGCAGCTGCGCGGCGGCCAGCGGCTTGAGGGCTTCCTTTAGCAGCACGCCCACCAGCACCGGCTCCTGCTTCTGGGCGCGCCGCTGCAGATCGAGCGCCAGCACCCGCTGCAGGACCGGCGGCAGCGGCAGCTGCACCGCCGGCGGCAGCCGCGAGCCGGCCGGCAGCAGCAGCGGCCGCAGCCCGGCCGCGGCCTGGGCGGCAAGGGCCCGCGCCAGCCGCTCGCGCGCCGCGCTGGCCGCCGCCGCGGGCAGGGCGCTCACCGCCTGCGGCGACAGCGCCAGCAGCTCCCGCGGGGACAGCGCCTGAGCCGGCGGTGGACTCGCTTGCCCCGGGCGGGGAAGCAGCAGCCCGCAGAGGGCCAAAAGGACGCAGCCGCTCAAGGCTGCTCCGGCCCGCCGGCGGCAGACCTTACGGACCGGCACGCAACTCGACCGCATAGCGGCAGTATACGCTGCGGCTTAGAGGGCCGGCGGCTTCTTGGTGCGCTTAAACGTGTACGAAAGGCCCAGGTAGATGGTGTGGCGCTCGTAGGCGGGGGAGTAGTCGGTGGGCAGACCGAAGTAGCCGGTGTAGCGCACCGAGAGGGAGAAGCCGCGCGGCAGCGGCCGCTCCAGATCGAAGATCGCCAGGCTGCGGGTGTCGTCGTCGATGCTGCTCACCGGGATGTACAGGCCGGGGACGCTGTGGATGATGCTCAGCTGCCCCTTGAGGGTGAGGTACAGGTCGCCGGGGATGCGAAAGGCCAGCTTGGCGAGGATGAGGTGGCGCTGGTAGCTCTCCTCGGGGACGTTGGCCAGGTGGATCTGCGCCATGTAGCCTAGCTGCAGCAGCAGCGGCCCCTGCCACGCCGCGGTGACCCCGCCCTGCAGGTAGACCGCCTCGCGCGCCGACATGTAGCGGCGGTAGTCGATGCGGGCGCTCGCCCCGAGGTCAAAGTCGTGGCCGAGGTCGGGATCGCCGGCGTGCAGCCGCGTATTGAGGCGCCCGGCCAGAGAGGGGGCGAGGAACGAGTAGACCAGGCTCGGCTTGTAGAAGAACAAGAGCCCCGTCAGATCGAGGGCGCCGTCGAGGCTGTGCCGCTCGCCGAGCGGCCGGCTGCCAAGGAGCCGCCCGCCGGCGGCGAATGAGCGCAGGTCGCGGCTGAAGGTCGGCGGCGCCGGGGCCTGGAATGACTCGTAGTAGTCGATGATGCCGCCGAGCCGCGTCCGCCCGAGCTGCGCGCCGTGCTCGTAGTTCAGCTGGACGACGCCGATGCTCTGGTCCCAGACGTTGGGCAAAAGGAACAGCTTGCCGCCGGCGAGCAGCTGCAGGCTGAGGCGCTGGCGCTCGCCGGCATATTTGAGCGTGCCGCTGCCGAGCAGCCGAATGAGCGGCCCGGCCTGCGGGTAGACCCCGTCCAGGCTGCCGTCGGCGAGCGCGCGGTTGGCGTTGCTGTCGTACTCGGCCCCGACGTCCGCCGTGACCACGCCAGCCACTGCGGCCGGCTGTGGTCCGGACAAGAGCCCGATCAGCGGGGCGATGGCCCCAAGGAGCGCGAGCATGCGGCCGGAGCATACTCGAATCAGGCCCGGCCGGCGGGCCGCCGCGCAGCCTGGCTACTGCGACTTGTTGGTGAGCAGGGTGACGTCGTTGCTGGCCTGGTTGGCTACGGCGATGTCGGGGCGCTTGTCGCCGTCGAAGTCGCCGATGGCGAGGGCCGCCGGGCTCATCCCGGTGCCGTACATCTTGGAGTTGCCGAGCCCGGTGCTGCTGCTGACAAACACGAACGCCTTATAAGACGCGATGTCGATCACCACCAGGTCGGTGGTGCCGTCGCCGTTGACGTCGCCCGAGGTGAGGCCGTAAGGGGCGGTGCCGACCGGGGTCGCCGTCGGCGCGAGGAAGGTGCCGGCGCCGTTGCCGGGGCTTAGCACGACGCCGGTGCCGGTGAGGTACGCAGCGTCAAGCTTGCCGTCGCCGTTGAAATCGCCAGCGGTGACCGCGGTGGTCGGCGCCATGAGGGTGATCAGGGTGGCGGCGGCGAGCTTGCCGTCCCCGGAGCCGGTGAGGATGGAGCCGAAGTTCGAGTTGGCGTCCGAGATGATGACGTCGATCTTGCCATCCCCGTTGAAGTCGCCGGCGGCGACCCCGCTCGGCAGGGTGCCGGCGCTAAAGGGCGCGGCGGCGCCGAGCTTGCCGTCCTTGGTGCTGAGCAGCACGCTCACTCCCTTGGCGTTGTTGACGACGATCGCGTCGGGGCTCTTGTCGCCGTTCAGATCCGCCAGGATGAGCGCCCGGTTGCCGGTGCCGGCCGGATACTTGACCGGCGCCGAGAAGCCGCCGGCGCCGTTGCCGAGCAGCACGCTGACATCGGTGCCCATGTTGGTGATAAACGCGACATCGAGCTTCTGATCGCCGTTCAGATCTCCCACCGCCAGCGCCGCCGGCTGCGCGTTGCCGGTGCTGATCGCCGCCTGCGGGGTGAGAGTGCCGCCGTTGCCGCTGAGCAGCAGGCTGAGGTCGCTTGAGCCCTGGTTGCCGACGAGGAGATCCGCCTTGCCATCGCCGTTGAAGTCCCCGGCGGCCGCCGCCGCGGGGGTGTTGCCGGCGGCCACGCCGCTACCGGAGGCGAAGTCGACGTTCACCGCGTAGTAGCTGAACAGATCGCTGCTCATCGCCGTCTGGCCGTCCGGGCGCGCCACCACCACCGGGACCTTGCCAAAGGCGGTCGGCTGCGCCGGCAGCACGGCGGTAAGCTGCGTCGCGGACACAAAGGCCACGCCGGTGGCCATGGCGGTGCCGATCTGCACGGTGGTCCCGCTGGTGAAGTTGGTACCGGTCAGCGTCAGAGTGGTCGTGCCGCTAGTGGGTCCTAGCGGCGGCGCGACGGCAGTAAGTGTCGGTGCTGGCGTCGTCGGGTCGGGACCGTTCGAGCCGCCGTTGCAGCTCGCAAGAGCCAGCGTGAGCCCGAGGGTGCCGGTCGCCCCCATCCACATCGCGTGTCGCAGCGTAGTCATCGCGGACCTCCTCAATAAGCAGTCTTTCCATTAGGCCGCCGCCCCGGTGCGGAGCGGACCCCGATCAGTGTATCTGGCAGAGGCGGACTAGAGCAGTCACGACCGCGCGGCCCCCGGCAGTCGGCGGCAATTCGGTGCTACCCGACACGAGCTTACAGCCAAAGGCGGGCGCCGGTCACCGGCTCGCCGTCCTCGCGGCCGGCCCGCCCTAGAGCTTGACACTTAAAAAGTCGGCGACTTATACGGATCTTATGAGGAAATCCAGATTTGGATGGAAACGAGCCGCGCTCTCTCCGGCCAGCTTGGGACTCTACGGGGCTCTGGTCATCAGCGGCGGCGGCGGCGGCTGTGGCCAGCCCAGCGTCTATCAGGGGCCGGCCCTGCGCGTCAGCGGCGACTTTAACGCCTGGATCACCAGCGAGCAGGCCCCGAGCCTCTCCTGGGACGGCGAGCGCTATCGCGGCATCGTCGCCCTGCCCGGGGATCGGCTGAGCCTGCGGCTGTTCGCGCCGGCCACCGGGGCGCTCGTCGGAAGGTCGGTGAGCGCGGCGGCGCCGGGGGCGGCAGCGGCACCGAGCAAGGTCGCGGCGGTGCCCGCCACCATCCAAGGGGACGTGGCGAGCGCGGTCGAGCCGTTCCAGGTCGCGACGCCGCTGCCCACCCGCTATGTGCTGGAGTTTGTGCCGGCGACGGGCAAGCTGCACATTGATCTGGCCGCTGACGCCGAGCGGGGCCTGGGTACCGAGGCGGCGGCGCTGGTCACCGCCCTGCGCGGCGCCGATCAGGTGTCCGCCGCCGAACGCAGCGCCCGCGCCGAGACGCTGCGCAGCGAGCTGTTCGCCCGCGGCAGCGAGATGCCGCTGCAGGTCGGCGAGGGCGAGACCCGCGGGCTGACCTTCCTCCACCTGGCTCACGTCGACTACCCCGATCTGTCGGTAGTCGGCGATTTCAACAGCTGGACCGCCGGGCGCGACACGATGCAGGTCGTCCTCGACGGCTCGGTCGCCTACCTGGGGCGCCGGGCAAGCGGCGTGCGCCTGGAGTACCGCTTCGATCTGCACGGCCTGCGCTACCCCGATCCGACCAACCTGGAGGTCGCCTGGGACGGCGCCTACCTGCCGCCCAACCCCGACAACCTGCTCGGCGGCGGCGTCGGCCAGTGGAACTCGGTGGCGTTCGCCCCCGGCTACATCGAGACCGGCGCCCGCATGCGCCAGCTGAAGCAGCCGACGGGCACTACCCAGCCGGATGTCCTTATCTGCCTGCCCCCCGGCTACGCTCAGAGCCCCGATCAGCGCTACCCGACCGTGTACATCTACGACGGCAAGGACGCCCTGGTCCGCGGCCGCTACGACGGCACCCTGCAGCGCCTGGCCACCGCGCGCGAGATCCCGAGCGTCATCGGCGTGTTTATCGCCTCGCCGCCCACGCCGCAAGAGCGCCTGACGAGCTTCGCCGGCTTCCCCGACCCGCAGTACCCCGAGATCAGCCCGCAGGGCAGCACCACCGCCAGTCAGCTTCTCGGCGAGCTCGTGCCGCGGATCGAGAGCACCTACCGCACGACCACGCCGCGCACCCTGCTCGGCATCGACATTGCCGGGCCCTACGGCTTCCTGCTCGCCTGGCAGGACGCGCAGCACCGCTTCACCCGCGTGGCCAGCCAGTCGGGCCGCTTTGGCTGGGGGGACGAGAAGCTCGTCAACTCGCCGTACATCCGCGCCCTCGCCACCGACCGCAGCGCCGTCATGGAGAAGCTGAGCTTCGACTACAGCGACAGCGATCCGCCGCAGGCGCAGGCGCAGGTGCACGACGCGGTGCGCGCCGCCCTGAGCCAGCCCGGCTATGCCGGCAAGGTGCAGATCACCCGCCAGGGCACGCCGGCGCAGTTCTGGGACGGCCTGCGCAGCCGCCTGGATGCGACCCTCATCTTCCTCCTGCACGATCTGGTCAAAAAGCCCTAGACCGACGCCGGCGCGGACGCGACCCCCGGCTCGGCTCTCGACCGTCGCCACCCGCGGCACCGCAGGCGCTATTTGCGCTCGGCGCGGCGCGCGGCTGTGATATAGGAATTAGGCGTGCGCTGCGGCCCTGCAGGCGGCAGCCACCTGACTGCGTAGCTCAGCTGGATAGAGCAACTGTTTCCTAAACAGTAGGTCGCGCGTTCGAACCGCGCCGCGGTCACCGACGGGGAAACGAGTT
This sequence comes from Polyangia bacterium, assembly GCA_044222245.1. Classification (GTDB taxonomy): domain Bacteria; phylum Myxococcota_A; class Polyangia; order Palsa-1104; family JAEUJZ01; genus CALFML01. The sequence continues at coordinate 31,182 of JBGANQ010000036.1, read as the reverse complement.
TTTCAGCGGCTCTTTTTCCGGTTTCAGGCCCAGAAATGAGGGCGGCGCTGGGCCTGGCGGTCTCAGCTGCAGCACTGGCCAGGTGGCCGCTCGCGACGTGGGCGTAGCGCTGGGTCACGCTGATCGCGCTGTGACCGAGATACTTGGAAATTTCCTCGACGCTCCACCGACGGCCCCAAGTCCCGAGCAGCAAGTGCGACGCGCACGTATGACGGAGGCTGTGGTACGTCAGCTCGGCGCGCAGCCCGGCGATCGTGCGGTAGCCGGTCGTCGTGGCAGCCTTGCCGCGTCGCTGGTCCGCGAAGAGGTAGTCATCACCCTTGGCGCGCATGCGGCCGGTCGGCGATGGGAAGACCAGACCCTCCGGTCCGATCGGCTGGCTCAGCTCCCGCCAGCGTCGAAAAAGCTCTGCGGCCCGTGGGAAGAGATCCACCCGGCGCACCTTGCCGTTCTTCGTCGGCTGGGCGTAGCTTCGCCGGATCGTCAGCCGAGGCGTCGGCCCGTCGAGCTCTACATCCTCCCAGCGAAGCCCGCTCGCCTCCCCCTGTCTCCAGCCGACCAGGATCGCGGCCTCGAAGTGCAGGCGCGCCGCCTCCGGGATCTTCGGCGAGGTCGTGAGCCGATCGATCTCATCGGCGGTCAGAAATAGGAGATCGCCGTCGGACTCGGCGCACCGCGGCAGCTTGATTTTTAGGCACGGCGACTTGGCGATCAGCCCGTCGGCCTCGGCGCTGTTCAGGCACGCGCGCAGCTGGGCGAAACAGAGCCGGACGGTCTGCGGGCTGAGGTTCTCCCGACCGGGAACCCACTTGTCACCGCGCTGCACCAGCTTCCGCTTGGCTCCCAGATCGTTGATGAACCGCTGCACATCGCCGCGCGTAAGATCCTCCAGCGGCACCTCGGCGATCGCGTGGTCGAGGATGTGACGCCAGAGCCCGCGCGAGCCAGCAGCCGATCGGAGGCCGGAGCGTTCCCGCTCGTCCAGCCAGCCCGGCGCGTAGCTCGCCAGGGTCACGATCCGCGGCAGCACCATCACCGGCTCTTCTCTGGTGAGCTCGTAGCGGGCGGCGTCCAGCGTGGCGCGGCACTCTGCTTCCGTGGCGAATGTCGGCGACGCTCGACGCGACCCGTCGGGCAGCCGGATGCGGAACCGCCAGCGGCCCGACGCGGTCTGCTCGACATGCCCGGCACCAGCTTCGCGGCGCGTCATCGGGATCTGACCCCCATCGCCCGCAGCACGGCTCGGGCGCGGGCGGCCTCCAGGTCAGTCGGCACGGCCTCGGGGGGCTTGAGCTTGCACACCGGGGCGGGCTTGCGGCGCGGCTTCTTGGGTTTTCCAGCGACCGCGCCGTCGCCGGAGAGGATTCGGGAAATGCGAGGGGCTAGGAGGCGGGCGAGGAAGTCAAGCAACTCCTCGGCGGAGATGTCGTCTGGGCGGGACACGGCAGCACCATCAGCGGCGGGTTCATGCGGGACGGGCCTTATCAAACGGTGTGGTACTGCGCATCTGGAGCGGGCGTATTGTGCGGGAAGCGGCACAATCTGATCAATTATTATTTGCACGACCCGGTCAGCTCGACGACCTGGAGCTCGACGGTCGTTCCCGCGCCGGCGACCTCTACGGTCAGCTTCGGCCGCCGCCAGCCGGCTGTGCTGTGCCAGCGATAAGTGAACGCACGCGCCCCGTTGCCCTCATGGCGCCACTCGGGGCACTTCGTCGAGCACGAGGCGTCTTCGATCGTCAGGGAGTAGCCTGTGAAGAGCCGGTCGGTGCGAACGAACTGCACAAGCACGTCGACCCCGAGCTCTGGCCGCGGAACCTCGCCGAGCTCGTAGCGGTAGACCCCCGGCCCAAGCGTCACCGGCAGGGTGGCGGCCGGCTTGAGCACCACCATGCACCCGGTCGGCGGCGTCATGTCGTGCGGCGCAGTGGCCAGGTCCGGCACCTTCCCCAGATCCGGCTGTTCGGCGAGGTCGGGCGCGCGGGCCATGTCCGGGGGGCTCGCCAGGTCCGGCTGCTGTCCCAGGTCAGGCGGCGCGGCGAGGTCGGTGCGCTGCGCCAGGTCGGGCGCCTCGCCGGCATCTCGGGGGCCGGGCTGCACTGAGTTCGCGTACTGCTCTGGCGGGCGAGCGGTGGACGGCACCAAACCCCCAGAGCTGCAGCCAGCGACGGCGGCGAATAATCCGATCAATATCTGTTGGCGCATGGGCGAGCTCCTACTCGAAAAACGAGGAGAACCAGTCGAGAGGAATCGTCACGTCGCCGATCGGGTGAGGGATTACGAATCGGGTGACGTCGACCCGGAAGGCGTCCTGTGGCACGAGCACGATCTGCCGGATCGTCGCCGGCTCGCCAGCAGTCAGGAAGAAGATCCACCTGATGCCGCTGTCAGGCGTATCGACGCTGACCGACGTAGGCAGCACCGTCACCCGAGGCTGGGAATCGGACTCCCAGAAAATATCGCGACCGTCGGGCAGGCAGCGCGGCCCGTCGACCGTCGCGAGCCAGCGGCATCCGGGCTTGGCGGCCGGCGGCGCGACCTGGGCTGGCTCGACTGGCTCGGGCACCGGCGGCCCACCGCAACCGATGGCGAGGAAGATCAGGAGGACGGCGAAGGCGCGGGCGAGCTTGATCATCTGGGTCTCCTTCTTGCGAAGCAGGGCGGCGGCGGCGCGGTCATAGCGGCCGAGCGACAGGCGGCCGGCGGCGTAGGCATCGATCAGCTGACGCAGCTGCTCAAGGCGCAGCGGCGGACGGTCAACCGAAGACTTGATCTCTGTGGTTGGGCTCATCGGTTCTCCCTGACCGCCGCGCCCATTCGCGGAGGGTGCTTGTGGGCGCGGCAGTGAATTGCTTGCCTTATGGCTATGTGGCTGGTTACGCGAAGGCCATCGCGCCTCCTTTCTCCCCCCGGAGGTTGGGGGAACCTAGGCGGCGGCGGTCTGCTGCTGCACGAACTCGGCGGGGACCGGGCGGCGGTACAGCTCGACCTTGTCGGTGAGCGCGGCGAGCTGCATGCAAAGGTCGAACTCGGCTCGGTCATCGCGGCGCTCTTGCTCGGTCCACCTGGCAACCAGCGCGGGGGCGGCCGGCTTGACGCTCGCGCGGTAGCCTCCGCAGTCACTGTAGTAGTGAATCAGCGCCTGCAGATTCTTGAACACCGTGAGGCGCCGGACCAGGCGGTCGGCTCGGCTGCGCTCTTCGGCAGTAAGGGCAAGACGAATTCGGCTGGAGACTGGAAGAGTTGTCGGCATTTTCTGGCTCCCGGATTTCTCGGTCGATCGACCGTGTGCATTAGTTATCCGGTCGATCGACCGCATCTGTCAACAAATAATGATCAATTTCCCCCGCTGCCGTCGCTAACCCGAATTACCCGTTGCGGCGAGGTCGTCAGCATGCGAGCGGTTGCCGGATGCCAGCCGACCCGCCCGAGCCCGTGCGCGCCATTCTCGGGCTGTTCTCGCTGCTCGGGCGCCGCCGGCTGGGGCAGACACGCCAGGCAGACATCGCCGCCGCGACCGGGATCGGCGTCACCCGGCTGCAGCGCCTGGCGGGGACCTGGAGGCCCGATCGCGACTGCCCGCCGGTCGATGTAGTCGAGGTGCGGGCGCTGGCCAGGTTCGCGGCCGAGGTGCTGGGGGTCGAGGAACGAGCGGTGGCCCGGTGGCTGGCCGGGCTGGCGGACGGGCGAGAAGTGGAGTCCGTGGTGTCGGCGATCAGGCGGCTGGCCGTCGCGGCTGTCGAGCGCCGGATCGAGCTCGGCGACGTCGCCCTGCCGGACGATCTGCGGCGGCTTTTGCTTCCTCCAGGCGCTCAGTAACCTTGAACGCCAGCGCGCCGATGATCTCGGCGTCGGACGGCTGGTCGACGGCTCGGATGGGTATGCCGAGATGATCGGCCTCGGCGTCAAGCTCCCGGTCTGCCGCCTGCGCTGTCACATCACAGGCTGCATTCTCCTCTGCGTCGACCTCATCGGCGAGCCTTCGTGTCCGTTTGCAAGGAGCGCCGCGCCGACCGCGCGAGTCGAGCCACTCGTGGCAGCGCTCGCACGCGATGTGCTGCTGCGCAACCTCCATGAGAATCCAAAACCGAGCCATTTTATGACCTCACCTTCGCCGCGGCAGCGACGAGCTGATCGAAGATTTGTGGGGAAAAGAACAGCTGCACAGCATCGAGCGGCTTCCCGTCTCGGCAGGGCCAGCAGCGCGAGAGGTGGCGAGCCCGGATGACGACCCCGAGCCGGCGGCACAGCTCGACCTTGTCGGCGTCGGTAGTGGTGTTTATGTAAGCGACGACGTTCGAGAGGAACGCCCTCGTCGGCTTCCTGGGCCAGGCGATCGCGGGGCCTGCTTCCGCGGCGAGGGCGCGCAGGGCGGGCGACTTCGCAAGCTGCTCGGGTAGACCCAGGGTGGTCGGTGGCTCCGGGGGCTGCGGTGCCGGGGGCAGTGTCGGTGCGGCGGACTGCTCGCGCTGGGCGATCGAGACCCCGATGGCGACCAGCGCCTCGGCTGAGCGGAGATCAGCGGTGAGTGCTTCGATGTTCCGGCGCAGCACCTCTGCGTCCGTCGCTCCCAGCGAGGGGTCGAATCGGCCACCGAACGCTTCAATAATAGACTTGGGAATCATCACTTCACCTCCCCGCAGATGGCGACCGCATTCCCGGGCCGCTCGACGAGAACCTTGATCCGCACCAGCTTGTCTATCGCGTCGCGGACCACTTCCCGCGACTTCCCGAGCTCGGCGCGTATTCCCTCGCGCGCCATCGCTGTGCCCACGGAAATCTGGGATTCTCGCTGGCGGATGAGGCTGACGATCTCTCGTTCCAGCGGAGATAGACGCGGGCCGCTCTGCTCGGCGGTGTCAACTTCCCGGAAGACTCCCGTCGCTCCGTTCATCATGAGCGAGATCACATTGTCCTCGACGGTGGCCGCCTCCCGGCAGAACGCCACAGTGATCTCTGCCGCGGTCTCATCCTGGCCGCGCTGGAACGGCTCCGAGCTCATAGCGAGCACGGCTGCGGCGTCGTACGCCAGGCGGCTGCTGCCCTTGCCCACATTTTCATTTGCCCGCGCGCCGGCTCTTGCGGACTCGCCCGCGATCGTCGCGATGGCCATAATGCCTATCGCCAAGATGGTCAGGCGCTCGCGCTGCGCACAGCGCTTTATGTCGCTGCTCGTGAGGTCGATCGATCGGCGCTCGTCTCGCTCGTCGAGGCGTCCGGCGATGTCGTGGAGGTGGTCAACGATTACGATCGGGCGCTCGCCGGTGTCGGCGATGTGTCCGGCGACGATCGTTGAGACCAGATCCCCGGGCTCGTGCTCGACGATGGTTACGTTCGCGAACCAGTCGGGGCGGGGGGCTGCTTCGCGGCGCTGGGCGGGCCGCATCCGCTTGAGCTTGGCCCACCCGATGCCGCAGTGCTGTGCGAGCAGGCGGCAGCTCACCTCCTCCACGCCCGCCTCGGTCACAATAATAAGCACCCTCTTGCCGTGCCGAGCCCAGTAGGCAGCACAGGCCGAGACGAAACACGACTTTCCCCGCTTCGGTGGTGCGCTCAGCAGCGACCAGTTCGCCGCCGGAAGTCCGCCACCGAGCGCAGCATTCAGGCGCTTCCATGGGAGCGGCATCGGCAACTTTGGCTCGTCCACAGCGGTGTCGATAACCTCCGCGGCGGTGCGACCCCGGCGGCGGGGCTTGAGCAGCTCCGCGGCTTTGGTGGCAGCCTCGACGTGCTCGGCGAGCTTGGGTAGCTCCGGCTCGGCGGCGGCCAGCTTGATCTGCTCGATCGCCAGGATGAGGTCGCGGCGGCGCGCCAGCTTGGCGATCGAGCTCGCGTACCCAGGCAGCGCGATTGCTGCAGCGGGCGTATAATCCTTATGTAGGTTTAAAAAAAACGCTTCGTTGCCGTGGGCGGCAAACGCGCCAGCAAATCCGAGATCGACGGCCTTCTGCCAGACGTTCAAGGGAGCTACGCTGCCCCATTCGGCATTTGCCGCCGATATCGCAGCCGCGGTCGCCGCATGCACCGGGTTATAGAAATCTGTAGGCGCGCAGATTCTGAAGAAGGACTCGACGGCAGCCTGATCAGGCTGCAATAAAGCGACAAGAGCATCCCGCTCAATTGCCAGATCGTGTGGCAGATTGCCCACTTGTGTCGTTGTAGGCTTTGGGTTGAATTCAGCCATTGGGTCGGCCCTCCGAGCGACGCGCAGATCGCGCCAGCCTAGCGGTCATACTCGATCGGGGGCTATCCAGGTAACCGATTTTTTTCATAGCGGGCTCCAAAAGGCGACCCGCGGCGACTTGCCGCCATCGCGCCCTTTGTATAGGAAATAGCGATCCGCGATTTTCTGTTTCCCGCTCCAACATGGTCCCCGACGGAGATCGACATAAAGAACGGTGGCGATCGATTATCTGATCCACCAAATAATCAAGCCGCACCCGCTCCTACATCTTCTCACCCGCGCTATTGATCAACGCAGTGCAAGCAAAACGATGCCCGATTTATTATTCTGTACGTCTGGCTTACACTTGCGAAAAAGGCGCTGTTTTCCCCGTCGGGCCAGCGTACGCGGGCGCGCGTAGTAATTAATATTATATATATACTTCGATTTCGGAGATCTGCGGTGCGCTCCGAATTGGATCTGCGGATCTGCGAAGATCTACGAATCGAGGCTCCCCACTCCCATTCGGAGATCACTCTGGAAATTCGAGCACAGAGAGCCGACCCGTAAGGGGAAGGCGGATCTTCTGGGGCCTCGATATTCGCAGAGCTGATCGCCGAGATCCCCAAAAAATCTGGTTTTCGATCTGCGCGATCTCCGGGGTTATATCTCCGCACCGGGATTCATGCGCGCGAAGATCCGCCTTCCCCTGGCGGGTCGGCTCTACAGCGCCTGATATCCGGGTTGGCGCATGAATGCTTGGTTCGCGAATCAGCACAGCGCGCAGCAGCAGCACCAATTTTCCAGCCGGCCCAGAAAATTCGTGGGAATTTTCCTGAACCCTGCCTAGTACACCAGCCGCCCCCCAGGCCCTGCCGCGCCCATATCGCAAACCAGCGCGTTTTTCAGAAGTAACGCATTACCGAGCTCGCGTTGACAAAGCCGCGCAGAAAAAAAGAATTGCGCCCTATTTTTTTCGCTTGACTGGCAATCAGCCTGCGGTCATCTCTCGCGTCTAGCAGCACTTCAACAGCTGCACAGGGAGCCCAACCCATGGTTCAGAGTCACGAGTCCGCCGGCGACATCAAGATCGTCGGTGACACTGTCGCCGAAGTGGTAGCCGAGGCGGTCAAGCAGGCGAGCCACGGCGTGTTCGGAATCGCCGAAGGCTACATCACCGACGGCGGCGACGAGTACAGCGGCGCAGTCCAGATGCGCACCGACCCATTCACCGCCGAGCAGCTGCAGGAGCACCTGACTTTCCGGCTGAAGTTCCAGGCCGGCGAAGCGGCGGAGGACGGCCGCCAGGTGCGCCAGTTTGTCGCGATCCTTCGCCTGTCGCCCGCGGTGCTGCCCAAGTCGTGACCGCTGCCGAGGGGGGACCCAACTTGAGCAGCAAGACGCGCGATGAGCACCCGGAGCTCGTCGCCGAGCTCAACATCATCGCCTGCCACCCCGTCTGCCGCCAGCGTGATGAGCGCGCCTGGCGGCTTGTGCTTCGACCCGAGCTGCAGCAGATCGCCAAGCGGGTCACGCGCCGGTGGCGGTCGGCGGCGATCGCGGATGAGGACCTCAAACAGACGGCGCAGATCGGGCTGAAGCGGGCGGTCGACGGCTGGCGGGTCGGCTGTAGCTGGGGGGAGTTCCTGGCCAGCGCCGAGCAGTGGTGCCGCCATGAACTTCAGCTGCTCGCCGGACAGCATCGGCCTGTGCATGTCGGCGACGAGCTCATGCGGTCATCCCGGCGGGCGCAGAGTTTATCGCGGCGCGGCATGTCGCCCGAGCAGATCGCCCGGGAGATGGGAGTCCGCGAGGAAGAGGTCGAGGAGCTCCTGATCGTCCCCCTGAGCGGCGGTAGGTCCGAGCTCACCGCGGCAGCTGTCGGCCGGCAGTCGTTCAGGCCGGATGCCGAGGATCGGGTCGTCGCGGCGCTGGACTTGAAGCGGAGCGGGCGCGGGCTGGTCGAGGCGGACAACGAAGGAGAGCAGCAGCCGGACCTTCCGGTGATCGCGGCCATCGTCGCGGACCGTCAGCCCAGGCCGGTGGTGAGGAAACGTGCTTTTCGGCCGGTTGTCGTCGGGTGGAGGCAACTGGCGCTGGTTGGTTGAGAGAGAAGGGAGCCCAGGAAAATGGCCAAAGAATTTGAAGTGCTGGAGTTCGAAATACGGTTCGCGTTGCGCAACAAGAAGGGCAAGGAATCGATGATGCTCACCGTCGAGAAGCTCATGCGCTCGCGCATCGTCGATTGTATCACCGTAGAGAACAAGAATTACACGATCGCGTGCACAGTTTCGATGCGCGGCAGCAACGCCAAGATCGGCAAGGCCATCGCGGAAGTCATCGGCACCGACAAGCCATTCGTCGAGCACTATCCCGATCTGATGGTGGTGACGGTTTGAGCCGGGCGACGATCGAGAAGCTGGCGGCCGTGGGGCTGGAGGTTCGGCCGGTGCGAGTCGGCAAGGCGACCGTGCTGGCGGTGGAGCTGCGGCCCGGATGGCGCGAGCTGCGGATCGAGCGGTAGAAGTTTCGGGGGCACCTGCGGGGGTTGGATTCCCCCGGCCCCTACAGATAGGAGCAAACATGCTCAAGTTCACGCGTAATAGCAGCGGTGATGTGTATCTTGAAACCGTGGTCGACGGTCGGGCCGAGAGAACCATGCTCGAAGCGCCGCTGGGGATCATCTCCGAGAAGACAACCAACGCGTTGTGCTAGGTGATAATGGCCCCGAGTCGTTTGTCGCTGGCTCTGGCGCTGCTGGCGTCATCCCGTCGAGCCAGCGAGGCGCGGCGATGGCTGTGCTCATTCTGCGCGAGTACGCAGGACACGCCACCGAGTAGGGAGGTACGCGGGATGCTGCGCTCGGGGCTCCTAGGAGAACCTGAGCGCATGGGGGGCGAAAATTATACCCCCCCACCCACGACAGCCCCGTCAGGACAATCTCTTTCAACGGTTCGGAATCCCTAACGGCGCCCCCCCTACCCCGCCCGGGATGAGACCTCTCCGACTCCTCGTATTCACCGCTTCTATGCTCACAGCCTGCGCTCCGAGCGCCAAGGAGATCAAGCACCTGGGCCAGCTCAGCCAGGCCGCCCGCGCCGCCTGTGACACGCCTGGGAACTGCCCGACCGCGGTCTCGTGCATAAAGGCTGTCATCGACGCCACCAGGCCAGGGAACGCAACCCGGGCGAGCTACAAGACCGCCCTGACTGCCTGCGACTCGTTCCCGGTGGCACCGTGAAGGCGCTCGCCGAGATCCTCGCCGCCATCGCGAAGGCCCTGGCAGCTGCAGCCGAGGCGTACACCGCCCACCGCGCAGAAGCCGAGGCAGCCCGTAAGCAGGTAGCCGAGCAGGCCGCCGGGGACCTCGCCGCAGTGGAAGGCCCGCCGCGTGCTGGCTGACGCCGCGTGCTGGCTGGCGCTGGTCGGGCTGCTCGTGCTGCTCGACCGCTTCCTGGGACCCGGCCCGCGCCTCACCCCGCTCCGACCTCGGCACCAGTAGACCCAGCGACGGCGGACACCCAGACACCGGCAGTTCCAGACACCGGGAGGTGTCCCTACCCAAGTGGTATGCCCCTCGTCGACCCAATCACCGGGAAGCGGCTTTCCGGTGCGCAGCAGCGTAGGCATGCAGCGCTCCGCCGCCGGCCCGCCGAGCAGCCACCCGCACCCAAGCCCAAGGCCACCGCGCCGGCCCCGGTCGCTGCGCAGCCTTCGGCCTTCCCCCGCCACCCGGCCCTGGACGCGCTCAATCCTCCGCCTCTGGGAAACATCGCCGACACGGAAGCATGGGCGACCCAGGCCGCGGTAGCTGTGGCGCTGGCTGGACGCACCGGCGGCGACCCCGGCCGGCTGCGCGTGATGCGCAAGGCCCTCAAGGCGCTGGGCTCGATCCGCGACAAGGCCAGGAGAAGCCAGAAGGCGGCCCACCTACTTGAGCTCCGCCGCGGGGAGCGTCACGACCTGGTCAGCGCCGAGCCGCCCGCGTCTGCCCTGTGCGCGGTGGCGTGGGCGTTCTACGCGCTCGCCGCCCTCACCCACAAGATCGCGACCGCCGAGAACCCTCACATCTTCAGCGACGACGTGGAGAACCTCGCGACGATCGGCTACGTGCCAGGCAAGGAAGCGATCGACCGGCTGTGCGCGGAGCTGGAGCGGGAGTAGATGCCGCGCCTGAGCCAAGAGGCCGCGCTCGATAAGCTGCTCGCCGAGTCCCGGCCCGAGAGCAGGTTCGTCGATCTGTGCCTGAAGATGCGACGGCTGACGCTGGAGAGCGCCGCCCCGATCCCGGACGACACGATCCTGCGCTCCGCCTCTGGCGTCGAGATGAAGGTCCGCACGATCGCGGGGACGATCATCACCGCGAGCACGTCGCCCGGCGAATCCGTGTCCCTGGCTGACGGCGAGCCGCTGACGTGGTCGGGCGGGGTCGCTCGGCTGCGCGCCGAGGTGCTGGCCACCTTCGGCCGGCGCTGGGACCGCGCGCTGAAGTGTTGGAGTGATGACCCGCCCGAGCATCCTCTGATCTTCGATCTGCAGGAATCCCAGGTGGCGCTCACCCGACGCTTCGTCGAGCGCTTCGAGAACTTCAAGAAGCGCAAGAAGGACAAGCACTCCCTGTTCGTGGTCGACGACCGAGCCGGCGGAAAATCGCTCGGCTGCCTCATGCTCACCATCGGAGCTCGCATCGACTTTCTGCGCCACCCCGACGGTGCCGACTTCATCGTCTGGATCTTGTCGGTGAACCACGGCGAGAGGAAGGAGATCGACAACGAGATCAAGCGCTTCTTGCCGCCTGAGTGGTACAGGCTGCGGGAGTTCCCGGCCCATGTACTGGAGCTCGCCCACGGCGGCACTATTCTGCTCAAGTCTGCCGATGTCCCGGATGCCACCAAGGCGGGTCGGGTGGACCTCTGTTACCAGAACGAGGCCGCCAAGATGGGTGACATTCCGTATTCAAACGGATTCCCTAGAACGCGCGACCGCATGGGTTGGTGGTTGGCCGCATCGAACCCTCCCACGTCGATGAAGGGGGAGTGGATCAACACGATCTTTGAGAAGCACGAAGAGGCGCGGCAGCTCGGCAAGCGGCAGCCGGTCGAGTTCATCCGCTGTAACTCGTCGCTCAACGTCACGGTGGACAGCGAGTCGACCGCCGACGTCAACGAGGTTCTGCGCTGGATCTCGCCCGCCCGAGCTGATGCCGACGGCGAGGGCATAATCAAGCCGGTCGGCAATCGTCTCTACCGACCGCCGTTCGATCTGTCCAAGCACGTCCGCACCTTCGATCCCGAAGAGTGGGCAGGCCGCGACCACACGCAGACGATTACCCGCGACGAGTGGGGCGCGGCATTCGACTACATCGTCAGCGCGGACTTCCAGAACAAGCCTGGCGCTGTGGGTCTGCTCGCCAAGGTATTTGGCCCGCGGGACAAGCCCACTTTCTTTGTGCTCGGCGACTACTGGTCCAACGGCGACGAGGATGACATGTGCGATGACATCCTCGCCGACTACCGCATGACCGATGCCGGCAAGGAGCCCCGCACCACCACCCGCAACACGATCGTAGTCGGCGACTGCTCGGGCGACTGGCAGGACGGTGAGCACTCAGGCAAGGGGAAGACCAGCTTCGCCGTGTTCCGTGCGCGCGGGTTCAAGATCGTTCCCAATAATAGGCCGAGCCGACACACCCCTGATGCGAAGGCGAAGAATCCGAGCGTCGAGCGCACGATCAACCGAGTATACGCCGCATTCCGAGAGGACCGCGTCTTCATCGATCCGGCAGCTGAGCAGACCATTTGGTCGCTCAAGGAGTGCCGGTTCAAAAAGACCGGAACGCGCATCCGTGCCGTCGGAGACCCAGCCCACTTAACCGATGCCCTTCGATACCTTCTCTGGGCTTGCACGCCTCCCCTGCGGCCGGCGAACTTCCAGCGGCCGAAAATCTGGGTCTCGCGGAAATAGCTCCCCTACCCCGCAGGGAATGGCGACTCCCGGCGATAACTGGAACTTCAGGAACGCGCTGCGCAAGACGATCGACCGCGTGCTCGACCGAGCGCTCCCAAAGCCGCAGAAGCGGCCCCGCGGTGAGAATACAGCGGCGGCTGTCGGTAAGGCTGCGGCAGCTGTGGCCGCTGCGCAGGCCGGGGCCGAGGCCAAGATCGCCGCCGAGCAGCGCAGCGCCCCGTTTGAGGCTCCCACGATCCCCGGCACCGGGCGGCAGTGGCATGTGTCTAACATCAAGGAGATCGTCGACCAGGGCCAGCAGCGGCTCATCGCCACCAAGCAGGCGCGCCGCGGCCGGGTTTTCTCGCTCACCGGCCCAACTCCGAGCAGCTACGAAAATACCCAGGCGTTGACGCTGGGCTACATCGCCCGGGTTCGGAGCCAAGTGCAGCGCAGCGGGTGGATGCTTGAGCGCGCCGATCTGGACTCGCGCTTGATGCGTGAGGATTACCAGCTTCAGCAGGCGGACCGCTCGCGCCGCGCTGCGTTCTACAAGGCCCGTCACGTCCTCTCGCCCCGCGACGGCAGCCGCCTCGCCTACCTCGTATGCAACGCGGTGACGGCGGTCGTCGACGACATTGACGGATTCCAGACCAGCTTCGCCGGTTTTGGAGTCGCCAACGGCTCGGGCGTCTGCATGCTGGACATCGCGTACAAGCCGGCGAAGATCCGCGTCGTCACCGGGCGCAACCAGTCGATCCTCATCGACAGCGAGGGGGTGCAGGGGCTGTACCCGATTCCGAACCGCGCGCTTGTCTACGACCTCGACACCGACGACAGCCCTTATGTGCTCCAGGGCTCCTATAACCCGATCAATCCCCTGTATCTGCCAGGCGACCCGGACGCGGGAATCCCCGACGAGCCGCTCCGGAAGGTACTTTACCATAGGCACGCAGGAGACGGACCTCCTCGTCGGCGCGGCTATATGGAGGCGGCGCATATTCTGTGCTACCTCAAGAGCCTCAGCATCGACAAGCTGGGCGCGATGGTCGAGGAATTTTCCCTCCCCACGCCCTACCTGCAGAACCCCGTCGAGAACAATGTCACAGACGAGGACGAGGACTCCGCGCACGAGGCGCTGGTAGACCTCGGCAAAGGAAAGCCCGCAGTGATTCCTGCGGTATACGGCGAGCTGAAATTCTCCCCGTCGCCCACATCATTCTTGCCAGTCCACCAGATCGCTATCTCGACCATCGACGCGGCGCTGTCGAAATTGATCACGTCGCAGACCTTAGCATTTGAGTCAAACGGAACCGGCAGCTTCGCGCTTGGCAACGTCCATAGCGATCAGCAGGACTCGGTGCAGGCGGTGGACCTGAACCTGGCGGCCGATACCGAGCGCACGCAGCTGATCCGGTACATCCTCGATTTCAACGCGGAGACGTGGGCGCGGGCGTTCGCTCCGTACTGCCCGGGTGAAGAGTGCTCGCCCGACGCGATCCGCGCCTGCCTGCCGCGCGTGCGCTGGACGCTGAACCGCTCGGTCGACCCGCCCGCCCGCCTCAAGATGTTCATCGACGCGAAGGCGGAGGGGCTGCTGATCGCCGAGGACCAGGTCTACAGCGAGTGCGATTTTGTCCGCGCCGGGGATTCGGAGAGCGCCTTCGGTAGCAAGCCCGACCCGACCCCGGAGCCTGGCCAGCCGGAAGCCGCCGCGCCGTCCCCTACCCCCGAGCTTGAGGCGAAGTGATGGCGAACGAAAAACAGCTCCTGCAGTTCACCGCCCGACAGGAGGGCGCAGCGGCAGACCGCACCGTGCGGTTTGTCGGAACGACCGCGCAGACCGACCGCGACAAGTCCCGGCTGGTCATGTCCGGGATGCGCTCGGAGGCGTACCGGAAGAATCCGATCGTCAGCTTCAATCACAAGGAAGACTCAGAGGACCCCGATGTCGCTGTGATCGGCCGCAGCCTGTCTGAGGAAGTCTTCCCCGACCGCGTCGAGGTCGTGTGCCAGTTCGAGCCGGACAACCCGACGGCCGACAAGGTCCTGCGCAAGGTCCTGGCGGGCTTCCTCAAGGGTATGTCCGTCACCTTCGCGCCGATCCGCGAGCACAAGGAATGCGACGTGCGTGTGATCGACGAGTGGGAGCTGTGGTCCTGGTCCGTGGTCCCTATCCCAAGTAATGCCGGCGCGCTCGCGAAGCGCTCCGCCCTTTCAAATGGAGAATCCGAAATGAATGAGATGATCATCAAGAAGCTGGGCCTGCAGGAAGGCGCGTCCTTCGATGAGGCCCTCGCCGCGCTGCTGACCTACCTCGCCGCCACGGACGACATCAAGGACGACCGCCAGATGGTGGTCGATGCCGTCATGGGCATGAAGGGCGAGCCGGACGGAGACGAGAAGGGCGCGGACGCTGACAAGCCGATGGGCGACCAGGAGATGCGGAGCGCCGTCAAGTCGCTCGCCGACTCGGTCGTCAAGATCAACGAGCGGCTCGCCGACATGGAGAAGCGCAGCGCAGCGCTCGACAAGGCCGCCCGGACGGAGTTCTACCGGCAGCGCCTGGGCGGGGGCGAGAAGCGCTCGGCTACCCCAAACTTCGGGCCGCGCGATGACGCGGACGGCGGCAGCGATGTGCGCAAGTCGGTGGCCGAGGCGATGAAGTCCATCGACGCCAGCCTGGTCGACCGCACCCCGCGCCGGCTCGCCGCGGGCGCCTAGTCGATTCCAAGAACCCAACACGCGAACAAGTGAAGCGCCTCGGCGCAAGCAGGAGAAAAAGATATGGCCGCTACTACGAAACCGATCGCCTTCGCCATGCCGGAGAATTATGTGTGCGTGGAGGCCAACGGCCCCGGCATCGCCGACGGCGCGATCATCCCCTTCGGCACTCCCGCGTGCATCAACACGTCCGGCAAGATCCTGCCGGTCACTTCCGCCCTGATCGCTGCGGACGCGGTCTTCCTCGGCATCTCGCTGGACAGCTGGGACAACTCGACCAACGTGTACAGCACCACCGGCCCGCGCATGCTCTTTGCGCGCAACTGCCAGTGGGATGCGCCCGCGACGAGCAACGCCCTGGGCGCGCCGGCCAGCCTGGTCGGCCAGCAGGCCGGCTTCGTCGACAACCAGACCGTCTCGGTCGGCACCGCCAAGGCCCTGTTCCGGGTCGACGCGATCAACGCCAACGGCTCGATCAAGATCTGGATTCCGTAACTGAACTGCACCCGCGCCGCTGGGGATAGTCCGGCGGCCTGCAGCGCACCCTTTTTAGGAGAAAAAGAAAATGGGCAAGCCGTCGGGAGTCATCACTTTCAACCAGATTCCTGCCCTCGTGCAGGAGTACAACGCGCAGTGGAACACCCGTCCCATCGCGCCGCAGTCGGTCACGGCGCAGCTGTGCTGGGTCCGCAACGGAGTCAAGGCCGAGGAGACGATCTTTCCGGTCAGCTTCTGGGGCAACGCCGCGCAGAAGCGCAGCCGCTACGAGCAGCGCAAGCACACTCCTCCGGAGGTCGTGAACTTCTCCTGCCCGATCGACGAGTTCAGCCCGGATGGCGAGTCGATTCCGAAGGGCACGATGGTTACGGACCTCTACGGGATCTTCGAGGCCAAGCTCCCGATGATCGCCAGCCTCGGCATGCTGGAGCCCGAGTACCGCCTGGCGGAGTTCCTCGGCAACGGTCAGGACAGCGTGAAGGGCGTCCAGCCGTACGACGGGCTTCCGTTCTTCGCGACCAACAAGCGGACGAACCCGAACCGCGTCTTGGCGACGAACAACACCTTCGCCAATTACAACGGCTCACTGAAGCTCGATCGCGCCGGCCTGAATACCGTGTTCCAGGCGCTGGACACCGTCCCGGGTCCCGACGGCCGCCTGTTCCGTCTCCCGGGTCGGAAGGTCGTCGTGGTCTCGACGGAGGACCAGTACGATCGAGCATCTCGCGAGCTGTTCGGCACGATCGTCAGCCAGCAGACCGGCTCCGCTGTGGCCGGCGTGTCCAACACGCTGCAGGGGCGCGCGGACCTGATCTACTTCCCCGACCTCAACGCTTTCGACAGCGCCAAAGGCTGGATGGTCTTCAAGCTCGTGTCGAATGAGTTCCGGCCGATCGTGTTCAGCCAGGTGGCGCCGCCTGAGGTCTACATCGAGGGCCTGGAGGCCAACGCCCACAGCCGGGTCACCCGCGAGGTCATCCTCTACGGCTGGCAGCACTTCTTCGGCTTCGGCTACGGCTGGCCGCAGCTCGCCTACAAGGCGATCGAGCCGTAGCAGGAGCGCTGACGCGGCGGCCTCCCCGGGCTCCCACGGCAGAGCTTCTGCTCGGACTCTGACGCCAGCGCCCACCGGACCCTGACGCCAGCGCCCGCCGCCGGCTCCCTTCGCGGGGGGTCGGCTTTTCTGCGTCCGCCCTACCTCGCAGGTATGGCACTGAACCCTCTTGAGCTGTGCACCGCGCAGGACGTGATCGACCGGCTCGGCGGCGCGAAGGTGGCCGCGCAGCTCCTCGATCCGAATCAGACCGGAAATTACGACACCACGCTGATCCAGCGGGCGATCCGCGACGCCTCGTCGATGGTCGCCATGAGCTGCGGTAACAACTTCAAGATCTGGCTCGCCGGCCCGAACTGGCCGCAGGCGGTCGTTCTGCTTACGACGCTGATCGCGGTTTACCTGTGCTGGCAGTACGGCAGCCAGGGGCAGGCGGTCCCGGCTGATGTCGTCACCTCGTTCACCTACGCGCAGTCTCAGCTGCAGAAGATCGAGTCCGGCCAGATTCTGCTCGGGGACGATCCCAACCCGCCCGCGCGCCGGGTCCGTCGCCCGATCGACAACTCCGACGGCGGCCGGCGGTGGGTCTATGAGACCAGCCGCGCTTTCGGACCGACGGCGAGGCGGTAGCGATGGCGCTCAGCTTCGATCTGTCTGTCGACCAGCCGCGCCTATTCGAGGACCTGGAGGAGCGCGCCCAGAACTTCAAGCCGGTTCTCAAGCGCTGGGCTGGGTTCCTCAAGGCGCAGAGCCGGGCCAAGTTCGAAGGCGGGCTGGCTCCGCTGGCGCAGAGCACGCTGGAGAAATACCAGCACACCCGCACCAGCAAGGTGACGGCGGCCGGCAAGGTGCGCACGAGCTACGCGAAGAACCTGGCGCGGCAGCTGCGGCGGAGGGAGGGCGGCCGGGCTCTCAATCAGGCGCTGGAGCGGCTGAAGGCGGGCGACCTGTCTGCAGACACGGGCGGCAACAAAGCGCTCGCACGGCTGCAGAAGGCGCTGGGCCGGGCTGCGGAGGGGAAGCGGGTCGGCGGCGACCGGCGCAAGTCGGCCGGCCACAAGATCCTCGGGAAGCTCATCGGCGCGCTCGTCGGCTCGATCAGCGGAGACACGGCGACGGTGAAGAACGCCGCGCGCTTTTCCAAGGTGCAGAACGAGGGCGGCCCGGTCGGGCACGGCGCTGTGCTTCCTGCGCGCACCACGCTGGAGGTCACGCAGTCGGACGCCGCGGTGCTGGCTGAGATCGTGGTCGATCATCTGCTCGGGGGTGACAAATGACGATGACTCTGACGGTGAAGAATGAGATCGGCGTGGTCGTCCGTGCCGTCGAGCAGGCGCTGCGGTATGCCTTCCTCGTCCGCCTTGGGCCGGTGGCAGACCTCACCGCGCTGCGGACCGCATTCAGCGCACCGTGGCCAGGCGCGATCGCGTACGTCACCTCGGAGGGCAGGATCTACGAGTGGGTCGCCTACTCGACGCTGACCGACGACAACCTGACCGTCATCGCTCCGAACGCGAACCCGGGGCGGTGGATCAGGGTAGAGACCACGCTGACCTACGGGCCGAACGACAACGCGCCGCTGACGGGAAAGGCCGACGGGTTTATCCGCACCGTCGAGGTCTGGGACAGCGCAGACGACGCCGCACGGAAGCAGGAACAGACGTTCTCCCGCACCCCTGCCCTGCTCGTCGAGTGGGCGGCCGACAACCCGGAAGTCATGTCGCAGTACAGCGGCGCGCTCTACCGGAACGAGCACGCGATCGACATCGGCGTAGTGAGCCAGTGTCTCCGCCGAGCGCCAGCCGCCGCGCTTGGTTCGCCGGTGGCCGCAGAGAAGGCCGCAGACCCCGGCGTGTTCGACATCATCGGGCTGCTCCGCTACTTCCTGGCGGGGAATAAGCTCGACGTGGCCGGCGTCGACTTCACCGAGATCGGACCCGCCGAGGTGCCGACCGACCAGCTCGCCGAGCGCGTGTTCGTCGGCGCACTCCGCATCACGGTGCGAGTCTCCTTCGATATCCCCGACGAAGACCTGGTCCCCATCAGCGGGAACGTACAGCCCAAGCTGACCAGCTTCCCGGTGGACGAGCCGGCGTTCGATCCGTCGAACTGGGTATCCTTGGGTTGCGAGTTGTCCGGCGGACCGGGGCCGGGACTCACGCGAACCGTCACCGCGGGCCAGGCGTTCATCGCGGGCGCGACCGTCACCTACGCGGGCGAGTCGCACACGTTCGCGGCGAGCTCGGACACCTACCGCGACCTTCGGGCAGACGGAACCATGGCCTTTTCGACGGTCGCAGTGGGAGCTGCCCCGCCCGCCATCCCAGCCGGCGCGCTTCGCATCGCCTACACCCGGACGACGGCGAGCGAGGTGTTTGAGGACTTCTGGCTCTGCGGCCGGTCGGTGAACTTCGGGAACCCGTTCCCCTACCCGTAGCGGAGAGCGAGCTACTTCAACCTCTTTGGGAGATTCCCAGATGACGATCGACCTAAATCCTGATCTGCCGTCGAGCTACCGCCGGCCCGGTATCTTTACCTCGGTCCGCTACACCGACGCTGGCGCTGTCGCTCCCGGCAAGCGCTGCCTGATGCTCGGCTACAAGCTGCCTGCGGGCACCGCCTCCCTGAATGCTCCGATCCTGCCGGTGAACCTGGCGGACGCGATCGACAAGTTCGGCGCGGGCTCCATGCTGGCACGCATGTATGCCGCGGCCCGAGCGCAGGGCAAGTTCGGTGCGGAGATCTGGTGTCTCCCTCTGCCGACTCCATCTGGCACTGCGGCGACGCACCTGATCCAGTTCCTCGCCGCGCCCAACAGCGACGGCACCGTGGGGACTACCACGACCACGCAGACGGTTGTGACGTGCAGCATCTTCGTGGGCGAGCGCGGCGGCAGCTTCTCGATTCCCATGGGAAGCTCTTTCGCTCAGGCCGCGACCCTGGGCAAGGCGATGCTCGACGGCGTAAGCGACCTCCCCGTCACCGTCTCGATCAGCGGCGACACCCTGACTCTTGTGGACCGTCACCTGGGCGAGCACGGCAACGATATGCCGGTGCGCGTCAGCTTCAGCAACACCACCGCCAAGCTGGCCGCCTCCCCGGGCTCGCTGCTGTTTGCCGCCGGCCCCGCCACCAATGCCGGCTCGGCGACGCTGCAGGCCAACGCCCTGTCTGCTCAGGCCACCATCGGCGCTGGCAGCACGGACGCCGTGAGCGCCGCCGCCATGGCCGCGAAGATCAACAGCGCTGGCTACTGCGTCTCTGCCGCGGTGCACAGCCCCGCCGACGGCTCGGTCGTCCTGTACTACAAGCAGGACCGCGTGTGCCATCAGCTGAGCGTCAGCGTCACCGGCATCGCTCCGCAGACCCTGGCCGCGACCGTCGGCACCAGCGGCTCCGGGACCCCGAGCATCAGCGCCGCGCTGGCGACCCTGACCGCCGACACCCAGTCCTATAAGGCGTGGGCGATTCCCTTCAAGGACTCGGCGAACTGGTCCGCGCTGGCTGCTCACATCGAGGCGATGAGCCTGAGCCCGGTCGAGAAGGGACAGACTGCCCACGGCGGGATCAGCCTGCCCCTGACGGTTTTCGCGCTGAACCCGCTGTCTGCCGCGACCACTCCCAAGCTGTCGAGTTCCCCCCGCTACGCGCTCGACATCTCCCCGGGGGCCACGGTCCCGGTCTACGAGATCGCCGCCCGCACCGCTGCCATGGTGGCCGCCGCCGATTATCCGGCTCAGAATTTTAATTCCTACCAGCTGCTCAGCAGCGACACCGCGCCGCTGGGAGTGCCGGACCGCGCCGATCGGATGACCGCGGACGATATCGAGGCGGCGCTGGAGACCTACCAGCTGACCCCGATCATCGTCGACGAGGACGGCTTGAACTCGGTCTGCCGCAGCACCACGACCTACAAGAGCGCGGGCACCCAGGATCGCAAACTTGAAAAGTGGTCTGCGATACTTCAACTGGATTTCATGCGCGCGACGCTCCGCTTCCAGCTCGGTAAGCTGTTCGGCGGCAAGAGCATCAAGAAGAACTCGCCGCCGCGCACCACCAAGGCGGTGAACCCGGCGGGAGTCAAGGCCGCGGTCTACCGCATCCTATTGTCGCTCGACGAGGCCGATCTTTTCGACGGTGCCAAGGGCGCCCGCGATGCGATCCAGTCTGGCGTGTTCGTGACGCCGACCCGCATCGACGTGGCGCTTCCGCTCATCCCGCTGGCCGATTTAGACCAGGTCAGCCTGGCCAGCTCCGCAGAGTAGTTCAACCTGGCAGTGCCGGGGGTCGGTTCGGATTGGGCTCCCTCCCGGCTCCCGGCGCTGCTTCTCCCTCCCCTACCTCCCCCGGTGAATCACTTCACCTCTAGCGGGAGTCTTCGTCATGTATCTGACGGGCAGAATCAAGACCGAGATCAACCATGCGCCGTGCATCACGGCCAAGGATGTTCAGGTAAACAAGAAGAAGAACCAGATTATCCACTTGGGGGCCTACGGTAAGATCGGGCGCAGCGAGGGGCAGGCCCAATACGAGGTCACGGTTACCTTTTCGACTCCTGCCGACCAGGCGGAGTTCGCGCAGCTCGCCGAGGCAGGGATCGACCAGGACACCGGAGAGGGATTCACCTTCACCTACTACAAAGGTTCGGAATCCTACCTCCTCACCGACTGCGGAATTTCCAGCGACGGGCTGAGTACCGATCAAGACGGCAAAAGTGACCAGCAGATCACCTTTTCCGCCGTCACCTGCGAGCGCGTCAGCTAGCCGTCAGTCTGAAGGGAGCCCAACGTGAAACTCGGGAATATCTTGAAAATGCGCGGCGGCACTCCCCAGACGGGGCGGCCTGTGCGCTTTCAGCTCCGCCAGAAGCAGAAGGACGGCAGCTTCCACCGAATCTGGGCGGAGGCGCAGCTGCTGCCGGTCTCAGTCTCGGAGGTGGCCGACGTGCACGCCGAGGTTGCGGACTACCTCGCCGAGCACCCAGCCGCCAACAAGAAGGACGAGACCAACATCCGCTTCATGGCGAAGGCGCTTCACGACGCCGAGAAAAACTCGCTGAAGTTCGTCGACAGCGACCAGATCGAGGAATTCTCCAAGTCGCTCGTCATGCAGCAGGTCGCGTGGCTCATCGTCCAGTACAACCTGATGATCAGGGGAGAGTACGCGGAGTGCTGGTCGAGCGTCGAGGAGAGGGAGGGCGCCGAGCAGCAGGCCGAAAATTTTACCGACGAAGACCCGGAGCTCTTGTCGGAGTCCTAGCCGTCGCCGACCGTCCGCAGGAATGGTTCAGGCGGCCGATCACTGAGATCCAACCCGCCGACCTTCTGCGGTGGCGAGTTTGTGTGAACGTCGCGCAGAGGCTGGTCACGCCAAGGAGGAAGCCCGATGGCCGTTAATGAGAATGCGTCAGTCACGGCGAGCCTGAAGGGCGGCGACCAGGTAGCGCGTGAATCCGGGAAGATCAAGAAGGGCTTCCAGGAGATCGGGAAGGAAGCCAAGAGCGCCGCCGAGAAGGGCGTGAAGGCCCTCGGCTCGTCCATCAGCTCGACGATCAGCGACTCGCTGCGCGCCGCATCGATCCTGCAGACGATCAACCTGGCGAGCGGGATCGAGTCCGCCAAGCGATTCACCGATGAGACCTCCAAGCTCGCGCGGCAGTCGGGCGAGTCCTTCGGGTCGGTCTCCACCAAGCTCGGCGTGCTGGAGTCTCGCACGCTCACCAGCGCCGATGCCGTCGGGCAGTTCGCTCGCTCGCTCGGGCGCAGCACGTACGACGCCAAGTCCGCCACGCTGGCGATCACCGGGCTGGGGGACTTCGCGCAGGCCACCGGGCGGGACCTGCAGGAGGGCCTGGACATCGGCTCTACGCTGCGCTCGTCGCTCGGCGTCGTGGGCGATGTCAGCTCGGAGCTTGAGCGACTGCGCAGCATCGGCGAGAACGTGGGCACCAAGGGCGGCTACACCGCGCTCGTCGATAGTCTGGCCGCGATCAAGCCGCAGCTCGACCAGGTGGCGGTGGGCAGCGACAAGGCCCGCGCCGAGCTGGAGGCGCTGGTCGCGGTCTCCACCAAGGGCCTCAAGCCGCAGCAGGCGCAGCAGGTAGCCGGCGGGCTCATCTCGACGATCAAGGCCCGCGCGCTGGATATCGAGCGGCTCACCGGAAACCGTGTGCTCGACGAAAACGGCAACGTCGCCAATCCTCTGCAGGCGCTCAAGGACCTGCAGCGCATCGGCAGTCGGAAGTTCGGCAAGGACAAGGAGGCGCAGCGCCGCGCGTTCATCTCGGAGTTCGGGCCGGACCTGGGAACCGCCATCCTGCGCACCGACACCGGGGAGGTCGAGCGGACGGCCCAGCTGGGCGGCCAGCGGAAGATCGCCGCCGAGGCCGAGGCGTACCGGAACTCGCCCGAAGGGAAGCGGAAGCAGCTGCAGATCGAGCGGGAGAAGGCGCTGCGCGGGGCGGGGGAGAAATTCCTCGGCTTCGAGTCGACCCTGATCGATACGCTCGGAGTCCCCGGAGCCATCGCCGCGAACATCTTCGGGCTGCCGATCCTCGCCAAGGGTGCTGGCGCTCTCGCCACCGGAGCGGGCAAGGCGGCGCTCGGCGGGCTGTCCAGCGGCGGACTCGGCGCGCTCGCCGCCCCTGCCGCGGTCTCTGCGTCCTTCGCTCTGCCGGCGCTGGCTGTCCTGAATGACATCGGCGAGGACACCGACACCACCGGCCAGAAATACCGGGCGAGTCACGCCGACATCGTCGGGCAGGGCCTGGCAAACAAGGCGCTCCGAGAGGGAGACCTCACCGGCGCGTACCAGGCGACACAGGGCAACGCAGAGCTCCAGGCCGCGCTGCTCGAAGGGATCGAGAAGCTGGTCGCCAGCAACCGGGCGATCCCCGGAGAGCTCGCGCGCCAGATCGAGGGGCTGAAGCTGCAGGTACGGCCGGCGCCCCAGGAACCGAACCCGCAAGCCGACAGGGGGAACTGATGGCACGGCAGCAGCTGATCAAGGACGGCGAAGTATTCCAGTTCCAGAGCGAGCTCGGGGAGACTCTTGAATTGTTCGGCGAGCTCCTCAACTGGACGGACACGCACGAATCTGGCTTGGCCGAACACCGCGTGCTCCAGCGCTCGGGCGCACTCCATCAGGACGTGGGGGCTCCCCCGAAAAAGTGGGATTTTCACTGCGTTCTCCAGGGCCGGAACGTCAACGAGCGATACAAGCGGATGGTCAAGATCTTCGACCAGTCGCCGTTTGGTCAGCTGATCCACCCGCGCCTCGGAATCAAGCAGGCGGCACAGAAGACGCTGTCCAGCCAGGAAGACCCGTCGCAGGAGATCGACACCATCCGGTATACGCTCTCGTTCGTCGAGGACGGCCTGCGCAAGGTGCCGAGCGAGAGCCCCGGCGCGCTGGCGAGCGGTGCAGCGGAGAAGGCCGCCGCGCTGATCGCCGCCTCGCCGATGGCGCTCAAGCCCGCGGCGATGACGCTCTCAAGCAAGGTCGGCTCCTTCCAGACTTCCGCCTCGGCGCAGAACCCCTCGCCGCTCGACCTCCAGCACGCGCTCGACGACGTGAAGCGCTCGACCGCGGCCTACGAGCAGCTGGTCGACGTGCGCGGCGAGTCGTACTACTTGAAGGCCCAGGCGCGCGTGATACAGCTCGGCTGCCTCCAGAGCTACAACGCCGTGCTCGCCGGCCGACCGCCGATCATCGAGCGCACCGTGCGCGGCACCATCTCGGTGGGCCACCTCGCCGCGGCGCTGGTAGGCGGTCGGCACTACAAGGCGTATCTGGCCGAGCTGCTGCGGCTCAACAGAATCCCCCGCCCCTGGGCCATCCCGCCCGGGACTCGGCTGCTTCTCCCCGACCCCGACAAGGTGAAGGCGCTCCCGCCCGGCATCTGACCCTACCCCGGTGGGGAATGGGACAGAACCAGACCCGCTGCCAGGTCCGCATCGCCGGACAGACCATCGAAGAGATCAAGGACTTCGGATACCGCAGCGACGCACTGGCCGTCGGCGATGAGGCCCATTTCACCGCGGCGAACGTCCGGCGCAAGTATACGGGCGCGCTTATCGAGGGACAGGATGTAGAGTTCCTCCTTAGCAACCCGCTCGTCAACGGCGGCGAGTGGACGACCAAGCACACGGGCCTGATCACCGTCCGCGACCAGACCGGAGACCCGTCGGCCGGCTCCGTCGTGAAGGTCACGAGCAACGACCTGGGCTGGCACCTCCAGAACAATTCCGCCCCGCTGTGGTTTAACTTGCGGAAGGCCAAATTCATCGACCTGATCGATCCGTCGCGCACCTTCCGCGACCGGCGCGGGCTGGAGATCGCGTTCATCGATCAAAGTTGGGGGATCAAGGGCTACCGCGTCTCCGATAATGAGCTCAACCGCCTCATCAAGTCCGGGCTGCGCCAGGGAGTCGCGGCGGCCCAGGCCAGCGCGCAGAAGGTTCTCGATCCTGTATTCGCGATCCAGGTAGATCCGGGCGATACCGTCTACGATGTGATCAGCACGTACGCGCGCCGCATCAACGCTCTGGTCAACGTCACCGTCGACAAGTACCTGCAGGTATGGCGTCCGAACTACGCCCGCAAGCCCGCCTATAAATTCCGCAACGTGGCCGGCGGCAAGGACAACAACGTTCTGCGCTACCAGATGCACAGCGAGCTGCGCGGCAAGTACACCCAGGTCGAAGCCGTCGGCAACCAGGTAGGATACGAAGGACAGCAGGACCCGAACAACCCGAACGCCACCAAGAAGCGGGGCGCGATCTATCATCCCGATCTGCTTCCGTTCCTGCGCCGCCTGACCTTCGCAGACGGGCAGATGTTCGCGAAGGGACTCGCGCAGAAGGCCGCGGAATGGAGGTACAAGCGCGAATTATTCGGCAGCTGGTACGTCACCTACGTCGTCGAGGGGCACCACCAGAACGGCGTGTGGTATGAGGCCGACCAGATCTGCGACGTAGAGGACGATGATCTCGGTCTATCCGGCAACTTTTACGTGAGCGGCTGCGACTACGCGGTCAGCAAGACGGACGGCGACACCACTACGGTTACGATCCGGCTTCCCGGGCTGCTCACCGCTGCCTTCGGAGTGCTGCCGAACGCGCCCACGGTGAAGTCTCTGAGCAAGGAGACGATCAACGGCAAGGTGCAGGAGACCCGCCCATGAAGGCCAGCGAGCTGAAGGAGATGGTCGCGAACGCGCTCTACGGCGTCATCCGCTGGACGGTGAGCACGGCGACTGTGGACGCGAAGACCCGCTGGCTCGGCGTCGAGGGGCACGCGGTAGACCCGAGCGACCCGGAGTCGCAGTGGTTCGCCCGGCTCGTCCAGCACTACGGGTTCGCGAGCAGCCCGCCCAAGAACTCTGAGCTGATCACCGCGAGCATCTCAGGGGAGGGAAATAATACCAGCGTCGTCGCCGAGTACGCACCGGGCAAGGGGCCGGACGACCTCGCCGAGGGCGACGTTTCTGTATTCGGCAGCAACGACGCCCAGATCCTGCGGATGAACGCGCAGGACAACACCACGCAGCTGCAGACCGCCGGCGCGGACATCAAGCTGGAGGGCGGAGACATCAAGCTGAACGGCGGCACGCACAAGATCAGCCGCGTGGGAGACCATGCGAAGCTCGTCCTGCGCACCACCGCGGCCGGTCCAGTCTCGGGTATCACCACGCTCACGATCGGCGTCGTCTCTGAGGACGGACTATCGCAGACGGTTGTCGCGCAGTTTGCCTTCGCCGGCACATCCACGATTCCCCCGCCTGGCGCGCCTCTGGATACCGACATCAGAATCCCCATGATCGAGGGCGCAGAGCACGCGCTGGCGTAGTCCCCTATCCCTGCGGGCGCATGCTCGACATCGCGCTCAAAGACTCCGGTAACGGCAAGCTCGTTTTCGACTGGGGACCCGACGGGAATCCCAGGTTCGACGAGACGGGCGCCCATGCTGTGCTGTCCACGTTCTACGCCAAAAAGGGCGCGTACGCCTGGGACCCGGACGGCCTGTTCGGGACCAACTCGTACAAGGTGGTCGCGGACAAGTTCGCCACGGGCTCGGACCTGAGCGCAGCCGGCAACGATGCTCTCGCGCAGTGCGAGCGGGACGAGATCGTGACGGCCATCGGCGCGACTGCCGAGCGGGCGCGGGTCGGAAGCTGGCGAGTGCGGCTCCGCTGGCACACCCCCACCGGCGACCAGACAAGGACGGTGAAGCTGTGATCACTCTGTACTCGGAAGACGACCTCTTCGAGCTCGCAATCGCCTACCTGCAGGTCGCCTACCCGAAGGCCAGCGTTGGAACTCGGGCCTACCTGGGCCACCAAGCGCGGTCGCTGGCGCAGCTCGTCGGGGTTCTGCAGCAGGGCGTCCGCGAGGCCGATGCCAACGCGGTCCCGGCCTACCAGGTTGACTACGACGGCGTGCTGCGCTCCCGCTGCAGCAGGGAGGCCCTGGACGACTGGGCGTTTACCTTCGGAGTGCCCAGCAACCGCGGCCCGGGAGTGTACGGCCGGAACGCGGCGCAGAATGCTCGGGGCGGCGCTGGGACGGCGAGCGGAGCGCCCGGGACGGTAATCCCGGCGGGCTACACCCTCGCCGACGAGAACACGGGCGCCGTCATCGTCTCGCTGGTCTCTACCGTCACCCTCGACGCGGGCGGGGCCGGCAGCTGCTCGTTTGTGGCTGTCACTACCGGCGCGGCGGGCAACCTCCCCGTGGGCGCGAAGCTGCGCTGGCAGACTCCCCCGGGCGGCCTCTCCCCGCTGGTCACGCTCACCACGGCGCTGGTCGACGGCTACGAGGAAGAGAGCGACCTGGAGCTGCTCGCCCGCATCATCGGGCGGCTGCAGAACCCGCCCCGCGGCGGCACGGCGCACGACTGGCGAACCTGGGCCGAGCAGGCAACCGACACCGCCGGGCGGCTCGTCGGCATCAGGCGCGCGTATGTGTACAAGACTCGCAACGGTGCGGGCTCCGTGGACATCGTCATTACCCAGGACGGCAACGGAACCGGGCGCGACCCGGGCGCGACGAAGCAGGGCCTCGTAGCCGCAGCGCTCGACAAGCTGCGCATCGCGACGGACTCCTACCGAGTGATCCGCCCTTCGTTCGCCCCGGCGTTCCGGCTGCTCGTGAAGGTGGTCGCCACCTACGGCAACGGCTACGACTGGGACGACGGCGGCTCGCCGATGACGATCGTGTCTGTCAGCGGCCTGCAGATCGTGATCAGCGGCGCGAACGCCCCGGCGAATCTCGTCGCGGCGATCAACGCTGGCAGCTACCCCCGCATCCAGGTGGCCGGGCTCAGTGTCGGTCCGCTGCCCCAGATGCGCCGAGTCTACGCCAGCGCCCCCAACACCCCCATGGCCGGACAGACCACGCTGTCGCTGACGGAAGCCTTCGAGGTCGCCCCGGCGGCCGGCGAGGTCCTGTACGCGGGCGGCGGATGCGTGGACACCGTGGCGTCGGCAGTCCTCGGCTACATCAACAACGTCGGCCCATCGCGCCAGAGTGGCTACGCCGACCCGCTCGACAGCTGGGAGGACGTGGTGTCGGTCTCCCGCGTGGCGCAGTCGGCGATCGACAGCCGCGACGCCTACGGCCAGCCAGTCATCAGCTACGACCCCCGCGTGGGCGAGGGCGTCGGCGTAGTCTTCACGGTCGGAGCGGTGAGCGACAGCAAGGACAAGCGCCTGTGGGACAACCAGCCCGGCACCGTCGGGCCACAACTCCCGGTCTGCTCGGGAATCCTCGTCACCAAGGGGTAGACCATGCCGCCGAGCGATACCGCGCTGCACCTCAAGGCCGAGTTGATCTCCGGGTTCCCCCCGGGCACTCAGAGCATGTGGGACTGGCAGCACCCGCAAGGCCCCGGGCCATTCCAAGAAGCGGCGGGCCAGCTCCTCGACAAGGCCGGCGTACAGAAGATCGACCAGCTCCGCGCCGAGCTGCAGCCGTCCACCGCCCGCGAGAAGCTGCCCGAGTGGGAGAGTTCGCTGAACCTCATGGGGAGCAAGGCGGCCCAGGTCGGCAGCGTCCGCCAGCGCCAGCGACAGATCGTGAGCCGCCTGCGCGAGTTCGGGGCCGCGACCACGCTGGACGCGATCCGGGCGATCGTGGGGCCGCTGCTCGACTACGCCGACCCATCCCAGCTTGTGATCCTGGAGGTGGACCGCGACGCGCTGCGCACCGCAAACACGTACCTCGCGACCGGGCTGCTCGTTCCGTTCACGTTCGCAATGTCCGGCACTGTCTATTTTAACGTGCCTGAGGACCCAGCGATCGCGACGAGTCCGGCGGGCGCGCAGCTCGACATCACGATCAACCTCGCCGACAACATCTCCAAGGTCGGCGTCACCCTCTATGCACCGGACGGAACCCACTACAGCATCGGCGTGGGCGACATCGGCGACGCTCCGGCGACTGGCACCTGGCGCCTGTACTTCCCGAAGTTCGCCGGCGTCCCGGTGGGAGGCATCTGGAAGCTCGTCATCGGCACCATCTCCGGCACGGGCTACGTATCCGCGGCGGGACTCTTCGTCGAGGGACTGGGGAGAGACAGCGCGGGCGGGGACGGTCGCAGCGCTCCCAAGTTTCAGTGGGCGGTCGTCTCGGACCCCGCGCTCCTCGGGCCTGATGCCGACCTCCAGGCCGCAGCAGCTGCCGTCCAGCGCATCAACTACGCCACGCGGATCGCCCACTTCGCCAGCCGATCCAGCGGTATCGGCAAGCTCCCGGCGGGCCAGCTGGCGGCGATCCCCGACGATCCCGGCTCGATACCGGACGCCTGCATTCCGGGCTGACCCCCTATCTCGGGGACATGGCGTTCCCCTTCTCCCTCTACCCCGAGTTCTTCCCCAACAGCGTCCCGGTCATCCCGGCAGACTACCTGAACAAGCTCTCCGACCTCGCCCTGGCCTACGCCTCGGCACTCGGGTACGGCTCCCAGAAGCTGTGGGCGCATTCATACGACGGCGCGACGATCAACGTCGAGACGCTGCACGGCTGCATCGTCAAGGACTACAGCCTCGGGTTCTACGTCGCTCCCGTTCTGCCCACCTCGCCAACCGTGGTCGACGTGACAAACCTCGCCCCGGCGGCGGCCAACTTCGCGGCGAGCACCTGGTATTTCGTCTACCTCCGCTCTAACGGGCGCGTGGCGGAGTTCGTGATCAGCGCGACCGGACCGGGGGCCGACCTCCGCTGGAAAGGGACGGACGACACGTACCGATTCCTATTCAGCTTCAAGACGACCTCCGGGCTGCTCATCGACCCGGTCGTCCACAAGGACGGAATCACGGAGTACGTCGGCGGCGAGTTCGGGGCGCGAGATGAGGGAGTCAGCGTCACCTCCACCGCGAGCTGGACGACGATCCCCCTGACCTTCTGCCCCCCGCACGCACGGCGGGTTCAGCTCTGGGCGCGCGTGACCAATAGCAGCGCGACCCTGTACGAGAAGCTCCGGCTGCTCCCCAAGGGAATGGGAGCCGTGACGATCGCGCCGGCCACGTCTGGCCGGATCGTCCAGGGCTCGCCGGGAGTCATCGAGACCCGGGAACGCATCTGGCTGGAGTGCGACTCCACCCCCGCGGTGGAAGGAAAGCTGGCGCTCGGCACCGGCGGCAACCTCGGCGAGGCGGTCGTCTGCGCCTGGCAGGAATACCGCTAGCCCGCCCCCTACCTCCGCTGTCGGAGGACGTACATGGCTTTCCGACCAATTCCCGTATTCGGCAGTGTCCCGGCGGACGGGACGCTCCCGTCCGCGATCAACGCGCTCGTCACTTCAAACTCCAACGCCCTGGAGATCACCGCCAAGGTCGGTGAGGCTGGCGGAACCGGCGACATCACGCTCTGTCGCTGGTTCCCCGAGCTCGGCAAGTGGCGCACCTGGGCCGAGTACGCCCCCATGAAGGCGACCGTCTCTGGCGGGACCTTCAGTGGGCGATACGCCATCGCGTACACCGGGCCTACGTACTGGTGCCTGGTCTCCCCGACCGTCACCGTCGAGAGCGCGCACGGCGAAGGGGTGGTGTACGATGCCCGATAGGATCGGCTTCGAGCCGCCTGGGACAGTCACCGGAGCGGACGCCAGCAAATTGAACGGAGTGACCGTTCCGGCTCTTGGCGCGGCGGGGACCTTCCTTAAGGTGAACCCTGCCGGCACCGGCCTGGAGTATGGCGCGGCGGGCGTTGTCGACGTCCAAGTTTTTTCCACTCCCGGAAGTGCCACCTGGACCCGACCGGCCTACGGCTCCCTGGTCCGCGTCATCTGCATCGGCGGCGGCGGCGGCGGGGGCTCTGGGCGGCGAGGCGGCACCACCAACAGCTACGGCGGAGCAGGCGGGGCCGGCGGCGGCTACACGGAGGGCACCTTCGCGCGGACGGCGCTGGGCTCCACCGAATCTGTCACCACGGGCGCGGGCGGCGGGGGCGGAGCGGCGACCACGACCAACACCACCGACGGCAGCCCAGGCGCTGGCGGGAACCCGTCCTCCTTTGGATCGTGGCTCAAGTCCGGCGGGGGATCTGGCGGCGTGGGAGGAACCGGCGCCGGTCAGGCGACCGTCGCGGCCGGCGGCTCGGGTGTGTGGACTGGCGGCGCAGGCGGGGCGACGGACGGCTCGCTGACGGCTGCGGCCACCAGCACCTTCTCGCCCACCGGCGGCGGCGCGGGCGGTGGTGTCGGCGGCACGGGCCTGGAGTTCGGCAGCTCGTCGAGCTCGGTCGCGAACGGTCTGAACTACACCGCGGCGGCCGGCGGATCTGGCGGCAGCGCGG
>JBGANQ010000146.1:0-14080 GCA_044222245.1 Polyangia bacterium | reverse complement strand
GCGCCGTGGGCGGCACGACCGCAACCCCAGACAAAGACCCGAGCTGGGTGCTGATCGAGGGGCGGGCGCAAGGCTTCCGGCAAGAAGACCTGCGCGACTTCGCGCAGCTGCTCGCCGGAGACCGCGAGCGATGGCAGGCGACGGCGATTGACACGCTCAACCGGATCGGGCCGCACCTGGAGGAGGTCACGGGCCATCGCTTCGACGACGAGCAGAAGGGCCGCCTGATCAACTCCATGACCGAAGTGCTGCAGCAGGCGGTGCGGGAGTAGCCATGCCCCCCGTTGTGCTGTTCCACGAGCAGACCGGCCAGGCGGGCGCCTGCCTCCAGGGCCTGGGACGGTATGCCCTGCGCATCGCTCGGAGCCCCTTGACGGGCCGCTTCAGCAGCGCCGCTGAGGTGCGCGACTGGCTCTGGGCGCAGTCCATCAAGCTGGATACCGGAGACGGCGAGCACGAGGCCGGGTGCATCCCGGCGCAGCGCTCGCGAGTCTGGCCCAAGGATGGGCTGAACTGCTGGGAGGCGACGGCGCACTGGCTGGGATGGCACCTGCGCAACGAGTCGCCGATCGAGGCGCATGTCTTCGATACGCGCATCCAAGGCCAGCGGCATGTCTTCCCAGCGGCGCGGGAGCTGGAGGAGACCACGGCGCCGGTGCCGGTGGTGCTGCAGCCGCCGGCCGGCAGGGTGAGCCGAGAGAGCTTGCACGCGGTGGCCAGGCGCGCGGCCCAAGCGCTGAAGGTCGAGCCGCCGCAGGGTGACGGCCGACCAGCGCCCCAGGTCATCGAGCTTGGATGGGCGCAGGGCGTCTTGTTTCCGCCGCCGATGCAGCTGCTCCGAAGGAAAGAGGTGTACTTCTGGGACAACGTCGACGACTTGATCCGGGAGGCTGGCGGCGATCCGGCGCTCGCTCGACTGTCCCCGGTCCCGCCAGCCCTGTGGCCCAAGCTGCCCTCGTGGTGGCCGCGGCAAGTCAAGCTCGCGCCGACCGAGAGCGGAGACGCGATCTTTGCGGTCGGAACGGTCACGGGCATCGGCACCGCCACGGTGTATATCTTCCGCCTTCCCGGGGGCCGCTGGGAAACAGGGAGCACAGGGAGCGGCTTTGTGGGCAGCGGCACGCTACCGCCAGGCGCCCCGCCGGCAAACGCTTGGTACAACGATCTTTTGGGCGGGGCGCATTGGGTCGGCGACAAGGTGCTCCGCGCCTTCGGCGTCGGCGACCTGTCCGACACGCTGGCCACGACGGAAGGCGACGCGCTGCCCGATTGGGCGCGCACCGAAGCGCAGCGAAAGAAAGCCGCCGAGCAGAAGCAGCAAGAAGAAGAGGAGCAGAGGCAAGCCGCCGAGGCACAGCACGCCGCCGAGGTGCAAAGACAGGCGGCCGAAGCCCAGCAGCGAGCCGCCGAGGCCCAGCGCCAGGCCGCGCAGCTGCAGCGCCAGCAAGAGCAAGAGGCGCAGCGCCGCGCCCAAGAAGAAATCGACCGGCTGGCCCAGCAGCGGCTCGCCGAGCTGCGCCGGGAGTCGGTGCAGCTGCAGCAGCGCACGTAACCGGCCCCGCCCACGCGGCGGGGCGCACTCACACAGGAAGGGAGAGAGAACATGGGAAATGGACTATTTTTGGCTCTGGCGCTCGGGGGCGGCGGTGTGTCGCAGTCGACCCTGGATGCGCTCATGATGATGCGGCAGCGCAACTATGAAAAGTTGTGCCTGTTCATCAAGTGGCTGACCAGCACGCTGATCTACGGGTACTACTGGCTCAAGAAGCACCCGGCGGTGCTCGACAAGAGCGGGGCGCCGGACGTGAGCGGCGCGGGCACGCAAGCCTTCGTGGATGCGTTCTGGAAGCAGCAGGATCAGAAAGACTTCATCGCGAACATGATCCGCGACGGGGCGGACCTGCTGATGAACTGGCTCAAGCCCGATGACTTCGAGTCCAAGCTCTGGGGCTCGATGCTGCAGCACCCCTCGCCGACGGTGCAGAACACGCAGCTACTGAGCAGCCTGCAGACGCTGCTGCAGAGCGTGCAGCCGAGTGCGACCACTCCGAGCGGAACCCAGGCACCGGCGATGAACCCGCAGGCCCCGCCTGGCTCGGCGGCCAATCCCGTTGTCCGGCCGCGGGGCGGCAACCTGTAAGCCGTCCCGGCCGACCCGGAGCCGGCGGAGCGCGCCGGCTCAGCGCAAAACCTGAAACCCGTCGTCCTCGCGGCGACTCCCAGACAAGGACTTGAACCATGCGGATGCTTTTTTCTATCGGACTGTTCGATACCGATCCAATCATCACCGGCGGCACCGGCGGCGACACCAAGCCCCAGCCCCCGAGCAAGAGCCCGTGCGCTGAGACGGGCAAAGGGACCCCGGCCTATGACGCGGTCGTACTGAACACCCTCTACGGAGACGGCTACATCAGCCGCGCCAACTACAAGGCCGTGCTGGCCGGGACGCTGTCGATCGAAGATCTGGGCCTCAAAGACGAGCAGCTACAGCGCCTACGCTGCACCGAGCCGACCAGCGCGCCCGGCTACGACTCGCACTTTGACCCGACTTTCCCCCCGGAGATCACCGACACGACGCCAGGGCAGGGGGTGGCGTTCAGCCCACAGCATAAGCCGACCGACAAGGCGCACCGGATCACGGTGACGGTGGTCAAAGGCGTCGCCGTTGCGGCCGGTGCTAAGGTCTGCCGGGTCAACTTCGGCAACGAGTACGTGCAAGAGCACCGGGTCTCGTTCGCGCCGCTGGTCATCGCCACGGGGGTAGGCGGCACGCAGACTTGGCGCGCGGCCAACATCACCCCGACCGGCTATGACCTGTACAGCGACAGCGGGATCGCCGTGGGCGAGTCGGCCAACGTGCAAGTTCTGGTAGTGCCGGCCCGCCGGTAGGCGACCCGACGCAAGAAGCTGAGCCGCCGTGCAGTGCGACGAAACCGCGAGGCCACGAGATGACAAGAGCTGCGCGTGCGTTGGCTGCGCTGGCGGTGGGGGCGGCGATCATCGCCCTTGGCTTGGTGGCAC
Organism: Polyangia bacterium; assembly: GCA_044222245.1. GTDB lineage: Bacteria > Myxococcota_A > Polyangia > Palsa-1104 > JAEUJZ01 > CALFML01. Next base: position 11,059 of record JBGANQ010000146.1, on the reverse strand, counting down.
TGCCGGCGGCGCAGCTGTGGAAGTGGTGGAACCGATGCAAGACCCGTCGACTGCTTGGGTTACTGCTCAGGCAAAGAGAGCAGCAGCAAAGAACCCTGAGCCGTTCCTGGGGACGCGGAGGCGCGCCCAAGGCGGAGTTGCCGCCGCGCCCTTCGTCCCCGCCAGCGCCACCAGCGACACCGCGCGACAGAGTGAGCTCGAAAAAGGACCCATCGAGCAGCTGCGCCAGGCCGCAGAGCAAGAGCTGACCAAGACCAAAGCCGCCTTCAAAGAAGCCAAAGGGCTGGCCTGGACAGCGTATCTGAGCTTGCCCCTGCTGGTGCTCTCCAAGATCACCGCGGACCGCCGGTGGAGCCCGATCGCACAGCTCATCGACGACAGCGAAAAGAGCCTGGCGGCGGGCGACCAGGCCGACAGCGAGCCGGAAAAACGACGCAGCTACGCCGCGGCCTGGAGCAGCGCCCGCATTGCGCAAGGCGCGATCCTCCGGGAAGCCGGGGAGGGCAAGACCGGCGTCACGGCGATCCTGAAGCAAGAGGCGCGCGTGGCCGGGGTCGACCCGGAGGAAGTGACCGACGCCGCCCGGCAAGCCGGAAAGAAAGTAACAGAAGCGGCTGAGGGCCTGGGAAGCCTGCTCAAGTGGACGGTGGTAGGCATCGGCCTGTACGGCGGGGTCAAGCTGCTCGGGGGCTTGCGTGGATAAGAAGGCGCTGCTGCTCGGGGGCGCCGCGGTGGCCGGGCTGGCGCTGCTGCGGCGCGGTGAACAAGACCCGCCGGCGCCGAGCCTGCAGCCCAAGAAGCCGGAAAAGCCGCGCCCCTACTACAACCCCGCGCCGAGCGGCCCCCAAAGCCCGATGGACCGCAGCTGGCAGGCCGCCTATCTGACCGAGTACTACCCCGACGCTCCGCCGAGGCTAAAGAAGAGAGAGGGCGGCCTGTACGACCGTTACCCCGGCCGCGAAAAGCACCCGGTGGTGCGATGGGAGCAGCACGCAGCCGACCCCAAGCGATACCCGTTTGTCACGGCGAGCAGCGACCTGGAGCTCCGCGGCCGCAAGGTGCCCTACGGCGCCCGGCTCTACCTGGAAGCCTACCCCGGGATTATCTTCCGCCTGCTCGATACCGGCTCGCACTTCTACGGGACGACGAAAGTGATCCGAATCCCCGGCGCCGAGCCCTTCGACGTCGCAACGAGCTACCCCGGCCCGAGCGGCCCGCGCCTAGGAATCAGCGGAACCAAGACCCGCTATTGGGTCGATTTTGACGACGTGATCGATTACCCGGCCTGGCTCGTGGTCAAGCGCCCCGCGGTCGCATAGACCGAGCGCCGACTAGGCCGAGCAGAAGAAAGGCAGCCCCGATGAAGTTCGAGAAAGAAGCGACGACGAAGAACGGACGGCGGACGTGGAAAGTCACCTACGAGCTGGTGCGCGGACCCGAGCCCAAGGAAAAGCGCAAGAAGGCCGCGACCTCGCCGAGCCGTCCCGCCGGCGAAAGCAAATCGAGCCCACCCCCGACCGCCAAGCCAGCCAAGGCCGAGCCGAAGAAGCCCAAGCCGGCCCCCTCCAAGAAGGGCAGCGCCAAGCAAGACAGCACACAGCTCGGCATGTTCTAACCGAGCTTACCGGACAAACCCGCCCGACCTGGCGCTCCGCCCGCCGCTCAGTGTGCCGCCTTCCTCAGCACCATCACCGCCGCCGCCTTTCCTGTCGCGCCTCCATACATCTGTGACCATTCAGGAATCCAGCCCCGACCCCGCAGCGACTCGCCGAGCCGCTTGGGGTCATAGCGCTTGAACCGGCCGAGCACGAAGCGCTTCTCCTGCCCGCTGACCATCTCGACCTTGGCGATCAGGTTGATCTCGTAGCTGCCGGGGATCAGGCACTCGGTGCCGAGTTCGAAATGGCAGCGGATGTCGCGGATGCCGCGGCCGTAGCGCCACAGCGGCCCGGTGCCGAACTTCAGGTAGTTGGGAGGCGGAGCGACTTGGAAGGCGGGGTCTTTGGCGCGAATCTCCGCCGGATCGTCTGAGGCGGCATAAGGTGTCTGAATATCGATGACGCAGACGTCACCGGGGGCGGCGCAAGCGGCCAGTGATTCGAAAAACCGGACCTCGTTTTCCAGGTTGGGCAGGGTATAGCCGAGCAGCGTATACACTCGGCGGCGGCTCGTGGCGTACGCGCCCGCCTGCAGCGGCTCGGATACGTTGAGCTTATGGAAATCAGCGTGCAGCGCGAGCATGTGCAGCGGCCGGCCGGCGAAGGTCTGCGCGGCCAGGGTGAGCGAGGCCACGAGCAGCGGGTGGCTGATGTCGAGCAGGTGCAGCCGCATGCCCGGCTCGGGGCGGCCGTCCATCAGGTGGCTGACTAGGGCGATCTCCGACTTGCCATCACCGGGGCCAAGCGCGTTCACGTCCAGGGGATACGAGCGGGTGAGGCGGGAGATCTGGGCCGCCACCTCCTGCAGCGGGCGCGTCTTGCGGAACGAGTCGGAGAAGCTCTCCGTCGAGCAGATCGATAGCCAGTCTGCGGCGCTCTGGCCGTCGAGATAAAGGAAGGTCTGCTCGATGGAACCGCCGGGGCCGTTGATCAGGCGCTGCAGCTCGTCGATCATCTGCACCGGGTTGTAGTCAGCCGAGACCCAGGAATTCGGGGTCCAGTCGGGCAGTGGCGCTGCCTGCAGATCCGTAGGAGACAGGCCGAGCTCCTCGACCTTGAAGATGCGGCGCAGAGTCTCGGCGGTCGGGTTGTGCGAGCCGTGCTCGAGGTTGTGGATCGTGTTCTTGCTGAGGCCCGCTCGCTTGGCTAGCTTCTCCAGCGACAGCTCGGCTTGATCGCGTCGCCGGCGCAGCAGCTGGCCCAGCAGGTGCCCGCTCTCCGGGGCGTTTACGTCATGGGCGTTCAGAAGGGGCAGGAGGGCGCGCAGCTTCTTCGCTAGCTCGTCGCTGTTGTGGCTTCTCTCGGGCTCGCTCTCCAGGGTGGTCACAAACTGCAGAATGTGCTGGGCGAGGTCGATGCTGCTCGTACGAGCCGCGGTCTGCTTGGCGTCCATGCGCGAAGTCTACACAAGCCGGCCCACTGCCGCCCGTGAGCCATGACGGAAAAGGCGGCAGATCGTAGCGCGGTGGCGGTTGCCTGGATTGGGAAGTTTGGGACGCATTTGGTCCAAGATGAGGCTACTTTGGGATGCTTTGGTGCAACGGTTTGGCCGAAGCTCTGCGACGGAGTAACAAAGAGCTGTTGTAGCTAGCACAACAGCAAATCTTTGGATAGCCATTGGGCCGTGAACCGGGCCCAACATTCACCTTCGCTACGAGTCGGCATCGTCGGCACCAAAGGCCAGCCAGCGCGGCGCCACGTCCAGCGCGACGGCCAGCCGCTCGCAGGTTCCGACCTTGGGCACCGCCGCGCCGGTCTCCCACTTGCGGATGGTCTCGAAGCTCAGACCCGCCGCGGTGGCCAGCGCACGCAGCGACAGCCCCAGCGCTTCGCGACGGGAGCGCAGGCGCTCGCCGGCTCCCAGGTGGAGCGACTGAAACGGCAGGCCACCGGAGACCAGCTCCGGCGGGTCCGGCGGGATGGGCGAGCGTGGGCGACGCTCTTTGAACTCGTGCAAGCCCTCGTCGCCGAAGGCGAGCCAGCCGGGCGGAACCCCGACCGCGCAGGCGATGCGCTCGACCGTATCGATCGCCGGCTCGTGGGCGGAGCTCTCAAGCCATGAGCAGACATGGGGACCCAACCCGGCCGCTACCGAGACCTGGCGGCCTGATTGATTGGCGGTGGCTCGCGCCTTGGAAAGGCGCTCGGCCAGGCCAAACCACAGCGGGTTCTTTTTGCCGCGAGTCACGGCACCGTTTAGTCCATCGTCGACAATGCTGCATTGTCGTCGCGAAATCCGTTTGAATGGACTAATTAGTTGACAAAAACCGTGTCTTGTTAGATTTGAATTATTCACTGACGCCGTTGGACTAAAAAGTTGTTGGCTGGAGTCTGCCACACACGGAACTTAGAGGGCAACCCGTGAATCGTCCGCTTTTCTGCTCAATGCCCCGCTTGCGAGCGCCAAGCAAACGCGCGGCGACGTGCGGCACGGCAGGACAAGCGCCAGACGAGCGCACGGATACGCGCTGGCGCAGCTGCCGGGCGCTCTAGGTCCGAGTTTCTTCGAGAGGTGACGCGATGAAGGGACCACATATCTGTGACTGCTTATGCGCTCTTTGTGAACGGCTCGGCGCGGGGGCTTTCGGGCCGCAGCCCGACGGCTCGGCGGGAGTCGTCGTGATCAGGCGGGGCCGAGTGCGGCGGCGGCGACCGCTGGGCCGAACCATGAAGGCCAATCGGCAGCAGCACGCGAGCGCCGCAAGCCTCGGCTCCCTCGGGCAGAAGATCAGTGCCGCGGCCGAGCTGCCCAATGGCTTGTTGAACGGATTCACCAGTCGCGAGGGGAGGGCGCAGTCGCTGAACAAGTCGTGGGGGGGCTCCCGATGAGTCGCCGAAAAGATCAAGAGTGGTCCGGCGATCGGCGGCAGGCGATGACCGAGCTTGCGGGCCTGTTTCCGACGCTGGACGTGGCATCCGGGGTGAATCCCTGGAACGTCTGCCAGTTTGTGAAGTGGGCGGCGCTGCATGGGCATTGCAGCGGCTCGGCGCACGCGGTGCGCTTCCTTCTGTCGGTGTGGAATCCCGATGGCGACTGGCGGGAACTCCTGCAGGAGGCCAAGGCCAGCGACCAGGACCCGCTTCTCTATCAGACGCTGCAGCAGGTGCGCAAGGAAGCCGCCGCCCACTTGCGAGATGCGCTGCAGCGTTCGCCGTCGGAAGCGCAGCTCAAGAAGGCCGTAGCGGAGTGGCTGGAGCTGTTCAGACCGTTCAGCCTGTCTGACGCCGTCGCCGCGTGGGATGCGCAGCATCGGGCCGCAGTGAGCGCTTGGATCATGGACCCATTCTGGCCGTAACAGATGCGCCCCCAAAAGCCGTCTGAGCGTAAGGGACCACGACACGAGGGGGCGGCAGCCGCTGCCCCTGATAGGAGGACTCGAGTGCTGACCCCAGGAACCGCCGTATGCTGGCAGGCTGGGCGGCGACACGCACGGCTGCGCGGCCAGATTGTCGCCGTCGTCGCCGCGGGCACCGCGCCTGCCCAAGCCGCCCCGGAGCTTATCGGGCTGAAGACGACCCAAGTAAAGTTTGGCGACCCCTCGAGGGCGCGAGCCCATGCCCACTACTTGGTGAAGCGCGAAGAGCAGAACCTTCGCGGCGGTGAGCAGATCAAGTACTACCTGCCGCTGGTTTGCAGCGTGGAGTCAGTGCGAGGGGGCTCGTAGTCGTGCGCGTTGCTCTGGCAGGCGACAAGCCATGAGCCGGGCGCACGTCGCCGCCGTCGAGCTGCTCTTGCAGAGGGTGCCGACCTTGCGCGGAAGCACGCTGCTTGATCCGTGCTGCGGCGACGGCCAGCTAAGCCTGCAAGTGCTGCAGGCGGAGCGCTTTCAGCGAGCCCAACTAAACGACCTCGACCGCAGCGCGCCGGCAGCGACGTTCCTTGATGCTGCGATGGCGGAGTCGTGGCGAAGCTGGGTGCCGGTAGATTGGGTGATCAGCGCTCCGCCGCGGCGCAAGGCACGCGCGATCATCGGCCGCGCCATGGAGCGGGTGAGCCTCGGGGTCGCGGTGCTGCTGCCGAGCGGATTCCTGGGAGTCTGCCGCGACTGGGCTTGGTGCGGCGGCGCTCCGCCAAACCGGCGGATCTGGGTTCCGCCGGCGAGCTCGCCAACCTCTGACCCGCGAGCATCCGCGGCGAGCTGGTGGCTGGTGTGGGAACGAAAGGTAATCGCGGCGCTTGCGGTCGTGCCGAGGCCGCAGCCCATAGCAAATCAAGTTGCCCGAGGGACCTGAACCCAGGTCAAGCCGGGCGAGCGAGAGACAACCAAACTGCCGCGCAGTGCGCGGCGTCGGAGGAAATCGAGTCATGGCGACCCAAGAGAACTTCAATCAGAGCGAACAAGACCGCGGCCTGGCGCGGCACAGTGCGATCGAGCGCAAGCCCCCGGCCGCCAGTGGCGAGCTCACCGCCCGGCCGCCGCATCGAGACGGAGTGCAGCCGGCATGAGCGCGAACGCTTTACCCGCGGACCCGAGGCCCCCCTCGGCGCGGCGCAAGAACCCGGCCAAGCTCAGCGCTCAAGAGGCGCTGATCCTGTATCGGATGAAGCAGATCGATCGCGGCCAGGGCTGTCACGCCAGCGTGGAGCGCATCGGCAAATCGGTTGATCCCCTATACCGCGATTTTTCGGTAAGCCAGACGCGCCGTCACATGGCGCGGCTGCGGCAAGTCGGCCTCATCGCCTTCGCCGGCCAGACCAAAGGCGGCTGCAACGTCTATCTGATCCCGGGGCACCACGAGTATCAAAAGGACGCGGTGCCGGTCTGCGACTCGCGGCCCGTCGACCATCTCCGCTCGCTCCCCAGCGGCGACACTTGGTCGACGGAGCGCGCACGGGAGATTTTGAACCTGACCGATGTTCCCGACCAGACAGCGCGGGTGACCGTAGTCGACGGCTACCCCGTCAATAAGCAGCTGCTCAAGAATTACAGCGAGACCACGATTAGACGAGCCATCGCCGCCCTGAAGGCCGCGTATCCCGACCTGACCAAGGTTCAGAGCAAGACCAGCCTACTTAAATATTTCATTGGCCTGGAGCGCGATAAGGAGAAGAAGCGGCAGGCGACGGCGCAGCAAGAAGCCCAGCGCCGCGAGCCGACGGGAACCCGGCTCCCTGATGAGGTGCAGCGGGAAATTCTCGCGCTAATGCTCGCGGGCAAGACCAAGGAAGCGGCGCAGTTGGCCGCGGCTCAGGAGAGCGCGACAGGGCAGCCGGCCGCGGCGCAATCGTCGCCGGCGCAGTCATCGCCGGCGCAGTCTTCCGCGGGGCCGTCATCCGCGACGCGGTCGGCGGCGCAGTCATCCGCGGGGCAGTCACCCGCGGCGCGGTCGGCCGCGTTGGACTCGCCGGCGGCGGAGCGGCTTGAGCGCTCGGTGGCGGAGGTCGTCGCCGACTATCTGGCTCAGTCCCGCGGCCAAGTGGCTCCCGATACCACGACGATCTACGGCCAGAAAGCAAAGACCCTGACGCGACTGCTCGGCGCGCTGCCGCTGTCGCTGCTAACGCCGGTAGAGCTCGCGGTGTACAAGCGCAAGCGCCGGGCCGAGCGGGTCAGTGATGGGACGATCAAGCTCGAGCTGAAGGTGCTGACGCAGGCGCTGATCGCTGGGGTGAAGGCGGGCAGCGTCGATAAGGCGCAGATCGAGTCGATCCTTTGTGATGGAAAGCGCGCCGGGCCCAAGGAGCAGGGGCTGGGCGCTCGGGGGGACCTGTGAGGCCCTTCGAGGAGCGACTCGCGCTGCGCGTGGCCGACCTGGTGCTCCGGCGCCTGGTCGATGCCGGCATGCTCGTTTCCGCCGGTGAGGCCGGGGAGAAGAAGGAGGAACCATGCGAATTGAAGGACCTTACCCCTATCGTCAAGGCTGGCGATGCCGGATTGCCCGCGAAAGCGGTCGCGTTTGGTGCCCGTCAACGGACACGCCCGAGCAAGCGCTCCGCCTTGCCGAGCTGTGCCTCGCCGAGCTATCGGGCGGAGCTCCAGCCCAGATCTGCGGGGTCTGCCGCCGCCACCACGGCAGCGAGCAGCGCACCATTGAGGAAGCCGGCCGCTGGCTGGCCCATGCGATGAAGCTCATCCCCACCGAGCCCGGCGCGCTGGCCGCCGTGCTGCTGCTGATCTGCGGCCTGCGCGGCTTGGAGATCGTCAACGGCGTTGCGCGCGACCTGGACCCCGGCGGCCAGATCCTGCGCATCCCGGCTGGCAAGACGCGCGTAGCGTCCCGCCTGGTCGCAGTCCCCGAGAGCATCCGCCCGCACCTGATAGAGCTGTGCGCCCGCCGCGCGCCGGCCGAGCTGATATTCGGCCAGCGCGGGCGCCGCTGGCCGCGACACTGGGTCACCCGGATCTGCAAGGCCGCCGGCGTGCCGGTCCTCTGCGCCCGCAGCATGCGCAGCCTGTATGCCGCGCTCGCGGTGAGAGAGGACCGACGGAGGATGAACCATGCGAATTGAAGGCCCTTACCCCCATCGGCAAGGCTGGCGATGCCGGATTGCCCGCGAAAGCGGTCGCGTCTGGTGCCCGTCCACCGACACGCCCGAGCAGGCGCTCCGCATGGCCGAGCTGTGCCTCGCCGAGATAGTGCGCGAAGCGCTGACCGTCAGCGAGGCGATCAACCTGTACGAGGTGCATCTTCGAGATACCAAGGGCAATAAGCCCGCCTCGTGCAAGGCCACGGCGCTGCGCATGCGGCGATTTTTCCACCCAACGACGCGGCAGCTCGGCGACCTGACCCCGGCGCGTTGTGCGCGTCTCTATGAAGAGCTGGTGACCGTGCCGAGCGAGACCACGGGCCGCCCGGTCTCGGTCGACACGCATCGCAACTACCTGGCCGAGGCCAAGACGTTTCTTGGCTGGTGCGTGGAAAAGCGCTGGCTGCGCGACAACCCGCTTGCCAAGGTGCGCGGCGTCGGTCGTCGCAAGCACGGCAAAGAGCAGCTCACCATAGATGAGGCCCGCCGCTGGCTGGACCACGCGATGAAGCTCATCCCCACCGAGCCCGGCGCGCTGGCCGCCGCGCTGCTGCTGATCTGCGGCCTGCGCAGCTCGGAGGTGGTCGATCGCGTGGTGCGCGACCTGGACGACCGCGGCAAGATTTTGCGCATCCCGACTGGCAAGACGCGCGCCGCTTCGCGCCTGGTCGGCATCCCCGAGAGCATCCGCCCGCACATGATCGAGCTGTGCGCCGGCCGCGTGCCGACCGAGCTGATATTCGGCCAGCACTGGCGCGACTGGCCGCGGCATTGGGTCAACCGCATCTGCAAAGCCGCCGGCGTGCCGGTGGTCTGCGCGCACAGCATGCGCGGCCTGCATGCCACGCTCGCGCTCGCCGCAGGTCAGACCCCTTACGCGGTCGCGGCCTGCCTGGGCCACGAGTCACCGAGCACAACGCTAGGAAGCTACGCCGCACCCGGCAGCGCCGAAGCAGGCGCGGCCTTACGAGCCCAAAAAGCCCTCGAGTAACCGCTCGCGAGCTTGTCCCCGCCTTGTCCCCAGAAGCCGAGCCCGCTATTTCCAAAAACAAAAAACCCGCGTAAGTCCTTGACCTACGCGGGTTTCACAGTGGAGCTGACGAGGGTCGAACTCGTTACCTCTTGAATGCCATTCAAGCGCTCTACCAGTTGAGCTACAGCCCCACGACGTTTCGTGCGAAGAATCTAGTATCGCAAGACCGAGGGGGCGTCAACCCCTGATCTTCATTGAGGTTAAAAAAAGTCGCCAGGCTGGGTTTGCGGTGGCCGGGCGACCGGGCGGACGGTCAGCTCGTGGCGTCGTCCTCGTCGGAGTCGGCGGAGAGATCGATGACGGCGGGGACGCCGTTCATGCCCATGACGGTGGCGCCGCGCACCAGGGCGAGCATGAGGAGCTCGCTCGCGCGGCGGCGCGCTTCCTCGGGGTTGTCGCAGGCGCCGGTGGGGGTGATGGTGCCTTCGCTGAGGGCGGACTGCTTCACCACGCCGTAGGCGTAGACCTCACCGACGCGGACGACGTAGCCGAGCAGGGGCTCGGGGTCGTAGTCGTAGGCCTTGAGGACGCGGCCGCCCTCGTCCATCAGGCCCCACTCGCGCAGGCTGTCGCGGAAGGTGCGGCGGGCCTCTTGAGTGTACTCGGGGACGGTGGTGCCGCGCTGGTGCGCCTCTTCCAGCTCGACGAAGCGGCGGGCGACGGTGAACAGGGCGCCGGCCTCGGCTTCCTCTTCAGAGGGGGCGGCAAAGACCGGCTTGCCATCGGGACTCAGGATGGCAAAGCGAGGCTTTTTGTCCGCATCGCTCCTGCCGTCGGGAGCACTGTACTGACCTACCCCGACCGAGAAGTGCCGACCGTCGACCCGCCCTTTCTGGCACAGCTTGACGGCCACTTCCCAGGTCCGCTCGAACATGCTTGCACTTGTGCTAGTCAAGAGCCCTCATCCTCTAAAATCAGGCTGCGCGGGCTGTCCCGCCAAGCCGCAGCGTTTTCTTTGACTATCTTCGCATAAAACTAGCGTGGATCGCGGCCTGCCGCGCGCCCAAATGAACTACCGAGGCTGGCAACGCTGGCAACGCCGGCGAGGCTGACCAGGCTGAGTCCCTGTCGCCTCGGGCTTTTTGTGACCGGTAGCCTCGATCTTATCATGCTCTTGGCTGCGACCCGGGCGCTTTTTCGGCCTTATTTTAGTTCGCGCGCGCGTGCCAGCAGGCGGGACAGAGGCAGCGCTGCGCCATCGTCAGCACCTCGCCCGGCGGCAGCTCGGCCAGGCGCGCGAGCTCGGCGGCGCACAGGCCGCGCTCGTTGACGGCGGCCACGGCGCGGCTCATAAAGCGCGCCAGCATCATGTGCTCAAGCCGGGCCGAGGCCGCCGCGGACAGCGGGCTCACGGCGGACCGCCGGCGATCGCGGCGCAAGCGAGCGAGGCGGGGCGGCGGGGAGTAGGTCAGGGCGGGCGTTCGCATGAGTTCTTCCTGGGTCTTTGTCTACTTTAGGTGTTGCCTGGGTGTTGCCTGGGTGTTGCCTGGGAGCTGCCTGGCGCTGCAGCTGCCTGGCCCTGGCCGGCCCGAATTCACTGTCTTTTTGACTTCGCTCTGTCGCTCCCCTCCGACGGAGAAGAGCTTGCTTGCAGTGCGCCGCGCATCATATCCAGATCGGCCTTTCTGGCCAGCTTTTGTTTCAAGTTTTCGCCTTGGCGGCGCGCCCCGGCGAGCCCGCGCGCAGCTCTGCCGGCGGCTGCCTTGGCCAGCTGGCTGCGCATCGGCTGCGCATCGGCTGCGCATCGGCTGCGCATCGGCTGCGCCGGCTCCGCACCGGCTGGGCGCCGCCAGGTGCCGGCAAACACAGCCCTTTACACCCTCGCGCCGGGCGGTGTAGATCGATGCTCTCATGTCAGAGCCTCGCGATCCCCAAGTCGACCAGCTGGTCGCAGAAATT
>JBGANQ010000145.1:0-14131 GCA_044222245.1 Polyangia bacterium | reverse complement strand
GGCTACGGCCGGCCGGTCTACGAGCAGCCGGTTTATCAGCAGCCGCAGCCGGTTTATCAGCAGCCGCAGCCGGTCTATCAGCAGCCGCAGCCGGTTTATCAGCAGCCGCAGCCGGTCTATCAGCAGCCGCAGCCGGTCTACGAGCAGCCGCAGCCGGTCTACCAGCCGCAGCCGGAGGTCTACCAGGCCTCGCAGCCGATCGAGGTCGAGGCCGCGCCGCCGCCGCCGCAGATTGAGGTCATCCCGGCCGCCCCCTCGCCCAACCACCTGTGGATTGCCGGCTACTGGGGCTGGCGCGACGGCCGCCACTTCTGGTACCCCGGCCGCTACGAGCTGCGCCGCCCCGGCCTGACCTGGCAGGCCCCCGTCTGGGGCCGCTACGGCCGCTACTGGCGCTACTCGCCCGGCCGCTGGCGCTAGGCAGCTAGCCGTCGCCCAGCAAGTGCGCGCCGAGCAGCCGGACCGTCTCGTCCTCGCGCTCCAGCGGGAACAGGTGGCCGGCGCCGGGCAGCTCGACCAGGCGGGCGCCGGGGATGTGCGCCTGCAGGACGCGGGAGTTCTGCGGCGGGACCAGCAGATCGGCGGTGCCGGTCACGACCAGCGTCGGCGCAGTGATCGCATGCAGGCGCTGCAGCGTCGCGTGGCCGGCGATCGCCCGCAGCTGTCGCAGCACATAGGCGCGCTCGCCAAAGCCGGCGCCGCGCAGCCAGCGCGGGAACTCGTGCGGGTGCTGCTGCGCAAACTCCGGGGAGACCAGGAAAGAGGCCAGCCGATGGGCGGCGCGCGGCCCGACCAGATTGATGGCGAGCAGGGTCAGGCTGACGCGCAGCGCCGGCTTGTCGCTGTGGCGCCAGCTGGCGAAGGTCGCGCCGAGGACCAGCGAGCGCACGAGCTTTGGGTGACGCAGCACCAGCTCCTGGGCGATCATGCCGCCCATCGAGATCCCAAAGACGCAGGCGCCGCCGGGTCCGCGGGCGAACGCTTCCGTCGCGGTGTCCGGCCCCAGCACCGCTCGCAGGACCGCCGCTGCGTCATCGGCGAACTCGCGCAGGTGGTAGCCCTCTGAGGGTCGGCCCGAGCGGCCGATGCCGCGGTTGTCAAAGACGATGACGCGAAACCGCTCGGCGAGACGACCGGGCAGCCGATCCCAGGCCTTGGCCGAGAGCCCCAGCCCCATGATGAGCAGCAGCGGCGGCGCCGTGGGCGCGCCGAGCTCCTCGTAGTGGATGGTGTGCCCGTGGCGGCTGAGGATCGGCATCAGGCCTCCGCAGGCGGCGGCTCGACGCCGGGCAGCAGCGCCTCCAGCTCGCCCAGCGCCTGCGGCAGCGCCGCCGCCAGCGCCGGCAGATCGCGCGCCAGATCGGCGTCGCCGAGCAGACCGACCCCGATCACGCCGTTATAGCTGAGCAGCCCGATGCACACAGTCTGGTCGGCGGCCAGCGGCACCACCGGGTAGCAGGCCTGCATCTGCCGCCCCGCCAGATAAAGCGGATCCTGTGGCCCGGGGACGTTGGTGACCACCAGGTTGAAAAACCGCGCCAGCGCCTGCACCCGCGCCGCCTGCGCCGCCAGGGTCGGCGGGGCAAAGTCCCCAAGCTGAGTGAGGGCGAGGCCGCCGACCGCCTGCCGGCTGCCCTTGAGGTCCTGCATCGCCTCGCGCACCAGCGCCAGCCGCCGCAGCGGATCCGGCTCGCCGACCGGCAGCGGACAGAACACCGCGGTGACCTGGTTGCCCAGGGTGTGGTGGGCCTCCGCCGGGCGCACGCTCACCGGCACCAGGGCGCGCAGGCTGCCGCTCGGCTGCTCGCCGCGCTGGGCGAGCAGCGCCCGCAGCGCCCCGCTGACCACGGCCAGGATGACGTCGTTGACCGTCCCGCCCAGGGCCGCCTTGACCCGCCGCACCCGCGAAAGGTCGAGCCGCGCCGTCTCGAAGCGGCGGTGCGGCCCGATCGGCCGATTCAGCGACGAGACCGGCGCCCGCCCGAGCCGCGCCAGCTTGAGCATCGGCAGCGCGCCAAAGACGATCTCGCCAAGCTGCCGCCGCGCCTGCGCCCCGCCGGCCAGCGCCTCGCGCACGACCTCGACCGGGTGGGCCAGCTGGTGCAGCACCGACTCGCGCAAAAGGGCGCGGGCGGTGGGCGCCGGCCGCGGCCGCCACGCCAAAGGCGGCGCCGCCGGCGGCGGAAAGCGCGTGCGATCGAGCAGCACGGTGGCGATGTCGACGCCCGAGATGCCGTCGATCATGCAGTGGTGGGTCTTGGAGACCAGGGCGAAGCGGCCCTCGCCCAGGCCCTCGACGCACCACAGCTCCCACAGGGGCTTGTCGCGATCGAGCCGCTGCGACATCAGGCGCGAGGTCAGCCGCTGCAGCTCGCTGTCCCCGCCCGGCGCCGGCAGCGCGGTGCGCCGCACGTGATACTCCAGGTCGAACTGGGCGTCGTCGACCCACACCGGCCGGCCCTGCCCGAGCGGCACGAACGCCAGGTGCTGGCGGTAGCGCGGCACCGACGCAAGGCGCGCCTCGACGTGCTGCAGCAGCTCGGCGTGGCTCGGCGGCGGGCCCTCGAAGATGCACAGGCCGCCGACGTGCATGTGGGCGTTGCGCTCCTCCATATAAAGGAAAGTGGCGTCGAGTGCGCTCAGTCGTTCGTGCCAGGCCAGGCTGCTCATTTCGTTATTCTCCCACTTTTTACGATACCGCTTTTCCCTGCCCGCGGGCACCGCCTGTCGTCTCGGCTGTGTTACCTTCAAGCTCCTGATTTTAAAGGAGGATTTCAATGTCTTACCCCCCCCAGCGACTCCAGCGGCGTCGGCCTGCCCTTTTAACCGGCCTCTTCGCAGCGGCGCTCGGTGCGTGGTGGCCGGCCGCGGCCAGCGCCCACTTCATCCTGCAGCAGCCGCCGGCCTACTCGGTGCAGGACGGGCTCGGCAGTCCGCAGAAGAGCGCCCCCTGCGGCCAGGCCGACCCCGGGGTGCCGATGCAGCCAAGCGGCATGGTGACGACCTTCCGCCAGGGCCAGACCTTCACCCTGACCATCGCTGAGAAGGTCCCCCACCCCGGCCACTACCGCGTCCTCATCGCCGCCGATCCGGCCTCGCTGCCCGCCGATCCGCCGGTGACCCCCGGCGGCACCCCGTGCGGCTCGACGACGATCACCGCCAACCCGACCCTGCCGCTGGTCGCCGACGGCCTGCTCCAGCACACCGCGGCGTTTACCACCCCGCAGTCGGTGCAGGTCACGCTGCCGCCAAACTTTACCTGTACTAACTGCACCATGCAGGTGGTGGAGTTCATGTCCAACCACCAGCTCAACAACCCCGGTGGCTGCTTCTACCACCACTGCGCCAACATCTCGATCCTGCCGGCTGCCGATGGCGGGACCGCCAGCGATGGCGGGACCGCCAGCGATGGCGGGACTGGCGACGCCGCCACCCCGAGCGCGGGCGACGGCAGCACCACCAACCCGCCCTCCGAGCCCACCGGCTGCGGCTGCCACGTCGGCGCCGCGCCCGCCGCTGCCCCCGCCGCGCCCGCCGCCGCGCTGCTCCTGCTCGGCGTCTTGGCCCGCCGCCGTCGCCGCTGCTGAGCCGCTCCGCCGGCGGCGCGGAACCTCCAGCGGCCCGGCCCGACCCCGAGTAAAATCAAGGCGACCGGGCCGGCGTGCCGGCCGTCAGTTGCGCCGGGCGGGCGCATATAGCGATCTGGGACCCAGGAGGACGCCGGGTGGAGCCGCTCATCGAGATGCAAGGGGTCACCCGCCACTACCACATGGGCGATCAGGAGGTGGTCGCCCTGGCCGGCGTCGATTTCACCATCGCGGCCGGCGAGATGGTCGCGGTCGTCGGCACCTCCGGCTCGGGCAAGACCACGCTGATGAACATCCTGGGCTGCCTGGACACCCCGACCAGCGGCCGCTACCGGCTGCGCGGCCAGGCGGTGTCGGGCCTGTCCGATGACGAGCTGTCGCGCCTGCGCAACCGCGAGATCGGCTTTGTGTTCCAGAACTTCCAGCTCCTCGCGCGCGCCGATGCCTGGCGCAACGTCGAGCTGCCGCTGGTCTACCGCGACGTGCCGCGGGCCGAGCGGCGGCAGCGCGCCGCGGCCATGCTGAAGCGGGTGGGCCTGGGCCACCGCATGCACCACCGCAGCCACGAGCTCTCGGGCGGCCAGCGGCAGCGGGTAGCGGTCGCCCGGGCGCTGGTCGCCGAGCCGTCGCTGCTGCTCGCCGACGAGCCGACCGGCAACCTCGACTCGGCGACCCAGCAGGAGATCCTCGCCCTGTTTCACGAGCTGCACCGCGCCGGCCACACGATCATCATCGTCACCCACGAGCCGAGCCTGGCCGCGCAGTGCCCGCGGGTGATCCGGCTCGCCGACGGCCGCATCCTCAGCGATGGGCCACCGCCGGCCGGACCGGTGCCCACCGCCCCCGCCGGTCCCGGTTCCGCGCCATGACCCGCGCCGCGGCCAGACTAGGCGGGGTCCGTCGACTCGCGCTGCTCGCGCTGGCCTTGAGCGCTGCCTGCGGGGGCGCGACGCGCGGCAGCGGCCCGAGCCGCGGGGCGCCCGCGCCGCTTCGGGTCAGCCGCGGCCCGCTGGAAGACCGCATGGTCCTCACCGGCGAGCTGGAGGCGCAGGCGGCCGAGCAGCTGCGGGTGCCGCGCACGCCCGCCTGGACCCTTTCGATCAGCTGGCTGGCCGAAGACGGCGCGGTGGTAAAAAAAGGCGACAAGGTGGTGGAGTTTGACTCGACCACCCTGGCCGACAGCCTGGACGACAAGCGCAGCGCCACCGTGCGCGCCGACAACGAGCTGCTCAGCGAGACCGCCCGCGCCGCCGCCGACCTCGCCGACAAGGCGATGCAGGTCGAGCGCGCCAGCGCCGAGCTGGAAAAGAAGCTCATCGAGGCCAGCGTGCCCGCAGATCTGGAGGCGGCGCGCACCCACCAGGAAAAGCAGCTCGCCCTGCTGGCGCAGCGCGACGCCCTGGCCAAGGCCAAGGAGGAGCTGGCCGCCCGCCAGCGCACGGCGCAGCTCGATCGCACGGTCCGCGAGGTCGAGCGGGCGCGGGCCGGACGCGAGCTGGCCGAGCTGGAGAAGCGCCTAGATGAGCTGGTCCTGCGCGCCTCGCGCGACGGGATCGTCCAGATGGCAGTAAACCCCATCGCCGGGCGCAAGTACCTCGCCGGCGATCAGGCGATCGCGAGCTGGGTGGTGGCGTCGCTGCCCGAGCTCGGGACGATGCAGGTGCACAGCCGGCTCAGCGATGTCGACGACGGCGCGGTGCGGCCCGGCATGCGCGCCGAGTGCACGCTCGACGCCTACCCGCAGCGGCACTTTGGCGGCGTGCTGGCCAACGTCAGCCCGATGGCGCGCGCCGAGGGGCGCGACGCCGCCCGCCGCTTCTTCGACGTGATCGTCAACCTGGAGGGCGTGCCGACCGAGCTGCTGCGGCCGGGGATGTCGGTGCGGGTCGAGGTCGTGCGCCGCCGGGC
The DNA here is from genome assembly GCA_044222245.1 of Polyangia bacterium. Classification (GTDB taxonomy): domain Bacteria; phylum Myxococcota_A; class Polyangia; order Palsa-1104; family JAEUJZ01; genus CALFML01. The sequence goes on along the minus strand of JBGANQ010000145.1, from coordinate 8,636 downwards.
GAGCGAGGCGACGCTGGTGCCGCGGGCGGCGCTCGTGGGCGGGCTGCGGCCCGGCGGCAAGGCCCAGGTCCGGCGCCTGTCCGGCGCCCTGCAAGAGCTCGAGCTGGACTTCTGCACCGAGCTCACCTGCGCGGTGCGCAGCGGGCTCAGCGAAGGGACCGCGCTGGCGCCGCCGCTGCCGACCGAGCGGGGGGCGTCATGAGGTCGCTCGGGGCGCTGCTGCGGGCGGCGGCGACGGCGGCGCTGCTGCTGGGCGGCTGCGGGCGCGGCGGCAGCCAGCCGCAGACGGTGACGGCGGTGGCCCAGGATCTGGTGCTGGACGTCGAGGTCACCGGCTCGCTCAAGGCGCTGCAGTCCGAGCAGGTCGGGCCCCCGGCGGCGGTCACCGACTACGTCCAGTTCAAGATCATCCGCCTCGTCCCCGAGGGGACCGAGGTGAAGCCGGGCACCGAGGTCATCGCCTTCGACGAGTCCGAGCTGGAGAAGATGCTCACCGACCGCCAGAGCGAGGCCCAGAGCCTCACCGAGGAGCTTGGCAAGCTGCGCGCCGACCACACGCTGACCGGGCTGGACGATCACCTGGCGCTGGAAGAGGCCGAGTCCAAGCGCCGCAAGGCCGAGCTCAAGGCCGAGCTGCCGCCGGATCTGACCGCCCAGCTGGCGCTCCAGGTGGCGGCGGTCGACCTCAAGCTGAGCCAGCGCGAGGTGGCGTTCCGCCGCGAGCGCGAGCTGGCCAAGCGGCAGCAGGAGCGCTCGGATCAGGCGATCCTCGACGGCCGGCTGCAGCGCGCCCGCGCCGCCGTGGCCGATACCAAGACCGAGCTGCAGGCGATGTCGGTCAAGGCCCGCCGCGCCGGCACCGTGGTCTACACGCCAAACTGGCAGGGCGAGAAAAAGAAGGTCGGCGACCGCGTCTCCCGCTACGACACGGTGCTGCAGATCACCGCCCTATCGAGCCTGCTTGGGCAGGGGCAGGTCGACGAGGTCGATGCCAGCAGCGTCGCCGTCGGCCAGCACGTCGGGCTGCGGCTGGAGGCTCACCCCGACAAGGAGTACGGCGGCCAGGTCGCGCGCGTCGCGCCGCTGGTCCAGACCGAGTCGGCCGAGTCGCGGGTCAAGGTGGTCCTGCTCGAGCTCAAGCTGACCGAGACCGATCCGCTGCTCATGCGGCCCGGCATGCGCTTCCGCGGCCGCATCGAGGTCGCGCGCCTCCCCGGGGTGCTGCAGCTGCCGCTGCTCGCCATCGTCAGCACCGCCAGCGGTCCGCAGGTGACCCGGGTCGAGCGCGGCGGCGCCCTGCGCCCGAGCTCCGTCACCCTGGGCCGCCGCAGCCGCGAGATGGTCGAGATCAAGGCGGGCCTTGCCGCCGGCGACCGCGTGCTCCTGCTGCCCACCGCCGGCGGCGCCGCGGCCAAGAGCAGCGGCGTGAGCCTGGGGGGCACGTGAGGCTGGGCGGCTTGCGGCTGACCGCGCTGACCGCGCTGACCGCGCTGCACGCCTGCGGCCCGGGCGAGCGCGCCGCCACGGTGCCGGTGATCGAGGTCAAGCAGCAGCTGTTCTCGCGCGTCGTCGAGGCCGACGGCTACCTGCGGCCGGTGCTGTCGGTGCCGGTGACCGTTCCCTCGGACGTGCCCGGCCAGCTGCGCATCGTCTGGCTGCAGCAGAACGGCAGCGTGGTAAAAAAAGGGGAGCCGGTGGTGCGCTTCGACGAGCTGGAGCCCAGGTCGCGCCTGCAAGACGCCGAGTCGCGCCGCGCCGTGTCGGCCGCCAACCGCGAGAAGGAGGCGGTGGCGCAGCGCGCCGACCTGCAGCAGCGCAAGCGCGACATCCTGACCGCCCAGCGCGAGCTGGAGCTGTCGCGGACCTTCCTCCACCGCGACCCGCTCATCTTCTCGCGCGATCAGATCATCGAGGACGAGCTCGATGAGAAGTGGCAGGCGGCCAAGCTCGCGCACGCGCAAAACAGCGCGCCGGTGGGCGAGCGGCTGGGCCGCAACAAGCTGGGCCTCACCGAGGTCGAGGTGCAAAAGGCCGCCGAGTCGATCCGCCGCGCCGAGAAGGGCCTGCGCGCCCTGGAGCTGTCCGCCCCCCATGACGGCGTGCTGACCATCCGCCGCCGCGGCTGGGGCGACAACTGGCGGGTCGGCGATGTGGTCTACCGCACCATGAGCGTGGCCGACGTCTCGCCGGTCGACAACATGGAGGTCGAGGTGTTCGTGCTCGAGGCCGAGGCCTCGGGGCTCGCCAAGGACCGGCGGGCCGAGGTGACCATCGAGGCGCAGCCGGGCCAGCCGCTGGCCGCCAAGGTCAAGCAGGTCGAGACCGTGACCAAGCAGCGCCAGGAGAAGTCGCCGACCCAGTACTTCGGCGTCATCCTGAGCCTGGACCACACCGACCCCCAGGTGTGCAAGCCCGGCGAGCGGGTGCGGGCGCGGCTGTTCCTGCACGAGCAGCAGGCGCTGGTGCTGCCGCGCCCGGCGCTCATCGACCGCGACGGCCACTGGGTGGTCTACCGCCGCGAGCCCGGCGGCACCTTCACTGCCGTGCCGGTGACGCTCGGTCCCTCGACCGCCGGGCTTGTGACCATCGAGTCGGGGCTGCGCCCGGGCGACCGCATCGCCCTGCGCGATCCCGGCAAGGCGGCCAGCGACCTTTTGTCCACCTCTGCCCAGAAGCCCGACCGCGCTCACTGAGAGGCCGCCGATGAGAGCCGCTGACGCCCTGCTGTTCGCCCTGGAGAACCTGTCATCCCGCCGCCTGCGCACGGGCCTGTCGACCCTGGGCATGATGTTCGGGGTGGCGGCGGTCATCGCCATGCTGGCCATCGGCACCGGCGCCGAGCGGCGGGCGATCGCGACCATCGAGCGGCTCGGCGTGCACAACGTCCTTATCCGCGCCAAGGAAGTGCCGCTGTCCGAGCGCAACGAAGCGCGCAAGAAGTCGATGGGCCTGTCGGACCGCGACGTCGCCGCGATCAAGGAGGCGATTCCCCACCTCGCCCTGGTCGCGCCCAAGGCGACCATCGACACCTACAAGATCATCGGCGACGGCTACAAGGCGCAGGCCAAGATCTGGGGCGTGTCCTACCGCCACACCGAGGCGACGCGCCTGACCCTGCAGGAGGGACGCTTCTTTGACGAGTGGGACGAGCGCACCCACGCCCAGGTGTGCGTGCTCGGGGCCGGGGTGCGCCGCGATCTGTTCGTCGATGGCGAGGCGGTGGGACGGTTCGTCAAGATCAACGACGTGTGGCTCAAGGTGGTGGGCGTGCTGGCCGCCGACAGCCTGCTCGGCGATGCCGGCGGCCTGGCCGGGGCCGGCGAGGGCGATGGCGACATCTACCTGCCGATGGCGACCCTGCTGGCCAAGTTCGAGCGCGATCCGCTAGAGCCGCCGCTGGTCGAGATCGTCGTCAAGCTCGACGGCCAGGTGACCCCGCACGAGTCGGCGGCGGTGATCGCCGCGCTGCTCGCCCAGCTGCACGGCGGCGTCGATGACTATCAGATCCAGGTGCCGCAGGCGCTGCTCGCCCAGAAGCAGGAGACGCAGCGCATCTTCAGCATCGTCATGGGCTGCATTGCCGGGATCTCGCTGCTGGTGGGCGGGATCGGCATCATGAACATCATGCTCGCCTCGGTGTTCGAGCAGACGCGCGAGATCGGCGTGCGGCGCGCGGTCGGGGCGCTGCGCCGCGACATCCGCTTCCAGTTCCTGGTCGAGTCGTTCCTGGTCGCGGGCCTGGGCGGCGCGCTCGGCGTGCTGCTCGGCTTCATCATCTCAGCGATCGTCGCCGCCTACGCCGGCTGGCCGACTGTCATCACGCCGTGGGCGATCGTCCTTTCGACCGGCGTCTCGGGCGCGGTGGGGCTGTTCTCTGGCCTGTATCCGGCGATCCGCGCCAGCCGCCTCGACCCCATCGAGGCGCTGGCGCACAACTAGAGGATCTGTTGCATGCGTCAAGGTCTGTCTCGCCTTCCGATCCTCTCGTGCTCCCTGGCTCGCTCCCTGGCTTGCTCGCTGTCCTGCTCCCTGCTGCTGGGCGCGGTCGGGCTGGCGCTGCCGAGCGGCCCCGCGAGCGCGCAGTCCCTTGCGCCGCGCGACAGCGTGAAGGAGTACGCGCCGCCGGAATATCTGCGCCAGCCGCCCACGGTGCCGCCGCAGTTCAGCAAGCAGGCGCCGCGGCCGATCACGCTTGACGAGGCCATCGCCACCGCGCTGCGCAACAACCTCGACATCGCCATCCAGCGCGAGACGGTGCGCCAGCGCGACTTCCTGCAGTCGCTCGCCCTTATCAGCTTCGAGCCGACCCTGCAGCTCGCGGTGAGCCGCGCCAAGTCCAAGACCCCGCCGACCACCTCGCTCGACGGTCGCCCCGGTCAGGTGTTTCCGAGCACGCTCGACTCCTGGAGCCTGCGCCTCAGCGAGCAGCTGCCCACCGCGACCCGCTTGACGCTGGATTTCGCCAACGGGCGCACCGACAGCACGCTCGGCAGCGCGGTGGCGCCGCTGTTCTTCCGCTCGACCTTGTCGTTTTCGGTGTCGCAGCCGATCCTGCAGGGCTTCTCGCTCAACAACCACGTGCAGTGGGCGCCGGTGCTGCGGGCGCGCTTTGACAGCGAGACGGCGCGCGAGGCGGCCCGCCTCAAGGCGATCGCGACGATCAAGACGACCGAGGATCTGTACTGGAACCTGGTGCTCAGCTGGAAGGCCTACGAGGTCAAGCGCGGCGCCTTCGCGCTGGCGGAAAAGCAGCTCACCCTCACCCGCCGCCAGATCGCCGCCGGCCTCCTCGCCGAGTCCGAGAGCATCCGCTCGGAGTCGACGCTGGCGCGCAACCAGGTCGACATGCTGACCTACGAAGCGGCGATCGAAGACGCAGCCGATCGCCTACGCCAGCAGCTCAACCTGCCGCCCGCAGAGTGGGAGCAGCCGCTGGTCCCGCTCGATGCGCCAAGCTTCGTGCCGCAGGCGGTGGCCTTCAGCGCGGCGTGGGAGCGGGCGCTGGCCAGCCGGCCCGAGCTCAAGACCCTGCAGATCGATCGCCAGCGCGACAGCCTGGCCCTGGAGGTCGCGCGCAACGCCTTGCTGCCAAGCTTGTCGCTCAGCAGCTCGATCGCCGCGCTCGGGGGCGATGCGCAGTATGTCGGGGCGCTCGATCAGGTGGCCGCGCGCTCGGGCTGGCAGTGGACGGTGGGCCTGGACTTCAGCTGGCAGCCGCTCGGTCTGGCGGCGCGCGCCGGGGTGCGCAGCGCGCAGGCCGGGCTGCGCCTGGACGCGCTGCAGCGCGAGCTGGCGCTCACCCAGATCCGCTTGGAGCTGCGCGCCGCCCTGCGCAGCCTCAGCATCGCCGAGCGCAAGGTCTACGCCGCCGCCAGGTCGCGCGACCTGGCCGAGCGCAGCCTGGAGATCGAGCAGCGGCGCTTCCTAAACAACATCTCCGACAACTTCAAGGTCGCGCAGCTGCAGGGCGAGCTGGAGCTGGCCCGCCAGGCCGAGCTGCAAGCGCTCATCGATCATGAAAAAGCCCGCTCCGAGCTGCTGCGCGCCACCGGCGAGCTACTGCAGGCCCGCAACCTCACCTTCGACCTCCGCCAGGACAGCTGACCCCAGACCCGGGCAGCGGCGCCGGCGACCGCGCGCCGCCCGCGCCCTGGCTGCGCTCCGCTACTGCGCGAAGCGATCTTCCCAGCGCCGCACCAGCCGCTGCAGCGTCGTCAAAAGGATCTCATCGGCCGGCGTCCGCAGGCGCAAGACCTGCTCGGGAACGCGCAGGCTCTGCCGGCTGCCATCGCTCATGCGGAGGCTGCGCAGCCGGGTCGAGACCAACAGCTCGGCCTCGACCAGACCGCCGGCGGGCGGCGGCGCTGGCGCGGGCATGAAGATCTTGAAGGAGGGAACGGCCTCCGCGCTCAGATCGATGAAGATCCAGCTCATGACGACCTGCTTGGAGGTCCCCTCGCACAGCCGCCCGCGCTCGGCCGTCCCGTCGGGAATCAGGGCGCGGCCGCGGCGCGTGGCCCAGCTCTCGATGAGCGGGATGACCAGCTTGCTCCACAGCTGCGGCGTACCGTCCGCGGCTGGATCGAGCACGAAACGCAGCTCGCTGATCTGCTGGTTCTCCAGCGCTGGCTGCAGGCTACGGCGAAAGCCGCCCGTTGACGCCAGCTCACCCAGCGAGGCGCGGAACCAGTACATCGTGCCGCTGCCCTGGGTGAGAAACTCGCGCCGCTTCTGACACGGCAGCTCCCACGACTCCAGCACCGCCAGCGAGCTCACCTCTGCCGGCTCGGCGCCGATGCCCGGATCCGACCGCGGCGGCTCCGCGGCCGTCAGCCGCTCGCGGGTCGGCGAGGAGCTGTCCAGGTCATCCTCGCTCTCCAGCTCCCGCTCCTGCAGCAGGCTGACCAGATCCGCCCTGAGCTCGGCCGCGGTCTGATAGCGCGCCGCGCAGTCCTTCTGCAGCGCCTTGCTGATGATCTGATCGAGCTGCGCCGGCAGGTTGGGATTGATCTTGGACGGCAGCGGATACGGCTCATCGGCGATCGCCTGCATGATATGGATCGGGTCGATGCCGCGGAAGGGCAGCACGCCGGTCGCCATCTCGTATAGGACGATGCCGAACGAGAACAGGTCGCTGCGCGCATCGAGCTCCCGGCCCGCCACCTGCTCGGGCGACATGTGGGTCACCGTGCCCAGGGTCAGGCCCGGCATGCTCACCACGTCGCCAAAGCCGTCCACGGCGAGCCCCGAGGGCTTGCTCGGGCACAGCTTGGCCAGACCGAAGTCGACCAGCTTGGCGATTCCGGACTCGGTGATAAAGATGTTGCTCGACTTGATGTCGCGGTGGACAATTCCCTGGCCGTGCGCCGCCGCGATCGCCTCGGTGATCTGGATCGCGATGTCGAGCAGCGGCTCCACCGCCAGCGGCCAGCCATCGAGCTTGTCGCGCAAGAGCTGTCCGTCCAAATATTCCATGATCAGGTAGTGACAGCCCTCGCACTCGCCCGACTCGTAGACCGCGCAGATGTGCGGGTGCTGCAGCAGCGCTGTGATGCGCGCCTCGCGGTGAAAGCGCTCGATCGCCTTGGGCTCTTTCTCCCACTCGGGCCGCAGCAGCTTGATCGCCGCCCGGCGATCGGTCTGCGGGTCCACGGCGAAGTAGACGATCCCCATCCCTCCCTCGCCGAGCTTTCTGCCCAGTCGATACGACCCGATCTGCGCTGGAGGCATGGCCTGACTCCCTTCAGGAAATTTCAGGAGCTCATCTGCTATTCCGCGTTGAGCCCAGGCTAGCGCCGAGGCGGGCCTGAGGTCAAGCCGCTCCTTGCGCGCTGCCCGACCGCCCGCCGCGGTCTGGGAGTGACTGTGAAGGCGACTGGGAGCCAATCTTGGGATTTTCGACCTGCCGCGTCGCTACATGAGCCGGATGTCGCCTCCGGCGAGCACCCGCTGCTTGCCGCTTATGACCTGAACCACCGAGATGTGGTAGGTATGCTGGGCGTGAAATCCATCGTCCGGACTGAGCATGAGCCGCGCCGCCACGTTCATGCCGGCGCGGATCGGCGCCTGCCACAGCGCGGTCACTTCATTTTCGGCAGCCGCCGTCGGATCTTCGGCATCGGTGATGATGAAGATGGCGTTGCCAGCCAGCGCGCTCTGGCGCAGGGCGGCGTTTATCTCAATCGTCCAGGGAGTCGAGTCCGAAGGACTGCCGCGGTGGCTGGCGGCGCTGCTGACCCGACTGAAGCGCGGCGTCTGCTCGGCAGCGCCGGTCGCGGACGCGGCGCCGCTGGCTACCGTGGACGGCGCTCCCGCGGTCGGGCATAGCTCGCCGCGCACCGCGCAGGGCGGACGCCCGCTCTCCAGAATCTCCAGACGCGGCTGCTCATCGGCGTCTCCCGGCGCTGCCTGGGCCGGACCGGACATCGTTCCCACCGTCAACATGACCGTACACAGAGATGCAAATAGAGTCTTCATATGAATCGCCTCCGTAGCTTGGTCGCTGGTTCCATCCCGAGCTGCTGATGGCTCCAAAACCGCGCCTGGCGCAGACTGCTACGACCGCAAGCGCTGCGCGCGCGGGACGTCGCTATGCTGCAAGGTCAGATAGATTCGCGCTTCTCAAGCTGCCCTCCTCGCCGCCCGGGCGCCTGACCCCAAAGCTTGCGCGCGGGAGCGGTCGCGAGCGAGGTAAGCGCTTGAGCGCCCTCGTCGGACATGCACCTTGATCGATCTACCAGTACGTCTAGAGACTAGTTTGGTCCACGTTCTGCATCTAGCAACATTTTTTTTGTTGATCTTTTAACTGAAATTTTTTCGCTGCACAGAAAATGTCAAGGCCCAGGCTGCTGATTTGTCTGCCTCGGCAGGAACGGTCATGGTGGAGCCGCGCTTACATGTTCAAGCGTGCTCAATATGCGACCCAGAGCACGAAAAAAATGCAAAGATAAAACCATGCAGCCAGACCAAGAAGTGTCTAAAGGGTCTTTTGACACCGTGCGGCTCCTGCACGCCCTGGATGCGCTGGAGAAGGGGGACTTTTCGGTGCGGCTGCCGCTGGAGTGGATTGGGGTGGCGGGCAAGGTGGCCGATACGTTCAACCGCGTGGTCTCGCTCAACCAGCGCATGGTGCGCGA
>JBGANQ010000035.1:0-79396 GCA_044222245.1 Polyangia bacterium | reverse complement strand
GTCGAGCGACAGCGACTGCGCCATAGCCTCGGACAGCTGGTAAAGTGTCACCGCCTCTTTGATGCGGAAGTTCTCCTGCTGCAGCCGGTGGCGATCGAGCGCCCGGTGTATGATCCGCACCACCTCCTCGGGCTTGAACGGCTTGAGGATGTAGTCGTAGGCGCCCTTTTTCATCGCCTCGATGGCGGTCTCGACGGTGCCGTAGCCGGTCATGATGATCGTGACCAGGTTCATGCGGGCATCGGCGATGTGCTGGAGCAGCTCCAGCCCGCCCATGTGCGGCATCTTCAGGTCGGAGAGCACCAGGCTGTAGCTGCGGCGCTGCAGCTCTTGCCAGGCTGCGGCGCCATCCTCGGCGGTGCGGACCGAGAAGCCCTCCATGGCCAGGAAGTTCGCCAGGACTTCGCGAACCACCTTTTCGTCATCGACTACCAGAACTCGCGCCGGTTCGTCGAGGTGAGTGGAATCCATCGCGGTAAGCCTACCCTTTCTAAGGCCGGTATCGCAACGCAGCCCCCGTGTCTCGTCGAGCCGCCGCCTGTCCAGGGCTCCCGGGGCGTGCTCGCAGCGTTCCGCGCCCGTTCCGGGAACATTTCAGAAGTGCTGCCCGGCCGCCAATTTTCCGCGCAGCGCCGCGCTTTTGTTATGCTGCGCCGCGGTGAAAAAAGATGCCCGCCGACCCGCTGAAAACCCCTGCTTTTTCGCCAGTTTTGCCGGCGCTGGCATCGCTCACCAGGCAGCAGCAGCACTCCCGCTTATAACCCCCTCGAACTGTAGCGAAAGCATCTGGAGGCCCGGCATGGCGATCGACTCGGCTGACCGCAACCACCAAAGCCCCTGGCGCCCCCAGCGCTGGCAACTCCCGGTCCTGGGGGCGGGCGCCGGGGCCATCCTGGGGCTGTGCGCGGTGCTCGGCACGGCCGGCTGCAGCAAGGGCGGCGCCCCGGACCTCAACGGCTGCGTCAAGCTGTCCGATCCGCTGCCCGGAGACGACACGGCGCCGCCGAGCCGCACGCTCTACGTCGAGATGCGCACCGCGTCCGGGGCGCGCCTGCCGGTGACCCTGGACACCGGCAGCGGCGGCACCTACTCGGGCTCGCGCATGCTCGGCCAGTGTGACGAGCAGGGGACCTACACGGTCGAAAAGGTGGTCCTGGTCGACGTCAACGGCGATCCGGTCGCCACCGCCAGCCGCGTCGGCAGCAACTACAATGTCATGTATCAGAGCGGCCAGGTGAGCACCGTCACCGGATCGAGCTTCGGCAATATCTCAACCAGCTACTCCGCCCCGGCGACCGGCACCGCGGCGACCGTGCAGGGGGTCACCGCGGCGGTGGCGACGGCGCGCCAGGGCGATCCGGTGAGCGTCCAGGTCGCCGTGACCGGCGATCCGTGCGGCATCCGCGAGAGCACCTGGTGGCTTGCCTCGGCCTCGGTGGGGACGATGACCACGCCGCCGCAGGCGATCCCCGGCGGCTCGGGCAAAGTGACCCTGCGCGTGCCGCCGACCGCCGACCCGACGACCTATTTTGTCGAAGGCCAGATCACCCTCAAGTCGGGCGGCCGCATGTACGGGGTGCGGCGCAAGGTCGCCACCGACACGCTCTACTCGCTGCTCGACGTCAGCACCGGCGTCTATACCGCCACCTCGGTGACCGCCGCCATGGTCACCGTCACCCCCAACCCCGACGCCGACAAGGTCGCGCCGCAGGCGGTGAGCATGGACGCCTCGCCGATGAATCCGGTGCGCTGCGGGACCGCCAACCTGACCCTTCATCTAAGTGATGACAAGGGCCTGCCGGCCGGCCAGAAGGTCAAGGTGTGGCTGGGCACGGCGGACAACCCCAAGCTGACCAGCACCATGGTCACCGGCAGCGAGTACCTGTACGGGTCGATGCAGATCCCCCTGGATGCCCCCGCCGGCGTCTGGTACGCTTGGCCGGACGTCATCGTCGATGCCTCGGGCAACGCGGCGCAGGCGAGCTTCGTCGCCGGCGGCAAGTTCATGCTGGCGGGTCCGGGCATCACGCCGCAGCCGATCAGCGCCGGCACCTTCGTGGTCCCAAGCTTCGTCACGCCGCCCGACGCCGCGGTGCCGAGCGTCGACCTCGGCGCGGCGCCGGACATGGCGATGCAGCTGCCGGCGGTGCTAAACGCCATCACGGTGATGCCGAGCTCGATCACCATGGCCGGCACCGCGCTCACCGTCACCGTCTCGTGGACCGACAACGCCAAGATCCTGAAGTAGCCGCCCGCTCGACCCGACAGCTGGCGCGCGCCGCCGGCCCGTCTTCGCTAAACAACTGAATAAGGGCCTGCGGCCCGCAGGCCGGGTCCGGCGTCGGCACAGGCGGCGGCTTTCAGAGCGCTGCGGGGCAGCGGCGGATTCATCTATAATGTTCGGATGGCCGATCAAAACCTTGAGGCTGACCGCTCCGGGGCCCCCACCGCAGGCCCTCCTCCGGCAGCTCCGGCGGGCGTCCAGGCCGCTCCCCCGGCAGAGCCGGCTCCCGCCGACGCGAGCGCTGCCGGCGCCGACTCCGAGCTGGAAGCCCAGCGCACCCGGGCGCGGCTGCTCGAGCTGGCGCGCGCCGACAGCGACAACGCGGCGCGGCTCGCCCAGACCCGCAGCGACTTCGCCCAGCGGGCCGAGCTCCTGCACAAGGCGGTCCCCGAAAAGTACCTGGAGATCGTGGCCGCCCTGCGCCTCGCCGTGCGCAGCTATAACGACGCCCTGCGCCAGATCCCCGATAACCCAATCCCCCACTGCCAGTGGTACGAGTCGCCCAATGTCACCCTCCGCGAGCCCTACCTCGGCGACGGAATGCGGGTGCGGCTGACCCGGGTGACGAGCCACTTTGAGCTGCTGTTGCGCTTTGTCAATCGCAACAAGAAACCGGACGTCCCCCTCATCGAGGGCTACGGCGAGTTCGGACGCGATGTGAACAAGCGCAAGGTCTTTCTGCGCATCGAGGGCTGGGTCGAGCAAGGGGCCATCCGCTACTGGTACAACCTCGACTTCAAGCGCCAGCACATCCCGCTCAGCGAGGTGCCCGACCGCATCGTCATGGCCGTCGTGTCCAGCGACTACAGCCACCTGTCGCGCGACTACAAGAACGACGAGCACCTGCCCGAGGCCGACGCCGACGGAGAAGGCTCCGCCTGAGTTGGCGGGCCGGGCGCTAGCCGGCCGGGTGCTTGCGGGCGTAGCAGCGGTCGGCGACGGCGATCAGCTCGCTGTGGCCCCACTGGCCGCGGTCGGTGAGGTGCGGCGTCCAGCCGGCCGGGAGCAGCGAGAGCCCCAGGTGCGCGCCGCTGATCGCGCCGGCCATCGCCGCGGTGGTATCGGCGTCGCCGCCGGCGGCGATCGCGGTGTAGATGGTCTCCAGGTAGTCCTCTGGGGTGCGCAGGAAGCAGTACAAGCTCCACAGCACGCTCGTCACCACATAAGAGGAGACGCCGCGCCACTCGCTGCTGCTGCCCGGACACAGGCCCGCCCGCACCATGAACGTGGCCGCCGCCTCGGGCGACAGCGAGCCCCAGGCCGACAGCTGGTAGACATCGAAGGCGACGCTCTGGTCGATCGGGCGCACCCACTCGGCAAGCTGGGCGAGGAAGCTCTCGACGACAATCGGCCGCTGCGGCAGGGCCAGGGCGACGGCGCCGGCGATCGCTACCGCCCCGGCGGCGCAGCGCGGATCCTGGTGGGTCACCCGCGACTGGTCGCGCGCCGCGGCGATGAGCGACTCGGGATCGTCATAGTAGAAAAGGCCGATCGGCGCCGCGCGCATGGCGCTTGAGTTGCCCGCCGAGGGAGCCAGGATGGCCGCCTGCTGGAACGCCATGCCCGAGGCGATGCGTCGCCCGACCTCTTGGGTCGCCCGCCCGGCACCGACCACGCGATCGGCGCGGAACAGGTCGCCGAGCCGCTGCGCATAGTCGCCGGCCTCGAAGGCGCCGCGGTCGGCGTAGCTGAGCATCAGCTCGCGGGCGAGCTGGGAGTCGTCGGTGTACTGACCAAGGGGCAGCGCCCGCGCCGGCTGCAGGGCCGCTAGCCCCTTGACCGCCGCTGTCGGCTCGGCCCCGCGCAGCACGCTGTTGACATAGCGGGCGCAGCTTGTCGGATCCTGCCCCTCGACGGGCGCACCCAGGGCGTCGCCCAGGCTCTGGCCGATGAGACAGCCGCTGAACTGTTCCTTTGCGGGCAGCATTCCGCGCTGATTCTATGGCGCGGCGGCGAGCCGAGGCAAATTCCCAGGTCGCCGGCGACGGCGCTTCAGCGACAAGAAACAGGCTGCAGCCGGGAATTTTTAGGGGCAGGCTAGGGCAGGCGAGCGGGACCGGCAAGGAGCTAGGCTGCGGCCTAGAAGCCGATGTTGAGGCCGACCTTGACCCAGGGGTAGCCGAACTCGAAGTTCATGCCGATGTGCTTGGTAAAGTGCAGGTTAGCGCCCAGCTCAAACATGGGGAAAAAGCGGAAAGCAACGTCGCCGCTGCCGCGAACGTAGGCTGGCTGATTGCCGACGAACCACGGCCACAGGCCAAAGCCGAGGTTGGCGTAGACCGAGAGGATCTCGAAGAGGAAGAACCGCCACTGAACATACGGACCGATGGCAAGCGAGAAGAACCCCGGGTAATCGTAGGGAAAGTAGTTGTAACCGGGGTGGAAGTTGAAGTCGGTGAAGAAGCCGACGTAGAAGGCGTTGTTGATGCTGGGGATGAAGCCGTTTTGCACCACCGGAAACAGCATCGAAAAGCCGGGCCCGACGGCGTAGGTGTTATAGTAGGGGGCGTAGCCGTCGAGGCCGTTGTACCAGCCAAAGCCGTAGTAGGCCTGGCCGTGGATGTTGATCTCGATGTTGCGACGTCCGCCGCGGTTTGGCCGATCGCCGATGAACTGCGCGTGGGCAGTCTTGGTCTCTAGCAGCACGCCGTCGCCGAGAAGTGACGACAGCAGAACCAACGAGCAGAGAAACGATCGCAGACTCATCGGATCCTCCTTACCTGGTAAAGTTACTTGGCCAAGCTCACGATATTATGTGTTGCCAGGGCCCGGCACCGTCTGCTGCACCCCTAACACGACCTTTACTATATCGCAAAAAGTTGGGCGGTCGAGGATGCAAAACAGGAAACCGTTCCGCTGAAAGTTTTACTTGCCCAAGGGCCCGGTCGCGGTGTACCAATCCCAGGTGTCAGGTACCGGGCGTTTAGCTCAGCTGGATAGAGCGTTGGCCTCCGAAGCCAAAGGTCGCAGGTTCGAATCTTGCAACGCCCACTGTCGGTGAATCGGAGTCTTGTGGGGGAGTTATGGGAAGCACAGGAGATCCGATGAGCGAGCCGAAGAGCTCCGGTGAGCCGGAGGCGGGGAATCGGCCGGAGGTTGCGGCTGCGGCTTGCGAGGAGCACATCAGCGCCGCTGCGATCGCTGCGGCACCCGAGGTCGCCATCTCGCACCCGCTGAATCCGAACTCGCAGATCTTCTTTCGGGCGTTTGCGACCGGGGCTGGCGGCAAGTCGCTGAGCGAGCTGGCCGGCCTCCAGCGGCTGGGGGTGCACCTGGTGCGTATCCCGCCGGGCAAGGAGTCGTTCGCCTATCACTCCCACCACGCAGAAGAAGAGTTTGTGTATGTGATCTCGGGACGCGGGATCGCCGAGATAAACGACCGCGAGGTCGAGATCGGCCCGGGGGACTTCCTCGGCTTCCGGACTCCGGGGTGCGCCCATCACTTCAAAAACCCGTTTAGCGAAGATCTGGTCTGCCTGATGGGCGGCGAGCGACGCGAGGTGGAAGTCGCCGAGTTCCCCCGCCTGGGCATGCGCCTCATCCGCACCAGATCGAGCGGCGAGGCGATCCACGTCAAAGATCAGCAGACGATCTGGAAGTTTGAGTAGCGACCGCGCCCTCCAGTTCGTGCATTCCCAAGCCGCAGCCCGGAGCCATGCCAGGGAGTCTAGCTGTGGGCCGGGAGTACGTCGGGAGCGAGCGCGCGCGGCAGGAGCAGGCGGGCCGCGCAGCCGGGAGTGCCGGGGCCGCGGTCGCCAAGCTCCAGCGAGCCTGCATGCGCCTCTGCGATCTGCCGACATAGCACCAGTCCGATGCCCGAGCCGCCCGGCTTGGTGGTAAAGAACGGAACGAACAGATTGCCGCTGTCCGGGAGTCCGGGGCCCTCGTCAATGATCCACAGCTCGACCTGCGTCCCCCTGGGGCGCCAGCCGACCTGCACCCCGCCTCCGGTCTCCAGCGCCGCGTCGACGGCGTTGCGCAAAAGGTTGATCAGCAGCTGATCCAGCTGGTCGGTGTCGCCGCGCACCGCCACTGCCGGACCAGCCAGGAGAGTGACCCGCAGGCGCTCCTCCAGCTCGAGCACCCGCTGCACCCAGTCCGCCACCGCGACGTCCCGCAGCCGTGGGGGCGGCAGCCGCGCCAGGTGGGCGTAGGCGGTCATGAAGCGCGACAGGGCGAGCGCGCGCCGCTCGATGACGGCCAGGCCGCGCCCCAGATCCTCCTGCAGATCCGCCGGCGGTGGAGTGCGCTGCAGCAGCCCGCCGAGGTTGCCGGCGATCGACGAGATTGGCGCCAGCGAGTTATTGATCTCGTGACCGAGCACCCGCAAAAGCCGCTTCCAGGCGTGCCGCTCCTCCTCACGCAGGGCCTGCTGCAGGTCGGTCAGCACGAGCAGCTGGTGCTCGCGTCCGTCCTGGCGGAAGCGCCGGCGGCGCAGCTCGCGGATGCCCCAGAGCAGGGGACCGGGTCGGTTGCGCTGCTGCGGCCAGGGCTCGCGGGGCTGTTCGATGCGGCGCGGCGCCGGACCGGTGAGCAGCTCGGCCAGCCCGAGCTCGGCGGCGGTCCGGCCGAGCGGCGCGCTGCCCGGCAGCAGGCGCGCCCCGGCGGGATTGACCAGCGCCAGCCGCCCCTCACTATCGAAGGCGAAGACCGCGACGTCGATCTCGGCCATGACCTTGTCGAGCAGTGCGCTCGCCTCCAGGGCGCCCAGGCGCTGCCGGCGTAGCGTATCGGCCAGCGAGTTTACCTCGAGCACCACCGCGCCGAGGGCATCGTCCGGATCGGCGCGGCGGCCGCGCACCGAGAAATCTCCCTCGCGCAGCGCGCCAAGGAGGTTGGCCAGGGTCTGCAGCGGTCGCAGCACCTGCTCGCGCGCCACCGCCGCCAGGCCCAGCCAGCCGCCGAGCACCAGCAGCGTGACCGTCCACAAGACCTTGGGCGGGTGCGGGGTGGCAAACAGCTGGCCGAGCGCCGCCACCACCGCCGGCAGCCCGCACCCCAGGGCGAGCAGGAAGACCCGGTCCTGGTGGCTGCGTCGCCGGCTCATCCGTCCGCCCGCAGCCCGTGCGCCGCCAGTGGCCGATACAGCGCGCTGCGCGACAGCCCGAGCGCCCGCGCCGCATCGCTGACGTTGCCGTCGGCGCGCTGCAGCGCCCGCACGATAAGCTGGCGCTCCGCCTCGGCCAGGGTCAGGTCTTCCAGGCGCGAGCCGCCGCCGCGTCCGCCGAGCGCCAGGTCCGCGACCTCGATGCGGTCGCCCTCGGCGAGCAGTACCGCGCGCTCCAGGACATGCTCCAGCTCGCGGACGTTGCCCGGCCACGGGTGCTGCAGCAGCGCCTCGGTGGCGGCCGGCGACAGGCCGGCGAGCGCGCGGCCATAGCGGGCGGCCTGCCGGGCCAGGAAGTGCGCCGTCAGCTCGGGAATGTCTTCGCGGCGCTCGGCCAGGGGCGGCAGCCGGATCTCGATGGTGTTGAGCCGGTACAGCAGATCCTCGCGGAAGTGACCTGTTGCCCCCTGGTGCGTGATATCGGAGTTGGTAGCTGACAGCACGCGGACGTTGGCGCGCTTGATCCGCGAGGAGCCGACCGGGTGATACTCGCCGGTCTGCAGCACCCGCAGCAGCTTGGCCTGCTGGCCGAGCGGCATGTTGCCGATCTCGTCCAGCAGCAGCGTCCCGCCGTCGGCCAGTTCGAAGCAGCCGGGGCGATCGGTCTTGGCATCGGTGAAGGCGCCGCGCACATGCCCGAACAGCTCACTCTCGAAGACCCCGTCGGCCAGGCCGCCCGAGTTGACCGCCAGGAACGGCCGCGCCGCGCGCGGTGAGGCGGCGTGCAGCCAGCGCGCCACCACTTCCTTGCCAGTGCCGTGCGCCCCGGTGATGAGCACGTTGGCCTCGGACGGAGCGACCCGCTCGAGCAGCCGCAGCACCGGCTGCATGGCCCGCGAGCGAGCGATGAGCTGCGGTCGCTCGCCGCCGCGCAGCCGGCTGACCTCGCCCTCCAGCCGCCGCGTCTTCTGCAGCGCCTGCGCCAGCTCAAGCTGCGCCCGCAGCGTGGCCAGCAGCCGCGCGTTGTCCCACGGCTTCTGGATATAGTCGCGGGCCCCGCGGCGCATCGCCTCGACCGCGCCGTCGACGCTGCCCCACGCGGTCATCACGATCACCGGCGGGCTCCGCTCGCTGACGCGCAGCGACCCGAGCAGATCCAGCCCTTCGCGGCCGGACGTCGTGTCGCGCGCGTAGTTGAGATCCATGATGATCGCGTCCACCTCCTCCAGCTCGAGCGCCGCCAGGACCGCCGCTGGCGACCCGACGGCGCGTACCTCGAAGCCTTCGCTCTTGAGCAGCAGGCGCAGCGCCTCCAGGACATCGGGCTGGTCGTCGGCACACAGGATGCGGGGGCGGGTCGGGACCACGGTGGACAAGGCGAGCTCCTCCCTGAGCGTCTCTTCGTAGCCTACTTGGAACCGGGCGTCGAACCCGGCTGCTGCCTACTCGCCGCGCAGGGCGATCATCGGATCTATGCGCGTGGCCCGCCGCGCCGGGACCCAGCACGCCAGCGCGGCCACGCCGAGCAGGCCGGCCGCCACCAGGCCGAGCAGCAGCGGGCCGGGTCCCTCCACCGTCGCGACCACGGCCGCCATCGCCCGCCCGAGGAACAGCGCCCCCACGCCGCCCGCCGCCAGGCCCACGCCCGCCAGCCGCAGGCCCTGGCTCAGCACCATCAGGCGCACCTGCTGTGGCTGCGCGCCCAGCGCCATGCGCACGCCGATCTCGTGGGTGCGCTGGTTTACCGTATAGGACATGACGGCGTACAGGCCGGTCACCGCCAGCGCCAGCGCCAGCGCCGCGAACAGGCCCAGCACCAGCATGCCGAAGCGGCGATCGGCGACCGCCTGCGCCACAATCTGATCCATCGTCCGGATCTCGTAGATCGGCTGGTCGCGATCGAGCTCGGCCACCGCGGCGGCCACCGCCTGCGCCATCGCCGCCGCCGGCAGGTCGGTGCGCACCGTGATGTCGATGCGGCCACCCAGCTGGAGGAAGTTCTCGTCGGGAAACTGGCGATAGGGGAGGTAGAACTGGTAGGGCGATGCCTCTGGCCCCGACAGCCCGTAGTGGGCGACGTGGCGGGTGACGCCGACGATCTCGATGGGTCGGCTGTCGCGCCCGAGCAGCAGGTGATGACCGAGCGGACTCTGGCCGGGAAAGAAGGTATTGGCCAGCCGCTCGTCGACCAGCGCCACCGCGGGCTGACCGGCGCGGTCCTGCTCGCCCAGGGCGCGGCCGGCCAGGATCGGAATGCCCAGGGTCTTATGGAAGCTGGCGCTGACCGGGAAGTCGACCGCCGCTGGCTTCTCGCCGACGCGCGGCGGCGGTCGCCCGTCCACCCAGAACGAGGTCTCCGAGGCGCCGGCCAGCGGCAGCCCCACCGAGAGGGTCGAGGCGCGCACCGCCGGCAGCTCGCGCAGCCGCGCCTCCAGGCTGGCCATGAACGCACGCAGCCCGGCGCTGCTGTAGCGGGTCGGCGGCACCGTCAGCTCCATCGTCACCAGGCCGGAAGGGCGAAACCCCGGATCGGTGCGCAAAAGGCGGAGGAAGCCCTGGATCGACAGGCCCGCCCCCACCAGCAGCATCAGCGACAGCGCCACCTCGGCCACCACCAGCGCCGCGCGCAGCCGGCCGTGGCCGACCCCGGGCGTGGCGCGCAGATCCCCTTCTTTTAGCGCCTCGTGCACGCTGGTGCGCGAGAAGCTGAGCGCCGGCGCCAGCCCCGAGAGCAGGCCGGTCGCCGTCGACAGCGCCAGGGAGAAGCCGAGCACCCGCAGGTTCACCTCGAAGCCGCCCTCGGCCAGCCGGGTGCGGGCCTGCAGGACGCGGATGGCATCGACGCCCCACAGCGCCAGCAGCGCCCCCAGCCCGCCGCCGAGCAGCGCCAGCAGCACGCTCTCCAGCAGCAGCTGCCGCACAAGGGCCCAGCGACCGGCGCCCAGGGCCGAGCGGATGGCCAGCTCTTTGCGACGGATGGTGCCGCGCGCCAGCGCCAGATTGGCGACGTTGGCCACCGCGATGAGGATGACGAAGCCGACCGCCCCGAGGAGCAGCAGGATCATCGGCCGCTCCTTCTGAAACATGTCCTCCTGCAGCGACAAGAGCGCCGGCAGCACCGCCGCGTTCGAGTCCGGATACTTCTGCCCCAGCTCGCGGCCGATGCCTTCCAGCTCGCTGCGGGCCTGCGCCAGCGAGACCCCGGGCCGCAGCCGCCCGACGACGCTGATGCCCGGGTGGTTGCCGCGCGCGACCAGCTGCCGGTCGAGCTGCCCGAGCGGCACATACACCGAGCCGAGCGCCGTCCCCTCCCAGCGATAGACCGAGCGGAAGCCGGCCGGCAGGACGCCGACCACGGTGTGGGCGCGGCCGTTGAGCCCGATGGTGCGGCCGACGATCCCGCGATCGCCGCCGAAGCGCCGCTGCCAGAAGCCGTAGGTGAGCAGCGCGACCGGCGCCCCAGACGGCCGATCCTCTTCGGGCAGGAAGTTGCGGCCCAGCGCCGGCGCCACGCCGAGCAGCGGCAGCAGCTCGGCCGACACCATGCGTCCGTCGAGCTGCTCGGGCCGGTCGACGCCGGTGAGGTTGAAGCTGTCGCCGCGCATGGCGGCCAGGGCGGTGAAGCTGCGCTGCGCCTTCTGCCAGTCCTGGTAGTCCGGGTAGGAGACTGACATCTCGAGAAACTGCGGCATCCGCTCGGTGATCGAGACCAGCGCCTCGGCGTCGCGGTAGGGCAGGGCGTGCAGGATGACGGCGTCGACCAGGCTGTAGATCGAGCTGCCGGCGCCGATTGACAGGCCCAGCGTCAGCGCCGCCACCGCCGCGTAGCCCGGACTGCGGGCAAACAGGCGCAGCGCGAAGCGCAGGTCGCGCACGAGCTGCCCGAGGCCGCTCACCTCACACCTGCCGGCGCGGAGAGATTCGCTGCCGCGGCCGGTCGGCCGGGCTGGCGCTCATCGACGATGCGCCCGTCGAACAGGTGGACCGAGCGGCTGGCCCGCTGCGCGTACTCCGGGTTGTGAGTGACCATGCACAGCGTCGCGCCGCCGCGATTGAGCTCGTGCAGAAGATCCATCACGACGTCGCCATTTTTCGAGTCGAGGTTCCCGGTGGGCTCGTCGGCCAGCAGGATGAGCGGATCGCCGGCCACCGCGCGCGCCACTGCCACCCGCTGCTGCTGACCGCCCGACAGCTGACTTGGCATGTGGCGGCCGCGGTGCGCCATGCCGACGCGGTGCAGCGCCGCCTCGGCCCGTCGCCGGCGCTCGGCCGGCGGCAGGTCACGGTAGGTCAGCGGCAGCTCGACGTTCTCAAAGACGGTCAGCTCGCCTATCAGGTTGAAGCTTTGGAAGATGAAGCCGATGTGGCGGTTGCGCAGCACCGCGCGCTGCCGCGGCTCCAGCTGCGCCACCGGCGTGCCATCGAGCACATAGCTGCCCGCGGTGGGCATGTCGAGTAGCCCAAGGATCGACAGCAGCGTCGTCTTGCCCGAGCCCGAGGGCCCTTCGATCGAGATGAACTCACCGGCGCGGATGTGAAGGTCGACGCCGGCCAGGGCGTGGGTCTCCACGTCCTCGGTATGAAAGACCTTGCCGAGCCCCGCGAGGCGGATGATGGGTTCGCCGCTGTCTGCCATGCTGTCCCTCCCTTTAGCGCAAGGTGACGCGGCTTACCGCATCCCACTGCGCCATGTCTGATAGCACTACGCGGTCGCCTTCACGCAGGCCGGCCGCGATCTCGATCGTCCGCAGCGAGCTGCGCCCAAGCCGCACCTGCACCCGCTGCGCCGCCTCGCCGTCTTCGTCCAGGCGAAACAGGCTGACCGTGGCCCCGGACTGACCGAACGCCGGCCGCCCGAGGTAAAGGACATCGCTCAGCTGCTCGATCTCGATGGTGCCCTCGATGCTCAGGTCGGGTCGCGCTCCCGGCGGCAGCTTTCCCTGCGGCGTCACCTCGACCAGCACCGTGCCGCCCTGCACCGCCGGCTCGACGCGGGCGACGCGGCCTTCGACCACTCCGTTGCGGGTGTCGAGCGCCACCCGCTGCCCGAGCTGGACGTCCTTGGCCTGGGTCTCGGGCACCCTAATCTCTGCCTTGAGGCGATCCGGGCGTGCGACCTTGGCGAGCAGGGCGCCGACCGCCACCGACTGCCCGGGCTGCAGCGGCAGCTCCTGCAGCACCCCGTCGATACCGGCGCGCACCTTGAGGCCGTCGACCTCGCGGCGGCGGAAGTCGGCGATGGCGCGCAGGCGCTGCAGCTGCGCCCGCTGGGCCGCGACCTGCGCCCCGATGCCGCGCGACTGGACGCGCAGGCGCTTCTGCTCAAACTCCAGGCGCCCGTCCATCTCGGCGGCGCGATCCCGGCTCTGGGCCAGCTCGAGCTCGGCGAGGAAGCCGCGCCGGGCCAGGCTCTCGTCAGCGGTGGCGCGCCGCCGGGCGTCACCGAGCTGGGTCCCCAGGCTCGCCACCACCGACTTCTGCGCCAGCCGCTGCGTCTGCAGCGATGCCTGCAGGTTGATAAGCTCCGCCTCCGCCGCCCCGAGCTGCCGCGCCGCTTCCATGGCCTGCAGCTCGAGGTCGGGGTTGGCCAGCTCGACCAGCACGCTGTCGGCCTGCACTGCGGCCCCAGGCCGGACCAGGATGCGCTCGACGCGGGCGGCGGTGACCGCGGTGAGCCAGCGGATGTCGACCGGCACCAGGGTGCCCTGGCCGTGCACCTCGCGCAGCATGGCGCCGCGCCGCACCGTGTCGATCCACACCGCGCTGCGCTCGACCACCGGCGCCGCGCCGCGCAGCCGGCGCAGCCCCCCCGTCGCGACCCCCAGCGCCGCCACCGCGAGTAGCGTCAGCGCCGCCAGCCGGACGTAGCGGCGCCGGCGCGGGCCAGCGCTGCGCGGCCGGTCCATCGTCAGGCGCGGCGCCTGCCCCAGAGGTAGGTCGGTGGGCGTCGGCTGGCAAGGCTCTTTTTCGCGCGCGGACAGGCTCATCGCAGGTGTACTCCAAAGCGCTCCAGGATGCGGCCGCTCAGCGCCTCCAGGGCAGCGCGCGCCCTGACCTCGTCGACCTGCGCCCGCGCCTGACCGAGCTGCACCTGCGCCACCTCGTCCTGGCGGCGCAGCACGTCGAAGCTGGTCGAGCGGCCGGTCTCAAAGCGCGCCCGCTCTGCCGCCAGATCCAGGGTTGCCACGGCCACCGAGCGCTCGAGCAAGCGGGCCCGCTGCCCGGCGCTGTGCACCGCCGCTGCCAGGCGCTTTACCGCGGCGACAAGCTGGTTGCGCACGTCCTGCTCGGACAGCTGGGCGCGGCGCAGGCTGTGCAGCGCCGCGGCGTGGCTGCCGCGGGCCAGGCGGTTCTGCAGCGGCAGCTGCAGCGCCAGGGCGGCGTTCACCGAGTACGAGCCGAGCTGCCCGAGCTGCCCGAAGGCGATGCCGGCGTCGGAGGCGTTGCCCACCGCGCCGCCGGAAAACATCAGATCGAGCTGCGGCAGCAGGCCGTTGGCCGTCACCTCCACCTCAATCTGGGCGGCGCGGCCGGCGGCGCGGGCCAGGGCCAGCTGCGCGCTGCCGCCCAGCGCCGCGACCACCGCCGCGTCCAGCTCCAGCGGCTCGCCTGCGAGGCTCGGCTCTTCTGCGGCGATAAGCTCGGGGCCGCTGGCGGTGGGCTGTCCCAGCAGGCGCTCCAGCTCGATGGACCGCTCGCTGCGCGCCTGCGCGGCCAGGAGCGCCGTCTCATCGCGCAGCGCCGCTGCCACCTGCACCTCGGCGGCGGCGCTCGGCGGCTGCTTGCCGACGTCGATTTGGGCCTGCACGCGCTCCAGCTGCTCGCGGGCGGCGGCGGCGGCGGCGCGCCGGATCGCGAGCTCGCGGCTCGCGTAGTACAGATCCCAATAGGCTTGCACCACCTCGCGTAGCAGCATCGCTGCCGCCTGCTGGCGGGCCAGCGCCGCGGCGTCCCGCTGGACTAGCGCGCGGCGGCGCGGGGCGCGCGCCACCTTGGGCCCGAGCCCGCGCAGCAGCGGGTGCTGCAGCGTGACCTGCAGCGACGGCGCCACCGCCTCGGCGACCGAGCGCTGGACGCTAGCGCCAAGGTCGGTCGCGTACTCGGTGCGGCTATAGTCGCTGCCC
Source organism: Polyangia bacterium (assembly GCA_044222245.1). Lineage (GTDB taxonomy): Bacteria > Myxococcota_A > Polyangia > Palsa-1104 > JAEUJZ01 > CALFML01. Next base: position 64,941 of record JBGANQ010000035.1, on the reverse strand, counting down.
AGGCGCAGCCCGAGCCGGCCGCCGGTAGGCAGCGGCTGCGTCAGCCAGAGCGTCGCCAGCACGTCATCGAAAGCCGGCTGCTGGACCGGGGCCCCGGCGATGAGCTGGTGCCGCACCTGCAGCCAGCTCAGCCCAGCGTCGAGGACCAGATCGTCCAGGCCGCGCGCCGTCAGCACCGCATCGTCCGCCTGCGCCAGCTCGGCCCCGGTCTGGGCGAGGGCGGGGTTGTGCTGCACGGCGCGCGCCACCGCGTCCCGCAGGCTGATGGCCACCCCGGCCGCCGTCGGCTGACCCTGCACCGGACGCGGGAGCAAAAGGAGCGCCAGTCCGAGCTCCAGCCCAAGAAGCAACAGCATGGGAAGCCGCATGGCGCGGTCAGTTTGCGAGCGGCGTGCCACCCCAAGGGCGACCAGTTCCGACGGAGAGTCAGCGGGGCGCGGCGGCGACGTGACCGCTTATGGGAAGCGCCGTCCCAAGATCGAACAGCTCACCGGCCGCGCCGCGCGAGCCGTGGCAGGCGCGCTAGGCCGCCTTGCGGCGACGCCGCCGCACCGACAGGAGCAGCGCCATCGCCACCGCCGCGACGTCCGCCGGCGGGCCCGGGTTGACGACGTTGCAGGCGCAGCCGGACTGCGGGGGGGGAGCCTCGCATACCCGGTAGAAGTTGACCTGCTTGCACTGGCTCTGCCCGTCTGGGCACTGGCTGGTGTCGGTATCGGTGCAGGCGCCGCAGGTCCCCGACATGGTGTCGCAGAAGGGCGTGGAGCCGCTGCACTCGCTGTCGCTGGTGCAGCCGGTGCAGGTGTTGGTGGCGAGGTTGCAGATGGCGGTGGTGCCGGCGCACGCGAGCTGGTTGCTGGCGGTGCACTGCACGCACAGGTACGTGGTCGTGTTACAGGCTCCGGTAGGACCGCCGCAGTCGGCGTCACTGGTACAGCCGGTGCAGGTGTTGGTCTTGACGTTGCAAGTCGGCGTGCTGCCAGTACAGGCGACGCCATTGGTCGCCGAGCACTGCACGCACGCCCCGGTGGCGCTGTTGCAGGCGGGCGTCGCCCCGCCGCAGTCGCTGTCGCTCTTGCAGCCGGTGCAGGTGTTGGTGTTGGCGTCGCACGCCGGGGTGAGTCCCTGGCACTGGGTCTTTTTGGCGGGCGAGCACTGCACGCAAGCCCCGCTGGTGGTGTTGCACACCGGCACCGCGCCGCCGCACTGGGTGTCGCTGGTGCACGGGAAGCCGCAGAAGCCGCTGGCCAGCGAGCACACTGGCGCCACCGCCTGACAGGCCTGCGAGGCGCCCGAGCCGTTGTTGCCGTTGCAGCTGGTGCACGAGCCCTTGGCCGGTCCGGACATCACACACACCGCCGCGCTGGCCGTTGGGCAAGCGGCGGCGCCGCCGCTGCCGTAGTCGCCGGTGCACGGCGTGATGCAGGTGTTGCTGGGGGGTCCGATGTCGCAGCCCTGGTTGGCCACCGCGCAGCTCTTGGTATCGGTGATGCTGCACTGCCCGCACACATGCTTTATCTGATCGCAGCGCTTGCCGAGCGGGCTGCCGTTGCAGTCGGTGTCCTGGGTGCAGCAGACCTGGGACGTGATGGCGCTGTCAGAGGCGATGAAGCTGACGATCTCGTGCTGCTCCTGCGCGCCGCCGGTAGAGCCGGTAAAGCCCATGTAGAACGGCTGGTTACCAAAGTGCTGCGCGACATCGACGCTGTAGGAAAGCTGCGGGGCCCCGGGCTTGGTCGAGCTCTGCGAGACATAGACATCGAGCTGGGTCATCGCCGCCGTGTAGTCCACCCAGACATAGAACGAGCTGACCGCCCGCATGTCGAAGCCCGGCGTGTAGACCGCCCGGTGATTGGTCTCATCGCCATCGAGCATGATGCCGATGTGGTTGTTGTTGGGATCATAGCCGTTCTGATAGGTATCAAGCTCGACCACCACGCTCGGCGTGATGTTGTTGCCGCCGCCGTAGCCGATGCCGCCGCCCGCGGTTGCCAGCGCCCCGGCGCCGCGCGGGTCGGTGTGCATCACGAAGGCCATGCCGTCGGCGCCGCCCGCGTTCACCTGCGAGATCCGCAGCTGCAGCTGGACGTGCAGGTCGGCCGTCGATGCAAACCGCGGCAGATACATGATGGACGCGTTCTGGGCGCTCATGTTGTTGGTCACCACGAGATCCGTCCCGTTTAGCAGCGCCGATCCGTTGAGCCGGAAGTTGGGAAGCAGCGCCCCGCCCTGATAGCAGACATCGGTGCGGCTGCCCGCCGCGCCTGCGGCGCCGCAGGTGAGCAGCGCAGCCAGCAGCGTGGCCGCCGTCGCGCCGCGCAGCATGTGATTATTCCCTCTGTTTACGCGATGTAGCTTCATAGGAGTGCCCCCGGATGGTGAAAGATAGGATTCAGTATATTCGGAATCACCTCCAGCAGGGCCGGACGTTGCCGCCAGGCTCCGGAGTCGCGCCGCGAGTGCCCCAGCAGAATCGGTGACGTTAGTAGGAGTGATGAGGATCACTGTTAGGCGACAAGATCCGGAAGGTCCATAAGGTCCGCAGGGTCCGCAAGGTCCACAAGGTCCACAAGGTCCACAAGGTCCACAAGGTCCACAAAGGTCCACAACGAGACCCAGGTAGTGCTTGCTCCGCGGCGCACGCACTTAGTAAAGTGCTGCTGCGGTGCGTAGCAAGAAGTCAAACAGCCCCCGATCGCTCCGAAGACCTTGAGTCCGCCGATGCGCGACCCGGCCCCTACAGGAGCCGCAGCGCCCGGTATGCGCGCGACGGTGGCGCCCGAGCCTTTCTCCCACGCCAGCACGGCGCGGCGCGGCGCCTGGCTCCTCGCCCTGGCCGCGGTGATCTTCTCGGCCATGGCGGTGTGCACCAAGTATGCGACCCGGCAAGGGCTCTCGGGACCGGAGGTGGCGTGTCTACGCTTCTGCTTCGGCCTGCTGTCAGTCGTCGTGCCGCTGGGGATGCGGGTGCGCCTGCGACCGCAGAACTATGGGGCGCTGTTCCTGCGCGGCTTCCTCGGCGGGACCGCCGTGCTCGCCTACTTCGCGGCGATCGCCCACCTGCCGGTCGGCGTCGCCACGCTGCTAAATTCCAGCTCGCCGGTCTTTGTCGCCTTCTTCTCGGCGGTGTTCCTGCGCGAGCCGCTCAGCTGGAGCTCGGTGCTGGCGCTGGCCCTGAGCTCGGCCGGGGTGACCATGGTGGTGCTGGGCAACACCCCGGCCGATGCGCCGGCGCAGCCGAGCAGCCTCGCCTGGGCCCTGGTCGGTCTCGGCTCGGCGGTGCTATCGGCCGGGGCGGTGACCACCGTGCGCTCGATGCGGCAGAGCGAGGGCTCGTGGGAGATCTTCCTTGCCTTCTGCCTGATCGGCGCGCTCATCACGGCGGTGCCCACCGCCGCGCACTGGGTGACGCCGCGCGGACCCGCCGTGGCCTGGCTGCTCGCCGTAGGGGTCTCTTCGGTGGTGGCGCAGATCCTCATGACCCACGCCCTGCGCGACGTGCCGGCGCTCCACGCGGGCCTCATCCTGCAGCTGACGCCGATCGCGACCTTCACGCTCGGCGTTGGACTTTTGCACGAGCGCCCGGCGACCCTGGGCTTCATCGGCGCCGCGGTGACCATCGTCGGGGTGACCTGGGGCGTGCGCGCCCAGACAAGTAGCCGCGCCCCGCGCCGGTAGCGGGCTTGGGGCAGCGCCTCAGCGGCCGCCAGCGGTCAATCCCGCCGTCGCAGCCTGGGGAGATGGCGGTGAAGGTACGACTGGTAGGGCAAAATTCGCTGCGAGCCGCTCCGGGCCGTAGGGTACAATTCTAAAGTAGTGATCTTTCCTACTCGCCAGTCATCCAACCTGTGGGGCGTTTGCGGATCGTGGGGGAGCACCGCCACGGATCCGGGGGACAGTCTGCGGAGATCGCGATGCAAGCTCCTTCCATGACCAGCCTGCTCGGGCAGCAGATCGGCAACTACCGCATCACCCGCGAGCTCGGGCGGGGCGGCATGGGCGTAGTCTACGAGGCGGTCCACAACGCGATCGGCTATCGCGCGGCGGTCAAGGTGCTCGGGGCCAAGATCGCCACCGACCCCAAGCACAAGGTCTACGTCTCGCGCTTCCTCGACGAGGCGCGCGCGGTCAACCTCATCCAGCACCCGGGCGTCGTGCGCATCTTCGACATGGGCGAGACCGCCGACGGCACGCTGTTTATCCTCATGGAGTTTCTGGAGGGACAGACGCTGCACGCGCGGATCCTCGCGGGGCGCGAGGGGCGCGGCCCGCGGCTGTCGCTGCTGCAGTCGATGCGGATCATCCGCCAGATCGCGCAGGCGATGGCCGCGGCGCACGACAAGAGCATCCTGCACCGCGATCTCAAGCCCGACAACGTGGTGCTGATTAGCGACGACGAGGTGCCCGGCAAGGAGCGGGTGAAGATCCTCGACTTCGGGCTGGCGCGCTTCCTCGACTCGCCCGAGCGCCGCACCACCGCCGGGGTGGCGCTCGGCACCCCGACCTATATGTCGCCCGAGCAGTGCATGGGCGATGAGCTCGACGGCAAGAGCGACGTCTACACGCTCGGCGTCATCTTGTACGAGCTGCTCGCCGACCAGGTCCCGTTTCCCGGCGACGAGATGGGCAAGGTGATGCGCCAGCACGTCGACCAGGAGCCGCGGCCGGTGCGCGAGCGCAACCCCCAGATCTCGGTCGAGGTCGCGGCGCTGGTGCACCTGATGCTCGAGAAGCGCCGCGAGCAGCGCCCCGACATGCGTCAGGTCGTGCAGCGCATCGAGGAGCTGGAGAGCTCGGGCAAGCTCGGACCGATCGGCAGCGGTCCGGTGGCAGCGGCGCGCGTCGCCGAGGCCCCGACCGTGGCGACGCCGATCCAGCGGCGGCCGGCGGCTCCGGCGACCGAGGTCGTGCGCTCGGTCAGCCGGCCCAAGGTAAAGCCGCAGCTCCTGGCCGGGCTGCTCGGCGTCGGGCTGGTGGCCGGCCTGGGCATTGGCCTGGGGATCGGCTCGGGGCGCAGCAGCAAAGCGCCGCTGTGCCCGCCGGCCCAGAAGTGTCCGGAGCTGGTCTGCCCGCCCGCTGCCGCCGTCACCGCCCCGCCCAGCGCGCCCGACTCCAGCGGCGATGCGAGCGACCCGGCGGCGCCGGCCAAGAAGAAGCCCAAACCCAAAAAGGCCGACGGTGGACACTCTGCCCCGCGCAAGAAGTCGCGCTAGCGGGGCGACCGGCCTTATGCGGGGTGACTGGAATGCAGGAAGCTGTGGAGCCGCGACACGGCCTGACTGCCATCACAGGTAGGTCCTATCCAATGTTCATGCGAGCGCGGGCAATCTTGGGGGCAGTGATCTTGGCGGTAGCCGTCGGGGCCAGTCCGCTGGTGGCCGAGCCGGCGCGCCCTGCAGCAGCGGGGTCGGGCGAGCTTGTCGCCTGGGTCCACCTGCTCAGCGGGCAGCACGCCACCTTCCGCGCCGCCGGCAAGCAGTTTCCGCTGCAGGTCGGAACGCCGCTTTTGCGCAGCGATACGATAGAGGTGCCGGCCGGCGAGTTCGTGGTGGTGAAGCTGCACAACGGGTATGTGGTCAAGATCGATGAGGATACGACGCTGGCGGTCTCCCAGATCGTGTCGCTCGATGCGCCACCGACCAAGGAGAGCCTGGCCGCGCAGCTAGATCGCGTGCTCACCAAAGAGGAGCGCGGCCGCTCGGAGCGGATCGCCGGCGGCCAAGCGCGCCTTGCGGGGGCAGACTCGGTAGCGCCGCAGTCGGGCAGCCCCGGCCTGGGCGGCCTCGGACTCCGCGGCACCGGCACCGGTGGCGGGGGACTTGGCTCCATCGGCTCCGGGCTGGGCAAAGGCAGTGGACTCGGCAGCGGCTACGGCAGCGGACACCTGGGCGGCGGTGGAGGGCGGGCGCCATCGATCAAGCTGGCCGAGGTCGAGGTGCAGGGCCCGCTCGACAAGAATCTGGTCACCATCATTACCCGGCGGCACCAAAATGAAATCCGCTTCTGCTATGAGACGGCGCTCCTGCGCAATCCGGTGGTCGCCGGCAAGCTGGTGCTCAAGCTCATCGTCGACGGCCAGGGCGCGGTGACAAGCGCCCTGGCGGCAAGCGCGCTCGGCGACCCGACGCTCGGTGCGTGCGCCGTCGGGCGCGCCAAGCAGTGGCGGTTCCCGGCACCGGCCGCGGGGGACAAGAAGCCGCCGACCGTCGTGCTGACCCTTCCTTTTGACCTCGCGCCGGCGGCAAACTGACGCGCAAGAGTCCACCTGACTCCTGCCGCCGGGCCTCGCCCAGGTCGACCCCGCACAGCCCAAGCGGACTTGGGGTCCCAAGCTAGCACCAGGTTCCCAGAATCTTATAAGCGGGCGCGGGTCCGCAGCTTTTTGTGATTCCCTCCCAGTTTGTGGAAAAAAGGAAGTCCCACGCGGAACCTTTGGGACAAGCCGATGTCCCTAGTACGTAGCCGGCGTGATGATGCAGTCGCCGGCCCGGGATGAGAAACTCTCGTCGGGCCACAAGGTTTTCGGGGGCCTGACGGTGCAGCCGGCGCAGCCGGCTAGCAGGACGCTCCGGTGATCCTGCGCATAGGAGGGAATTATGTCCACGCATGTCCAGACGACCCTGCCGCGGCCCTTTGCTACTTCCCAAGTGCCTGCCCACCTCGCCGAGCAGGTCGAGGTTCGCGACGGCGCGCACGCCGTCGAGGTCTCGGCGCTGTTCGAGGACGCGGTGCAAGAGGTGCGTCATTTCGACAACCCCGCCGGCGGCAAGATGAGCGGCCTGACCCGCGGCCTTCTCGGCTCGGCGGCGGCGTCGCTGGCTGGGGTGTTCCTGCTCTTTACCTCCAGCTACCTGCAGGTCGGCAAGGAGAAGGCGGCCCTCGAGCGTGGTGAGCCTGCTGCCCCCAGCCCCGCCTCTGCCGGCGGGCGGGCGGCCGATTACGGCGCTGCCGGGCTGCTCACCTTCGGCGCCTCGGCGCTGCTGTACGGTCTGTGGCGGCGGCAGAGCGAGTGCAAGGACAATGAGTTCTCGATCGGCGCCGATGCCCAGGCCACCTTCAAGACCGCGGCCGATGGCCTGCCAAGCGCCCGCTTTCCCCTGGTCCGCTCGACTGGCACGGACTATGAGCTGCTCTTTACCAGCGCGATGCGCGGCGACGTGACCCTGGACGGCAAGACGACCAGCCTCGCCGACTGGGCCGCCGCCGGCCGCGCCCACCCCTGCGCGACGATCCCCGGCGCGCTGGCGACCGCGATTCCGCAGGGCGCGCGGTTCTGTCTGGAGCATGGCAACAGCACCTTCCTGGTGAACTCGGTGGCGCGGCCGCGGCAGTATCCGGTGCCGCTGCGCCTGGACTGGCAGCAGCAGTCCTATACCGCCGCGGTGCTGGCGGGGGCGGGGCTGTTCCTGGGGCTCATGTTCTCGGTGCCCGCCGACCCGCGGTCGCTCGCCATCGACTCGTTCCTCAACGAGCACCTGACGCGCATCCAGATTACGCCCCCGGCGCCGCCCGAAGAGAAGCCGACCTGGCTCACCGCGGCCGACAAGGCGGTCGAGCGCGGCGGCGGCAAGGCGCACAAGGGCCCCTCGGGCCAGATGGGCAGCACCACCGCGCCCAAGCAGGACCGACGCTACCAGGTCAAGGGCCCGGCGGATAACCCCAACCCCACGCTCGCCCGCAAGATCGCGGTGGAGCAGGCGAGCCGGGTCGGCATCATCGGCGTCCTGTCGAGCGCGAACAGCTCGGCGCTCAGCTCGGTTTTCAGCAGCGACTCGGGACTTGGGCGCGACGCCAGCGACGTGATCGGGCACCTCAACGCGGTTGAGGTCGGCGATGCCTACGGGCCGGGCGGCCTGGGCTTTGTCGGCTCGCGGGTCGGCGGCGGCGGCACCGGCGATAACACCATCGGCATGGGCCGGCTGCCCGGGCTGGGCAACGGCCCCGGCGATCACAGCTACGGCCGCGGCGTCGGTCCCAAGCTGACCAAGCACAACATCGAGGGGCCGGTGGTCGGGGTCGGCCCGGCGACGGTCATCGGGACGATCGACAAGGAGCTCATCCGCCGGGTCATCCGCAGCCACATGAACCAGGTCAAGTTCTGCTACGAGAGCGAGCTTACTCGCAACCAGAAGCTTGAGGGCCGGGTACAGATCCAGTTCATCATCGGGACCACCGGCAGCGTGATGAGCAGCGTCGTGCAGTCCTCGACCCTGGGCAGCGCCCAGACCGAGTCGTGCATCGCCAGCGCGGTGCGCCGCTGGGACTTCCCCAAGCCGCAGAGCGGCATCGTCTCGGTCTCGTATCCCTTCGTCCTCAAGACGGTCGGCGAGTAGCGCTAAGGTAGAAGCGGCAGCGAGATCCGCGGCCGCTGCGCCCGCGCCGCTAGCCGTCGCTGCCACCGCGCCCGCGGCGACCACCGCCGCCACAGCCCGCGCAGCGCGAACAGCACAAGCTCCAGCCTCGTCATCACCGCAAACCGCGCCAGCTCACAGCCGGTACACGCCTGCGGAACCTTCCCCCCCAGTAACTCCTGCCGCAGCTCCTCCCGCCGCGCCAGCAGCTGGCTCGGCGGATCGACCCCGAAACGCCCGAGGGCAAACTGCGTGGTGTCCTTGATCATGCAGCAGCCGGTCGCGACTCCCTGGTTGTTTACATAGAGTCCGGACTCCAGCCACGGGCAGCGCCGCGAGCCGGGGCGGAAGTCGGCCATCAGCTCGTCAAAGAAGCCGCGGACACCGGTGGCCTTCTTGTCGCGCTGGATCTTCTTGATGTCGCGGTGGGCATAAAACTGAATCCATAGATCATTGACCTCGCCGTCGGAGAGCAGCTGCTGGCTGAGCGCCGCCGGGTAGTTTTTCACGTAGCCCGGCATGCTCTGCAGCGGCTGCAGGGTAATGCCGCCGTCCAGGCCGAGCTGGCGGTACAAGGCCAGGATTCCGCTCAGGTGATCCTGGGTGTCCTTGAGCACCGTGATCGAGAATGCCACCACCGGCTTGTGCAGCCCGCGCGCCCGGCGCGCCGCCATCAGCTCTCTAATGCCGCGCTGGACCTTCTCCAGCTTGCCGCCGCGGATGTGGCGGAAGGTCACCGGGTCGGCCGACTCCAGCGAGATCGAGATCTTCTCGATGCCGAGCTCGAGGATCTGCTCGATCGCCGCGCCGGTCAGGTAGCTGCCGTTGCTGATCAGCGACACCCGCACGCCGCGCGCCCGCGCCAGCCGCACCATGTCGAAGAAGCGCGGGTGCATGAGCGACTCGCCCTCGCCCTGCAGCTCCAGGTGCTGCAGCGCTGGCGCCGCCGCCAGGATCTGCTCGAACAGCGCGAACTCCAGGTCCGACTGCTCCATGTAGCGGCCGCAGCAGAAGCTGCAGGTGAAGTTGCAGCGGGTGGTCGGCTCGATCTGCAGGTGCGTCAGGGCGGTCATGGTGAGCGGAGAATACCGACTCGCAGTCGCCCCAGCACCTGATTTTGCCCGCCGCCCGGGTGCAAGCGGCGGCCAAAAGGATCGGCCCAATCGAAGGATCGGCCAAGAGGATCGGCCAAGAGGATCGGCCAAAAGGGTGCAAGGGTCGGGTGAGTCGGTGAAAGTCGCTGCCGACGGGCGATCACGCGTGCGCTTCTGCTCGACCGTGCGACATCGCATCGGCGGCGGCGGGCTGCGCGGGCGGAACCGGCAGGCGAGCCTCAAGATCTGCCAGCCGGCCGATTGCGGCGACGGACCGACGCGGCAGCGCGGCAGCCGGGCAGGGCGCCGGCAGGGGGGCGCGGGGGGCCTCATCGTCCTGGCACCGACCTTGCTTTGCATGGCCGCGCTAAACCCCGTGTCACGGAGGACTCCGTACTGCCCATGAAGACCTCGCAGGTTTCCCCAGTGAATGTTAACTCTGAGTCTGGTTCCACCGCGCCGTCTGCTACCTCGGGCGGTGGCGTCGTGGAAGGCGGCGTCGGCATCGACGCCATCGCCTTCGCGGTGCCGCGCAGCTACCTTGAGCTCGCCGATCTGGCGGCGGTGCGCGGCGTCGCGCCGGCCAAGTACACAAGTGGCCTGGGAACGCTGCAGATGGCGATCGCCGGCCCTGAGGAAGATCCGGTCACCCTCGCCACCGAGGCGGCGCGCCGCCTGCTGCGCACCTCGGGCCGCAGCGCTGCCGACATCGGCCTGTGCATAGTTGGCACCGAGACGGCGGTGGATCACTCCAAGCCGATCGCCTCGTACCTGCACGGCCTGCTCGGCCTGCCGCGCACCTGCCGGGTGTTCGAGACCAAGCACGCCTGCTTTGGCGGCACCGCCGGGCTGCTCAATGCGGTGGACTGGATCGCCTCCGGCTCGGCGCGCGGCCGCTCGGCGCTCATCGTCTGCACCGACATCGCCCGCTACTCGCTGGGCTCGGCGGGCGAGCCGACGCAGGGCGCCGGCGCGGTGGCGATGCTGGTGAGCGCCCGCCCGCGCCTCATCGAGCTGGAGGTCGGGGTGAGCGGCAGCTACGCCCAGGACGTGCACGACTTCTGGCGCCCGCTGCACCGCAAGGACGCCTTGGTCGATGGGCACTTCTCGGTGCAGTGCTACCTCGACGCGCTCGCCGGGGCCTATGGCGAGTGGCGGGCGCTGACCAGCAGCCGGGAGCCGCTCGTCCGCACCTGCTACCACGTCCCCTACGGCAAGCTGGCCCGCAAGGCCCACCAGCTGCGCTGCCAGCTGGACGGTCGCGAGGAGGCGGCGCTGCCCGGGCCCGACAGCTTCGCCGTCGAGGTCGAGCCTTCCCTGAAGCTGCCGGCGCAGGTCGGCAACATCTATACCGGCTCGCTGTACCTGGCGCTCTTATCGCTGCTTCATGCCGAGGCGCGGCAGCTGGAGAACCAGCGCATCGGCCTGTTCAGCTACGGCTCGGGCTGCGCCGCCGAGTTCTTCGCCGGCCGCGTCCGCCCCGGCGCCGGCGACCTGATCGAGGCGATGGACGTCGCCGCCCCGCTGCGCGAGCGCCACCGACTGACCATCGCCGAGTACGAGCAGCTGCGCGCCAACGACGCCCACGGCGATCAGCGGCCGGCGACCCACGACAGCGCGCTTGTCAGCGGCGAGCACCGGAGGGAGCGCCAGGCCCGCTTCTGCGGCATCGACGTGCAGGAGCGCCGCGTCTACTCGCTGCAGTAGCCCGCGAGGGCCCGACAAGCTCGGGCCGGCGAGCTGCTCAGCCCTGCGCGCGGAGGCGGCGGCGCTGGGCTTCCAACAGACCGTAGGCGAACAGCAGCAGCGCCAGGCCCAGGAACACACCGGCGAAGATGCGCCCGCGCAGGTAGTAGCCATCCACCTCGGACTGCACGCGCATCGCGTGGTTGCGGGCCAGCCACACCGGCTCCTGGCGCGGCAGGAGCTTCTCGCAGGTGGCGCCGAGCTCGCCGGTCGGCGGCGGCCGGCGGGCGCACAGCAGCTGGTAGAGGCGATCGCGCCCGGGTCGCTCCTCGGCGTGGAACTTCTTCAGAAAGCTGGCGAACTGCGGCAGCTGCTCGGGCGGCAGCCGCGTCAGGTGGGCGAAGCCGCCGTCCAGGTCACCGCGCAGCAGGCGGCGCTGCACCCACTCGGGCTCGCGCTCGGCCGGGCCGGTGCAGCTGGCGGCGACCTCCGCCGAGCGGGCACTCGACGGCGCGCACACCGCGCCGTACAGGGCATCGCGGCCGGGCAGCTGCTCCTGCTCGTAGACCGCCAGCACCGGTGCCAGCCGCTCGGCATAGGGCGGATGCAAGAGCGCGCTCGGCAGGTGGGTCTTGCGCGGCTCCTGGCGCAGGCCCTCGACATAGCGCTCGCGCAGCTTCAGCGCTTCGGGCTCGTGGAAGTCCATGCTGAACAGGGCGTCGGCGCAGTCGGCGTATACCGCCGGCTCGTGCAGTCCGGCGAGGATCTGCGGTCGCGCTTCCGGCACCCGCAGCTGGCAGGTCAGCCGGTATACAAACCGCTGCAGGCCCGGCTCACCGACCACCGCGTGCTGCGTCAGCTCGCGCAGGGCGGCCGCCACCGCCGGCACCTTCCCGGCGGCGATGGCGACGCGGCAGCTGGGCGAGGCGTGGGCCAGGGCTTCCTGCGCGACCTCGGGCCAGGTGCCAAGGCCAAAGAAAGGCTCGTGCCAGCGGAGCTGCCGCAGCAGCGGCGCGCAGGGCGTGGCGGGTACGGAGGGGGCTACGGCTTCGGCGACCGCCAGGGGCGAGGGCGCGGGGGCGGCCGCCGCGGAAAGGAGGCCGCTGGCGCTGGCGCGGGCGCGGGGGGCGCGGCCACGGCAGCGGTTGTCGCCGCTGTGAAGGGGACAGCGACCGCGGCGGACATCGCGGCCGCTACGGCGACTGGGGCTGCGGAAGGTCCCTGGCCGCCGATCTCGGCGCGCGGCTGCGTCGGCTGAAAGAGCATCCACGTCACCGTCGCAACAGAGAGCAGCGAAGGCAGGCGATAGGCGGCTAAGGTCAACATCGGAAACACCTCCACCCTTCAAGGTGGTGACATGACATTATACTCGGGCGTCGGGCGCAGCGGGTCCACTTCCCCCGGGCGTCCCGGCCAATCCCTCTATGGGCTTGACGCGGGCCGCGCGCCGCGGTCGCAAAAAAACTGGCGTAGCGGTCTCGCGCGGCGGCGCTGGCCGTCAGAAACTGGCGAACTCTGGGCCGCTCCGGGTGTTTATCCAGGGATGACCGCTCCTTTGCCAGCTCCCGCTCCGCTTCCCTGGTATTGGGCCCTGCTGCAGCGCGTGGTCAAGGTGCGTCCCGAGGAGGCGCGCGTGCTGCTGCTCTCCTTTGTCGCGCTGTTCTGCGTCTTTACCGGCTACGCCAGCCTGCGGCCGGTGCGCGACAGCCTGGGGGTCACCATCGGCACCCAGAAGCTCGGCGGTCTGTTTGGCTGGACCTTCGCCGGCATGCTGGCGGCGATGCCGATCTTCGGCTGGCTCGCCTCGCGCTTCGCCCGGCGGATCTTTCTGCCGGCAGTCTACGGCTTCTTCATCCTCAACCTGCTCGGCTTCTACGCCCTGCTGACGCACGGGCCATGGCTGGCGCTCGGCGCGCGGCTGTTCTTTGTCTGGGTCAGCGTGGTCAATCTGTTCATCATCTCGGCGTTCTGGAGCCTGATGGCCGACCTGCACACCAGCGAGCAGTCGAGCCGCCTGTTTGGCTGCATCGCCGCCGGCAGCAGCGCCGGCAGTATCGTCGGACCGGCGCTGACGGCGCTGCTGGTCAAGAAGGTCGGCAACGCCGACCTGCTCTTGCTCGCGGCCGGCTTCTGGACCGTGGCGGTGGCGCTGGTCATCATGCTGCTGCGGGGCGCGCGACCGGGTCCCGCGGCCCCCGATCACGCGCCGCCGCCCGTCCTGCCCGCGCCGGCTCCCGAGGCGACCGCTGGGCGGCAACCCGCTGTCGGGGATCTCGCTGGTCGTCCGCTCACCGTATCTTCTGGGGATCAGTCTGTTTATCCTGCTGCTCTCTGCGACGACCACGTTTCTGTATCTGCAGCAGGCGGCGTACCTGGCCAAGGAGATCACCAACTCTGCGGACCGGACGCGCCTGCTGGCGGCGCTGGACACCGCGGTCAACATCCTGTCGCTGATGCTGCAGCTGCTGGTCGTCGGGCGGCTGACCGTGCGGCTCGGGGTGGCGCTGGTGCTGTGCTCGGTGCCGGCGCTGATGGTCGTCGGCTTCCTCGGGCTGGCGCTGGCGCCGGCGCTGGGCGTCCTCATCGCGGTGATGGTGGTGCGCCGGGTGGGAGAGTATGGGCTGCTGCGACCCTCGCGCGAGGTCCTTTTTACTTCGGTTGATCGCCAGGCCAAGTACAAGGCCAAGAGCTTCATCGATACCGTGGTCTACCGCGGCGCCGACTGGCTCAACGCCAAGCTGCACGAGCTGCTCGTGGCCCTGGGCCTGTCCACCTCAGGGGTCGCGGTGGGCGGCGCGGTCGTGGCTGCGGTGTGGGCGGTGGTGGGGTTCACGGCATTGGCACGCGCAGGCATACATTGAGCAGCAACAGGACGGACGTCCCCGCCACGCAACCGCGATCGCCGGGCGCCGATAACCTGGGTACGGGGGCACGACCATGCCGGATAACTTTGAGACTCCTTACGACGGCCATCACCAGTTCTCTGATCCGAGCGGCAGGGACTGGCGAACCAACCCCTTCGAGCGGCTGGTCTCGTACGGGAACTTCGCCGGTCCGGGCAACCGCAATGATGCCCAGCACCGGCAGACCGACCCCGCCCAGGCAGGCGGGCCGGTGGATTTCAAGCCGATCGACGGCATCGACGCCGCGGCTCAGCGCCACGACCGTGGCTACGAGGCCCTGGACGGCCACAGCATGTGGTCGTGGGAGGGCATCAAGCGCGTCGCCGGCGCCGATCGCCGCCTGGCGGAAGAGACCGACCAGGAGATGGCGCGCAACGGCGGCAGCTACTCTTCGGGGGCGCAGAACTACTCCAAGGCGATGCGCGGCATCTTCGGCGGCCGCGCTAGCGTCGTTGAGGGCGCCAACTGGGCGGGCAGCAAGGCGCACGAGGCGGGGCAGGGGATCTCAAACTTCGTCAACTCGGCGCACGACTGGCACTCGGTGGGCGACGCCGCGCGCGGCATCGGCAGCGGCCTGTCCAACGGCGCTCGCTGGCTGGGCAGCACCGCCGCCGAGGGCTTCAACGGGGTAAAGAACACGGCCAGCTACTTTGGCCACCTCGGTCCGCTCGGCGTGCTCGGGGCGGCGGTCGGTGGCGGTGAAGCGCTGGCCGCCGGCGGCGCGCACCTGGTCGGGCAGGGAGCCTCGGCGGCCTGGAACGGCGCCCAGCAGCTCGGGCACGGCATCGCCAACGGCGCCTCGTCGGCCCTGCACACCGCCGGCACCGCCGTGTCTAATGGGGCCTCGGCAGTGGCCAGCGGCGCCCGGCGCCTCGGCGGGGCCGTGTCCAGCGGCGCCTCCAAAGTGCTGGGCTGGCTGTCGCACTAAGCCGCCGCACCGCCAAGCCAAGAGGGCGCGCCCTGGCGGGTGCGCCCTTTTTTTATCGCGAGCCGGCGGAGCTACTTGGGCGCTCGGTAGACCGTATCGATGTCGGAGAAGTAGACGTTGCCGCCGCCGACCGCCAAGTGGCCTGAGGGGATCGCGCCGGCGTCGACGGTCTCGGGGGCGCCGCCGGTCTTGGCGACGCGCTGCAGGGCGTACTCGCCGCGCCCGCTGCCATGCTGGAAGAAATAGACGTGAGAGTCGGAGAGCCCGAGGTACAGGTTCCACTCGGCCGGCGGGGTCAGCTTGGTGATCTCGCCGCCGCTCTTGGCGAGCCGCCCGACCGCGAAGTCCTGATCGAAGTCGGTGCTGCGGACAAAAAAGAATAGCTCGCGTCCGTCGCTGACAAGGCGGGTCAGGTGCTGCTTGTCGGGCGACAGGCGGGTCGCCGTGCCGCCGGCTTTGGGCTGCCGCCACAGGCCGGTGGTGCTTACCCAGTACAGGTCGCGCTCGTCGAGCACCAGGCCGCTAATGTAGGGCTGGGCGCTGGCCACGGTCTCGGCGGCTCCTCCCTGCTTGGACACGCGGGCGATGGTGCCGCCGGGGGCCTCCTTGGCGTAGGTCGCGAAGTAGACAAACTTGTCGTCGATGGCGACGAACGTCGGGCGCGGCTGCTGGGCGAGCAGGGTAGTGGCCTGACCGCCGGTCTTGGCGACTCGCATCACGGTGCCCGGCCACTCGCTGGTAAAGTAGACGAACATCTCGTCGGTGGCGAGGTAGCCGCTGACCACGAAGTCGCCGCTGGCGAGGGTCTCGACAGGACCGCCGGTGACCGGCACCCGCTTGACGGCGTTGGCGGCCTTCTCAAAGCCGCCGGTCACGAAGTAGACGTAGTCGCCATCGGTGACCAGGCCGAGCGCGTGGTCCTGCTTTTCGGCAAGCCGGGTGGCGCGCAGCCAGACCGCAGGGGCAGGGCTTGGGGGGTCCTTCTTGTCGCGGGCCCACAGCATCGTGCCAAGTCCCACCGCGCCAGCGGCCACGGATAAGAGGATCTTGCGGACGGACATCGGGGCCTCCCTATCGAAAGTGGGCAGCGGGCTTTGCCAGTTGCAGAGCAAGCGGGCTAGCTCGTCGCTATCTCCAGTGTATAGCACGCGGGCGATGGTGGCGAGGGCTTCCGCCAGGGTACACCCGGCGGCGCATCGCTCATCGCCTGGCGGCGCCGCGGTCACCGCCAGGGCCTCTGCCGCCCGCCCGCGCCTGCGAGGTTGTCTCCCAGGCAAGCCACGGACTGTCCGGAGTACATCGGAGAGGCACGCATGACTAAGCTGCGCCGTCGCAAGGCGTGGCCTCGACTTGCAGTATCGCAGCGAGCAGATCGAGCCGGACACAGAGCTGGAAATCAGACCCCCGTGCACCCTGGTGACTCGGTCGCCGCGCGATGGCTTGGGTGCTGGCCGGAATCCATAACAGACCAAAGCGCGGAGGAGCGGGTGAAAAGTGGATGCGTCTGCACTCCGTTGCCTTGGGAATTCGCTGCCAGGTCGCTGCCGGCTCGTCTGCCCACGCGAGTTCACATGGCCCTACCTGAAGCCCTGCCGGCGCACCGACCGCAGGCCAAAAAACCCCGGAGGTGAGCTCTTTCATGGATGAACCATTGGCCTTTCATGAAGTAAGATCGACTGGGGTCGCTTGGCTCTCAAGTCCGCCTTGCCCTTGGGTTGGCGCGAGCCCAGTCCGCTCATGCTCATTGGTCACTATCGCGCAGATCGTCCGCTTGGCGACGGAGTCCTCGGTAAACTCTACGAGGGAGTAGACAGTCGCAGCCTACAGCGGGTAGTGATTCGGGTCCTTGGTAGGCCCGCCGATGACAAGGTAATCGCGCAGCTACAGACGCAGGCGCGCGCCCTTGGCCAGCTGCAGCTGGAGGGCATCGTCGGCATCCTCGACTGCCAGCGGCTCTCCGACGGCTCGCTCTGCATCATCAGTCCGCGGGCCAAGGGGCAGAGCCTGGACGGCCTGCTGGCCCAGCTGGCCGGGCGACCGTGGCCGCTGGCGCAGCAGCTTGGTCAGCAGCTGGCCGGGCTCCTCTTGGCGGCGCAGCAGCTCGGGGTCAGTCACTTGGCCTTGCGGCCGAGCCAGATCCTGGTGCCTTCGTCCGATCAGGCGCTCGGCGGCTCGGGATTCAGCCTCCTTGGGCTCGGACTGGCGGCAGCGCTGGGCCGCACCTGGGTGACTGCGGACGGCTTGCCGATCCCGCCCTTTGCGGCGCCCGAGCAGCACGCCGACGTCAAGGGAAGGCTGCAGCCGGTCGATGAGCGCGCCGACGTCTTCGCCCTGGGCGTGCTGCTCTGGCAGGCCTTCCTCGGCTCGAATCCGTTCCCGGTGCGCGGGCCCTACCAGGGGGGAGCTCCCACCTTCGCGCTGGGGCGCGAGCGCCCGGCTGTGGCCATAGTCGAGCTGCTCACCGCGATGGTCGAGACGAGCCCCCGCGATCGCCCGCCCATGAGCACGGTCGCCAAGGTCTTTGACTCGCTCGCGGCTCAGGCCGGCGCCGCGGCGCGGCCGGCACCTGCGGCTGCGCCCGTGGCGGCATCCGCACTGGCGCCGGGGCCACCCAGCAACCCGGAGCCGGAGCCGATCAACGACGAGTCCCTGTTCCTGCCTGCCGGGGCCGCGCCCGGTGAGCCTCCCGATCCCAACGCCGGACTCATTTTTGGCAACTTTCAGACCGTACGCAAGATTGGCGAAGGAGGAATGGGAATCGTCTACGAGGCCCGCCACCGCCGGATCGGTCGCCGCGCGGCGATCAAGATCATGCACAAGGAGCTGGCCCAGAACGAAGAGTATGCCGCCCGGTTCCTCAATGAAGCCCGCGCCGTCAACATCATCCAGCACCGCGGACTGGTCGAGATCTCGGAGTACGGAAAGCTCAAGGACGGCACGCTGTTCATCGTCATGGAGTACCTGCAAGGACAGTCCTTGTGGGATCGTTTCACCGAGAAAAAGAAGTTCGGTGAGGCCGAGGTCACGCACCTGGCGGTGCAGATTGCCCGCGCGCTGGCGGCGGCGCACGAAAAGGGCATCGTCCACAGAGATTTAAAGCCCGAGAACATCATGCTGGTGCCCGACCCGGTCACTCCGGAGCAGGACTGGGTCAAGATTCTCGACTTCGGAATCGCCAAAGTAGACCCCAAGGTGCGCGAGGCGGTGGGCAAGACTCCCAAGCGGCGGACTCAGGCCGGCTCGATCATGGGAACGCCCGACTACATGGCGCCAGAGCAGTTCGGCGGCGCCGAGGAGGTCGACGGGCGCGCCGATGTGTTCTCGCTGGGAGTGATTCTCTATGAGCTGCTGGCCGGGGAGCCGCCATACACCGGAACCCCGCTCAAGCTGCTCAAGCAGGCGATAAGGCCGCTCGGCCAGGTCTGCCCGAGCCTCTCGCGGCGGCTGGTGACGCTTATCGACCGGATGCTGGCGGTGGATGCCGCCAAGCGCCCCACCATGGCCCAGGTGGCGCAAGAGCTGTCGGGGATGCGGTCGAGCGCGGCGCTGCCGCGGGTGAGGCGGCTGCGCCGGCGCCTGCTCATCGGCGCGGC
The DNA here is from genome assembly GCA_044222245.1 of Polyangia bacterium. Classification (GTDB taxonomy): domain Bacteria; phylum Myxococcota_A; class Polyangia; order Palsa-1104; family JAEUJZ01; genus CALFML01. The sequence goes on along the minus strand of JBGANQ010000035.1, from coordinate 46,386 downwards.
GGCGGCGGCGGCGGCGCTGCTGGGCGGCGGCCTGCTGTGGTGGCTGTTGCGCTCCGGCCCGCCGACGCTCGCTGAGGCCAAGGCGCACGCGCTGGCGGTGCTGGAGGCGAACCTGCGCAGCGAGCGGCTGGACCTGCAGCTGCGGGCGATCGGCGCCCTGGCCAACAGCGGCGACCTGAGCCAGCGCACGCTGCTGGAGCCGCTGCTGCACAGCCGCAAGCCCCAGGCGGTGGAGGAGGCGGCGCACGCGCTGGGTCAGATTGGCGCGGTGAGCGCGCGCCCGGCCCTGCTCGCGCTGCTGCAGCAGCCGCACCCGACCTCGCTTGAGATCACCGTCGCCGATGCCCTCTCCAACCTCAAGGAGCCCGAGGGGCTGAAGATGCTCACCGCGGCCCTGGACAAGGATGACCCGGAGTTCAAGCTGCGGGCGGCGACGCTGCTGCTCGATCACGGCAGCCTGGCCGGCGCGCCGGCGCTGTGGGAGCGCATCGGGCGGGCGAACCTGTCCGAGCGCGCGTCGCTGATTACGATCGGCCAGCTCGCCCAGGCCGGCGATGGGCGGGCGCGTCAGCTGCTGCAGGACACGCTGGCCGGCACCACCGACAGCAAGGCGCGGCTGTTCGCCGCCTTTAGCCTGGCCAAGCTCGGTGACGGTCGCGGCCGCGCCGAGCTTACTGAGGCGGCGGCCCATCCGGGGGCGGGTCAGCTGCTGGCCAATCAGCTGCTCGCGGCGCTCGGCGAGACCAGCGGCTCTGACCTGCTGACCGAGGTCGCGCGCTCGGCCAAGGAGCCCGATGACAGCCGCGAGCTGGCGATCAGCGGTCTGGCCGACTGCGGTCGCGAAGACTCGATTGCGCTCTTGGACGGCCTGCTCGACCGGGGCAGCACCAGCGAGGTGGTTCGCATCGCCGCCGCCGGCGCGATCCTGCGCCTCATCGCCGGGGAGCGCACGCAGCTGGCGCAGCAGAGCCTGAGCTGGGCCAAAGCGGCCCTTGCCAGCGACAGCGCCGTCACTCGCGAGCTGGCCACCGCTTCGCTCGGTGAGCTCAGCTCGGACGAGACGGTGCCGCCGCTAGGCCAGGCGCTGCGCGATCGCCAGCGTGAGGTGCGCCGCACCGCCGCCCGCGCCCTTGGGACCAAGAGCGTGCGCGCCGCCCTGGATGCGCTGGCGGGCTCGCTGGATGACCAGGACATCGAGGTCCGAGCGGCCGGCATGCGGGCGATAAGCCGCGTGGTCCGCTCGCTGCGCCAGCAGGGCAAAAACGACGCCGATCGCGTCGCCCTGAGCCGCCTGAAGCTGCTGGCGCGCGACGGCAGCGAGGCGGATCGGGTGGTGGCGAGCGGTATCCTCGTGCAGCTTGGGGAGGTTGAGCAGCAGGGCCGGGTGCGCGCCGCGCTCGGCTCGCGCGATGCCCTGGTCCGCAAGCTGGCGGTCGAGATGGCCGATGGCGCGCCGGGGCTGTTCGAGCGGGCGCTGAAGGACCCCGATCGGGCGGTGCGCCTGGCCGCGGCGCGCCGGCTCGCCGACCAGGGCTCGCACCTGGGAGTGGCGATCCTGCAGGAGGCGGTTCGCGGCGGCGATCTCGACGGGCTGACGGCCTACGGCAAGCTGAAAAAGCTCGGCGAGACGGTGGCCCCGCCCGAGGGACTGGCCCAGCTGCTGCAGAGCGCCGACCTGCAGGCGCGCCTCGATGTGCTCGACGCCGCGGCCGAGCTGCCAGGCGAGCAGGCGCTGGCCCTTTTGTACCTGGCGAGCCACGACTTCGCCGCGGTGGTCCGGCGGCGCGCGGCCGAGGTGGCGGGCGGCTTCTACAAGCGCACCGGCAACAGCGCCTTCCTCAACCTGATAAAGATCATGCTCCACGATGCCGATGCGCTGGTGCGCGCCGGAGCGGCCGAGCTGCTGCTGACCCTGCCCAAGCCGACGCGCGCTGCGGCGGCGGTCGAGCGCGAGCCGCCCGCCCCGCCGGCCAGTACACCCGAGCGGCCGCAGCTGCCCGGCGGCGGGCAGCTGCGCTTTGTCGGCGACGGCTCGGTGCGCGTCCAGGTGGATCGCGGCGCCCCCCAGGTCATGTCGAGCAAGCCGGTGGCGGTGAGCGCCGGCAAGCACCGGGTGTCCTATGTCGGCGGCACGCAGGAGCTCGAGGTCGCCGCTGGCGAGACGGTCACCGTCACCATCCCGACCACCTACGCCGAGCAGCTGCTGCACGACGGCGTCGAGGCGCTGCAGGCCCGGCGGCTCGATCGCGCGCAAGACTACCTGGAGCGCATTCGCTTGCTGGAGCAGCGCGGCAGCGTCAAGCGGGCCCTGCTTCCCGATATCGCCTTCAACCTGGGCCGGGTTTATGAAGACAAGCGCGAGCTCGGCAAGGCGCTGCAGGAGTACGGGCGGCTGCGCGCCATGGCCGGCCTGCAGAGTCGCCCCGAGCTGCGAGCGGGACTGGACAAGGCGATGGGCCGGCTGGCACCGCTCATCGGCCACATCGTCCTGTCGCGGCGCGATCGCTCGGGGCGCTGCATCCAGGTCGATGTCTATCTGCCGCCGGGGACTCACTCAATTGATCTGGGTCTGGGCAAGCCCGAGCTGGTGCGGGCGCAGGCCGGGGTTACCACGCGGGTAGACAAGTGCCCGCGCTGAGCCCAAGGCCCGCACGGCGGTGGCGCCGCGACGGTAGGAATATCTCCCCCAGGGCGCTGGCGCGGCTGGTCCTCATCCTTACATTGCACGGCGCGCGGCTCGGCGCCGCTCAGACCGCGGGCAAGGCGGGCGCCGTCGAGGGCCCGCCGCCCGCGGTCCGCCGATTGAACGCGGAAGCAGAGGCGGCGCTGTCCGCCGGCAGGCTGGGGCAGGCGCGGCAGAAGCTCGAGCAAGCCTATATTGCCTGGCCTTCGCTGGAGGGGATCTACAGCCTCGGGCAGCTCGCCGCAGCGCAGGGGCACGCGGTGGCGGCCGCCGACCTGTATCGGCGCTACCTGGCGGCTGCAGGGCGCGAGGTGGAGGAGTCGCGCAAGGCGGCGCTGCTGCGGCATATCGCGAGCTTGAAGGAGCCGACCTCGGAGGTCGACGTGGTGTCCGGCGACGCCGGGGCGTTGCTGCGCCTGGACGGCGAGCTGGTCGGCGTGCTGCCGCTATCCCGTCCGTTGCTGGTCAGCGCCGGAGAGCACCGCTTCGCGCTGGAGAAGGATGGCCGGCAGTTTCAGACCAGCGCCCAGAGCCTGCCGGCCGGGCAGCGCGCCCAGCTGCAGGTGGCGCTGGAGTCGCGCTACGCGGTACTGACGCTGACCCCGGCGGTGATCCTCTTATTCGAGCCGCCGACCCTGGACGAGGGAGTGCAAGCGCAGCTGATGGCCGCCGTTGCCCAGGCGGCGCAGCAGGAGCGCTCCTTTCTCGTCGATCGCGAGCAGACCAGCCTCGCGCTCAGCAAGACGCGAGCGAGCGGGCGCGGGGTGTGCGCCGCCGACCTCCAGTGCCAGGAGTCGCTCGCGCAGCAGGTCGATGCCACCGCTGTGCTCATCATCAAGGCGGCGGCGGCGGAGTCGCGCCTCTCCAAGCTCGCCGTGCAGCTGCTTGATATCCCGACCGGCGTGGTGGTGGGGGAGGAAGACGCGGGCTGCTCTGCGTGCTCGCTGAGCGAGGCTCGCGCGGCGATCCTGCGGCTGACGCGCAAGCTGCTGCAGGATGCCGCGACCCGCGGCCGCGGCACGCTGCAGGTGAGCAGCGAGGTGCCCGGAGCGAAGGTCATCGTCGATGGGCGCGAGCTTGGCAGCGTGCCCTTTACGCACGAGGCCTTCGAGGGTCAGCACGAGGTCGAGGTTACCCGAGCCGGCTACCTCCCCTACAAGACCACGGCGCAGGTCGTGCGCGGCCAGACTGCGGGGGTCGCGGCGAGCTTGCAGAAGGCGGCGGTTGCAACCCCCCAGCCGGGCCGCGCGCCCGCGGGTCGCCCGCGCTGGCGGCTGGTCGTGGGCGGAGTCACGCTGGGCACCGGGCTGGTCCTCTCGGGCTTTGGGGCCTCGGCGCTGGCTGCCCAGGGCACCTGCGTAGAGGCGGTGATTGCGCCGGCCGAGCTGTGCGACAATCTGTACGCTACAAGCGGAGTCGGCGGCGCGCTGCTCGGCACTGGGGCGGCGCTGGCGGTCGGCGGGATTGTCCTTCTTGCCTGGCCCGGAAAGTAAGCTGACCCAGGAGACGCAAGATGAGGTGGTTACTCTGGCTCGCCTTGGTATGCACGGCTGGCTGCAGCTCGCTGTGGAGAGCCTTTCAGGAGCCAAATCCTGACAACTGCGCGTTCAATCCCAGCGTCTGCACGACGGGCCAGGTCTGCAACCGGGCCACCAAGCAGTGTGAGAGCGCCGCCGCCGCACCGGCGCGCCTGTGTAACTCGGAAGGGTTCTGCTGGGAGAATCCTTTGCCGCAGGGAAACCATCTGCTCCGGCTCTGGGGGCGCGGCGCCAACGACCTGTGGGCAGTGGGCGGCGGCGGGATCAGCATCCGATGGGATGGCAGCGCCTGGTCGACGGTCCCAAGCGGCACCACCCAGGATCTGCTGGGCCTGTGGGGGAGCGACGCCAGCAACCTCTGGGCGGTGGGCGACGGGGGCGTCATCCTCAAGTGGACCGGCAGTGCCTGGGCGGCCGTGTCAAGCGGCACGACCCAGGCTCTGCTCGGCGTGTGGGGGAGTGATGCCAGCAACGTCTGGGCGGTGGGCAGCGGCGGGACCATCGTCAGGTGGGACGGCAGCGCCTGGACGGCAGTGTCGAGCGGCACCACCAAGAACCTCCTTAGCGTGTGGGGCAGCGACGCCAGCCACGTCTGGGCGGTGGGCAGCGGTGGGACCATCTTGCAGTGGAGCGGCAGCAGCTGGGCAGCGGTGGCAAGCGGTACCATGATGAACCTGCGGAGCCTGTGGGGCAGCGACGCCAACAACCTCTGGGCGGTGGGGGAGGGGGGGACCATTTTGCGCTGGAATGGCAGCTTCTGGACGGCGGCTGCGACAGCCGGGCTGACTGGGCAGCCGCTCTATGGGCTGTGGGGAACCGCGGCCGACAACGTCTGGGCGGTCGGCTTCAACGGTACAGTCCTGCGGTGGGACGGCAGCACCTGGTCTGTGGTCCCCGGTAGCACCACGCTGTCTCTGTTCGCGGTCTGGGGTAGCGACGCAAATAACATCTGGGCCGCCGGTACCGGAGGGATCCTCCAGCGCTGGACTGGCAGCTCGTGGTCCACGGTCTCTGGCGGCACCTCGCAGAGCCTCACCGCGGTGTGGGGCAGCGACGCGCAGACGGTGTGGGCAGTTGGAGAGGGCGGAGCTCTGCTGCGGTACTCGCCCCAGGCCTGGACCGAGGTCCCAAGCAGTAGCCAGCAAGCTCTGAGCGCGTTATGGGGAACCGCCGCCAATAACGTCTGGGCGGTCGGGGTCTCGGGAGCGATCGTCCACTTTGATGGCGGTACCTGGTCGACGGTACCGAGCGGAACCACCGCCAACCTCGCAGGCGTGTGGGGCAGCGATGCGAACAATGTCTGGGCGGTTGGGAATGTGGGCACCATCATCCGCTGGAACGGCAGCAGCTGGTCGACGGTTTCGAGCGGCACCTCGCAGACTCTGTTTGCGGTATGGGGGAGCGACGCCAACAACATCTGGGCAGTGGGGCTAGGCGGTACCATCTTGCGCTGGAATGGCAGCCTCTGGACTACAGTTGCCAGCGGGACTGCCCAGACCCTGCTGGGCATCTGGGGGAGCAGCGCTAGCGAGGTGTGGGCGGTCGGCGTGAGCGGCACCATCCTCCGCTGGACCGGTAGCGCGTGGTTCGCAGTCACCAGCGGGGCTACCCAGAACCTGCGCAGCGTGGGCGGCGCAGCGGCCGACAACGTGTGGGCGGTCGGCGCGCAGGGTACGGCTCTGCACTTTACTGGCAGCGGCTGGTCGGCGCTCGGCAGCGGGACGGCGCAGGATCTCAGCGCCATCTGGGCAAGTGACGTCAGCAATGTCTGGATCGTCGGTAACTCAGGTACCATCCTGCACCGCCAGCGCTGAGTCGGCGCCCGGCCAGTGGGCGCCGACTCAGCGAACTTTTGCCTCCGCAGCGCTGTAAGGTTCCGCGGGCTATCAGCCCTAACGCCTCAATCCACTTGCTCGGGAGCTGACATGCGGAAGTTATTTCTTCAGGCCTTTTTGTTTGTTGCTGCCGTCGGTTGCGGCAATGCAGACGGCCCTGCGGGGCAGCCGATGGTCCCTGCGGAGCCCGGCATCTGTACTCTTATTGGCTGCACCAGCGGCGCCACCTACTCCGGTTCGATCTCGCTCAACGGCCAGGACCTGGCGATGATGCAGGCGACAAGGTGCATAAACGGGTCGTGCGAGTCTGCCGCCGTGCGGCCGGTCGCCGGGACCACCAACGGCTTCACCTGCTCGACCGCGAGCCGCTTCTTCTGCGATCTCACGTTGGCGCAGGACAAGGCATCGGCCAGCCTGTTGATTGAGATGCCAGCGCCGACCGGCTCCGATCCGCTGATGTCGCTGCAGGACGGCGATCAGTATGATGTCACGATCGGGATTCCCGGTCAGCCACCAGCTTTGAAGCTGAGCACGACCGCCAAGTACCTGATTATCCGCCCCAATGGATCCAGCTGCGCGCCGACCTGCAAGCAAGTGCCGCTTCTGCCCTCTGCCTAGCGCTGCAGTCCTCCACTTGTCCACCTGCGGCCGCAAAGGCCCTGCGGCGGCTCTCGCCGGGCAGGCCGTGCTGGTCGTCCTGGAGGTTGCGGCATTGCGCCCAACCCAAGGTAAGCACTCCGCGCGTAAGTAAGCTTCGCCCTAGACCGGGCGACATCTGTCCGGCGGCTTCGTTCGCTGCACTTCAATTCTGTCCTGGCAAGGCGCTCAACCAGACAGCTTCTGGTACAATGACTAGGGTAATTACCTGGATTGGGTAGACCGCCGTACGACATTGTGCCGTATAGCCAAGCTTGTCTTCGGCATCCTGCGGAATGAGTGAGCTGTCGATGAGTACCAAGCCGCTTGTGCTCGTGATCGATGACGATCCGGGTGTTCGTAGAGTGCTGGCGCTAGCCTTGAATCGCGCCGGCTATGAGGTCATGGTCGCCGACAGCGGGGAGAGCGGCATCGAGCTGGCGACCCGTCTGCCGCCGCGCGTAGTCCTGGTTGATGTGCAGCTGGGCGGCATGGATGGTCTGCAGGTGACCCGGCGCCTCGCGCAAGAGGTCCCGAGCGCCTCGATCCTGATCATGACCGGCTACGCGACGATCGAAAATGCAGTCGAGGCGATGCAGTCCGGCGCTTGCGACTACCTGATCAAGCCGCTCTCTCCGGTCCAGGTCGGGCATGCGATCGAGAAGGCGCTGCAGGCGGCGCGCACCACGCAGGAGCTGGCCGAGGTGCGGCGGACCTCGGGGCGCGGCAACCACCTGACGTTTACCAGCCAGAGTCCGGTGATGCAGCAGACCCTGGCCGAGGCAGCCCAGGCCGCGGCGACCAGCGCAACGGTGCTGCTACAAGGGGAGACCGGCACCGGCAAGAGCGCCCTGGCCCGCCATATTCATGACCTGTCGACGCGCAGCAGCCAGCCGTTCGTCACCGTCCAGTGTGCGGTGATCTCGCCCTCGCTCATCGAGTCGGAGCTATTTGGTCACAAGCAGGGCTCCTTCACCGGTGCCACCCACGCGCACGCGGGTCTCATCGAGACTGCCGCGGCCGGGACTCTGCTCCTTGATGAGATCGGCGACCTCGCCCAGCCGCTGCAGGGCAAGCTGCTGCGGCTGCTCGAGGAGCGCGAGTATGTGCGGGTAGGCGACTCACTGCCGCGCCGCTCGGAGGCGCGCATCATCGCTGCCACCCATTGCGATCTGCGGCAGGCGACGCGCAGCCTGCGCTTCCGCGAGGATCTCTATTACCGCCTCAACGTCCTTACCATCCGGGTGCCGCCGCTGCGCGAGCGGCCCGAGGACATCCGCGAGCTGGCCCGCTCCATCGTCCGCGATCTGGCGCGCCGCCACCGTGGAGTCGAGATGGAGATGACCCCGGACCTGGAGAGCTCCCTCGTCGCCTATCGCTGGCCCGGCAACCTGCGCGAGCTGGTCAACGTCCTTGAGCGCGCGATCATCCTGGCGCGCCGGACCACACTGAGCATTGACCTGTTGCCCGAAGAGGTGCGTGACGGGCTGCAGTACGCGGGCAAGGAGCCGGGAGGCGAGGACTCGCTGGCCGCCGCCGAGCGCCGCCACCTGATGCAGGTGCTGGCCCGCTACCCGACGCTGGAATCGGCGGCGCGGGCGCTTGGCATCGATCCCTCCACGCTGTACCGCAAGCGGGAGCGCTATGGACTGCTGTAGCCGCTGCTAGCATCATCACTCCGCCCGCCCCTGAGATCGCTCAAAATCTTTCGCAGCCACGGCGCAGCCCGCGCCTGCAGACAAGTGCTGTGTCGCAGCCGCGCCGACAGCGGCAGCGATCATGCAAGCGTGCAACCCTAGACCGGCCATCGTGCAAGCCTGCATGGGTGCGGTGCGCCGGCAGGCGGTCATCCAAAAGGGATTTGCCCGCACGCAGTCTTGGCCTGTGACTTGCTCCACACTTTGTAACTGATGAAGCACTCGCAGTTGCGGACACCATCGGACGGTGACCCACGTCTTCGGGCTGAGCGCTCGCCGGCCCGAGTCCCCACCGGCCCAGAGCAAGGCGCGGAAAGCACGGCGCATTATCTCTGTCCGGCTGGGACTGTTCATGGAGATCTTATGCAGGTTGGCGCGTTGATCGTGGACTCGACCGGGGTCGTCATCTGGGCAGATCCGCGGAGCACTTCCTTGCTCGGCCTGAGCAACGAAGAGTGTCTGAACCGCTCGCTGGCCGAGCTCCTGCACCTCTCGGCAGAGAATGGCCAGCGACTAAGCGAGTTTCTCGCTGAGCGGGCCGAGGTTCTGACCTTGCAGGAAGCCACCGAAGACGACGTGGTCATTGTCGCCCGCCTGCAGTCTCTGGTCGGCGACCGCTCCGAGACTCCCGGAGCCATCACGCAGTACCGCTGTCAGCTATCCATTCGCGATGACGCCCTTTTTGAGCGAACCGCCCTCGCCGCCGTGCAGCTCCGCTCGACCATCCAGTCGATCATTGCGGGCTTTGCTCACGAGGTGCGCAATCCGCTGGCGGCGATCCTTAGTATCGTCGAGGCGTCGATTCAGGAAAACTCCATGCCGCCAGGTACCTCGGCGGGACTGATGCGGATTCCAGCGCTGATCGAGCGGATCGAGTCGCTGATTCGCCAGGCGCATGACTATAGCAAGCCGGCGCTGCCCAAAAAGGCACCCATTGCGCCCATCGCCCTTGTTGATGGTGCCATTGAGATGCTGCAGAGAAAATACAGCTGCATCAAGATCTGCAAAGAGATCGATGACACGCTGCCGCAAGTGCTGGTCGACTCTGGCCAGATCGAGCGGACGCTCATCAACCTGCTCGACAATGCCTGCTTCGCTGCGCGCGGTCAGGTGACCGTGGCGGCGCGCCGTGCACGGCTGCACAGCGGTGTCGTCGTGGTGGTCGAGGTCCGGGACGACGGCCCGGGAATCGCCGACACAATCCAACAGCGCATCTTCGAGCCCTTCTTTACTACCAAGGCCAAGGGCACCGGGCTCGGGCTGGCGCTGGCGCGTGACCTGGCGCGCATCAACGGCGGCGATCTGCGGCTGCGCGCCAGCAGCCCCGAGGGCACCGCCTTCCGCCTGATGCTGCCGACGCGGCAGAAGGCGCCGCGGGCCAAGAGCACCTCATGACCGGGCCGGCGCACGTCCTGCTGGTAGAGGATGACCTGGACTTCGCCAGGGCGCTAAAGTGCATCCTGGAGGCTGCGGCCTACAAGGTCGTGGATGTGGGCACGACCAGCGCCGCGAGCGAGGCCCTGCGCGAGCAGCGTTTCGACGTCGTCCTGCTCGACTACTCGCTCCCCGACAGCCAGGGCCTGCAGGGTCTGGAGCTTTTGGCGAGCTCGGATCCCGAGCTGCCGATTCTGTTTCTGACCGGACATAACGACGCAGCGCTCGCGGTGCGGGCGCTGCGCGCCGGGGCTGCCGACTACCTGACCAAGCCGGTAGCGCGCGCCGACCTGCTCTTGGCGCTGGACAACGCCCGCAAGCGGGTGCAGCAGCGCCAGCAGCGGGTCGTGTACCGCAGCAAAGGGAGCGATGTCAGCGGCAACCACATCGAGCTACCGGTGGGATCTTCGGCGACCTGGCAGCGCACGCTGGAGCTCCTCTGCGCCGCGGCGCGCAGCCCGCGCACCACGGTCCTTTTGACCGGCGAGCCGGGGGTCGGCAAGGAAGTGGCGGCCTCGCTCCTGCACCGGCTGGGTCCGCGCAGCGCGCAGCCGTTTGTCGCCGCCAATGCTGCATGCCTGTCCCCCAGCCTCATCGAGTCCGAGCTGTTCGGCCATGAGGCGGGCTCGTTCACCGGCGCCCACAACCGGCGCCGCGGGCTGTTCGAGCTGGCCAATGGCGGGACCCTGTTCCTGGACGAGATCGGCGAGCTGCCGCTCGATCTGCAGGGCAAGCTGCTGCGGGTGCTGGAGGGACATCCGTTTCGTCGCGTCGGCGGTGAGAAAGAGCTGAGCAGCGACGCCCGTCTTATCTGCGCCACCAATCGCAACCTGGCGCAGCGGGTCAAGGACGGGCTGTTTCGCGCCGATCTGTACTACCGGCTGCGGGTCTTCGAGGTCGCGCTGCCTTCGCTGCGCGAGCGTCGCCCCGACATTCCCGAGCTTGTCACCTACTTTGTCACCAAGCTCGGCGCCGAGCTTGGCTACCGCTGTCCGCAAGTGTCAGCGGACGCGATGAAGGTCCTCTGCGCGCACTCCTGGCCGGGCAACGTCCGCGAGCTGCGCAATGTCATCGAGCGCGCCCTGGTTGTCTCCGAAGGCGCGGAAGTCCTGCCTCGCCACCTGCCCCTCGATCCGGCGGGGGTCGCGCCGCCTGCCGCGCCGCCCGCCGCCGTCGAGGCCGAGTCGATCGCGAGCGACGTCAGCCTGGAGACCCTCATCAAGCGCCACGTCACCGCGGTGTACAAGTCTACCGGCCAGAACGTCACCCGCTCCGCCGCGCTCCTCGGGATCTCCCGCCTGGCACTGCGCAAGCGCCTGTACGCCTACGGGCTCCGTACATCAGACTCCTAACGCGGCGCGCGGCGCTCCTGTGAGCGGGCGCCTTGCCCTCCCTTCCTGCACTTACCTCGGATTCCTTCTGTCTGCAGTAGGTTCGTCCTGGCGGCGCTGAGCCCGGCGGCACCTGCGCATACACCGTCCCGATACTGAACCGGAACAGACCGGTTCATTCGCTACCAGTAGTGGTCTGCTATGGACCGCAGAGCAGACGCGGCGGACGCGGGCAGAATCCGCTTCTCCCTCAGTCCGGAGAAGACTCGCCGCCTGCGCGTAGTCTGGCACGGGGCTAGCTAATCAATCTGAAGGTCAGTTGAATGGAATGTTTACAGTGACCAGACATACCAAGACAATCCTTGTCGGACCGATCGTGCTGGTTGATGATGAGGTTGATCTCGTCCGCTCGACCGTGGAGATGCTCCGCAAGGAGTTCGATCCGACGCCGGTCATCGGCATCAGCGACCCCCGCGATGCGATGGCGCTGCTCGATAGGGAGCGTCCTTCGGTCCTGATCACCGACATTCGCATGCCACACATAAATGGGCTGGAGCTAATCATCTACGCCCAGAAGAAGTGGAGCAGCGTTCCGATCATCGCGATCACGGCGTTTCCCAGCGCCGAGGTGACGGCGCACTCACGCTTTAGCGGCTTTGCCTACCTGCAGAAGCCGGTGGCCTTCAAGACGCTGAGCGAGGTCATCGCCAACCTGAGCGAAGTCCCCATGGCGGCCTTCCGCGGCGCCGTGGCGACGACCACCCTGGCCGATGTGGTGCAGCTGTATGCGCTGTCCAATCAGACCGGCGTGATCACGGTCGAGTTTGACAATCACAGTGGTGAGATCTGGCTCGATCAGGGGCGCGCGGTGCACGCCTGCCTGGGGAACCTCAGCGGCACCAACGCCTTTTACCGGATCATGAACTGGCCGCGCGGCAGCTTCAGCTGGCAGCCATCGCGGCCCAAGCAAGTGACGATGCACGGACCGCTCACCGAGCTGCTGCTGGAGGCCTATCGGCTCAAGGATGAGCAGGCGCAGTGGCTGCAAGTGCTCGACGACGAAGCAGCGGCCCCGCGCGCCGCGGACAGTCGCAGCACCGAGCCGCTGGACCCGGTCAGTGATCTGGAAGATCCGCTTCATGACAGCTGGAGCGATGAGCTGGACTCCGGCGCGGCGGCCCCGGTGAATCCGGATAGTAAGCTGGCCGCCGAGAGCCCGGGTGAGCCGGCTCTTTTGGACGATGTCGAGATCATTTGGAACGACACAGACCCGGCCGAGCCCCGCGCGGCCCTTATGACCAAGGAGACAGAAATGGCACTCAGTTCGAACAACATCAAAGAGAACCTGATGAAGCTTGAGGCGACCGAGGGATTTATCGGGGCCGCGCTGGCCGATAGTGACAGCGGCATGTGTCTGGGATTCCTCGGCGGCGCCGGGGTGCTCAACATGGAGCTGGCGGCGGCGAGTAACGCCGAGGTGGTGCGCAGCAAGCGCAAGGCGATGAAGGCCCTGGGCCTGCGCGACGAAGTCGAGGACATCCTGATCTCGCTCGGCAAGCAGTATCACCTGATTCGCCCGCTCAAGTCGCGTCCTTCGGTGTTCTTCTACGTAGCGCTCGACCGCGGCCGCTCGAACCTGGCGATGGCCCGCTACGCGCTGGCGGATGTCGAGCGGGAGCTCGCTTTGTAAGCAGGAGTCCTTGGGCGCCTGCGCGCGGTGGCGCCGACGCTCAAGCACGGACTTGTCAGGATTGAACAGAGGAGCAGGAGGCGCGGCGGCAGAGCTGTCCGCACCTCCTGCTCTTGCTCGTCTGCCGACCGGGCGCGGCGCCGGCGGCCTCAGGGAATGGTCAGCAGGATAGGCACCGCGGCCGTGCTGTCACCGCTGGCAGCGATGACGACACCCTGATTGGGCAGGGTGAGGCCGTCGCCAGACTGCGGGAACAGGCGCTGCTTCAGGGTGCCGTGGCGGTCCAGGATCGCGGTGGCCTTGTAGGAACCGGCGTGGATCTGATCAAAGGTCAGGCTGACGCTGGTGGCTCCCACCGGCGCGTGTCCGAACAGGCTGCGGCTCACGGTGCAGCCGAGGTTGGCGGGGGTAAGGTAGCTGCAGGCGGTCGTCGACAGGATCATCAGCACGTCCGCCTCATTGGGCAGCGGCTTGTCCCAGCTGACGGTGGCGAGCAGGCGCGGCAGGGTAGGGAAGGGGGCATCGCCGGTGCCCTGCGGCCGCTGGTCCGGCGGAAACGGCGTGGGCAGCTCGCGGGTCTCTTTGCGCTCCGGAGTCCACAGGATATGCTGCTGGCCGCGCACTTTCACATCCAAAGTCAGGTGGCTGGCATCGCTGAAGGTGAACCGCGCGTCCAGGTAGTCGCAGCCGAGCTTCAGGCCGCAGAACCGATAGCTCGGTCCCTCCTTTTTATACTCGACTAGCTGGGTGCGCGAGTCGCGCAGGATGCCCAGGAAGTAGCCGCCGTTGCGAAAGATGAGGACCGGCGACTGCGCGGGGGCCTCGGCGGGGGCCTCGATCGAGAGGTCAAAGCGCAGGTTGTTGTCGCCGTCCAGGTCGACGCGCCCGAACAGGTGGCTGCCACTTGCGGCCCGCAGATCCATGTTCATGATCGGGATCGGACCAAGCGGCGTCGTGGTGGCCGGACCCGCCCACAGCCCCGAGAGCTCGGTCATAAGCGACAGTCCCGGCACCGCGCTCGGCGGACCGGCGCCGGCATCGGCGGAATCGCTCGGGCTCCCCGACTGGCAGCCCAGGGCAATGGGAAGCGCCAGGGCCAGGAGTCGCGGGAGTGGCAGCAGTCGCAGGAAGCGATAGAACAGCTGTGCTGATTTGGTCATCGTGCACCTTTGTTCCTCGCCGTATGGCGGGGCGAGGCGAGGATACCTGAAGATCCCAAGCTTCATCGAGCCCCTTTGTCGTCAAAGCGGTAGATTGACTGCATAATCTGCTTCAAGGAGGAGCTCTCATGAAGAGACTTATTGCGATCACAGCGCTCATGCTGGGGCTCGGCTGCGATGGTGGAGCGCCGCAGCCGCCGACAACCGAGAACGGCAAGAGCGTGTGGAGCTCGTCGGTCAACCTGCTGGTGGTGCAGAACCTGGGAGGCGGCTTCACGCCGCCACCGCCGCAGGGGTCCAAGTGCCTGGTCGGGGCCAAGAAGTTCACCCTGACCGTGGCGACGCGCCGGCTGGACTGGGTCCGCTGCGTCGGCGACGGCAAGACCGCTTACATGGAGGCCACCGGCGGCCGAGGACTTAGTGAGACCGAGTTCAAGAGCCTGGTGCCGCTGCTGGAAAACCTGCGCGTCGTGGCGCCCACCGGGGCCTGCATCGCCGATGCCTCGATGCTCACCGTAAGCGTCAGCACGCCGCTCGGCGCCCAGGACTATGTAGATGATGGCTTCCAGTGCGAGGTCAAGGACCGGCCGCTCCTCGACCGCGGCGCGATCAGCCAGACCCTGGAGCGGCTGGACTCGTTCACGGTCGCCACCATGTGAGGGCGCGTCGGCTCAGGCCGCGCTGCGCGGGACCACCGCGAGGGTGATGAAGTGGTTGCGCACGCGGAAGGCGCGCGCGTGCAGCGCGGCGCGGTAGCCGGGGGCTTGCAGGTTGATCCAGCCGGTCAAGGGATCCACGGCGGTCACTTGGACCGCCGTGGCGGCGAGCTGTGAGTCGCTGGCCAGCGCCCGGCAGAGCGCGGTCGGCGCGTCCTGCAGCGGCAGCACCTGGGCGCGGCTTATCTGGACGCCGATGTGCGCCGCGAGCCCTGGGGCCGCTACCAGGGCCACGGCGGCATCGCCGCAGCCCGCTGCGGCCACAGTCGGCTCGCCGCCGAGCAGGGCGGCAAAGTCGCCGCTGGCGCGCAGCTCGCCGGTGGCGCCGCGGCGCAGCTCGATCGCCGACAGCTCGATGCGGCGATGGGTGAGCTGCCGCAGCAGCTCCTGCACCGCGCGCTTGGCGGCCAGGTGAACAAGCCCATCCTCCGCGGCGGCAGGCTGGGCCGCGGGCTGCGGCTCGCGGGGATCACTTATGGGTTGCAAGGGCAGCGAGCTCTCGCTGGCACAGAGCTCGCTGCGATCGATCCACAGGCAGAACCAGCGCTGCGCCCACGGCAGATCCAGCGTCAGCGCTGGGAGTGCACTGCCGACTCGCTCCGCTGCGCGCGGCGCCTTTGCTCGCGGGGATGGCGACAAGGCCGGTGCTGGCAAGGGCAGCGCTGCCAGCGGGCGCGCCGGCCCCGGCAGCTTGTCCTGGGGCCGCAGGCGGTGCCGGAACAGCGGGGCGAGGTCGAGCGGTTTTCCAAGCGCGTGCAGCGCCGCCAGCAGGTGCAAAAGCTGCGTCGCCCCGGGCCGCTGCTGCACGTTGCTCGCCAGGCTGAGGTGCGGCCGGCGGCCGAGGATCGCGTCCACCCTCCTGCAGAGGCCATCGCCGGGCCCGACCTCGATGAACGTGCGGACGCCGGCGCTGTACATCGCTTCGACGGTCTGGCGCAGCGCGATGGCGCGCACAAAGAGCGCGCTGGCGTTGCTGAGGATCTCCTCCGGCTCGGCGCCGTACGGTTGGGCGGTGGCGCAAGACCAGATGGGCAGCCGCGGGGCGGTGATGGTCAGCGCGCCCAGCGCCGCCGCGCCGCTGGCCATCGCATCGCGCAGAAGCGGCGTGTGATAGGGAATGCCGCGCGGCAGCAGGTGGGCAGCCCGGCCGCTTGCCTCCACCTGCGGCACCAGCCACTGCACGGCGGGCCGCTCGCCGACGAGCAGGGTGCAGTCGGGACCGAGATCGGCGCTCAGGTAAAGCGCCCCCGGAGCCGCCGCGAGCAGCGGCTGCACCGCCGACGCCGGTGCCGTCAAAAGGACCGACTGCAGCGCCGCCAGCTGCTCTGTCGGCAGCGCGCGCGCCACCCCCAGGCTGAGCTTCAAGAAGATCGGCAGCGCCGCCACCGCGTCGACCGCTCCGCCCTGACAGAGCGCGGCGAACTCGCCGGTGCTGCAGCCCATCAGCACATCCGGGAGGACCCCAAGCTCGCGCAGCAGCTCGGCCAGCGCCCACTCGGCCATGAGCAGCGTGACCACCGCCGCGCCGCTCTCCGCGTCGCCCTGGGGCTCGGCGGTCGCCGGGAAGACCTGCTGGCTGGGGAGGATCGGCTCGCCCAGCTGAGCGGCGACGAAGTCGATGCTGTCGAAGACCTCGCGCACGGCGGGAAAGTGGACGCACAGGTCGGCCAGCATGTACGGGTAGGAGGCGCCCAGACCGGGAAACAGGAAGGCGGTCGTGCCGGCTCGCTCGGTGCCGGTGCCGAAGTAGCGGCGGCCGCCGGGCCGCTGCAGGTCTTTCAGCCCAGCCGGCTCGCCGGTCGCCAGCTGCGCGGCGCACGGCCAGGGAGCCGGCGACGATGGCGAGCCGGCACGGCGCGCCCCGGGGAGCCTGCTGACTTAGCTCGTAGGCGAGCTGCATCAGGTCGCCGGCGGGGTTCTGTAGCAGCTGCTGGCGCAGCGCCACCAGCTGCTGACGCAGCGCCGCCAGCGAGTCGGCGCCAAAGACAAACAGCTCCTGAGCCAGCGAGATGGCGTGCGGCCGCGCTGGCGCCGTGCGCTCCTCCCGCAGCAGCACATAGGTCGGCCGGTGCGTTTCACCGGCGAGCCAGCCAGCCTGGCGAGGGGCGCCGTGGGCCGCCCAGCCGGCGTGCGGCAGCGGCGCAATCCACGGCCGCAGCGCCGCGCCTGCCGCCATCGGCCGCGGCAAGACTTTATGGCCCAGCGCCAGGGCCGCCCGGACAAGGGCCAGGGCGTCGCGTACGCTCCCTTGTATTTCGCTGCCCAGCGCGCCACGCCGCGCGCTCTGCAGGACCTCCGCGGTGGCTGAAAAGACTCGCTCGGCGGTGTCGCCATCCCCCGGGCCGCCGGGCAGCTCCAGCCAGCCGATGGCCTCGCGCGGCTCTGGCAAAGTCTCTGCCGCAGCCGCTGCTCCGACGTCGACCAGGGTCGCGTAGGGAGCGGCCCCGCGCGCGCGGGCGCTGGCGGCGGTCTCCAAGACCAGCCAGGCGCCGCTGGCCGGTGCGGTGGCCGCGCGCGCCGCGGCGGCTTGCGCAGCAGCTGCGGGGACTCCTACGCGTCCTGCTGCCGAGTCCGCGCTCGCTCCCACCACGCACGCCGTGGCACTGCCGGCTTGCAGCGCCGCCACCGCCCCCAGCAGGGCCAGGACCAGCGTGCGATGGTAGGTGACGGCGTGGCGGGTGTCTGGACCCAGGTCCGCTCCGGCCAGTCCGTCGGCCACGGCGAACACCGGTGGCCCCGCGCCGGGCACTGTGGCATCGGCGAGGGCCGCCTCGATAAGGCTCGCTGCCGCAGTCCCGCTCAGCGGGGCCACAGCGGTAAACGGAGCGAGCGCCGCCGCCGGCGCCTGCCACGCCACGCCGACAATCCACACCCCCAGCTCGGCGCGGCCCGGCGCCTCCGGCTTCATGACGCCGGCCTGTGCTGCAGCGGCTGCTCGGTCAGGCGATTCAGCGCAGCGCTGCCGATGCCGGACAGGCCCACCATCAGCAGCACCGGCGTCCCATCGGGATCACAGACCGCGACGTCGCAGCGCAGCTCACTCGGATCGTCGGCGGGGACGACGCGCACGCGGCCGATGCAGTCGGGTCCTTGCGGCGCCTTGAACCGCAGCAGCGTCTGGCAGCCGAGCGGCAGCACGGTGATCCCGGCGAAGTGCCGCGACCACACCCCGCCGAGCTGCATCGCGCTATCGAGCAGCACCGGATCGATCAGCCAGGCGGCGTCGCCGCGCGCCCCCTGCAGGCAGGCAGCGGGCTGCGAGGCGCGCAGCCGCCCGGACACCCCCAGCTCGGTAAAGCCATCGATGGCGGTGATGCCCTGAAACAGCGGGCCGTGAAACAGCCAGCGGCGATACAGCTCGGACACCGGCAGCGGCGGCGGAGTCGGCGGCAGCGGCGGCGGCAGCGTCAGCCCGCGCGCCGACACGGCGGCGAGGCTGGGGTAGAGCTCGACGGTGGCGCGGTAGTGGGGGCGCGGCTTGCCGTGGCCGCTCCGCAGCTCGACCTGGACCAGGCGGCTGGACCCGGAGCTGGCTCGCTCGCTGCAGTGCACAATGAGCTCGCTGCTGCCGCCGACCAGCTTTACTCCCGAAAGCAGCGTCAGCTTCTCGATCCGTCCCAGGTGCCAGCCCGGACAGGCCAGCGCCGCCGCTTCCCCGATAAGAGACAGCGCCCCGGCCATCGGCAGCACCGGCACCCCTTCGATGCTGTGGTCGAGCAGGTAGCGGTCGACGCCGACGTCCAGCCGCAGGCTCTGCTCGGTCACCCCGCGCGCCGAGCTGCGCCGGGTGCCGGCGCCGAGCCGGACGGCCAGCCGGGCCGAGTCGGAGTCTGCCGCTTGCGGCGGCGCCGCGGCCACCTCGTTCCCGGTGGGGGCGGTCAAGATGACCTCGACGTCGCCTTTGTGACCAAGCCGCAGCTCGTCGATGCACGCCGCCGCGCCGGCCGCCTCTTGGATGAGCTCCCAGCCGGCCTCGCGCAGCACTTCCTCCAGCTCGGGCCGCACCATGCCGCCGCGCCACGGACCCCATAGCAGGGAGACCACGCGCGCCGGGGTCTGCCGATCGAGCTCGCCGGCCAGCTGGTTGAGGGCGGCGTTGGCGGCCGCATAGTCGACCTGGCCCGCGTTGCCGGTGTGGGCGACGATCGAGGAGAAGAATGCGCAGAACGTGAGCTCGCCCAGGCGCAGGGCCGCCAGCAGGGCTCGCGCCGACCGCACCTTAGTCGCGTAGACGCGCTGCGCCGAGTCCAGGGTCTTTTTATGAACTGGCGCGTCCTTGATCAGGCCGGCGCCGTGGATCAAGCCGTCGATGCGGCCGTGGGCTGCATAGAGCTGGCTGACCAGAGCCGCGACCGCGGCAGGGTCGCTCACGTCGGCGACATGGTAGTGGACGGTCGCGCCGAGGGCCTCCAGCCGGGCGAGGTTTGCTCGCACCTCACGCTCGCGCAGCAGCGCTTCGTAGGCCGCCTCGATCGCCGGGATCGGCACCGGCTGGCCGCTTGCGCGCAGCTGCGCCAGCAGCGCGGCCTTGAGCTCGCGGGCGGTGTGCAGGCAGGCGGTCGCAGGTGCCTCCTCGGCGCTCGGTCGCGGGGAGCGACCTACCAACACCAGCGTCGGGCGGTAGCGGCGCGCCAGCTCGGCCGCGGCGGCTGCGGTGACGCCGCGCGCGCCGCCGGTGATCAGCACCACCGACTGCGGACCCAGCTCGGCCAGCGCCTCGCTGGAGGCGACCACCGGCAGCGCGGTCGGCAGCGCCTGCATGCTGTAGCGGCCCTCTTCGCTATAGAGGGTCTCGATGGGCGCGTCGGGGTCGTGCAGCTCGGCGCAGACAAGCTCGGCGAGCGACTCATCGGGGAGCTCGGTGGCAATCGCCACGGCGCGCAGCCGCGCCTGCGGCCACTCGCGCGCGATCGAGCGCACGGCCCCGCCGAGCGCCGCCTGGGTCTCGGCAACGCTGCTCGGGAGCCGAGCCGGCGCTGCCGCGGCGTCACTCCAGCGTGAGCAGCACAGCACGGTGCCGCTCGCCAGCTGCGGCCGCAGCTGCTTGAGCAGCCGCATCAGCCGCCCAAGGGGCACCGGCAGCTGCCCCTCGCTCGCCGCCGGCTGTGCGGTCAGCCCGACCAGATAGACGAGGCCGGCAAGGCCGCCGGGCTCCTCAGCCAGGCGCTGCGCCAGCGCGAGCAAGCTCGCTTCATCGTCCAGATCGAGCGCTTCGGCGGCAGCAGGCTCGCCGGGTGCGCCACTGGCAAAGCAGCGCACGGTGGCTCCGCTGGCCGCCAGCCGTGCGCCGACCGCGGCGCTGCCGGCAAACTGATCGGCGATGACTAGCCACGCGCGCCCAGCGGTCGCTGCGGTGGACGGCGGATGCGGCAGCGCCGGCAGGGCCAGCGGTCGCCGCAGCGCTCGCACCAGCGGCTGCTTGAGCGATGAATCAACGGCCCCCGCGGCCGGCCGGTCCAGTGCCGGCGCTGCCGCGGGGGCCTGCTTAGGGTGGAGCGAGGGACCTCCGGCCCCCGCTCGCGCTGGTTCGATGAAGCTGAGGATGCTCTTTAAGGTCTTGCTGCCGGCCAGCTTCTCTACGTCCTTCTCCAGCTGCTGCTGCCGCCCCACCGGCAGGAGCTTGCGGAAGGTGTTGAGGATCTCGATCCGCTTGATGCTGTCGATTCCCAGATCGGCCTCCAGATCGAGGTCGGGGTCCAGCATCTCGATGGGATAGCCGGTGCGCTCGCTGACGATCTGCAGGAGCTGCCCGCCCAGGTCGAGCTCGCCGAGAGGCTGCAGCAGCTCGTCGAGCGGCGGACCCTCCTCGAGCGGCGGCAGCTCCGGCTGCGGCGTCAGCACCACCGGGCCCCCCGCCGGGTTCACTGCCGGGCCCCCCGCGCGCGCCGTCGGCTCGGCAGCGGGCACTGCGGTCAGGCGCGGCGCCGGGGCCTCGACAGCGACCGGCGGCAAGGTCGCGACGGTGCGCGGGCTTGGCGGCGGCACAGCAGCCGGCTGCGCGAACCACTGCAGGGTCGGCGCCGCCGCGCTCTGGACCGGCGGCTGGCTCGCCAGCGCCGGCCTGGCCTGCAGAGACTCCAGATAGGCGAGCATGACGCGCTGCTGGGTCTCCAGGAAGCCGCTGCTCAGCTGCACCATGGTCTGCTGGAACTGCAGCATCACCTGCTCGGCGCCGGTGGCTGCGGTAGCCCAGGCCGGCGCGCTGGCCAGCGGGAGCGCAGCGGGCTGCGGGCTGACCGGAGCCGCCAGGTGCGCGGGCTGCGGGCTGACCGGAGCCGCCAGGTGCGCGGGCTGCGGGCTGACCGGAGCCGCCAGGTGCAAGGGCGGCGGCGCGTGGATGGCTGGCTGGCCGGCGACGGCGCGCTCCGGCGGCGGCGAAAGGGGCGGTGGGGACTTCATGAGCGGTCTCTTTTCTCCTGCGGCTTTGTCGTCTGACTTGCGGCCCTGGGTGAGGCGTTCAATGCGGGCGCTGTTCAGCGCATAAAGGAGCTGCGGCCGGCTGGCGGCGGCGGGAGCGCTGCGCGGGGCGGCAAGCAGCGCCGGAAGCTGCGTCGCGCCGTCGCGGCGCTGGCGATACAGCGGCCCCTGATCGACAGCGACACCGCTGGCGCATAGCTGAGCGAGCAGGTGCAAGAGCCCGCTTACGCCGTCCTTGCCGGTGCGCTCCAGCGGCAGTGCCAGGTGCGGCACCTCGCGCAGCGTCGTATCGACCAGCCCCGAGAGAACGGCGCCGGGTCCAACCTCCACAAACAGGCCGGCGCCGGCGTCGTACAAGGCGCGCACCGTCTGCTCGAACAGGACCGGACGCACCAGGTGCTCGCCCAGCCGCTCGGCGATGCCCGCGGCCTGCGGCGGATAGGGGGCGGCGTCGAGGTTGCTGAACACCGGCCGCTGCGGCGCCGCGACCCCCGCCGCGTGCACCGCCTGGGTGAGCGGCTCCTGGGCGTAGGCCATGAGCGGCGAGTGGAACGCGGCCGACACGGCGATCTTCTTGACCACCAGCTGGCGCGCCGAAAGGGACGCGACTGCCGCATCAATGGCCTCACTGGACCCGGAGATCACGCACTGCTCGGGCGAGTTGTGGTTGGCCAGCGTCACCCCTTTCAGCTCTGCCAGCAGCTCGGCGACCGCCGCCGCCGGGGCTCCGATCGCGGCCATGGCGCTGGCGACGCCGTCCGGGGGCTCGGCGAGCAAGCGGCCGCGCTCAGCCGAGACCGCCAGCAGCCCCGACTCGCTGAACACCCCGGCCGCGGCCAGCGCTACATACTCACCGTAGCTGTGCCCGGCCAGGAGCTCGGCCTCGACGCCGAGCGAGCGCAAAAGGGCCAGCGCCGCCAGGTCCGCCGCCCCCAGCGCCGGCTGGGCGATGCGCGTATCGGTGAGCGCCGCCTTGTGCGCCTGCCGCTCCTCGGGCGTAAACGCTGGCGGGGGAAACAGGTAGCCGGACAGCGGCCGCGGCAGGCGCCCGTGCAGCTCCTGCTCGGCGCGCTCCAGCGCTGTGCGGACGACGGGGAAGTACAGCGCCAGGTCGCCGAGCATGCCGACCCGCTGCGACCCCTGCCCGGGGAACAGGAACGCCACCTTGCGGCTGCGGCCCAGCGGCTCTTCGAAGCAGTAGATGCCGCGCGGATCTTTAAGACTCAGGGGACCGGGGTCCTGCAGGCGGACCGCCGCCTCGGCGAGCCGCTCGGCCAGCTCGGGCAGCGAGCCGGCGACGATGCTCAGCGTAATCCCCGCGGTCACCGGACGCTCCAGGCTGCGCAGGTAGTGGGCCTGGGCGAGCTGAAACAGCGACCGCCGCGGCGCCTCGGACTCGACCGGACCGACGAGCGAAGCGTCGACCGCGAGCTCGCCGGCGACCTCGCTGCGCAGCTGCTCGACCCGGCCGCGCAGCTCGGCGCGGGTGGCGGCGGTGAAGGTGAAAAGCTCGCTCGGCCAGTCCGGACTCGCCGGGGGCTGGGCGGTCGCTGCGGCGCTGCCGCCGGCCGGGTACTCCTCCAGCACGGCGTGGAAGTTGGTGCCGCCGAAGCCGAACGCGCTGACGCCGGCCCGGCGCGGCTGCGGCGCCTGGTGCAGCCAGGGGCGCGCTTCGGTGCACAGGTAGAACGGGCTGTGCTCAAGCTCGCAGGCGGGGCTTGGCGTGGTGACGCCGATGGTCGGCGGCAGGACCTTGTGGTGAAGCGCCTTGGCGACCTTGATGAGCGACGCCAGCCCGGCGGCGCACTTGGTGTGGCCGATCATCGTCTTGACCGAGCCGAGCGCGCAGCTCTGCTCGCTGGCTCCGGCGCGCTGCCACAGCCGGCGCAGCGCCGCGACCTCGGCGCGATCGCCGGCCACCGTGCCGGTGCCGTGCGCCTCGACCAGGCCGATCGTCGCCGGCGAGACCCCGGCATCGGTGTAGGCGCGCTCCAGGGCCAGCAGCTGCCCCTCGGGCCGCGGCGCGGTCAGGCTGCGATCGCGGCCATCGCTGGCGCCGCCCACGCCGCGCACCACCGCGTAGATCCGATCCCCGTCCCGCTCGGCGTCGCGCCGCCGCTTGAGCACGAGCACCGCAGCGCCCTCGCTGATGACGATGCCGTCGGCGCTGGCGTCAAAGGTCCGGCAGCGGCCGCGCGGCGACAGGGCGTGGGTCTTGGCGAAGCTCAGGTAGTCGCCGGGCTGGTTGTGGGTGTCCACCGCCGACAGCAGGACCAGATCGCTGGTCTGGCTGCGCAGCTCCTGCACGCTCAGGTACAGCGCCGCCAGGGAGGACGCGCAGGCGGCGTCGATCGAGAAGTTGACGCCGCCCAGGTCGAAACGGTTGCTGATGCGGCCGGCGGCGACGTTGCCGAGGTAGCCGGGGAACGAGTCCTCGGTCCACTCGGGCAGGCTGTCGGCGAGCCGCTCGCGCTCGGCCGCGGGCAGATCGGCCAGCAGCCAGCCGAGCATCGAGCGCAGCGAGTACAGCGCAGTGATCGGTCCGTGCCCGGCGTTGGCGAGGATCACCGAGGTCCGCCCCTTGGCGAAGCTGCGCCGCTCGTACCCGGCATCGGCCAGCGCGGCGCGGGTGACCTCGAGCATGAGCAGCTGCATCGGATCGACCGACGCCAGGCTGCTCGGCGGGATGCCGTAGCGGCGCGGGTCGAGCGGGATGTCGCTGAGGAAGCCGCCCCACTTGGAGTTGATCTTGTCGCGCGCCAGCGGGTTCGGATCGTAGAGCCGCTGCCAGTCCCAGTGCGACTTGGGAATCTCAGTGATCGCGTCGACGCGGGCCAGGATGTTGCGCCAGTAGGCGGCGACCTGGTTGGCCTGCGGGAACAGGCAGGCCATGCCGACGATTGCGATGTCTTCGACGGCGGCGGTGCGCGGCGGCGGCGACCAGGTGGCCTGCGGGCTGGGCGCCTGCAGCCCGGCCAGGAGCTGGGTGCCCCCGGCCGCGACCTCGTCGTGCAGCGCGCTCATGGTGAGTGGCCGGTCGCGCAGGGCGGCGAGCTGGCCGACCATGAACATCCCGTCCTGCCACTGCGTCTCTTCGGGCAGGGACTGCAGCTCGCCGTCCACGCGCGAGACGCCCTTGCTGGCGACGCGCAGGCGGCCGACGTTGAGCAGCTCCAGGGCCAGGCGGGTCTCATCGCCGCTCTTGTGCTGGGCGACAAGCTCGCGGCGGTGGGCGTCGAACGCCTGTCGGTACGGCGAGTCCAGGCCGCGGATGGCGTGACCGGGTCCGGTCTCGAAAAGGACGGTCCGCTCGCAGCGCAGCACCTCGCGCTGGAAGCGTTCGGTGACGGCGCCGCTGCGCACTGCCTCTTCGGTAAACAGATACGCGGTGCCCATCAGCACGCCGACCTTGACCCCGAGCCGCAAAAGCGGCGCGGCGATCGCCACCGCCATCGCCGCCGAGCGCGCATCGCCGATGCCGCCGGCCAGTAGCAGGTGCACCTCGCGCAGCTCCTGCCCCGCCTCGGCGGCGCTCAGAAGCTCCGCCACCATCGCCTCCCACAGCACGAAGCTCGAGCGCGGACCGACGTGACCCCCGCACTCGCGGCCCTCGAAGATGAAGCGGCGGGCACCGAGCTCCAGGAACGACCGCAGCAGGAGCGGGGAGGGGACATGCAAGTAGGTGCGGATCCCCTGCGCCTCCAGCACCTGCGCCTGGTCGGGACGACCGCCGGCGATGAGGGCGAACGGGGGCTTGTAGCGCAGCACTACCTCCAGCTGCTCCTGGCGCAGCTCGGGCGGCACGAAGCCGAGGATGCCCACGCCCCACGGCAGAGTGCCAAGCTGCGCCGCGGTCTGGGCCAGCAGCGGCTCGAGCTCACTTTTGCGCAGCAGGGCCAGCGCGAGAAACGGCAGGGCGCCGCTGCTGGCCACCTGCCAGGCGAACTCCGCGGTGTCGCTCACCCGAGTCATTGCGCCCTGGACGATCGGGTAGCGGGTCCCGTGCGAGCACGCCAGCGGCGAGCCGGCGGCCAGCGGAGCGGCGGCGGCGACCTCGGCCAGCTGCTCGGCCGCGGCCGCCCGCACCGCGCCGAGCAGCGCCCCCGTGCTGCCAAAGCGCCGGGCCAGCGGGGCCGCGTAGGCGATGTCCTGGCCGAGCAGCCACGCCCGCGCGCCGCTTGGCTGCTGCAGGTAGGCGGTGAGCGCCGCGTAGGCTGCCGCGGCGTCGGGGGCTGGCGTCCGCACAAGCTCTTGCAGCGACGCCGCCGCCGCGCTCCCCGGTCGAGCGTAGAGGCGATAGCGCGGCGGCTCCGGCGCGCCCGGGGTGGCTACCGGCAGGCTGTGGCACTGCGGCTCGGTCCCATCGAGCCGCGCCAGGCGGGTGAGCAGCTGATCCGCAAGCGGGGACTCGCGGGTCAGCAGCAGCGGGCTGGTGATAAAGACGCCGGCCGCGCCGCCGACCAGACAGGCGGCAGCGGTGTGCAGACCGACTCCACCCTGGACATAGATCGGCTCGCGGCGCTCCTTGCGCAGCCGCTGCAGCAGGACAAACGCGGTCTCCTCCCCCACCCGGCCTTCGGCCTCGTGGCCTTTGGCGAGCAGGCCGTCGGGGGCGAGCAGCGCCGCCAGCTCCGCCTCGGGGCTGCTCGTCACTTCCACCAGCACCCGCAGCCCGCGCTCGCGCAGCTGTGGGACCACTTCTGCCAGGGCGGCGTGCGCGGTGTCCGCTGCCACCCCCCCCAGCGTGAGCACGACCCAGCCGAGGCGGCCGCTGCGCCCTAGCTCGCTCAGAGTCGCCAGCGCCGCGAGCTGCGGCCACTGCGCCGGCGCGATCTTCAAGGCGAACGTCCCGCTCGCGGCGCGCCGCGCAAGCTGCGCCAGGGCGGTGGCAGTGACCTCCGGGGACGCGAACTCACAATCAAGGACGCCGACGGCGCCGGCCTGCGCCGCCGCGATGGCGATCGACGGGTCGAGCAGACAGGACTCAAATCCGGCCGGGGCTCCTGCGAACAACGAAAACGGCTGCATAATTCCTCACGTCCCGAAAGGACGGCGGCACGCTACCAGAAATGGAGCGGACCGGAAGCCGGGATAAAGTTTCCTAGCTGAGGGGGAGCCCCCCACACAGGGGCCAGAGCCCGCTGGCAGCCGCCCTGCGGGACGGTCTGCCAGCGACAGGAGCGCCGGATCGCCAGAGGAATCAGCAGCTTGGCCGCTATGGTCATCCAGCCATCCAAGGACAGACAGCGCGCTCGGCGGCGAGACTACTTTTCCTGTGGGAGGAGCGGGTCACGGCGGCGAGCTTTGGGGCCGCCGCCGGCCGGTGGGAAGGGAGCCGCGGGCGACTACTCGGCGCTGACGGTGTTTTCGCGCTGCAGCTTCTCCGCTTCCATCTGGGCCAGGCTGCCCTTGATCAGCGTGTAGACGTTGCTGCGGCACTCGCTCTCGCACTGCCGGTGCAGGCTGGAGTCGCCGGTCCAGCACTCGCCCTCGGTGCCGTAGCGGGGGCGGGCCCCCTGCAGGCGCTCCTCGGACAACAGCGCGAGGTACTGGTCGCACACCGCGGCCGGGCTGCGCGGGGCGTTGATGTCGGCGTGCTCGCCGATGGTCGCAAGGCCGGCGCCGACGCCCTGGCTGTCCGAAGTGAGGGCAAATTCGTGAGCGCATCCGCCGAGCAGCGCAGCCAGGCCAAGAGCAATGGAGATGAAGGAAGAAGAACGAGAATTGCGGTACATGGTGAACCTCTCCAGATTCCTTAGATGACTCTGTCCTTGAGCAAGGGCGATGCCGAACTTGCCCGCTGGAGAGATCCGCCACCACGGCGGCGAAAAGGACTGGCGGTACGCCTACTTGCCGGCCGTCGGGCAGCCGGCTTGGGAAGCGAGCCAGGAGCGGCTGTGTGCGCGCCCGACTGTCCGGTGTCCAGGAAGTGTCCAAGAAGTGTCCAGGAAGTGTCCGCGGACACTCCTTTCCCATTTCTGGGAATCGCCAAGTAGCGAAAGTGGAGTCAATTCAACAAGCTGGGCGCCCAGGTGGGAGCGGCGCCCCAGCGTGCCTACTGCACCGGCGGATTCTTGCCGAGCTTGCGTTGCAGCGAGCGGCGCGGCAGGCCCAGGCGCCGGGCGGCCTCCGAGATGTTGCCGCGGCAGTCGCGCAGGACGCGCTGGATGTGCTCCCACTCGGCCCGTGCCAGCGACGGCGCAGAGTAGTCGCCGGCGGCGGGCCCGGGCGGCGCCAGCGGGGGGAGATCGGCGCGCTGAAACGCCGCCACCAGCTCATCGGCGTCGGTGGGCTTGGGCAGGTACTGCACCGCGCCCAGGCGCACCGCGTCCACCGCGGTGGCGATGCTGCCGTAGCCGGTGAGGATGACGATGCGGGTGCCGGCATCAAGGGCCGCCAGATCGCGCACCACCTCCAGGCCCGAGCGGCCGGGCATGCGCAGATCGACCACCGCGTACTCGGGCGAGTCGGCCCGCGCCAGCCGCAGGGCGGCGTCGTAGCCGTCGGCGGTGCGGACCTCGTAGCCGCGATCGCGCAGCGCCCGCGCCAGGCGCTCGCGGAAGGCTTCATCGTCATCGACCAAAAGGACGGTCGGCCGCTCTTCGGTCGGGGCGGCAGCGGCGGGCGGACGGTCGCTCACGCGCACACCGGGTCTTGGGCGAGCGGCGAGGGTTCCGGCTGGCGCGGCGGGCACAGCGCGGCGGCGCCGTCGAGCGGCAGGGTCACGGTGGCGCGCGTCCCTTGCCCGAGCGTCGAGGTGAAGCTCAGCTGCCCGCCCAGGCTCTCGAACACCGCGCGGCAGAGGAACACGCCCAGGCCCATGCCGGTGCCCGGGGCCTTGGTGGTGAAGAAGGGCTCGCCCAGGCGGCGCAGGGTCTCGGCCGACATGCCGGCGCCGTGATCTGCGACCTCGAGCTGGAGGGCGCCGCGGGCCCGGCGTACCGTGACCGCCACCAAGGCGCGCGGCGGCGACGACTCCAGAGCGTTTTTGATCAAGGCGCGCATCGCCTGGGCCAGAGAGCGCAGCGGCAGCCGCAGTCGCAGCTGCGCGACCTCGGGATCTACCTGCAGCTGCACCTGCGCGGCACCGGCCAGGCCCTCTTGCGCTGCCTCCAGCACCGCCTGCGCGGTGGTCTCGACCAGGCTCTCGCCCATGCTGTCGCCGGCCTCGCGCCCGAGCTGATCGAGCACGCCGCGACAGCGCGCCACCTGGCCGCGGATAAGCTGCACATCCTCGAGCGCCGCGGCGTCGCCGGGACCGCTGCGCAGCTGCCGCTCGAGCTCCTTGGCGGCCACCGCGATGGTCGCCAGCGGGGTCGCCAGCTCATGGGCGGCGCCGGCGGCCAGGGTGGCCAGCGAAGCCAGCTTGTCGCGCCGCGCCGCCAGGCTACGCGCCGCTTCGAGCTCGGCCTCGCGCTGCGCCAGCGCCCGGCGGATGCGCAAGAGGAAGTAGACGATGAAGCCGGCGGCGACGCTGGATGCCACCCACATTCCGTACAGGTGGATCCGCATCGGCGAGGCGCCGCTGTCGCCGTGGCCGTGCAGGTCGAGCGGTCGGTGCCACAGGAACAGCACCGCCGAGCCGGCCACCGACAGCCCGACCAGCGCCCAGGTCGCCCGCGGCGGCAGCACCACCGTGGCCAGGGCGATGAGCACCAGATACATGAAGCTGAAGGGATTCATCGGCCCACCGGTCAGATACAGCATCGCCGTCAGGTGCAGGACGTCCAGCCCCATGAGCGCCGGCAGGAGCCACGGCAGCACCGGCGCACCGCGCCGCTGGCGCTGCCGGAGGTGGAGAAAATATAGGAGGTTGCTGACAGTCCCCACCCCAATAAGCGCCAGCAGCGGCACCAGCGGGATCGCGATTTCCATCCCGAAGCAGACCACCAAGGTAGTCGCCAGCTGCCCGAGCAGCGAGCCGAAGCGCAGGCGCAGGGTCCACTGCGCGTTGATCACGCTGACATCTGGAGTGCTGCTGACAGGAGGTGGGGTCGCCGCGCTCATCGGACTGAATCTGTACCACAGCGACGCGGCTGCCAGGTGCGACAAGATGTCGCAGTGCGCCTGCGGCGGAGCCCAAGTACATTGACACCGGACGGACTCACTCGCCTCATGCGCCTATTACCTGGCTGCTTGCATATTCTGATTTTGTTGGCCGGCATGGCTCTGCCGCGCGCAGTCGCGGCGTGCGCCTCGTGCGGCTGCGGCGATCCGACGCTCACCGCGATGGGACAGGAGAAGCCGTTCAAGAACCGGGTGCGGCTATCGCTAGAGCAGCGCCTGGGAGCCCACGCCACCGGGGAGCCGGTGGAGCAGAGCCTGGTCAGTCGCACCGCGGTCTCGGCCTCGTGGTCGCCGCTGCCGTGGCTGACGCTCGGCACCCTGGTGCCGCTTGTGGCGGTGCGCAGCGAGGCGGCGCAGCGGGCGGCGCGCCAGACCGTGGGCCTTGGCGATGTCGAGCTGCTCGTGCGGGCGCTGGTCTACCGCGACCGCCGGTTCTCCCCGCGCCACATCATCGGGCTTGTGGCCGGCCTCAAGACGCCGACCGGGCCGCGGGTCAGCGACACCACCGGCTACCCCGCTCCCGACGATGTGCAGCCCGGCTCGGGCTCGTGGGACGGCATCTACGGGGCGAGCTACGGCTACTTCGGCACGCTCGGCAGCGCTTTCCTGTCGGCGAGCTACCGCCAGACCACGCCCGGCTACCGCGGCTACCAGCGCGGCGCAGTGCTCGGCGCATCGCTGTCGTTTCAGTTCACGGTCAACCGTTTCAGCGCCCTGGTGCTCGGCACTGACTTCACCCACACCGAGCCGAGCCTGCTCGACGCCGCCACCCGCGCCCCCGACACCGGCGGCGACCTGCTGGCCGCCACCCCCGGACTGCTGTTCGCCCTGGGGCAGGACTTCCTGTTGCGGCTGGCCCTGCAGGTGCCGGTGATCCAGCACTGGCGCGGTCGGCAGTCGGAGACCGCCACCGGCATCGTCTCGCTGGTTGTCGACCTGTAGCGGTCGCGGCGCCCAGGTGCGACAAGATGTCGCATTGCCTTGGCGGCGGCCTGCCTTTACAACGGGAGGGCTGTCTCTCCCCCCTAACCTAATTTGGAGTGCTTGATGCGTATGGCTCGATGGCTCGCTATCTCGGATACAACTGCAGTAAGTTCCCGCCACGGTCTCATTGCCGCGGGCGGCTCCCTCCTGGCTGGTCTGCTCGTCCTTGGCTCGGGCTGCCAGAGCACGACGCCCGATCCCGGGGGCCCGGTCGGCGGGGCGGTGGTCGGTGCGCTCGATGTCCACTGTCAGGGGACCGGCGGACCGCGCGTGCAGCCCACCAGCAGCAGCTCGTGTCACCCGACGCTGGACATGGCCGGCGGTCAAGCCGACATGGGAGCCAGCAGCGGCTCGGAGTACGGTGAGACGCTATATAATGACGAGGGCAACGACGACGACTGCAAGTATCGCGTCAAGTTCACCACCACGCCGGTGCGCAAGGGCAGCGCGGTGACGTTCACTGCGACGCTGACCAGCCTCGCGACGAACCAGCCGGTCACCGGCGCGATGACCGCTCCCGAGGTCTTCCTGTCCGACACCCACCCGGCTCCCAACTCGGGCGCCAGCACCACCGAGTCGCCGCCGGGCACCTATGTCATCGGCCCGGTGATGTTCGATGCCGCGGGCAAGTGGACGATGCGCTTTCACTTCTTTGAGGACTGCACCGACGCGGTCGAGGACTCGCCCCACGGTCACGTCGCGTTCTACGTCAACGTGCCATGAGGCCGGCGCGATCGGAGCTGGGCCGCTGGCGCTGGACCGCCGGGCTGCCGCTGCTGCTCCTGCTCGGCTGCAGCGGTGAGCCGAGCGGCAGTGGCCTCGGCTGTCCAAGCGATCTGCCGCAAAGCTGTCCGGCGACGGTGCCGAGCTATCAGAACGACGTGATGCAGATCGTCCAGCGCGCCTGCGCGAGCTGCCACAGCGCGACCGGAGTGGAGTTCAATCGGCCGCTGGACACCTACAGCGCTCTTTACTCGCAGCGCCAGGGGGTGCTCACGCAGATCTACTCCTGCCGCATGCCCCCGGCCGGCTCGCCGCCGCTCACCTCCGCCGAGCGCCAGCAGATGCTCGCCTGGCTCGTCTGCCAGTCCCCCAATAACTGAGCTGCCAAGCCCCCAGCAGCGCGCGCGGGCGCGGTCAGGGAGTGACCTTGAAGCGCAGCGGCGCTGCCTTGTACGGGCCCTCGACAATCGAGTTGTTGAGCATCTTGGCCTCGTACAAGGTCGCGGTGACGGTCTTGCCGCTCCAGCCGCCGAGGGTATTTTGCGGCACGCCGGCCCGCTGGCGGGTCGTCACCACCCGGTAGACATCGCTGCCATCGATGGCGAAGTGCAGATCATAGACGGTCCCGGAGACCGGCGGCAGGTGGGTGATGCGCAGGGCGCCGCTGCCGGTGCCACCGAGCGCTGCGGGCTGGAACTGCGGGCAGGTCGAGCTGCCGTCTGGCGTCCCGGCATTGCCCGCCGAGGGCTGCCACTGGAACACCGGCGCTGTCGCCGCCGCGACCGCGGCGTCCATCGCCGGCGCCACCCACAGCGGGATGCTGCTGCCGCTGTCGGTCACCCGGCCGGTCTTCTCGTAGTCGTCAAAGGTGATCCAGTTCTCGTCGGTGGCGCAGGCCTCGTAGACCGGCTCGAAGCTCGGCGGGCTGCTGCACGCGGTGGTGAGCGTCAGGGTGAGGAGCAAAGCGTAACGTACTCCGGTAGACATCGCGGGTCCTCGAGCGGCGGGCATCCGCCGGCGGTCAGGGGTTCTGGTCAGGGGTTCTGAAATGGATCGCTAAAGCGCGGATCGACCAGGAACTCGGAGTCAGTCAGGCTGCGCAGGAACTCAAGGACGTCCTGCCGCTCGCTGCTCGTCAAGGTGAAGCCGCGCAGGAACAGGCTCTTGTTGGGGTTGTCCCTGCCGTCGCCGGCGTTGGGCCCGCTCGGTGTCAGGGTGCCGCCACGCCCGTAGTGATCGAGCACCGCATCGAGCGTGGCCAGGCTGCCGTCGTGCATGTAGGGAGCGGTCACCGCGATGTTGCGCAGGGTCGGGGCGCGGAAGCGTCCCTTGTCGCTCGCCAGGTGAGTAAACTCGTAGATCCCCTGATTGCCGGTCGGATAGGAGCCGTCACCGCCCACGTTGTACAGGCCGTTATTCTGGTAGCTGGTCTCATCGAGCGTGGTGTTGATGTCGACCACCGCGTCGGAGAAGGCGAAGCCGCCGTGGCAGTGGAAGCACTCCAGGCGCTCGCCGAAGAACAGCTCCTTGCCGCGCTTGGCCGAGGCGGAGAGGGCGCCCTCTTCATGATCGTTGATGTAGCGATCGTAGGGCGAGCGGCCCGACAGCAGCGTGCGCTCGAAGGTGGCGAGCGCCTTGACGATGCCGTCGAGTGAGATCGCCCCCTGCGCCTCCGGGTAGGCGGCGGCGAACAGGGTCGGGTACAGCGGATCGGCGCCGAGACGGGCGAGCAGCACGTCTTGTTGGCCAGAGAGGCCGAGCTCGACCGGCGTCTCGCCGAACATCGGCACCAGGGCCTGCTTCTCCAGCGCGCTGACGGTCGGGTTGGCCCAGGTCAGCGTCGAGGCGTAGGCGACGTTGCCGAGGCTCATGGCGCCGCGGATGTGGTGCTGCCCGGTCGAGCCGACGCCGACCGGCAGCCCATCGGTAAAGGCCAGCGCCTGCTTGTGGCAGCTGGCGCACGACTGGGTCTGGTTCCCCGACAGGCGGGTATCGTAGAACAGCCGCCGACCGAGCTGGATCTTGGCCGCGGTCACCGGGTTGTCAGCGGGAATGCGCGGCGCTGGGAAGCCGGGCGGCGGCAGCAGCGGTGCCTCGGCCGCGGCGCCGCACCCCGCCAAGACGACCACCGCCAACCAGCCAGCGCAGCGCCTCGCCGCGGCGGATTGCATCGGTCCTACTCCACCCGGAAGAAGGACTGGGGGCTCGCGCTCAGGCCGGAGAAGGGCAGCCCGAGGCGCTGAAACACCGGGCCGCACACAGCGACGTCCGGCTCGGACTGACAGGACATGCCGGGCCCCAGATCCGAGCCCGCGAGCAGCGCCGCCAAGTCGACGCCGATGCGGTTCTGCTGCGGGTCAAAGCCGGTGAGCCGGATCTCGGGGGTGTTGAGGTTCTTGCACTCGGTCTGGCCACCGGCGCCGGCCTGGCAGTCGGTGCTGCCCAGGTGCATGAGGAAGCCGGAGCTGCCGCCTACCACCCGCCCTTCGGTGCGGAGGAACTTGTACCCGTCCTGCCACGACCAGAACAGGCCGCTGAGGTTGAGCGGCGCCGGCGCCGTGGCCTGGTTTCCGTGGTTGAGCTCGGGCGGCAGGCCGAGGGTGAAGCGCACTCCCGTAAAGCCGCTGGCGCCGGCCGCCACCTGGCCGCGCACCGTCAGGTTGGTCGCCGCGGTGCCATCGCACAGGCCCTGCTTGTTCTCAAAGTCGAGCAGCGCGACATTCTGATATTGCCACAGGCCGTCCTGGTCCAGGGTCAGCGGCTGCTCGGCGCCGGCGGCATCGATCAGACGTACGTTGTGCACATACAGGCGGAAATCCGCAGGCTGGACCTGCGCCGCCGAGCTACCAAGACCGCTGTAGGTCTGCCCGCAGGCGAAGTCGCGATCGCCGACCGCGCCGCGGAAGCCGACGGTCACCGGCTGCAGGCCCTGACCGCAGCCGCCACCGACGACCGGCGCGACCGCCGCCACGCACAGCCAAGAGAACACCGAGAACTGAACAAAGGGGCGATGACGCATGGTCTTCCTTCTGCCGCAAGCGCGCCCGCAGCGCACCGCGTGCGCACTCGGATCACCAGGATTCACTACCCATGCTAATAGCCCACGGTCGCCCCCCTGACAATGTGACATGTTGTCGCAGCCCGAGCGGGCTGGCGGCGGTCCCGGGAGCGGCTAGTTCTTGGCGAGCAGCGCCGCGCGCACGAGCTTGAGCGGCGCCCCACCGTAGCGCAGGAACTCATCGTGGAACTTGCGCGGGGAGTAGGCGGCACCGAGCTTCTTTTTGTACTCCTCGCGCAGCTGCAGGATCTCCAGCTTGCCGTAGGTATAGACCAGGTAGAGCGGGTCCTGGGTGCCGCGCCGCGCCTCGATCTCTGCCACCTGCCGGGTCTGCAGGCCCTCCTTCTGGAAGAACTCGACCGCCTGCTCCACCGTCATCCCCTGGGTGTGCAGGGCCAAGGCGACGACGAAGCGCGCCGCCCGCAGCAGCGCGTCCTGCAGCTGCGCCAGCCGCAGCTTCGGGTCGCCGTCGCCATAGCCGGCGTCGAGCATCATCTGCTCGGTGTAGTGGGCCCAGCCCTCGCTATTGCTGGCCACGGTGATGAACTTGCGCGCCTTGCTAAGCTGCGCCAGCCACAGAAACTGTACGTAGTGACCCGGGAAGACCTCGTGGATGGAGACCACGTCGACGAGCGGCCGGTTGTAGGCGCCGCGCAGGAAGTCCTCGCGCTCGGTCTCGCTCATGCTGGGGTTTGGCAGCGTGACGTAGTAGTAGGCCTCGGTCGAGCTCTCGTACGGGCCCGGGGTGTCCATCGAGGCGATCGTGGTGGCGCGGCGAAACGGCGGCGTCTCGCGCACCTGCGGCATCACCTGCGAGGGCACGGTGACGATGTCGCGATCGATGAGGAAGCGGCGCTGGGTGCCAAGTCGCCCCTGGGTGAAGGCGATGATGTCGGCGGCCGGCGGGTGGTCCTTCTGCATCTCCAGCTGGACCACGGTCATCGGCCGGCTCGCATCGATGCGGCGGGCGGTGGCGCGGAACTCCTCTTGCAGGCGCTTGAGCTCGGCCTGGCTGCGGCGGTAAAGCTCGGGCAGCGGGGTGTCGATCATCTCGTCGGCCCACAGCTTCTGCTGCAGCAGCGCCGGTCCCAGCGCGAAGCTGGCGGTCGCCCGCGCCTTGCCTTCGCGGCGCAGGTAGTCGCCAAACTGCTGCAGGGCGGTGGCGGTGGCCTCGGCGCTCGCCTGGAGCTGGGCGTGCAGCGCCGCTTCCGTGACCCCGGGGAATGCAGCGACGACGTCCTTTTGGAAAAAGCGCACGGTGGCGTCCAGATCGCGCAGCGTGATCTCGATGGCCACCGGCGCCATCTGGTCGAGGTTCTGCCGCGCCACGGCGAGCAGGGCGGGGATCTTCTGCAGCCGCGAGACCGTCGACAACAGCCGCGCCTTGCCGGTGGCGTACTCGCGCTTGATGATCGCGTTGACGCTGCGCGAGCACAGCCCGACGTACAGGCCGGGGCGGCGGCGGTGATCCTGCAGCTGCTCGCGATCGAAGCGCAGCGATAGAAGGTGCTGCTCAACGAGCTGCGCGTCAAAGCGGCTGGCGACCGAGAGCTGCGCCTGATCGATCTTGGACAGGCGGGCCTGCCACCCCTTGAGCCAGCCGAGCTCGCGGGCGATTGCCGCCGGCGAGAGATCCTCCAGCTCGCCGTCGTGCTGGTGCAGGCCGACGATGGTCGCCTCGGTGGGATAGTAGCTCAGATACTCCTCGAAGAACTGGTCAAGAAGGCGCGTCAGCTGGGCATCCGCGGTCGCGGTCGGCACCGCTGCCTGCGCGAGCCCCGCTGCGCCCCAGCGAGCGGTCGCGCGCGGCAGCGCCTGCGGTCCCGGAAGGCTGGTGAGCAGGGTCAGCCCGGCGGCGGCGGCGAGCCAGCGGGCGGCAGCGCGGCGGCGGCTTGTGGCGGGCGGCCAGGACTGGGAGCTCCGCGGCGCGGCGGAGTCGGAGAGGGGACGGGTCGACATGAGGGGCCTCGCGGGGGGAAGGAGTCCACCTTCCTAGCTCGGGCCCCACGGCCAGCGCAACCCTGAAGCTACGCCTTGGCCTTTCTGGCCCGGCTGCGCTTGCTGCTCAGCGTCTTGCGCACGACCTCGCTTAGCTGATCGAACAGATAGGGCTTCTGGATGAAGCCGTTGGCGCCGCGCGGCGAGGTCCCATCGCTGGCTTCGGGGTCGTTGTAGCCGCTGCTGAGGATGATGGGCAGCTCGGGGCGCAGGGTGCGCAGGGCGTTGAGCGTCTCTTCGCCGTCCATGCGCGGCATGGTCAGATCGAGCAGCACCAGGCGGATCGAGCGCGCCGGGTTGGCGACCACCTGCACCGCCTCCACCCCGTCGCGGGCGCACAGGACCTCGAAGCCCATCTGCGCCAGCATGCTGCGCGCCAGGCCGCGCACCGCCTCTTCATCGTCGACGACCAGCACGGCGCCGCTGCCGCGGAAGCCGGCGCGGCGGCTTGGGCGCGGGGTCCGGCCGGGCGGCGCCGGGCGGACCAGGGCCGGCAGGTAGACGCTAAAGCGGGTGCCGACGCCGACCTGGCTGGAGACTTTTATCGCGCCGCGGTGGCCGCGCACGATCCCGAGCACCGCCGAGAGCCCCAGGCCGCGGCCGGTGAACTTGGTGGTAAAAAACGGATCGAAGATCTTCGCCAGGGTCTCGGGCGGCATGCCGCAGCCGTCGTCGCTGACCTCGATGCAGACGTACAGACCGGCGGGCAGCTCGTCGCCCAGGCGGCTGTGGGCGAGCCACTCGCGATCGCACTGCTGCGAGCCCAGGCGCATGGTGATGGTGCCGCTGCGATCCCCGATTGCCTCCGAGGCGTTGAGCAGCAGATTCATCACCACCTGCCGCATCTGCGACGCATCGGCCGACACGCTGGGCAGCTTGGGATCCAGATCCAGCCGCAGCACGCACTTGCGTGAGATGCTCAGCCCGAGCAGCTGGCTCATCTCGCGCACCAGCTCGCCCAGGTGGATCGGCTCGACGATGAACTGGCCCTTGCCCGAGTAGGCGAGCAGCTGCCGCGTCAGCTCGGCGGCGCGGCGGGCGGCCAGCACCACTTGATCGATGCTGGGTGCGGCGGGGCTGTCGGGCGCGAGCTGCAAAAGGGCCAGGTCGGCATAGCCGAGGATGCCGGTGAGAATGTTGTTGAAGTCGTGGGCGATGCCGCCCGACAGCACGCCCAGGCTCTCCAGCTTCTGCGCCTGCTGGACCTTGGTCTCGATGGCCAGGCGGGCCGTCTCGGCGCGCTTTTGATCGGTGATGTCCATGACCACCGAGCCGACGCCCAGGACGTGGCCGCGGGTGTTTTGCACCGGATAGAACGTCACCAGGCAGTGGCGGATCTGCCCCGAGCCCGGTGGGTACTCGCGCGCCCACTCGATGTTCTTCTGCGGCGCCTGGGTGGCGATGACGGTGAGCAGGTACGGCTCGAGCATGGCCCCAAGCTCGCTGGCGAGCTCGCTGGGGCGGTGGCCCAGGTGCTGGTCGGCCGGGCGGTAGGTGAGGGCGGCCAGGTACTGGTTTATACGGACGCAGCGCAGCTCGGTGTCATAGAACGCCAGACCCACCGAAGCGGTCGAGAACAGGCCGTCGAGCAGCGAGTACGCCTCCTCGCGCTGGTCGAGCGCCAGCGCCAGCTCGGCCGAGCGGCTGCGCAGCTCGAACTCGGCCTGCTTGCGGTCGTCGATGTCCTGCACGGTGCCGCGCAGCCGGATCGGCTCGGCGCCGGCGTACACGACCTCGCACTGGGCGCGGATCCAGCAGCGGCGACCGCTGGTGGTGATGATCTGCATCTCCAGGTCGTTGCGCGGGTTGTCGGGGCTGACCTGCGAGCCCAGGTGCCACACCGCGGCCAGCGACTCGGGAGGTAGGCAGGCCAGCGCCTGCTCGAGAGAGACCTCGGCGCCGGGCTGGAGCTCCAGCACCCGATGCACCTCTTCGGACAGCACCAGCGTCAGCTCGCGCAGGTCGCACTCCCAGCCGCCGACGCGCGCCATGCGCCCGGCCTCGCGCAGCATCATCTCTTTTTTCAGCAGCACCTGCTCGGTGCGCCGCTGGTCGGTGATATCGCGCGCCATGCCGATGAGCGACTCGATGGCGCCGCCAGAGTCGAACAGCGGCACGACGCTGGTGAAAAAGACTCGCAGGTGGCCTTCCAGCGTCCCCGCGAACTCGGCGGTCTGGCGCTGCCGCGACTCCAGGATGAGCTGCAAGTGCTGCATCGCCGCGTCGAGCACCTCGGGCCGCACGAGCTCGAACAGGGTGCGTCGGCGCAGCTGCTCGGCGCGGTAGCCGAACAGCCGCGAGCCCGCCGGATTGAGAAACAGGACGTGCCCCTGCGGGCTGCACTGGAAGATGATGTCGTCCGAGTTTTCGACAAAGGCGCTATACAGCTCCTCGTTGCGCCGCTGCGCCGCCGCGGCCGCCTTGAGCTCGGCGAGGTTCAGCTTCACGCTCTCGCGCTGCCCCCCGAGCCCCAGCCGCGGCGGCGAGCGGCCGAGGTCGCGCAGGCGCTGCCGGCAGTCCGCCAGGGCCTGCTCGGTGACCTTACGCTCGGTATCGGCGTCCCAGTTTCTCCGCCGGAGAACTTGCCGGGTCGGTCGCCGCGGAAGGGTTGCGGTGGCAATGGGGGGCAGCCCCCGGGGTGGGGCCGCCGTCCAGGTGCGCTACATCAATCGCTGGACAGCTCGCGCCATGGACCGGCCAGGGTCACCTGCTGCAGGCGCTGGCGCGTCCGCTCGATAAGCGGGTGGTCGGCCGGCAGCCCCTTCTCGCGAATCGCCAGCGCTCGCTGGTAGAGCGACGCGGCCTCGGTCCGCCGATGCTGGCCCTCGAGCAGCAAGCCCAGGTTGCACAGCACGTAGGCGATTGCTGGGTGCTCGGGCCCGAGCGACTGATCCCAGATCGTCAGCGCGCGCCGATACAGCTCCTCGGCCTCCGCGAGCTGACCTTGCCCGTGCAGGAACAGACCCAGGTTGTTGAAGCTCCGGGCGACATCGGGGTGCTGGTCGCCAAGACGCCCCTCTAGGATCGACATCGCCCGCCGCAGGAACTGCTCGGCCTCGGGCAGCTTGCCGCGCCGCTGCAGCAGGGCCGCCAGGTTGTTGAGACTGTTGGCGACCTCGGGATGCTCGGCGCCCAGGGCTTCCTCGCGAATGGTCAGCGCGCGGCGGACCAGCAGCTCGGCCTCCAGGTACTGGGTCTGCGAGTCGGACGGCAGCTCCTGCAGCGGGGCCCGGGTGTACAGGAGCTCGCCGAGCGTATTGAGGCCGCTGGCGACGTCCAGGTGCTCCTCGCCGTGCACCTGCTCGAAGATCGAAAGCGCGCGGCGCACCAGCAGCTCGGCCTCGGCGTGCTGGGCCTGCGTCGACAGGAAGTACCCGGCGTTGTGGAGCAGCTGGCCGGCCACGCGATCCCTTATGGCAAAGCGCTCGATGTGCTCGAACATCGTCAGCGCTTGCGGCAGCAGCCGGCGCCCCTTGGTCCAGTCGGTGAACAAGCTGGGCGGGAAGACGGTGCTGACCTGCGCCACCGCAGCGCCGGCCCACCGCTGCTCTTCCGCTTCGGTCATCTGGTGCAGGAGCGACTGCTGCACCAGCCGGTGCAGCGACAGCGTACGCTGGTCCGGATCGCGCTGCACCAGGGCATAGCAGAGCAGCGGCGCGAGCAGCTCATCCAGCGCCTGGGCATCATCCTTCTGGGCCAGCAGGGCTTCCCTTAGCACGGCGCCCAGCGCGGGCACTGGGTCGGCGAACAGCTCCTCGGGGATGGCGTCCGGCTGCAGCAGGGCGCAGAGCTTGAGCAGCTCGGCAGAGGCGCGGCTGGTCCGCTCGATCTGCTCGATGCTCAGCGCCCAGGTCGAGGCCACCGAGTAGGGATAGTCGTCATCGGGCAGACCCTTTTCTAACAGCAGCAGCTTCTTCTGCCGATACCCGCGCAGGTAGGCCTCATATCGGCTGCGATGTCGGGTCAGATAGGCGGCGGCCTGGCCCAGGGCCAGCGGCAGGCCGTCCAGCTCCTGCACCAGGGCGCCGAGCGCCTGCTCTTCCTCGCTGCCGCGCGGCGGATAGCAGCGGGCGAGCAGCGCTTGCGACTCGGCTAGCGACAGGTTGCCAAGCTCCAGCACCACCGCGCCCAGGCGCCTCACATCCTGGCTGCGGCTGGTGAGCAAAATCTGACCGCTCAGCGTGCGCGGCCACACCGGCTTCAGCGCGGCGGGCAGATCCACGTTATCGCAGATGAGCAGGTAGTCACTTGTCTGCTGCAGGTGCTCAACCACTGCCTGCCGCACCGCTGCCGGGTCCTGGCTGTCGAGCAGCGACTCGCGCAGCCGCCCGGCCTGCAGCAGCGGTCGCGCCAGCTCCACCAGCCCGCGCTCCAGGCTGCTCGGAGAGTCGCCCGGGAGCCATAGCACCGCCGCATACTCGTGCCGATAACGATGGGCGTAGGCCACCGCGGTCTGGGTCTTGCCGATTCCTCCGAAGCCCCACAGGGCAACGGTCTGCCGCTCGTGAAGCTGCTGCCGCAGCGCGACCAGCCACTGCTCGCGGCCAGTGAAGTTGGGATTGAGCGGCTGGGGGACGGCGAAGACCGGGCGCGCCGCCGGGTCCGGCGCCTGACCGGGAGGAGACTGGCGAGCGCCCATCGGCCCCCCGCTCAGCCGCCGCCGGGCCAGGTCGAGCAAGAAGATCGCCGGGCACGCATAGACGATAGCCAGCTGGGCGCCTCCCTGCGCATCGGGAATGATCTGGCGCATCTGACCCACGACCCTGCCACCTACCACAACCGGACTTCCCGAGAAGCCGCTCAGCCAGCTGCCAGCGGTGACATTTTTGGATCGCAGCACTACCGCCGGGCGCAGCGCCGGGTCTTGTCCGCACGGGTCCTGAATCCTCCCCTCGATGAGGAGCCCGGCCTGTCCGGTGGCCGCCGGGAATCCGTAGCCCTCCCAGGCGGCGCCACGGGCGGCAGGCTCGGTGGCCAGCAGAAGAGGTCGCGCGTCTGCCGCCGGCACCGGCTGGGTCAGCCGCAGCAGGGCGCAGTCATGCTCGGCGTCCACCAGCTCGACTCTGGCCCGGTACTGACCATGCGGGAAGCTGACCAAGATGGGTGCATCGTCCGCAGATCTGACTACATGGTGACAGGTCAAGACGCGCTCTGGCGACAACAAGAATCCGGTGCCGCGCGAGCCTCCGGCATCCAGCAGGGCGCACGCAGCCTTCATGAGCTCCGGATCCGCGGACCGCTCGGGCATCGCGCTATTGTAGCTGGTCAATCCGGCGGTTTGTTCAGGACTGTCGCACCGGCCACCTGCAGGTAGCGGCGGCCGGCCGGCCAGACGGACCCGCGGCGCTCCCTATGGCCCTGCCGCCGAGCGCAAACGATGGAGCAGAGTGGCCGGTGCGCCCACTGCCCACAGGTGGACCCCGTGCTCACCGCGCAGGCCGACCCCGGCGTTGAGGTTGCTCGTGACCCCGCTGTCCAGAGGGACCAGGCGCGAGCCGTCATAGTGGGCGACCAGGCCGAGATCGCCGACGAAAAAGACCTCCCGCGGGCCGCTGGTGAAGCCGCCGTTGACGTTGGTCGAGCGCCCCATCTCCAGCGCCGTCCAGGTGCTGCCGTCCCAGTGCCGCGCGGTGCCGCTGTGGCCGACCACCCACACGTTGCGCTCGTCGCTGCCAAACACCTGGGTCAGCTTCGCCGTGGTGTTGAGTCCAGAGACCTCCCGCCAGGCGACCCCATCGTAGTGCACCAGCGTCCCCTGGTTGCCGGCCGCCCAGATGCGATCCTTGCGCGCCCCCCAGATGGTGAGCAGCGTCTGGTTGGTGCCGCTTGGCACCGGCTGCCAGCCGTGGCCATCATAGTGCAGGAGCGTCCCCTGCTCGGCGTAGGTCTTGCCGACAATCCACAGGTCGTCGGGCTGCGGTCCCCAGATGCCGGTCAGGTAGGCGGGGCTGACCCCGGCCACCTGCTGCCAGCTGTTGCCGTCGAAGTGGAGCAGGGTGCCGCTGTCGCCGACCACCCAGATGTCCCGCGCGCTGAGCCCGAACAGCTGGTGCAGGCGGTTGCCCAGACCCTTACGGACAAGCTGCCAGCTCTCTCCGTTGTAGTGGATAAGGACGCCCGGATCGCCGCACGCCCAGACGTCGCTCTCGGAGAACGCGGCCAGCGAGCGCAGGCGGCCGATGTCGGGGGGCAGCGGCTCGGCGCAGAAGCCCGCGGCGTTGCAGCTGCGGGCAGGGGTCGCGCGGTGGCCGGTCATGCCGCTGGTGCTCAGCACCACCCACAGCGCGGCCAGGCTGATAAGCGCCGATACGCCGCCAATGGCGAGCATCCGCTGGCCCGAGCGCGGCTGGCCCGGCAGGGCGCGCTGGTAGCTCTGCAGCTCGCGCGCGACCTGCTGCATCGTGGGTCGCTGCGCCGGATCTTTATGCAGCATGCTGTCGACCAGGCTCGCCAGCTGCGGCATCGTCTTGGGGGCCTTGTTGAGCAGCTGCGGCGCCGCCTGGTACATGTGCATGCCGACGATGACGCCGACCGAGCTACCGACAAAAGGCGGCTCGCCGCTGAGCATGAGGTACAGCATGACTCCCAGGCTGTAGATGTCCGAGGGCGGCCCCACGGTCTCGGCGCCGCGGCACTGCTCGGGGGACATGTACAGCGGTGAGCCGAGGAAGCTGCCGACCTGGGTCTTGACCGCACCATCGCCGGGCAGCTGGTTCTCCCGCCCGACCTTGGCGATGCCGAAGTCGAGCAGCTTGACCCGCAGCTGGCCGGGGAAGTTCGCATCGCCCACCAGCATGACGTTGTCCGGCTTCAGGTCGCGGTGGACTATGTGCTTCTCATGGGCGGCAGCCAGCGCGAGCGCGATCTGGTGCGCCAGGTACAGAATCTGCGGCACCGGCAGCTGGCCGTCTTGCCGCTCCAGGTACTTGCCCAGCGTCTCGCCCGCCAGGTACTCCATGACGATGTAGGTCGTGCCGTCGGGCAGCATGCCAACATCCGAGATCTGGACCAGCCCCGGGTGACGGACGATGTTGACCGCCCGCGCCTCGTTGAGGAAGCGCCCTCCGACCTCGGGCAGGCGCGCCAGGTGGGGATGCAGCACCTTCAGCGCCACCTGGCGCGAGATGCTCACATGCACCGCCTCGTACACCTCTCCCATGGCTCCCGCCCCAAGGAGCCGTACGAGGCGATACGACCCTAGCTGCTGTCCGGGTTGGAACGTCATGCGGTAGCTTGGCCAGCCGTGACTCCGGCAGAACATCCTAGTGTACCGCAACCGCCTACTCGGGTCGGAAAAAATGCCCTCCACCGGGCGGTGTCGCGGCTTGAGCGCGCCGAATCCCAAGCAGCCGCGCCCAGAACATTCCGCAGCGGACGGCGACGCTGCGCGGATGAGCAAGGCGCGGCGCGGCAGCGGCGCGAACATTGCGCTCGGAGATATCCGTGCCGAGCGAGAAATAGGAGGGAGTGTTCCGCAGCCAGCCAGCCGCATACTCTCGGCCGCGGCTCCTGCGGGACGGACGGCGCTCGTCAGCGCTGCTGCGGGTCGGGCCCGGGCGAGCGCTGTGGCACCGCGGGTATGCAGGAGTCGTATAGGGCGAGCGCCCGGCTTGCAGTCTCCCGCCGCCGCAGCCACGGCTCGCCGGGCAGCTCAAGCCCGACCGCGCACACGATGATCGGGCGCCGCCGCGCCACCGCCTCCAGGCGCCGGACGACCCGGGTCAGCGTCTCGCCGCCAAAGGGGGAGTACAGGAAGAAGACCGACCCATCCAGCGCGGCTTCGGCGGCGTTGCCGTGGATGAAGGCGACTTGAGTGAGCGCAAGCTCGGCGGCGCAGTCCTTGGCGCAGCGGACCAGCGGCTCCTGCAGCTCGATGCCGCAAGCGTGCGCCCCGGATAGCAGGTGGGCCAGGATGACCACCCGTCCCAGCCCCGAGCCGAGGTCCAAAAGCTGGTCACTTTCGCGCAGCGGCGCTTCCCGCACCATGTGGAGGATCTCGTCCACTCCGGCCGGCAGATAGGGGACGGCGCCGCGCGGCAGATCGGCGATGTCGGGCGGCGGCTCGGGCAGTCCAAGCAGCTCATCGGCGAAGGCTTCGCGCTCGGCCGCGGGTACGGCGAGCAAGCGGTCGTAGAGCGCCGCGCCGCGCAGGCGGCCCGCCGTGAGCTCGCGCCGCGCCGCCTGGGCCTGAAGACGAAGCGCATCGTTCACCGAGAACTCCTAACATGAAGCCGCAGCGGCAGCCAACCGGCGCGGTAACGCTCCGCAGCAACCGCCTGGATCGGCTGCGCGTCCGCTTTGTCGGTTACGGGCTGTATCGGGAAGATCAGCGATGCGCC
This sequence comes from Polyangia bacterium, assembly GCA_044222245.1. GTDB lineage: Bacteria > Myxococcota_A > Polyangia > Palsa-1104 > JAEUJZ01 > CALFML01. The sequence goes on along the minus strand of JBGANQ010000035.1, from coordinate 2,080 downwards.
GCGGCGCTGCAGGGGTCTTCCAGCAGCAGCGAGCCAGTATCGAGCTGACGCAGGACTTCCAGGAGCCGCTCGACATATTCGCGCACGTACTGCCCGCCTGAAGTGCTGGTCGCCTGCGCATCCCCGAGCCTCCGGCGGTCGACGAAGCCATGGAGCTCGGCAGCCGCGGCGGCGATGAGCCGCCTGTCCTTGAGTCGCGCGGCCAGCCAGGCCCGGTCCATGGCTACGGCGGCGCGTACGACCTCGACCTCGGTCGCGGCACCGAGCGCTTCGAGCCGCTGCCCGAGAGCCCGGAGCTTCTCCTCGGGAGCGCTCGGGTCGTAGGCGAACCGCTCGTCCAAGAAAAGCTCGCCGCCCCGGCCGGGATAAAGGGGCGCGAAGAAGAAGAAGACCAAGGGCTCCGGCGAGAACACGCTCACCGCCCCGTCAAGCTGCGTAGCCCCCAGCTGACCGCCCTCCGGCGACAGCAGCGAGCTCGTCGTGACCGTCTGGGGAACCCGCTTGCCCGTTCTCCTGGCAATCGGATCGCACGGGCGGCCGCGCGCCGACTCGCAGCCAGACACTACGACCTGATCGATGAGGGTCGTGGTGTGAGTGACGACCAGGCGGAAGGCGTCAGCATCCGCGGGCGCGCTCGGCCCTCCGGCGAACTTGCGGCGCTTCAGCCGAAAACACTGGCTAAGTCGGTCGACCCAGGGCTGCTCCAGGGGGTCAAGGTGCGAGGTCCGCTCCGCGCAGCGCGAGCTCTTGCCGCCGGGGACGTCCGTCACCGTGCACTCGACGAGATACAAGCCATAAGGCTGCCCTGGCAACACCGGGGGCTTGGGAGCGCTCCAGACTGGGAAGCTCGTCATATCGCCAACGGGCAAGGCCTGGATGGAGGGGTTAGTACCGGAGGCCGGGGTCGCCGCAGGTGCGGGGCGAGGCTGCACTGGCGCCGCCCCGCTAGCGGGACGCGAGGCAGGGAGGGAGCCGCACGCCGCGAGGAGCAGCCCGCCCAAGGCTCCCAAGACCTGATGCGGCCAGATCCGGATCGACATGATCTAAAGCTTACACCGCGCGAAGTCTCTAGGGCAGCAAACACCGCTGTCCGGACGGCGGGCCAGCTCGCACGCGGGGCCGCACCCCAAACAGGAGACTCTGCGGCTCGCTCACCTGACAAGAGCTCCATCGCGAATCTGTTCGCATCGTGCCCGCAGCCCGTACGTTTTCTCGCCTCACCGACGAAAACTATCCTGGGTGTCTTTACGCTCGGGACAGTCGCTCTCGAGTGAGCTGCCAGGGGATTCCGTCCGCACTTCGTCGGGGCGGCTTGCGGACAGGTTGCCATCCCAGGTTCGATATCGACGGCAGACCAGGTCTGAGGAGCTCAACCCCGCATGCGCGCCCTGTGAGCCGTCGGCAGCGCATCTCTTCTGGAGGCCCCATGCTCCGCTCGTATGCTGCTTGTCTCCTCGGTGATCGTTGTAGGGACCATGGCTCAATCGGCGATGATAGCACCGAAGGCTACAATGGCGCGCTCTAAAGCTCCGCCCCGGGTCAAAGGACCTTACTCCGAGCGCGGCGGTACGCGCTTTCGTATCCGCATCTGTGAGGCGACCGGACAGCGCGATTTCTACTATCCGACCAAGAAAGAGGCGCTGACCGCCATCAGGGCAGCCTCACGCGAGCTCCCGTTATCTGCCACGGGTCGCTTGCTACGTCGAGTTATCGATGCCTATTTGGAGCACAAGGTGCAGCGAGGCTTATGCAGCGCGCGCACTGCCAACGAGCAGCGGACCGTACTTCACAGATGTATGGGCGATGCGCTCGATGCAGACCTGAGTAAGATGACCCCCTCCCGCGCCGCTGCGCTCTACGAACACATAGTGCAAACGCCGACCCGCAAGACGGGCCGATTGCTCAGCGCTGCTACCCACCGGGCTTATCTCAAGTTCGCTAAGGCACTGTTTCGCTGGGCGGTTGGCAAGGGCTACATCTGCGAGAGCCCTTTCGCCAACATCCAGCCCATCGGTCGCCCCAACCGCGGCAAGAAGCAGCTTCGTTTCGATGAAGCCGAGCGGTTCATCACCACTGCTTT